>JAIOPI010000007.1 GCA_021413965.1 Lentisphaerota bacterium | reverse complement strand
GGCGTCCTGTCCTATCGCGACGCCATCTGGGTCATTGGCGGCGAATACGGCTACATCACGCCGCTGAATGACATCTGGGCGTCGCCCGTGCCCGGCAGCGCACGCCCGCGGCCGACGGGTTTCCTGATCATGGGCTACTGATCGCACGTCGGCCGTGCGATCAGAACGTTTTGCTACGCAAAGCGACCGAGATAGAAGTTGTCTGCAGATGACTGACCTGGCGATACGCAAGATGGCCCAAACGTTGGCCGCGCCGCGGCGGGCGATGAGGCTAGGCTTTCCCCTGATCCTGATATGAGGTCAACTAATGGCCGGCCGACTAGCGATGGGGATTGCCGTTAAACATTTAACGGGAGTAGCCTATTCGCGATCAGCAACGATATGGCTAGCAAGCCATGAGATCGCAGGTGGATGTGCACGCTGAACCTGATCCCATGGCCTCGGGCAGACTTGCAGGAGACTGCCAGCCGTCTTCGAGTCTCTGAAACGAATCGGAGGGTGCCATGAAGATCGATTGGCGATTCCAAACGGCGGTTGTTGCCGCGTTGTTTGCAGCGTTCCCGGCATCGGCTGTGCTGCTCGATATTCAAGGCCAGCCAGCCGCGTTTGGTGTGTCCATGCCGCTGGACTACGGCACGCACGATATTCCCTCAGGCACCACGGTGACCACATCCTCCACGACCACGTCGGCCCTACCTCCGCTGGCGCCGCCCTGGCAACTGGTGACGAATGCGCCGGACTGGGGGCCCCGAAACGGGGCTGGTGCGCTGGTGTTCAACGAGCGCATGTGGCTCATTGGGGGGCACAAGCACAACAGCCTGGCCACGACCTACGCGGATGTCTGGAGTTCGGTCAACGGGCGGAACTGGACGCTCGTCAGCAGCAACGCCGCGTCGGGTCCGCGCGAACTCTTCGGCCAAGCCGTGCTTGGTGAGCGCATGTGGGTGATGGGCGGCGTGAGCGACGGCGGCCGGATGCTGAACGATGTCTGGTCATCGGCGGATGGTGTTGCCTGGGTGCAGGCCTCGAGCAACGCGGCCTGGAGCGCGCGCAACGAGCCCGCGGTGCTGGCGCATGACGGCAAGCTCTGGCTTATGGGCGGGCAAGCCGCAGGGGGGGCAAACCCTTTCCATGACGATGTCTGGTTCTCAACGAATGGCGCAGACTGGGTCCTGGCCACGGCGCACGCGCCGTGGGGGCCACGGTTTGGGATGGGCCATGTGCTGCACGACGGCAAGATGTGGATCATGGGCGGGTATGGCCCCGCGTTCAATCAGGCTCGCAATGATGTGTGGTCTTCGTCCAACGGCGTCGATTGGGTGCAGGTTGCAACCAACGCGGGTTGGTCGACGCGGTGGATGCCGGCGTGTTTGCGCTACGACAACCGGTTTTGGATTATGGGCGGGCTGCGCCCGGACACCAGCCGGATGAACGATGTGTGGTGGTCGGCGGACGGCGCGCAGTGGCAGGCGGCGGCGTCCGCGCCCTGGGCCTCGCGCGATTCAGCGGCGGCCCTCACCTACGACAACGCCATGTGGATCATGGGTGGGCAGTACGGTTACGGACTTGCCTATGGCGACGTCTGGCGTACGCCTCCCGCGCCGACCAACCCTCCGCCCAGCCTGGCCGATGGACTCGTGTTACACTACACGTTCGACGCGGATGAGGGTTCCAGCGTCACCGACCAAAGCGGCAACGGCCATACGGGGATGGTCCATGGGGCCACGTGGACGCCGAACGGCGTCAGTGGAGGTGCGTTTGCTTTCACTGGAGCGGATCAGGACATCGATGCGGGGGATCTTGATGCGCTGGATGGTTGCTCCAGCATGACGCTGGCGGCGTGGGTGTGGCTGGACGACAATACGGGCCGGCGCGGGTTGATGTCCAAGGACTCACGCCCCATCCGCGGGTTTCTATTCGAGGCGGTGAACCCGGTGCATGGTGTGCCATTGGGCTCCGTCGGTGGATATCCGTATGGGGATTCGTCCTGTTCGGAGGCCACACATCAGATGGCCACAGGACGCTGGTCACACGTCGTAATGGTGTACGACGGCAGTCAGCCCACCAGTGCGCGCCTGCGGATTTTCGAGGATGGAGTGGCTGAGGCCATGACGACGACGCTGCCGGCCGGCGACATTCCCACGGCGACGCCCATGACCGCCAATCGCTTTCTGATCGGGAACAACTACGAGCCCTACGGCTACGCGCAACTTGCGGGGCGGGTGGATGACGTGCGCGTCTATAACCGAGTTCTGTCAGCCAGCGAGATCTTGCAGGTGATTGCGGAGAGCGGCGGCGCGACCACGACCACGACGACCAGCACGACGACGTCCTCAACCACGACGTCCAGCGTGACGACCACCACGACAACCTCGTCCACCACGACAACGGCGTCGCCTCCGCCGAACCTGCGGTCCGCGCAGCCCGACTTCGATGGCGATAGTCTGGCTGACTTGGGCGTCTATCACGAAGCCGCGGGCAACTGGTACATGCGGCAGAGTCGTGATGGGGCCATATTCTCTGGCGGGCCCGTGAATTGGATGGCGGGGGGAGTCCCGGTTCCGGGCGACTACGACGGCGACAAACTGGCGGACTTCGCGGTGTATGTGCAGCGGGAAGGCAAGTGGTACATCCTGCAGAGCCGTGACGGCCAGATGCTGGGGGGCGCGCCGATCGGTTGGGGGTGGAGCGCGGCCAAACCCGTGCCTGAGGACTACGACGGCGACGGCAAAACAGACCTGGCGGTGTATGATCCCCCCGAGGGGCGGTGGTATGTGCGTCAGAGCCATGACGGCAAGATCATGGGTGGCGCACCGATTGGCTGGGGCTGGAGGGACACCATCCCGGTGCCGGGCGACTATGACGGGGATGGAAAAGCAGACTTGGCGGCGTACTATCCGGCTCAGGGCTTGTGGTATGTGCGTCAGAGCCACGACGGCCAGATGATGGGCGGCGCGCCGATCGGTTGGGGCTGGAGCGCGGCGTTGCCGGTTCAGGGCGACTATGACGGCGACCGCCGAACCGACCTTGCCGTGTATACCCCGAATGACGGCAAATGGTTCATTTTGGCCAGCCGAACGGGAGCCCTGTACAGCGGGCAGCCGATCGCCTGGGGCGCCCCCACCGCCATGCCGGTGCCGAACGATTATGATGGTGATGGCCAGACCGACATTGGGGTCTATGTGGCGCGCCCTGGCAAATGGTATATCCGCAAGAGCAGTGACGGGACACTACTGGGGGGCGGCAGCACGGTGGCAGACGGCATCATGTTTGGGCATCCCGTCGTCACGCCGGCCAATACACAATACCAAGTCCTGCGCGACTTTGGGCTGGTCCCGTAGCCCGCCATGCCGCCACCGCGGTGGGCATCACGGGCTGTGCCGGGCCGTCAGCAACTGAGTAACCGCATCGTGGATGTGGGCGTTGGTGGCCACGAAACTCACGCGTGTGCCGCGGCGGCTGAGCACGGTGGTCCGCGCGCCGGCGCGTTCTGCGATCAGGCCGGCGGCCGCCATGTCCCAGAGGTGGATGGCCGGTTCCCAATAGGCGTCAGCGTGGCCGCGCGCCACGCGGCAGATGTCGAGGGCGGCGGCGCCCAGCACCCGGATCTTCTGCACCGATTGCGCCAGGCGCTCCACCAGCGTGGCGGGCACCGCATCGGACTCGTTCTTCTGGCTCAAGCCGGTGAGGAAGATCGCGTCCTCCAGCGTCGCCGTTTCAGACGTGCGCAACGGCTCCCCGTTCAGCAGGGCGGGTCCGTCGGCGGTGGCCGTATAAAGCTCGCCGAGATCGGGCGCGTATACGGCGCCCGCGAGCGTGCGGCCTCCCTGCTGGACCGCCACCGAACAGCACCACATGGGCAGGCCGTGGAAATAGTTCACCGTGCCGTCAATCGGATCGACGATCCACAGGGGGGCGTCGGCCGCGCGTGCCGAAGCGCGGGCGGGTCCGCCGGGAAGCGCGGCGACGTCCCCCTCGTCCTCTTCGGCGAGGATGGCATGCGTGGGCGCGTGCCGCTGGATGGTGTCCACGACCCGGGCCTGGCATTCCAGGTCCAGCTGCAGCTTGATGTCGTGCGCGAAGGCCTTGTGCACGTCCGATGAGCGGTGCCGGTTGAGCCGCGCGTGCTGCCCGCCCGCGCGCGCAGCGAGTATGGCCAGCTCCAGACAAAACTGCATGTTGAGTGCGTCCGACACCGTGTCGGATCATCCGAGATCCTGGGGGCGAAGTCGAGACGAAGCGTGCGCGGGGTGAAGAAACCGTGCCAGACTCGCCGCTGACGAGCCGAATGCAATTCACCACCCGCTCTGCCCGCCTTCGCCAAGCCTGCGGCGGGCGAGCTGGAGACGCGAAGGCACGGAGTTGCAGGCAGGAGCAGACGGCGTGACTCCTCCTCTTCCTCTACGGTGAGTGTTGCGAGGATTTGTCGCGTCGCATCNGTCGCATCGCGACGCGACAAATCCTCGCAACGATCCGACGAAAGAGGTCACAGAAAAGCAAGCGCGGCTCCGTGTTTCCGTGCCTCCAGCGCAGCGGGTGGTGAGTCCGCTCCGAGAATCCTCACCCACGCGGTGCGCGGCGATTCCCGGAGCACATCAATCAGGCGCGCGCACGTCGCTGGTCGCGCCCGCCGTTTCGGAGGCAACGTCCTCAGCCTTGGCCGCGGCGGGGGTTTCCATTTGAACGGCCTTCGGCGCCGCGGTGTCGCGGCCGCGGAAGCGCATGGACACGATGCGCGAAATGCCCTTCTCCGGCATCGTCACGCCGTAGAGGATGTCCGCGGCCGAGATCGTCTGGCGGTTATGGGTGACGATGACGAACTGGGACTGGCTCAGGAAGCCGGTCAGCATGCTGACAAAGCGCCCGATGTTGGCCTCGTCCAGGGCGGCGTCCAACTCGTCGAGCACGCAGAACGGGCTGGGCTTGATCATGTAAATGGCGAAGAGCAGGCCGACGGCCGTCATCGTGCGCTCGCCGCCGGACAGCAGGGACACGTTCTGCAGGCGCTTGCCGGGCGGGCGCGCGATGATCTCAATGCCGCACTCCAGGACGTCCTCTTCGTTCACCAGCACGAGCTTGGCCGAGCCGCCGTTGAACAGCTTCTGGAACGTCATCTGAAAGTTCTCGTTCACCTTGAGGAAGGTCGAACTGAACATTTCGGAGGTGGTCCGGTTGATCTTCCGGATCATGTCCATGAGCTGCTGCTTGGCGTTGATCAGGTCCTGTTCCTGCGTGGTGAGGAACGTGTGGCGTTCCTCCAGTTCCTTGTACTCCTCGATTGCCACCAGGTTGACGGGGCCCATGGCGTCGAGCTTGGTCCGCAATTCCGCGACGGTCGTCTCGAGCACGTCCAGCGCGGGCGTGCCCTCGGGCCACTGGGGGACGGGCTCCGCGCCCAGCTGGTCGACGGTCAATCCGTATTCGGAGGTGATGCGGTCCACCTGGTTCTGGCGGCGCATGCGGCACTCGGTGAGCTGGATTTCCGTCTCGGACCGTGTCTCGCGCAGTTCGTCGAGCCGGGCCCGCTTGCCGGACAGGGTTTCCTCGGTGGCGCGGATGTGCGTCGCCTGGCGTTCGCGCTCGGCCTGCAGGGTCTCCGTCTGCTGGCGGATGGTTTCGACGGCCTCCTCCATGGAGGACAGCTGTCCCTCGGCGCTTTCGATGGCCTCGGCGAGGCGCTGCATGTTCTCCGCATAGGCCTGTATGCCGCGCGTCCGTCCGGCCAGGGCCGCTTCCAGATCCTGGATTCGGCTCATCGTCGATTCGTGCTGCGCCGTCAGGTGTTGTACGCGCTGGTTGAAGCCTTCGTGGCTGATGCGGTGCTCGGTGACGGCGGACTGCAGAATCGTCTGCTGCTCTTCCATCACGCGCAGCGACTGGGCGTGCGTCGTAATGTCCGCGGCCAACTGGCGCCGCTGTTCCTGCAGTTTCTCGATGCGCGTGGCGATGTCCTGGCGTTCCTGGTGCCCGCTGTGATCGCGGTTGGCCAGCTCTTCGAGCTCCCAGCTAACGGTTTCAAAGCGCGCCTTGGCTTCGCGGCCCTCGCGGCCCACGATTTGAAACTCGCCTTCCTTTTGGGCGAGGGCCCGGCGGCTCTCGTCCCACTGCTGGCGCTGCGCATGGATGGCGCGACCGGCGGCCTCGATGTCCGCGTTGACGGCGCCCACGCGCTGGCGGGCTTCGGTGGCGCGCGCCGCCAGCTTGGCCAGGGCGTCGCGGCATTCGGCCAGGGCGCGCCGGCGGGAGAGCGGATTGGCCCGATCGCTTTCCGGCATCCAGACTTCCACCAGGCCCGTCCCGCTCACCAGGATGCCGGCGCGCGTGACAAAGGCCTGTCCGGCCGTCAGATCGCCCGGAACGTCGGCCAGCGAATCGACGACCGCCACGTGGCCGATCAGTTGTTCGAGCACGGGGAGCAAGTCCGGGGCGCACGTGATATGGGCGATCAGCCGGTCCCCGGTGATGGCGGCCGGAGCGGCCGCCGGCGAGCCGCTGAGGGCCAGCAGGCGGGCCGAGCCGAGGTTGCCTGTGGCGAGTCGCTGCGCGAGGTCGCGGGCCACGCCCGCATCGCGCACGACAACCGCGTCGATCCAGGCGCGCAGGGCCGTCTCAAGCGGGATGCGGTAATCGGCGGGCACGTCCACGGCGGCGACCAGCGCGCCGACGATCTGGCCCTGATCGATGCCCAATTCGTGGGCCTGGCGCAGCAGGCGCCGGGCACCCTCCGCAAAGCCCTCGTCCTTCGCCTCGCCTTCCTGCAACAGATCCAGGCGGGCCTGCAGGGCTGCGCTGTCGCGATCGACTTGAGCGGCCTCCTGCCGCGCCGTCTCCAGTGCGGCCACCAGGGCCGTTCGCTGCGCCTCCAGCGTCGTCATGGCTTGGGCATCGGCGGCCACGCCGGCGCGCAGATCCGTCAGGGCCTGCTGCAGATCGGTTTCGCGGGCCCCGAAGCTCTCGACGACGCGCCCGAGCTGCGCCTTTTCAGCGGCGTGGCGCTCGCGCTGCACGATGGTGGACCGCTCGCGCGCTTCCAGTTCGATGAGCTGGTTTTGAAGCCGCGAGGACAGACTCTCGAGTTCGACGGATTCCTCGCGCAACCCCTGGATGCTGGCCCGCAGACGCTCGACCTGCTCGCGGTGCGCGTCGAAGGCCGTCACGGCGGCGCGCCACGCCTGGTCGGCGCGGCCTTTCTCCTGCCGGGCTTCCTCGATCTGGCCGCTCTGGGTCCCCTGCACGCGGCGCTGCTCCTCAAGCTGCCGCGCCGTCTGGTCGATTTCCTGCGCGTCCCGCTCCTTCAGCGACCGGTACTCCTCGATCCGCTGGCGGTTCATCCCGATCAGTTCGCGGGTGTGCGCCAGCCGGCTGCGCGCCTGAACGCCCGCCTCGAGCACGGTGCCGATCTCGTGCTCGGCGGCCATGAGCGTCTCGCGCTGTGCGGCGCTATCCTTCTCGACTTCCTTGACGTCCTTCTGGAGTGCGTCCTGCTGTTCGGTCAGCTGCGCCAGTCGCGTCTCGATCTGGGTGATTTCCTGGGCGGCGGCGCCCAGACGTTCGCGCGTGACGTAGACGTCCACCTGGCGCAGTTCTTCCTGCAGGGCCTTGTAGCGGCGGGCCTTGCCGGCCTGGCGCTGCAGCGACCCGATCTGGCGCTTGACCTCGCGAATGACGTCCGACAAGCGCAGCAGGTTCGCCTCGGTGTGCTCGAGCTTGCGGATCGCTTCCTTCTTGTCGGCCTTGAATTTCGTGATGCCGCTGGCTTCCTCGAAGATTTCTCTGCGATCTTCGGGGCGGGCGCTCAGGATGGCGTCGATGCGGCCCTGCTCCAGCATGGAGTAGGAGGAGGTCCCGATGCCGGTGTCCATGAAGAGGCGCTGGATATCCTTGAGCCGGCAGGGCGTCTTGTTGATGAAGTACGCGCCCTCGCCGGAACGGAAGACGCGCCGTGAGACCGTGACCTCGTTGAATTCGGTATTGAGGACGCCTTCGCACTCGGCAAACGTGACGCTGACCTCGGCCATTCCGAGCGGCTTGCGGCTGTCGGTCCCGTTGAAGATGCAGTCTTCCATCTTCGTGCCGCGCAGGGCTTTCGCACTCTGCTCGCCGAGCACCCACCGCAAGGAATCCGAGATGTTGCTCTTGCCGCACCCGTTGGGGCCGACGATGGCGGTCATGCCGGGTTCGAAGTCCAGGCGGGTCTTGTCGGCAAAGCTCTTGAAGCCGACCATCTCAAGCTGTTTCAGATACACGCGATAACTCCCGTCCCGGCAGCGCCCATGAGGCTTGTGGTCTATACCATGCGCCACGAGGCCCTCGCAATCGCAATGTCAGGCCAGGCGGGGGGGGTGTACTTTTGCCTTGGTCTGGTCTTCGCAGGTATGCCAATAATGGCGCCGCATGCAGCTGTCCATCATCGTGCCGGCCTACAACGAGGAATCCCGCATTGGGCCGATGCTGGAGCGCTATGTCCCCTATTTTACCGCACGTTACGGCGACCGCTTTGAGCTCATCGTGGTGGTCAACGGGTCGCGGGACCGCACCGCCGAGGTCACCCTGCAGTACGCGCGCCAGAACCCCGTCATCCGGTGCCTGGTGGAGCCTGGCAATATCGGGAAGGGCGGGGCGTTGCTGATGGGGTTCGCGGTGGCCAAAGGGCAATGGATCGGATTTGTGGATGCCGACGGTGCCACGCCGCCGGAGGCCTATGACGACTTGGTGAAGCACATTGGCCAAGCGGCGGCGATCATTGCCTCGCGTTGGACGCGCGGTGCCAAGGTGAGTCCGCGGCAGCCCCTCGACCGCCGACTCGCGTCGCGCCTCTTCAATACCCTGGTGCGCATCCTCTTCGGCTTGCGCCTGACCGACACCCAGTGCGGCGCCAAGCTGATGCGTCGGGATGTGCTGTTGCCGTTGCTGCCTCGCTTCGGCATCACGCGGTGGGCGTTCGACGTGGACCTTCTCTACCAGATCAAGCGCGCGGGCGGCCGCATTGTGGAGA
Organism: Lentisphaerota bacterium; assembly: GCA_021413965.1. Taxonomy (GTDB): domain Bacteria; phylum Verrucomicrobiota; class Kiritimatiellia; order UBA8416; family JAIOPI01; genus JAIOPI01. The sequence goes on along the minus strand of JAIOPI010000007.1, from coordinate 6,780 downwards.
TTCCCACCACGTGGAGCGACGTGGCGGGGTCGAAGTTGCAGGTTGGCCGGGCCTCGGTCGAAATGCTCCTTGCGCTTGTCCGCCTGCGGTTGCTGTATTCGCCATTCCGCGGCCTGGTCCCCTTGTTTGGGCCGAAGCTCTTTCCGTTCGTACGACTGCCCAGTCGTGAACGGTAGTGGGGGCGGTATCGGATTCGCATCGTTTCCGGTGGGCGCGTACAGAAGTCTGGCTCTTCATGCCCAAATGTTCTTCATGCCCCTTCAATGTCGATTCAGACCCGGATAAGCAAAGGGTTCGTACGCCTGAACACTGCACCAGAAGGATGGCCCCCCTGTGGACCTGCATTGCATCATGCCATGTCGACGCTGAATACTTTGACACACCGCCGCCCCGCCGGTAGGCTGCCGATTCCATCAACATGCCCAGCATGGTCACAACGGCCGAGCCTTCATCATCACGCCCCTGGCTGCCATGGGCGGCCGTACTGATCCTCACGCTGTTAGGGGCATGGCTCCGGATTTCCCATCTTGGCGAGCGCGGCATGCCCGGCGATGAACTCGAAATGTGGCGGGCCTGCAAGCACGGCGCGTCGGCCTGGGGAATTTTGCGCGGCGAGGTGCCGCTGTCGATGCACCTGCCGTTCCCGGCCTACATCAAGGCTTTTCAGCAACTCTTCCATCTGGAACCCACGCTGTTTGCCATCCGGCTGCCCGGCGCATTGCTGGGCATCCTCTGCATTCCTATGCTTTTCGCCGCGGGGCGACGGCTGCTTGGCGTGGGTGGAGGCCTGCTGGCGGCGGCACTGACCGCCATCCACCCCGTTCATATCCAATGCTCCATGGAGGCCTACCCCTATGTCGTAGCCGTGTTAGGCATGACGTTGGGGCTGAACGTGTTGCTGGCTCTCGCCAGAATCGTGAAAACGGATTCCACCCCGGAGGTCTGGCATTACATGCTTTTCGGGTTCGCTGTCATTCTGCTCACCTTCTCGTCCATTTCATCGTGGCAATTTGCCGCCCTACTCCTCGCGGCCGCAGTGGTGCCATTCCTGTTTCCGTTGCGTGATGCGTGGTCTGTGCGGCGGCGCCCCCTGCTGCTGATTGTAGCCGTCGGGCTGCTTGTCGTCGGCTGGCCTTTCAGCAAGCAGGTGTTGCTCTGGCTGTCGCAGAGTTCGATGAAATACGGCCACGCCGGCTATCAAAGCGATATTCGACTGTTCGATACCGAGGGCCTGCGCTTTGCCACAAACTTCGCTTGGGGCAGCACCCCAATGCGCGCCGCGCTGTCATTGGTCTTAGCGGCCGGCGGTCTACTTGCGCTGGCGCGTCGTCGCACGCTGGCCGGTGGGCTAACGGTGGGGTTGATCGCACTAGGGTTTCTGGCCACGATGGTGGCTCGCTACCCGATGGGGCATCCGTTCACGTCGCGCCTGCTCGTAACCATGATGCCCGCGTATCATTTGCTGCTGTCGGCCGGCATGTTGCTGCCGTACGAGGCCCTGTGTACCCGGTGGCCGCGGTGGGCTGGGCTGTGGCGCCTGTCTCTGGCGATCTGGCTTGGCGTGCTTCTATTGCCGCTCGTGCAGCCTATCCGGATGGCCATGACCGTGCGCGGCACGCCATTCCCTTACCGTGAAACGGTGGCCTGGGCTGATGCTCAGTTGCCCCCCGGCACGCCCGTGCTGTGCGAGCGATTCTTCGATGCCTACAACGAGTTCGCCGTCAATGCGCCGACCAGCGCGGTGTTCATGTGCACAATCCCCAACGAGCCCGTGCAGCGCTTCGAGCAGGAGCACTGGCGCGATACCGCTCGCGATTTTCTCGTGCGCAATCCGGATGCCGCCTTCTATGAGACGCGCATGTTCTGGAAGCAAGTGGGGCTGTGGGACTGGCCCCACCAGCACTTTGCCCGCGTGCAGCGCTTCCAGGACCCGAATTTCACGGCGCTCTACAAGCTGGGGCTTTCCTATCGCGAAATCGGCAACGAGCTGTCCATCGATGAGATTCCGCGCGCCATCTACTACAACACGCCCGACGATCTCGTGGCGCGGGCGCGCGCCGCGGGTGAGTCGGTCCTGGCCGTGTACGGCGCGGGGTGGGGGTACACCAAGACCACCGATTACCGCGACTGGCGCACGCTGGGCGACGCGGCCACAGTCACCGTCTACAACCTGGGGGATGCCGATCGCGAGGTCTCGCTGCAGATCGAGGCCGTGGCGGTTGGCGGCAGCCGGACCATCAGCGGGCCGCAGTCGCGCCGCGTCACGCTTCCGCCGAATCAGCCCGTGCGGGCGGAACTCGGGCCGCTGCGCCTGGCTCCCGGGGCCAATGTCGTGAGGCTGGCCTCGCCATCGACCGCCGCAGGGCCTCAGGCGTCCGTGCTTGTCTATCGCCTCACCGCCACCGCCGTGCCCAGCGCGCCGGGCGTAGCCGCACCCGCGCCGTAAGTCCGTGGTGCGCGCCGATCCAAACTCTCGTCGTCGTCCTCGATCCCGTATGGAACATGTTCTTCCCGCACCTCGGACGGGGGCGAGAATCGGTCCACCAGTTTAGAGAGCATTGAAACGATCCGAACAATCAACAACTTGCCCTGTTCGACACGCTGTTCGGAACAGGCGCCTCGGCAACGCGACGCGTCTTTGCAGCGGGCGAATCGATCAATTCCACCATGAGATCGGTCGACCAACTGACAAACTGCAATTCGATCTGGTAGACATCGAGTTTCTCGTGATCCAATTGGTGCTGCATGACGGCTCCCCGCCTTCCCGATCCGACGACGAGGCACGGCACGGTGCGGGTACTACCGTTTTGCGCCCCCCGTAACTCCTGAGGCAGTACCGGGCGCAAGGCAGCTCCGGCGGGTTTGGCGTTCAAACGGCGGGGGCGGTTGGCAAGACAGAACGCTGCGGGGTGGAACCCCACGTTCGTGCTCAATCATAATCGTAATCCTACGCGTAATCTTACGCGTTCGTGCCTGGGGTTTCTGCCCCGTACGTTGCAGAGTCTTCATGGACACGACTATCCGACGTGCTTCGAATCAACCCCACTAGTGTGCTGTATCGTTATTAGCTATACATAACGGCTCATGCCGGCTATACATATGTACATGAGTCGCCCAATCGAAGTTCTTGAAGTGGATTCCGTCCAGCACGCCGAACTGGAACGCATTCTTCGTGCGCCGACGAGTTCTCAGCGGTTGGTCTTGCGTGCGCGCATTGTGCTGGCACGCGGGCGAGGCCTGTCGCAAGCGCAAGCGGCTGACGAGGTGGGCGTGCAGCGAACAGTCGTGAGCCTCTGGAGTCGGCGTTTTGCAGAGCGGGGTTTGGCCGGCTTGGAGGATGCGCCGGGCCGTGGACGGCCGGAAACGGTATCGGCGAAGGCACGAACGCGGGTGATTGTCGGCTGTGTGCAGCCTCCGCCTGGTCGTTCGCGTTGGACGGTGCGCACGATGGCCCAGCACGCACGCGTTTCGCCCGCCACGGTCCAGCGGTTGTGGCAGGCGAACGACATTAAACCGCACCTGACTCGAACCTTCAAGCTGTCGAACGATCAGCACTTTGAGGAGAAGTTCTGGGATGTGATCGGGTTGTACCTCAATCCGCCGGATCGCGCGCTGGTGCTTTGTTGCGACGAGAAGAGCCAATGCCAGGCACTGGAGCGCACGCAACCCGGCCTGCCCTTGGGTTGTGGACACATCCAGACGCGGACCCACGACTACACGCGACATGGCACCCTGACCTTGTTTGCCGCCCTGAATTACTTGGACGGTAAGATCATCAGCCGCACGGCTGACAAGCATACCCACCGGCAGTGGCTGACCTTCCTGAAGCAGATCGAACAGGAAACGCCGGCCGAATTGGATCTGCATCTGATTGTGGACAACTACGCCACACACAAGCATCCCCGCGTCAAAGCATGGCTGGCCCGTCATCCCCGCGTGCATGTGCATTTCACGCCGACCTCCAGTTCGTGGATGAACTTGGTCGAACGGTTCTTCCGTGATCTCACCGTGGACGTCGTTCGTGAGGGCAGTTTCACCAGCACACGCCAGCTGGCAGCGGCCATCATGGAGTACTTGAGCGATCGCAATCTGTCGCCCCGCCGATACGTCTGGAAGAAGTCCGGGGCGGAAATCCTCGCCAGCATCCAGCGCGCGCGGCAGGCGCTTTCGAAGCAGCCGAGTTCTTGAGTTATGTGTAGTCATTTCTGAGACAGCACACTAGCATCGAGACGATCCGGACGAGGATATCCTTGCCTTGGCCCACCTGTGTGAGTCGCTTCTTCGCGACCAATACATCCAGACACGCCGCAGACTCCAGCGCGGAACCGCGCGCAATGTCGAAGAAGCGACACCGATCCGCGGCCGTGTATTTTCCGTTGCCCTCCGCGATGTTCAACGGAATTGACGTCGAGGCCCTGTCCAGTTGGCCGTGGACGGCCAGAGTCTTCGGGATGGTCTCCAGAATCTCGTCGGCCCAGGAGACAAACCGGATCGCATCCTGATACACGTGCAGCTTCTCGTGGTCAAAGGTTGTGGTCATGGGAACGACGTACACGGCCATGGGCACAGGGGCAAGATTAAGATTACGATCAGGATTTATGATTACGCTTAACGTGTCGACAAAGGGGCGGCATGTCCCGATGTTCCGACGGAGCGGCCTTGCGCCCGCAATCGCCCCCCGCCGTACTTCGCTCTTCCCATCGCATGTGGCGGTGTGGGAGGATGCGCCTTCATGAACATCCTCGTCACCGGCGGCGCCGGTTTCATCGGATCGCATACCGTCGATGCCCTGTTGGCGGACGGGCACCAGGTCCGCATCCTCGATAATCTCCAGAAGCCCGTGCATCTGAAGGGCAAGCCGGCCTATCTCAATCCGGCCGCGGAATTCATTGAAGGTGATGTGCGCGACAAGCCCACCGTGCGCCGGGCCCTGCAGGGTATCGAGGCCGTCTATCACCTGGCCGCCTACCAGGACTACCTGCCCGATTTCAGCACGTTCTATCACGTCAACGCCGTGGGCACCGCGTTGCTTTACGAGTTGATCGTGGAGGACCAACTCCCCGTGCGCAAGGTCGTCGTGGCCACGTCACAGGCTGTGGCGGGGGAGGGGCTCTATCGCGACGGCGAGGGCAAGCTGTTCATTCCCGACATGCGGCCCCTGCGCCAGCTCGAAGCGCGCCAATGGGAAATCCGAGATGCCCAGGGGCGGCCCGCCCAATACGTGCTGACACCGGAGTCGGTCTCCAACCCGCGCAACCCCTACGGGATGAGCAAGCTCGCCCAGGAGATGATGGCGATCACGCTGGGGCAACGCTACGGCATCCCCACCGTCGCCATGCGCTACTCCATCGTGCAGGGGCCGCGCCAGTCCTTCTACAACGCGTACTCCGGCGCCTGCCGCATCTTCTGCCTGAGCGTCTACTTCGACCGGCGCCCCGTGGTCTATGAGGATGGCCTCCAGGTGCGCGATTTCGTCAACATCCACGATGTGGTGAGCGCGAATCTGCTCGTCCTGCGCGACCCGCGCGCCGACTACCGGGTCTTCAACGTGGGCGGCGGCAGGGCCTACACGGTGCTCGAATTTTCCCGGACGGTTTGCGAGGTCTTCGGCAAATCACTCGAGCCGGACATCCCGGGAAAATTCCGCTTTGGCGATACGCGCCACATTGTGTCGGACACCACCGCGCTGCAGTCCCTGGGCTGGCGTCCCACGCACGTGCCGCGTGACAGCGTGGTCGAATACGTCGCCCACCTGCGCAATCAGACCGACGTGGAGGACATCCTGGCGGCGGCGAGCGCCCAGATGGCGAAGCTGAATGTCGTGCGCGAGGCCGGGGCCACATGAAGGCCGTCCTCCTCGCGGCGGGTGTGGGGGCGCGCCTGCAGCCCCTGACCGACCATATTCCCAAATGCCTGGTGCCCATCAACGGGCTGCCCCTGCTGGGCCACTGGTTTCGCCTGCTCGCGCGCCACGGCTACACCGACCTCCTCGTGAACACGCACCACCTGGGGGGCCAGGTGCGCGCGTTCGTCGAGGCGTGGCGCGCCCCCGGTCTGCGCATTGCACTCTTTCATGAACCGGTCTTGCTCGGCAGCGCCGGCACCGTCGCCGCCAATCGGCGCTTCATGGCCGGAGCCGGCGATTTTCTGATCGTCTATGCCGACAACCTGACGGACATGGATCTGAGCGCATTCCGGCGCTTTCACGTCGGGCGCCGCAGCCCTTTCACGATCGGGCTGTTCGAGTCCCCCGAGCCGTCGCAGTGCGGCATCGCCGAATGCAATTCGGAAGGGCGCATCCTCTCGTTCGAGGAGAAGCCTGCCCACCCGCGCGGTTGCCTGGCGAACGCCGGCATCTACCTGGCGGGCCCGTCGCTGTTTGACCTCATTCCGCCGAAACCCTACACTGACTTTGGCTTTGATGTCCTGCCGCGGCTGGTGGGGCGCATGTTTGGGTACCGAATTTCGGAGTACTATCGCGATTTGGGCACCCCCGAGCGACTGGCACAGGCCCAGCGCGACTGGCAGAGCTGACACATTCGGCGAGGATTGCTCCCGCAGAGTCGCAGAGGCCCGACAGGAAGTTTCTTCTGCCCGAAGCGGTGAGAGGCCGGTTCGGGCGGAAATGGCAATCTGACTTCACGAACCGCCCTCTCAGCACTGCTGTCCGGTTAAAACCCCAATAGTTGCAGTTGGTTTTCACAGAGTGGCGATTCTGTCTGTAGGTCAGTTGTTGTAAGCAGTTCTGGAACAGGCGTTTTCTCAAACAGGCTCACGCTT
>JAIOPI010000006.1 GCA_021413965.1 Lentisphaerota bacterium | reverse complement strand
GGTTCATGAGCACCTCCACGCATCCAGAGGTGCTCAGCCTTATCGTTTGAATTCAAATCGATCACGACAAATTTACTCCACAACTGATTTCGATATAGCTACTTACAACGCAAAACAAAACCCTTAACCGGACAGCAGTGCTGAGAGGGCGGTTCGTGAAGAGCATCGGCCCTGCCATCTTGCGCGAACCGCCCTCTCAGCGGTTCACGTAAATAGGCATAATACTCTGCATCCTCTGCGCCTCTGCGGGAGCATTCCGTGTCCGAATGTGTCAACCAATAGCCGGACGAGACATCCGCTTTATGCCTTCGAGCCTTGGTGGTTCGTCCGTTTGGGTTGCGCCTCTACTGCGCAGGCTATCTATCCGTGGTGGCAACTGCTCATTCCAGGGTAAGCGCCGCACCGCAGTCCCGGATCACGGTTCGAACGTCCTCCGGTAAGGACGCGGCGAAGGCGCGCGCGAACGTGGCCGCCCCCGCTTCGTTCAGGTGGGTCCAGTCCAGAAAATCCGCATCGGTCAGCCCGCACGGCGCCGCGCCCTCGAACAGGATGCGATCGACGTGCGGCAAGGCCGCGGTTGCGTCCAGAAACGCCTGGTAATCCGTCGCGTGGGACCGTTGGAGTTCCCGCAGGTAGGCATCGCGAAAGGGCAATTGCACAAGGATGACCTGTTGGCCGCTGGCCGCGGCGTCGGCCAGAACGTCTCGCAGCAGCGCCTCACGTGCCGGACTGACGCGGAACTTGTTGTACCAGAGCTCAATCGCATGCCCCACCGGGTCCAGCCCCTGGGACGGGTCAAGTGAAACAGGGGCCGTGGCGGTGAGGGCGGCGCGACTCAGGTGCCGGCGTCGATGGGCTGGCTCCGGCTGCCCAACGCCGGACGCGTACTCCCTGGGGAGGGCCTCAGGGCACGCTCCAAGTCGGGCGCCAGCAGGCCGCACTGGGAACGGGAATTGCCTAGAATCTCGATGGCCGCTGAACCGTCCCCACGCGCCACTACGGGGACAATAGCTCACATGCAAGGGAAAACAGGGAATTTCAGGACGTCACGTCACTTTTCTGACACACATCCTCCCCACAAGAACAAGACGCGCTGATCTTCCGCTGTCCAAGCGAGATCGTCGCTGATAACGATTCGAGACGGCGGCGTCAGCGCTGCCGCGATGGCCGAGCGAGGAAGTCCTGACCCTCGTGGCCAGCTCCAATGATGCGACACTGGCCCCCCAGAGGAGCCCGCAGCGGGTCGTTGCCGGGCAGCAGGGCGTTCTGCAGGAAGCGGTCCGTGGAGTAGAAGACAACGGCCCTGCGCCCCTATCGGCCACCGGTTGTGTAGGTTTCGGAGGCATGGCCTATGGCGCTCTCCGGAGCGATCGGGACCATCAGTTGATACCCTTCGTCCACCACGCGCCACTCACGAAAGTTCGCGCGGACCAGTTGGAAGAAGGGGGCATCCGGGCTACCCCGCTCGAACAGACTCTCGTGGTAGACCAGGATCGGTCGCGTATGCGCCAAGAGGGACGCGATCAGCAACTGCTGCTCCGCGTTGGTGCGCATGGTTACGGCATGGCTGATGACAATCGCGCAGGGCGGTTTCAGGCCGGTCCAATGGTACATGCTGTTGAGACCGATTGAGCACAGGAACGTGTCGGCATGCTCGCGCAGCAAGCCCGCCATGGTGCGATACGCGTCGGCCATTTTTGGTTCTACCCGTACCAGGTGGGCGCCCGGCAGGCCCAGTGGTTCTGATGCCAGATACTGCCAGCGGGCGGCACGCACGTGCTTCGCCAAGGGGCCGGCTGTGGCGGCCATGGCCAGCAGGGCGAACAAGGCGTAGAGGCCTGCCCAGTGGGCTTGAACGGGCCGTGGGAGGAAGCCCCTGAGATCTTCGAGTCCGTCCCACAAGCACCACACCGACACCGGGATCAGCAGGAAGGTGCCGAATGCAATTTGGCTCCCGGGCACGGGATAGGGCAGCAACAGCTGCGGCAAGGCGAACCATGGCAGGACCAAGCGACCGATCCGGTCGCGGTCCGACAACGTCGGACTGGGCCGTGGCACCCAAAGCAGCCACGCCCAAGGTGCGGCAAATTGGAAAACGGTTGGTCGGCCCATGGTTACCCACCCCACCATGGCGGCGCCGTACCCGATCTTGAGCAAGATTCCGAGCCAGGCACTCCTGCGTGGCTGTCGGCGATGATGCAGGACGCACATCAGCACGGCCATAGCCGCGGCAATTGCGGCGCAGCCAGCGGCGAATGTCGTGACCGGCGGCTCCCAGCCGAAGGCTGCGAAAGCCGGCATGAACTGCAGCGGTGTCAAGAAGATGCATTGGCATAAACTGGTCAACGTGGTCCCCGTGGTCAGCACGGCTCCGATCACGATCGCGATGGCGCCCAGCCAACCCAGCGCGGCAGCCGTGGCGGCGCCCCAGGCCAAGCGCAGCGAGCTGAAGTCGCTGCTTCCGTAGCCCACCACCAGCGACCCAAGAAGGGCGAGCGACACGATGCTGGCGTAGGCGATATAGGGTCCGGCCTCGGGCCCCATCAGGCTGGCGCGCAGCAGAACCCAGGGCAGCGCCAGGCAACCCAGTGCCACCGCACCGCGCAGGAGCCCGCGCCAGCGCGAAGGGGCTGCTGCGGTTGCCCCGATGCCCGCCAGCGTGACCAAACCGAAGAGGCCGATGTTGACTTTGACCAGCAACATGGTGCCCGCCAGCGCCCCCAGTGCGGCCGCCGTCCACGCGGCGCTTCGCCTGCGAAAACAGGCGGGTGCCAGCACGGCGAGGATCAGCAAGCCTGCGGCGAATTCCTGTGGGTGACTCGGTTCGTTGGTGCAGTCGATCAGGTGCCGAAATACCAGCAGGAACGTCAGGCCGGTCGCCGTGAGACGGCGCCGGTGCGTACCCACGGCGCATGCGCAGCCCAAGGCCAACAGAAGCCAGATGCCCAAGGTCAGAAAGCGCACGGCGTCGTTGGTCAGGGGTAACCCGAGGAGGCCGTGCACAACCCCTTTGAACAGAAAGTAAGCAGGGCCGTAGCAGGTCGAGATCGTGTCGTAAAGAACGGCGCCATCCAGAAAGTTCCGGACGACTACCAGGAAATAGCCTTCATCATCGTAGAACTGGAACGTGTTGAAAAGATCCCAGTATCCCCCGATGGCGGCCAGGGCGCACAGGACCGTGAGACCAATCAGGGCCCGGTATTGCCAGAGCCAGCCACGTTCAGGAACCTGCGCCAAAACGCCTCCACAGGTCGAGCAGGGTCTCGATTACGGGATAAGAGGTCATCACGCCCGTCACCCCCGCGGACAAGCTGAGCAGAACGATCGCCACAACCAGATGCTTGCGTTGTGTCACAACATCCAGAAAGGCCAGCATAACGGCGTTGCGCGCAAACGCCAGCACGGCCAACGCCAGGATCTGCGTCTGGATAAAATAGCCCAGCCAGCGCATGAAATCGAACCCAAGGAAAAAGGCGCAGAGCGGGGCGCACGCGGCCGCCTGAAGCCATCCTAAGGCCACGACCTGGGATCGGTCCGGCTGCATTTGTTCCCGGGTCGCACGCCATAGGTAGCGCATCAGCAGCAAGGTGGGCAGCAAGACCAACAAGGTGCCCCCAATGCGAATCAACGTGTCCGCGCGCAGCAGTTTGCCCAACATAATCGAGATGCGCTGGCCATGTTCGATAAACAGGGCGGTCACGAAATCCTCGTCGACGTGGAAATCGGCGGAGCGATAGGCCAACATGGCCTCGAACGCAGGCCGGGAGATCTTCGGTCGGCCGCACAGGCCAATGACAAACCAGGTCAGCAGCGACGGCAAGAGGTAGGCCACCCACGGCTTCCAGTCTCGCGTGATTCCCCGTGTGGCGCGCACAACGAGAACGGTCCCCAGGATCAAGGGCAGAAAAAGCACCCCGAATCCCTCGTGAATGAACATGCAAACGACGGCGATACTCGTGAGCAGGGCGAACATGCACGTCTCGTTCCGCATGAAGGCAACCCGCAGACTGATGATTGTCCCGATCACAATGCAAAGATCAATGCGTGCAAACATGGTGTAGGTGAACCACCAGTGCAAAAGCGATGGCTGGGCGATGGCACACAGCAGGAGCCAGAGCATGGACTCCCCCGGTGAGCGCCGGTAGAGTTTGATGACGCCGCTCGCGACGATGGCGACATAGGCCATGGTCAAGGTCAGATTAATGATGAAGAGCGCCCGCAGCCCGGTCTTGCCGAATACATGGGCCAGAATCGTCCCGAGCAACCCCCGGTGGACGAAGCCTTCATCCCAACTGAGCACCCAGTTGGTGGCGTTGTATCCGCAGACCCACTGAGCGCCGAAGGAATTGGACAAGCCTTCGGGAGCGCGGAGTACGGACATGCCCAGAATGGCAATCGCCAGAACCAGGTAGGCGCGCCAGGGGGTGCTGCCGGCTGCAACATCAGGGCTCATGTCGGTTTCCGGTAATCCCCGCGGCTGAAGTATTTCTCCAACCACAGGTACAGGCAGATGAACAGGTAGCGGCTGCCCATTTCCTTGATCTTGAGCTTAGCTGTACCGGTGCGACGGTTGCGCCAGGTGATCGGAATGACCGTCCAACTGTAACCGCGTACGATCGCCTTCAGCGGCAATTCCACCGTCAGGTTGAAGTGAGGGGCGATGAGCGGGCGACTACCGTCAATCACCGTCCGTCGATAGGCCTTGAACGCATTGGTGGTATCGTTGAGTTTGGTGTGGAAAAGGACGCGAATGAAGTAATTCGCCATGCGGTTGAGCAACAGCTTCAGCCGTGGGTAGTCGATCACGCCGCCGCCCTTGAGGAAGCGGCTGCCGAAGACGCAATCATAGCCTTCGCGGAGCTTTTCCCAGTAGCGAACGACGTCGCGGCAATCGTCCGACTCATCGGCCATCATGATGACCACGGCATCGCCGCGCATGGCGTTCAAACCGCACGCGATAGCCCGGCCGAAGCCGTGCTCGCCGTCGTTGCGGACGGGCACGAGTTCAGGAATCTCAGCCTTGGCGGCGGTGAGCGCGCCCCAGGTGCCGTCGGTGCTGCCATCATCCACCACCACGATCTCATGCGGGATACGTTGCAGGTCCAGTTCCAGATGCAGGTGGCGAATGGTGGACCCGATGCAGCCCTCCTCGTCGCGGGCGGGGATCACGATGGAGAGCAGGCGCAGGTCCGGCGGGGAGGTCGGAGCAGGCTCGTTCATCCGGAGGCCGTCCAGTCCAACCAATGGGGGTTGGCTTCCGCATGGCGCGCGATTTCCTCCAGGATGGACGCCAGCGGGGTCTGGACACACCAGCCGAAGCGCTGCGCCGCACAAGCGCTGTCCAGGATCATCCAGGGCACATCGAAGGGGCGTGTTTCTGGCCGGCGTTCGACGGGCTGTGCACCGAAGCGGGTTTCGCACCAGCGGTGGAGTTGGAGGAGGGAAAAGGCATTGCCGGTGCCGCCCGCGACATTGGTCACGGCCGTGGACGGGGTGGGTGTGCGGGCCATCTGTTGCAGCAGCAAAGGCACGAGGTCCCGGGGATGCAGGCAATCGCGTACCTGGTGGCCCGCGCCGCCAAAACCGATGAACGCGAGCGGACGCTGACGGGCGCACATGTGGATCCAATAGGAGAAGATGCCCTGATCCGCCCGGCCGAATTGCCCGGCGCCGGCGAGGACACCGAGACGGTTGATCCAAACCGGGAAGTCAAATGCCTGGCCGTATTCGAGCGCCAGCGCTTCCGAGCAGACTTTGCTGGCACCGTACAAGGATACCGGGGGCGTCGTCGGGAAGGACTCGTTGACCCCGGCCGGGCTGATGCCAGTCGGCCAAGCCTGCTGAGCGCAAGGCCGAAAGGCTTCGGCGTGGACCTCAACTTGCAAGGCGGCCAGCGGGGGGATCGAGTAGACCCGGCTTGTACTCAGCAGCAGGAAGCCGGCGTGATGAGTCCGGCAGTACTCGATGACATTCACGGTTCCGGCGAGGTTATGCTGCAGCAGCTGCCGGCTGGTGGTGCCGCTGCCGCGGGTGCCCGCCAACACACTGGGATTGGCGGCGGCATCGATGACCCAATCCACGGCCGGCAGCGATTCCAGGTCTTCGGCCAGCCGCAGATCCGCGTGCAAGACTCGGATGCCGGCCTCCTGCAGGCGGTGTCGATTCAACTCGCTCCCGGGGCGGATGAAGTTGTCCAGACCCATGACTTCCAGCCCGGGTTGCGCGGCGCGCAGGCTTTCCGCCAGCGTGCTGCCTGCAAAACCGCAAATGCCGGTGATGAGAATCCTCATGTTGGAACGAGGATTATAGCCTATCGATCACGCAGATCACGCAGATTCGGCACAGTCTGATCTGCGTGAGTTTGTGTCGGTTCCTCCGAACGATCCGTGGGGCAAACGCGGCACGGATGCACCACCCGCTGCGCTGGAGACACGTAGGCACGGAGTGGAACGATCTGCGCGCCTCCGAGTCTCTGCGGTGAATCCCCACTTTGGTTGCAGCCTTATGGCACCGCTCTGGGTCATCTATAGGCACTTTCCGGCCCTGGTGTGACCGACTACGGCGTACAGGCGGCGTGGATTTCCTGCAGGATCTGGTGCAGGTTGTAGCGGTATTGCCAGGCCGGGAAGTGCGACTGGAAGCGCCGCACATCGCTGATGTACCAGATATGGTCGCCGATGCGGTTCTCCTCGGCATAGCTCCAGTTCAGCTTGCGGCTGCTGATGGTCTCGCAGATCTGGATGGCCTCCACCATCGAGCAGTTGGAATGCCGCCCGCCGCCCATGTTGTAAACCTCGCCGCAGCGGGGCGCCATGAAAAACTCCCAGAAGGCGGCCACCAGGTCGTGGCTGTGGATGTTGTCCCGCACCTGCTTACCCTGGTAGCCGAAGACGCGGTAGGGTGTGCCGCTGACGACGCACTTCATCAGGTAGGCCAGGAAGCCGTGCAGCTCGGTGCCGGCGTGGGCTGGTCCGGTCAGACAGCCGCCGCGGAAACAGGCCGTCTTCATGCCGAAGTAGCGGCCATACTCCTGGACCAGCACATCGGCGGCCACCTTGCTGGCCCCGAACAGCGAATGCTTGCTCTGATCGATGGACATGGTCTCGTCGATGCCCTGGGCAAACACATGGGACGGCTCGATTTCCCAGCGCGTGGCCTGCTCGACCAGCGGCAGCCGGTTGGGTGTGTCGCCGTACACCTTGTTCGTGCTGGTGAAGATGAAGACCGCGTCGGGGCAGACTTGCCGGGCGGTTTCGAGCAGGTTGAGGGTGCCCTGCGCGTTCACGCTGAAATCGGTGAAGGGTTCGCGCGCCGCCCAGTCGTGGGAGGGTTGCGCGGCGGTGTGAATGACGGCCCGGATGTTCCGCCCAAACCGCGCGAACAGTCGCCCCAGTCCTTCGGCATCCCGAATATCGAGCGCCTCATGCCGGTAGCGGGGCAGGGTGGCTTCCAACTCCGCGCGCTTGCCGGCGGTGGACGCCTCCGCGCCGAAGAATCGGGCGCGCATGTCGTTGTCGATGCCGACGACGTCAAAGCCCTGTTCGTGGAACCAGCGGGACGTTTCCGACCCGATCAGGCCGGCGGATCCGGTTACGATGACGATGCTCATGTCTGTTCGCGCCACCAGGCGGCCCCATGCATAACGTTTCGAGGAAAGAGAAGACACGAAACGACTGCGAGTGTCAACGGGGATTGGACGAGACCGCCGTTCTGCGGAGTAAATCAGGAAAGCATGAAGGCAGGAACGGATTGTTCACGCAGAGGCGCAGAGACCGCGGAGGATGTCTTTTCCTGCCCGAACCGGTGAGAGGCCGGTTCAGGCCGAGGATTCCATCTGGCGCAGGAAATTGAGGAAGACGGCCAGGTCGTCGCGTACCCGCGGCCACGCCTGCTGGAACTTTCTCATGAGATAGTCCAGTCGATCCCAGTCATAGCTGATCCCGTAGTAGTACCTCAAGGCTCTTGCGGATTTCGCCCTCAAGGATCGGAATTTCGCTCATAGACGACCTTTCCCTTCATGCGGATGATCGCGGCGAATTCGGGTTCGATGTGGCCGAGGTCGACCAGATCGACGGAGAAGTCCGTCATGGCCCAAGCTTCGCCGAGCAGGCGAAACCAGGCTTCCGGCTCCAACCGGCCCTCGATGGCGAGGTCGATGTCTGAGGCGGCATTGAACCGCTCGCTGTGCAACGGCGAGCCCCAATTCCGGCGCTATTGCCTGTCGCGCGGGCGAATGTCGGCGAACGCCATGCGATACAGCCAAGGCAGTTGTGGTTCTTCGATGAGGGTGAGCGAAAGGCCGTAGACATCGCGATAGTGGCGGCGCAGGCACTTCAGGCCGGCCTCCGCCAGCAGGCTTCCTCGTACATAATAAACGTGTTCGCGCCGGGCCAGCGCAGCATAAATGTCGCCCGTCAGGTCCATCGATGCAAGCAACTCGCGTTGGGGCGGGCTTTGATTGGCGCAGCCCAAATTGATCAGGATGCCTCGCAAGGGCCGCAGGTACTCGAAAGAGGAGCATGGCAGGTGGTCCTCCAAAGGCATGGCGTTTCCCACCATGTAGACCAGCGCGTCGGGAGGCAGGCCTGTGACCCACTGGTTCACCACCTGGCGCAACTCCGCAGATGTTTTAAGGCGGGCCGCGACTTCCCACCGTGCGTGGCGATAGTCCCGCAGTAACGACCAGCAGGCGACTACGAGAATCAGGGCGCCGAGCAGCCGCCATGCGCGTCTCCACGGCGGGGGGGGGGGCGGGGTGGCCGCCCGCGCGGCGGCCACGCAGACCAACAGCAGCAGCCAGGAGGCGCCAAGGGCCACAGGGATCAGGACGCGGAGGGGTGTGTGGTTGAGAACCACGGACAAGTAGGCGATCTCCGCCAGGGCCGCGGCCAGGACGGCGACGCCGGCAACTTTGTGCCACCGCATTTCGCGTGTGATCAACAGCGCGAACAGGCTCAAGGCAAGCCACCAGCCAGAAAGGCCCAGGCCGGCACGCACGACCTGTACCATGTGGTGCATGGTTTCGGCGCGATGGCCGGGTGAAAGAGCGGCCTGCAGTTGCGCGCGGCTGGCCTGAGCCGCCCGGGGCGTCACCGCATCGAGTTTCTCCGGGGCATAGCGCACAGGGTCGAGGTATTGCCACGTCGCGATCATGTCGCAATCATTGCGCGACCACCCCACGGTGCGCAGGCGGTGCGCGAACGCGGCATCGTCGGGAATCCGTTTGTAGTCGGTGTATTCCGACTTGGCACGGTTCAGCGCGCGCCAACGCCGCCACTCCGGGGCCTGTGCGCCGCGGTGATGATCCAGAAGTTGAACCCCGCTGAACACCGCGACGAACAGGGCGGTCAAGGTGCCCATGATCTGCACCGGCTTTGCCCGCGTTCCCGCGGGAGACCGGCGAACCGCCTGGAGCGCAAGCAGGCCCACGCCGGGCACTGCCAGAGCGACGATCATGAGGGCCGCGTCACCACGAATCAGGAGTCCGACGCCGAAGAACGCCGAGGCGGCGATCAGCTGTGCCGTACGACGAACATGGCCGGCCGATGGGCGCAGCAACTGGCTGACCGCCAGCATGATTGCCGCGAGGGTCGCCAGGCCCGCGACGCTGGTAAACTGCAGGTGGCGGTGCACCAGCAGCGCCGAATTTGCGGCGAGACCGGCGGCCACCAGGATTGTCGGAAGGTCGCGCTTCAGGCGAAGGACGGCGAAGAGGCAGGTCGCCAAGCCGGTGCCCAGAACGGCCAGGAAGGTGAGGGCATACCACGGGGTGTGGCGATGCAGTCGGTATAGGCGGCTGAGACACCACCCGATTGCGGGATGCATGTAAAGCAGATCGGCTGATGGTTGCCCGTCCGCCGTCCAGACCCCCGCCGCCATCATGTTCATGGCGACATCGTCGTTGGACTCCCACGTGGGTGACCCCACCAGCCACCCATAGAGAACCACGCTGCCCAGGGCGAGGAATATGGCCAGCGTCCCGGGGTGCAAGCGAAATGGACCGTGTTGTCTTTGCATGGCGTGGCATTGCGCCGTGGCGCGATACTCCCAGGGGCGAAGCATACGCTCCCGGCGTGGCCATGGCCAATGGAGAGTTGAACACGATCCCGACCATGTCGAAGCCCTGCTCGTGAAACCAGCGCGACGTTTCCGACCCGATCAGGCCGGCGGATCCGGTGACGATGACGATGCTCATGGAGCGGCCTCCGCGCCGCGGGTTGACCGGTGCAGCAGGGATTGGCTGCCGACAAGCAGGTTGTCGCGAAAGTCCGGCCGCAGCGCGGCCCAGTCCAGAATATCGACCTGGTAGGGCAGGTCAGATTCCTCGAAGGCCATTTTCAATTTGGCGCGTTGCAGGGGGGAGAGGGGCCATTCGCCCATAACGAGCAGGTCAATGTCCGCATGAGGTTTAACGGCCCCACGGGCTCTTGAACCAACCAGCCGGACATCTCGACCGGGCACGTGTTCTGTCAGAATGCGGCATACATCGGTCCGCCAGTCGACATCGGCGTCAGTCCGCATGACGTCGATCCAGTTCGCGCAAGAGCGCTTCTGCATCGGGATGAAAAGCCGTCAGGTCGAGTTTCGCCATGCCCGGATGGTAGAAACCTGGCCCGTGGCTGGCGAGGAGAAAGTTCCGGCTGGGAACCGCATGAGAAACAGGCCCCCCCAGTCTCTCTTCGCGGGATCCCGTGATCTCCGGCCTTGTGTCTACAGATGACACAGACCACGCAGATTCGGTCCGGTCCGATCTGCGAAAATCTGCGTAATCTGTAGGCCAGGCTCCGGCTCCGGCATTCGAAGGGAACAGCACGCCGAGGCACGCTACCGGAGCAGACTTTCCAGCGATATGGCCAGCACGCGCCGGGAAAGCCGCAAAGCCTAATGGTGGTGAGAAGCCTTTACATGCACAGTTTCATGTACTATGTTATGTATATGAATGCGTACATGAGTGAGGCGCTATGAAGGCGGTGAACGTTGCCGAATTGAGGGCGCACTTCGGGGAGTACCTGGCGGAAGTCGAGCGGGGGGAGGACGTGCAGATCTGCAAGCGGAACAAAAGCGTGGCCCGCCTTGTGCGGATTTCCACCGAAACCGTGAAGAACGAGACCAGGTTGGGCAGTGCACAGGGTACGGTAAGCATTCTGGGTGACATCGTCTCCCCTGCCATTGAAGCAGGCGATTGGGAGATGCACGGGTGAACGTGTTGCTGGATACCTGTACCGTCATCTGGTCAGCGTCAGAGCCGGATTGCCTTTCCGAACCGGCGCGTAACGTGCTGCGCGCCCGGGACACGGCCGTGTACGTATCTCCAATCTCCTGCGCGGAGCTTTGCTGCCTTCAGGATCGGAAGCGGATTGCGATCCAGGGGCATTGGAAGACCTGGTTCAACCGCTGTCTCGACGACAACCAATGGCGGGTACTTGACATCACGCTTGCCGTCCTGATGGAAGCCTACTCGTTGCCGGAGACGTTTCACCGCGATCCGGCCGACCGCATTCTGGTCGGGACGGCTCGCCTTCATGATCTGCGGGTGGTGACGGCGGATCGCCGTATTTTGGATTATCCCCACGTCAAAACGCTTTGGTAGAGGCCTTCGCGCCGACGAGCCGGGTTCGCATGGTGAGCACGGGACCAGTTGGACGGCACACCTCTGCAGGCAACAGGATTCAGGATCGGAGGCACGGCGGTGTTCTGCGGTGTTCTGCAACCCAGGGTCTTTTGTTTTGAGCTCATAGGGGGCGTGTAATCAGGCGATAGGCGAAGGCGGGATCGGCGGCGACGGCTTCGGTGAAGCCGTTGAGTCCGCCGTAGAGTTCGTGGTGGGGCTGGTGGATGGCGAAGAGGGCGCTGCGCAACAGTGCCAAGGCCCCGACGACGTTGGGGTTGCGGCTGCGGGTATGGTCCTCGCGCAGGCAGGCGTCCTTGCGCCAGTGATGACGGTTTTCAACCCCGGCCCAGTGGTTGCGCACATGCTGCAGCCACTGTTCGAGCGCATGGGTATCAGCCGGTCGGTTACTGATGTAGAAGCGGGTTTCCCGGAAGGGCATGCCGTTGCGTGTCCCGGCGTGTTCCACGCGCAGGGCGCAACGCGCATGCGGGAAGTCCACTTCCAGCGGTTCGATGGACGTGCGCCGGATGCGCCAGGTTTCCTCGCGCCCGTGACCCTTGGCCGCTATGACGGCAAAAGGGGGGTGTTGGCGGTCCGGCGCGCCAGTCGCGCTTTGATCGTCGGCTGATTGCCTTTGACTTGCAGCAGGTAGTCCGCGCCGTTGGCCACCGCCGTCTGTGCCATGACCTTGTCGGTATGCAGGGCGTCACCGCTGAGCAGCGCCCCTTGCGCGTCGGGTATGTCGGCGACCAGTTGCCGGGCCACCGACTTCTCGCAATGTGCCCCGTCGCCTTCTTTCTGCGTCATGATGCGCAACGCGACCGGGACGCCCGTCTCGACCTCCACGAGACTGAGCACCCCGATCGTGTCGCGGATCATCTTCCCATCCAACGCCAGGGCGCTGGGCAGGCTGCCGCGGTTGGCTGCTAGCCAGGCGGTCAGCGCCTCGGCAAAGACCTCCAGGTCCAGCCCCTTGAGGACATCACGATAGACGCTGTAGCCGGGTCCCGGGTAGACCGCCGTGCCCCGCCGCCGCCGGAACCCCAAGTGGGCCCGCTGCTGTGGGCGTAGCCGCCAGCCGAAGCGCTGGATTTGCGCCAGGTCGCGTGCGCCACTCAACAGCGCCATGGCGATGACGCACAGCAAGGGCCCGAGCGGGAACTTGCAGTTGGCGGCACGCGGATCCGGGACCATACGCAACGCGGCCGCCAAGGATCGCGTCTGCCCCGGCGCCAAGGGCAACTGGCCGTGCGCGCTGGCCGTGGCCCCCGCTTCGTAACGTTCGGGCAACTGCGGCGCCCGCAGCGCATCCACGGCCAGCTTGCCCAAGGGCCGCACCCACAACTTCTTGGGTCGGCCGTGAAACTCGTACAGATCGCCCCGGTGCTTCGCAAAGCCTTTGCTCAGGCCCACGGCGGTCCACCCCGCCGCCCGGTAGCAGGTGCCGGCGTGCGCCTCCACATCGCTAAAGCTCTCTAGCAATGCGGGCTCAAAGCCGAAACGCTTCTGCCACAGCGCGGGCAACGCGCGCGTCGCCGCGGCCAGGGCCTCGCTGGCCAAGTTCGGCCGCGTGCCGGCTTCGTGCAGCAACAAGTAGCGCCGCAACTGCACGATCAACTTCAACCGCTGTGCGCGTTGGGCGTTCGTCCAGCCGATCCACTCGTCGCGATCCTGCAAACGCTGGCACCCCGAAGTCCACACCAGAACCCCAACCCACTCGCCACCTTGCTCTACCACCATGCGCAAATCGTGCCCAACGCGCTTGGGCGCATGCTGCGGATGCTTCTCGGCGAGCAAGTCGTTGATCCGTGGCCACTCCGCTTTCCCCGCTTCACGCACGGTGAGCGGGCCGCCTGGGCTCTTGCCGATTTGCGCTTTCATCCAGCCTGATGAGAGCAAATGGGGGCCGAACGGGCAAGTCTTTTCTTCAACCGCGTGCCATCAACGCCTTACACCGATAGAACAGAGGACCCTGGTTCTGCAACCGCAAAGCGCACCTTGAGTCTTGATACTCGGCTGAGAATGTTACATCCTTGTATGGCAGTGGGCATGGCCTTTGGTGTGCGACGGGCATGGCCTTCCGCTGATGGGGGCGGGGTGCTGGGTCCGTGGCCACAACGGGACCGTGGTTTGCGTTGTGCGAGCGACAGATTGCGCGGGTGTCGCAGGTTATTTCGACATGAGTTCTGAAAGCAACGTCGCGCCGCCCGCCCAGGCCCAGTCATCCGGCTATACGCCCGCGGGTTACACGGCAGCGCGAAAGCGGCATTGGGATGACGTGGCGCGCCGTTCCCCGGAACCGTCGTGCTTCGGGCGGCACTACCATGCCCTGGTCCAGCGCATCTACCGTTTCGTTATTCCCCGCGGTGAGCGGGTGCTGGAAGTCGGGTGCGGGAATGGCGACCTGCTGGCCGCCGTCGCCCCAAGCCATGGCGTGGGCATCGACTTGTCGGACGAGATGCTCAAGTTGGCGCGGCTGCGACACCCGGAGCTGACGTTTGTGCAGGGCGACGCGCAGGACCTCCCGGTTCGCGAGCGCTTCGATTACATCATCCTTTCCGATCTCGTGAACGACTTGGAGAACGTCCAGCAGGCACTGGAGTGTTTGCGTGCAGTGTCGACGCCGCGCACGCGCGTGGTGCTGAACTTCTACAGTCACATGTGGGAGGGGCCGCTACGATGGGCGGGGCGGGCCGGCCTGCAACGCCGAGCCCTGCCGCAGAACTGGCTGACTGTGGAGGACATGCAGAACCTGCTCTACTTGGCGGGTTTCGAGTGTATTCGCACGTGGCCGGAACTCCTTTGTCCGGCTCCGTTGCCACTGCTGAGTGCGTTCCTGAACCGCGTGCTCGCGCGCCTTTGGCCGTTCCGCATGCTGGCGCTGACGAACATCATGCTGGCGCGCCTGCGCCCAACGGGTGCCGCGGCGCCGGCGGTGGTGTCGGTCATCGTCCCGGCGCGCAATGAGGCCGGCAACGTGCCCCAGATCTTCGCGCGCGTGCCGGAGATGGGCCGCGGCACCGAGCTGATATTCGTGGAGGGCCATTCGCGCGACGAGACCTACCAGGCGATCGAAGCGCACCTCGCTCAGAATCCACAGCGGCGGTGCCGTCTGCTGCGGCAACCCGGTGTGGGAAAGGGCGATGCGGTCCGGGCCGGCATGGAGGTGGCGACCGGAGAGGTGCTGATGATTCTGGACGCGGACCTGACGGTGGCGCCGGAAGACCTGCCCCGCTTCTATGCCGCGCTGCAGGAAGGGAAGGGCGAGATGATCAATGGCGTGCGGCTGGTCTACCCGATGGAAGACCGGGCCATGCGGTTCATGAACCTGCTGGGGAACAAGTTCTTCACGTTCGCCTTCACGTGGCTGATGGGGCAGCCCATCAAAGACACCCTTTGCGGAACGAAGGTGCTCTGGGCGGAGGATTACCGCCGCATCGCGCACAACCGCGGCTACTTCGGCGAGCTGGATCCCTTCGGGGACTACGACCTGCTCTTTGGCGCGGCCAAGCTTGGCCTCAAGATCGTGGACTTGCCGATCCGGTATCGTGAACGCGTGTATGGCACCACGCAGATTCACCGGTGGCGCCATGGCTGGCTATTGCTGCGCATGGTGGCTCTGGCCGCGCGGCGGCTCAAGTTTGTCTAAGGGAATCGGGTCGGCATGGTCAAAACGGACTCAGTACGGCGCACGTCACGGTGCGCGAACCTCGACGCCGTCGAGACGACCGATTTTCACCGGGACCTCATTAATCGCAAGGGCTTTCTGCGGCGAATCTACGACGAGTGGTACCGGGCGCTGGCTGCGGCGGTGCCGGCGGGTGAGGGGGCGGTGCTGGAACTGGGCTCCGGTCCCGGATTCCTGCGCCACTATCTGCCCGACTTGATCACTTCGGATGTTGTGCGTTGCGAGGGCGTGGATCGCGTCGAGGATGCCGCGACGCTGTCATTCGGGCCGGCATCGCTGCGCGGCATTGTCATGGTTGACGTGCTGCACCACCTGCCCGATCCGCGTGCATTCTTCGCCGAGGCCACACGCTGCCTGCGACCCGGGGGCGTGGTCGCGATGATCGAGCCCTGGGTCACACCCTGGTCGCGCTTCGTCTGGCACTATCTGCATCATGAGCCGTTTGAACCGCGCGCGACGGCGTGGGAGACGCCGGTCACGGGACGGTTGCAGGGGGCCAACAGCGCGTTGCCATGGATGGTATTCAAGCGGGATCGCCCCCGATTCGAAGCCGAGTTTCCCGCCCTGCGGATTCGCACGATCCGCCTGATGATGCCGTTCCGGTACCTGCTGTCCGGGGGGCTGGCCCGCTACAGTTTCCAGCCCGCCTGGAGCTTTGGCGCCTGGCGGTTTCTGGAGGAGCGCGCGTTGGGCCCCGCCATGCCGGCACTGGCGCTGTTTGCGCTGCTTGTGGTGGAACGTGTGAATGCAGGCGCGCGCGAATCGCCGAGTGACAAAACGGTGGGTGTGGGTACCTCAAGTTCCTAGATGTTGACGCACGTCGCCATTAGTGACGACACATGCTCTTCAATTCTTTCGAGTTCATCCTGCTGTACCTGCCCGTGGTTCTTGGCGGGTACTTCCTGCTTGGGCAATCGCGTTCGCGGCTTCCCAACCTCTGGTTGGCGTTGGCATCCGTGTTCTTCTATGGCTGGTGGAACGTGGCATTTGTGCCGCTCCTGCTGGGGTCAATCACGTTCAACTATGCGATGGGCTATTGGATCGGCAAGACCCGAGACGGGACCGGCGGGAAGGTCCTACTGGTTGTCGGCATATCGGCCAACCTGGCCCTGCTCGGCTATTTCAAGTACGCCAACTTCATCCTCACCACGGTGAACGGTCTTGCCGGGAGTGAGTTTGCGGCCCTGGCCATCGTGCTCCCCCTTGGTATTTCCTTCTTCACCTTCACCCAAATTGCGTACTTGGTGGACGTTCGCCGCCTGGGAGGGCAAGAGTACAACTTCATCGATTACGTGCTATTCGTCACCTATTTCCCTCACCTGATTGCCGGTCCCGTCCTGCATCACAAGCAGATCATGCCGCAATTCGCGGACCTGCTTACGCGTCCGCGCGCGGTCCGGATCAACAGCGCCAATTCGGCGTTCGGCTTGACGCTGTTTGCGATGGGGCTTTTCAAGAAGGTGGTTCTCGCCGACGGTTTTGCCACGTTCGCCGTGCCCGTATTCAACAGTGCGCACGAGGGGACTCAGCCGCAGTTGGTGGTGGCTTGGCTTGGCGCCCTGGCTTATGCCTTTCAGATATATTTCGATTTCTCCGGCTATTCGGATATGGCAGTGGGTCTCTCGAGGCTGTTCGGCGTGCGGCTGCCCGTCAATTTTGAATCGCCGTATCAGGCGACAAACATGATCGACTTCTGGAAGCGCTGGCACATGACTTTGTCGCAATTCCTCAAGGACTATCTGTACATTCCACTGGGTGGCAACCGCAAAGGGCCGACCCGGCGGTACATGAATTTGCTGGTGACGATGCTGCTTGGCGGCCTCTGGCATGGTGCCAACTGGACGTTCGTGGCCTGGGGTGGGTTGCATGGGCTGTACTTGGTTGTGGCGCACGGCTGGCGCGCCTTTGCCAAAGAGGCGGCACCCGGCAGCAGTGGATGGGGGCCGATCGGGCACATTGCATCCACAGCCTTCACGTTTGTGCTGGTTGTCATTGCATGGGTCTTCTTCCGTGCCGCGGACTTGGAGACCGCGTGCCGCATTCTCCGCGGAATGTTTGATCCGGGATTCAAGACATCGACATCTCTCTATGTGAGCCTTGGACTCGGCCACCACCTTGTGACGCTTCGGCAATTAGCGCTGTTTGTGGCCGGGGCGCTTCTCGTCTGGTTCGTGCCCGCCTCGCATGTTGTTGCGGAGGCGCTCGTGGCGGGCGAGCGGGGCGCTGGGCGTGGCTTCGTATCGGCGGCTATGGCCGTCCCGAGAATCTGCTGGGCCGTAGTCTTCGGGCTGGCACTTGGGGTGTCGCTCATGCAGTTGAACCAGATCTCCGAGTTTCTCTATTTTCAGTTCTGACGCATGCAGATGACCACGCGAACCTATTGTTCCATTCTACTGGCCACGTGCACGAGCCTCTTGGTCGGCGTTGGTGTGTTCAACTGGTACGCGAATCCGTTTCTGCTGCCCCCGCCATGGTGTCAGAACCATCGGGGGCATGGCTTTGCAGATCCATATGAGGCCGTCAGCAAGGCGGTGCATGTGCTGCTTCGACGACCGCCTGCGGTCATCCTGGGCACGTCACGGGCTGAGATTGCGCTGAACCCGGAACGTGTGCCATGGCGTGGAACCTACAACTTCGCGTTGCGTGCCAGTTCCTTTTCGCAGATCACCTCGGCCTATTACCATGCCGTGAACAGCGGCGCGGAGCGGTGCCTGATGGGGCTCGACTTCTTTGTCTTCAACGCGACCTGGAAGGGCTTTCTGGATTTCGATGCTTCTCTCTTTCGCACGCGCAAGGGGGTTCCCATCCAGCAAGTCATTCAAATCGCGGCACTCGGCATCAGTTTATCGACGGTCAAAGCCAGCGGTGAGTGCTTGAAGGCCAAGCCGGCGGCGGATGCTGACCGGTATTACAATGAGACGTCCGGGCAAGCGAACTGGCGTTGGTTTGAGAAGCGTCTGACGGACAGCGGCGGGCACCGGGCTTCCATGGAGAAGGTCGAGCAGGTTTACGTGCAAAGCGTTCTGCGACCGCCACCGGGGCGCCGGTACCAATTTCGCGACGAATCAGGCTATGACACGCTGGAGGCCTTTCGTGCCATGGTCCGACACGCGAAGGCCAACAAGGTTGAGTTGGTCCTTTATCTGTCGCCAACGCATGCGCGGGATCAGGAGCTGATCCGGGCGCTAGGGCTATGGGACACCTACGAGCAATGGAAACGCGAAGTAACGGGGATTGCGTGCGCCGAGGGTTTCGATCTCTATGATTTCTCAGGCTACAACACGGTCACCACGGAGTCTGTGCCGCCACGTGCACAGCCGGACGCCGGGATGCAGTACTGGTGGGAAAGCACGCATGCCAAGGAAGCGGTGGGCGACATGATCATCGGAAGGCTTTTCGCGCGTGAAAGCGATGGGTCTGTGCCGCCCGATTTCGGGCTGCGGTTAACGGCAGAAACGGTCGACGCGCAACTACTGGACACGCGGCAAGCGCGGGCCAGATACGCGCAAACGCATGCCCAAGAGTGTGAAGAAATCGCGGCGTTGGTGGTGCGGTTTGTCGATCCCGCTGAGCGTCTGCCTGCGAAGCCCGGGCTGGCGCAATGACAGTCAGCCACGTCCCAGTTCGAAGGCCAGGACGCGCTTGTCGATCCACTGCGCCAGCCCCGGACAGAGCTTGAGCGACAGGGCGCGAATGGTGGTGGTGATGCGCACGAGCCGGCAGAAAATCCACATGCGCCACACCAGATGCGTGCGGTATGATATCCATCGTGCGCCGCGCGGGGCGGGCTGCCTGCCGGTGGTCGGCACGGTCAGTCCGCCTGCACCGGTTTGCAGCTGTGTAGCGATGCAGGCGTTGGTTCGGCTTTCGCTGATGCACTGGACCAAGGTTTGCATGATTCGTTCAGTCGCGGCGGTATTGTCGCCGAGGGTGCGGCCATAGAGGCGCCGGTACCAACAATGGGCCAGTGCCGCGCCTTGCGCCTTGTCGTCGGTTGTGTCGGCGGCCGGAACCGCTGGTGTCGCCGCAGGTTCGACTTCGTAGCCGAAGGCGTGCAGTGCCCGCAGGATGTAGCCGCGCCGGTAGAGCGGCAAGTCTGCGCGGCCTGGGGCCGTCTTCCATTCGTACGATTGCCCCTTGCGAATTTCGGTCCGCTTCGTTGCGACGGCGCTCAGGCTCTGGTCGTGGAGTTTCTTGACCCGATCCGTCTGGGACTGCGCCACGGCATGCAGGATCCGGTCGTCGTCGCGCTGGATGCCGGCGAAGGCCAGGATGCGGCGAATCACCTCCAAGGGCTGCGCCTTAATATCTTCGAAGCGCACCAGCAGGAATTGTTCGGGGATGGCCAGCGCTTGCCAAAGCAACTTCTGCAATGCCCAACGTTCCAGCAGGCGCGTGCCGAGCGGGGGCGTGGGCGCTTCGAGAAATTCGTTCAACGGCGTGCTCAGTGCAAGTCGCCGATAGTACGAGTAGAGGGCGTCACGCGGGTCGCGCACGAAGAGAATCCGCTTGCGCGCGGGATCCTGGGGATAGGGCCAGCCGTGCGTCCAGTAGAAGGCCGTATCGTCGCGGACCGGGAACTCGGCGCGCTCCTTGAGGCTGGGGATCCAAACCGAGAACTTCTTCTGGAGGATCGGATTCGGATGGGCGGCTTGACCGTCGAGCCGCCAGAAGACATCGAATTCGCCGGCGAAGATGAGCACGTCGAGTTCCACGAGGGCATTGAGCAGGAACGTCACGCCGCAGGGCGCTTCGGAGGACACGATCTCGACGATCGGGCGCGTGGTGCTCATACGGTGCGGGGGGGCGTGGACAGACCCTCGTCAAAGGGCCAGTCGCGCTGTCGTTCGTAATCCTCGTTCGTGTCGAACTCCAGCCAGCCGCCCGAGACCGTGACGGCCTGCACGGCTTCGCCGCGGTCGATCAGTTCCTGGAGCAGGTCGGTCATGTAGGCCTGACGGAACGGTTTGCCGGACTGCTGCCAGGGCTTCTCCCAGTGGGTGAGTTTGGCGGACTCGTAAATGGCGACCACTTCGCGCAGGGCGCGCGCCGAGAATTTCAGCATCCCGATGTAGCGTCCCGAGATCTCGGCCAGGGGTGGGTCAGACACACCCAGCGACACGATCCGGCCGTGGGCGTCGAACTTCAACGACTCCGTGTCGAAATCGATCCGGCCGTAGCGTTTCTGCCAGTAGGCTTGCCAGTTCAGATCGACGGCCACGCCGATCTGGTGAGGGCAGGTGCGCATGGCGCGGAGCAGAGGCGCGTCGAAGCAAATGTCGGCATAGGACACGAGCAGGTCATCGTCGAAGAGAGCGCGCGCGCAAAGCAGGGATTCGACCATGTTGGTTTCGGCCCAGCGTGGATTCTCGACGTAGGTCACATCGGTGTAGGGGATGGCATGGCCACAGAAGCCGCGCACGACGGTGATGTCGCGGATGCCCTGAGCGTGGTAGGCGTCGATCTGGTGGCGGATGAGCGGCTTGCCGTGAAAGGCCAGCATGCCCTTTGGCAGGTTCTCGGTGTAGCGTTTAAGCCGGCGTCCTTCGCCGGCGGCCAGGATGACCGCTCTCATGAGATGCTCCTCAGGAAGGCGGCGATCAGCGCCGCATTGAAGTTTGGATCGGGCGCGGGACGTTCCGGGTGCCATTGCAGGCACAAGACGGGCTTGGACCGGTGCGCGGCCGCCTCGACGACGGGGTAGGCGTCGTCACGCGCCACTTCAGCCAAGTCTGCCGCCAGTTGCAGGGGTGTGATGCCCTGGTTGTGATAGCTGTTTACGGTGGCCTGCGATTGGGGGCGGAACCATGGGGTCGCGGTGAGGAGGGCCGGATGCGGTCGCCCGGGCTGGCGGTCCGGCGCGCCGCCATGCACGCCCCAGGTCACGCGCCCGCCCAGCAGCACGTTCATCAGCTGGAAGCCGTAACAGATGGCGATGATGGGTTTGCCGGCGCGAAGCGCCTCGGTCACGAAGCGCGCCTGAAGTGCGTATTTTTCGCTCTCCAGCATGTCGGCCGGCGTCGTGCCCGCGTTGCCCTCCATGAATTCACGCGGGACCTCACCGCCTCCGGTCACGATGAGGCCGTCATAGTCCTGGGCTTGCAGCGAGGCGGCCGCATGATTGCTCACCGGGACGACGGAGCCTACGCGTGGCGCAAAGAAATCCAGATAGGCGCGTTCGAGCACATCGATCACATCCTGGTGACGATTGCGCTCGAGCCGTTGCGTGATCAACCAGCGAGGCATGGTCAAGCTTTCACGGTGCGCGCCATCCAGATGCGCGTGGTGTAAGGAATGGTGATCGTTGCGGCGCCGCCGTCCGCGAGCACCTTCGCGATGGCCGCCACGACTTCGCCGAACCGGTCTCCGGCCTGGCGCTGCAGCGTGGCATGCGAGCGCCACGCCTCGATGCATTCGTCGCAGGTCTGCTGGTGGGTAACCGTCCCGGAAAGCACGTGAACGGGGTCGAACAAGCCACTGGCATTGATGATGTCGGTCTGGTCTTCGCGACGTGTTCCATACGCATACGCGGGAATCAGGTGCTTGATCGTGGACTCGATGGCAGCCTGCAGGGGATCCTCGAGGTCACGGTGATTCCACATGCAGGCAAACCAGCCGCCTGGCTGCAGAATTCGATTCGTCTCGCGCAGCGCGGCCGGGCGATCCGTGACGTTGAAGGACGAGCCAAACGTCACGAGTTTGAAATGGTTGGCGGGTTGACCAGTCGCCTCGCCCGTCCCTTCAGTCCAGGAGACGTTGGCCAGTCCGGCGGTTCGTTTCACCCCATTCGCGCGCATGGCGTCGTTTGGTTCCACGGCGGACACCCGCAAGCCATGCGAGGCCAGCGGGATGGTCAGGTGGGCCACGCCGGCGCCGACGTCACACACGGGATCGCCGGGGCGTACCTTGGCCAGTGCCAGCATCTGGCCAAGGGCCGCGGGCGAGTAGTCCGGTCGCTTCAGGTAGGCATCGGCCAGAGGGGTGTAGTCCCAATTTGTCTTCATGTCAGTGTGCTCGATCTGTTGGCTGTCAGACGCTCGAATATCTCGGCCGCCAGTTGCTCCGGATCGCGATCCAGGTTGTCGATCACCAAGGTTGGTCCTTCGGGCTCGTGAAAGGGGATGTCGAGGCCAACCATTTGCCTCATTTCCCCTTTGCGGAATTTGGCATAGAGACCCTTGGGGTCGCGTTGCTCAAGCACGTGCGGGGGGACGCGCAAGTAGACCTCGTGGTAGTCGGGGATATGGGTACGATTCCAGGCCCGCACGGGCGGGCTGTTCGACAGTTTGGCGCACACGACGTGGAGCCCCTGGTCGGACAACAGCTTGCAGAGCCGGCTCGTGCGCTCTTCCGAGATGTGGCGATCCTCCGGGCTGTAGCCCAAGTCTTTGCCCATGATTTCCCGGAGGATGTCGCCGTCGAGGAACACGGTTCCAGGGTGAACGGCTTTGAAGCGCTGGTAGAGCCTGCGGCCGATTTCCGTTTTCCCCGCGCCGGACTTGCCGACCAACCAGATGACCATCGCTAGTCTCCCGAGCTGCAGAGTGGCCGCAGGATCTTGTTGCCGCCGTTGATTTCCACGGCCCCGGCCGCCACGAGGCGTTCGAACGTCTGTTCGCCGCACCCGATGGCGGCGGGCAGGCCGAACTCGGCGCAGCGAATGGCCATGTGCGAATTTGCGCCGCCGAACTTGGTGATCAGCCCCTTGATGCCCTTGGTAAACACCCAGTCGTAGCCGGGGTCGGCATTCTCGATGCAGGCGATCCGGTCCGTGAGGTTCACGGTGGCGGGCGTGCCGGCGTCCAGGCGCACGACGGGGCCCTCCACGCGGCCCGAGCCGATGAAGTTGGGGGCGCTGCGGTGCAGCGGCACCACATAGACGTCGCGGACGCCGCGGATGATGTAGCTTAGCTTAAGCGCGCTGGCCACGGCGACGCCGTGACGCCCGCGTTCCACGATGGCCTTGAAGTGTGAGCCGGATTCATCAAGCACCGGGACCGTCGTCGTATCCAGAATGCTGGACAGCGAAATGTACGAGACGTCTTCGCGGTCCAAGCCCTGCCGCGCCCCCCACTCGGCCAGTCCCTCGAGGGCGTCGGACAAATTGCGGGTAAAGACGAACTTCGCGTACTCGCGTCCGGCGATGGCCTTGCCTGCATACGCCAGGAGTGACTCGCCATCCAGATGCGAGAGCCGGGCTTCGTGCAGCAGCTGGTTGACACGTTGTTGTTCGGGTGCCGAGAGGTTGAATTCGCTCTGCTCATCCTCGCCATCAGGCAGGAACGACTGATTAAACAGATCGGGGCGATCGGCGTAACGCAAGGACATGATCTCATAGGTTCCGGGCCGAAGGTGGCCGTAACGCTTCATGAACGTGGTCAGATCTGACCGTCCACGGCAGACGGCCCGCATGTCGCGCATCATGTCGTTGGTGATCGTGTGAACAGAGCGCTTGAATTCCTGGACGCGTTCCGCTGACAGCGCCTCGCGTGCGATAGCCGAGCGCAGGAGGGCCTCGGCGATGAAGGCATGGCGTGCGATGACGGAGAAGGGCAGGGTTCCCAGCTGTGTGCAGCGGTCGAGGAGGTCATGGACCTGGGTCAGGATATCCAGGCTATCGGGGAGGTTGGCCCACCGGAGATCGCGCCGCCGCTGTTCTTCGGCCAGCAGATCCACGTCGCGCAAGGCTTCCGCCAGGGAGGCGTTTGCGCCGATGTTTACGTTGCGCCGGGTCAAGTCCAGCAAGCGCTCTTTGAAGTGGGCGCAGGCTTCTGGCGACAACACCTGCGGGTAACGGGCCGCAAAGCACGTGTCGAAGACGAAATCCAGACAGGTGTGCGCCACCTCGAACTCCACTTTGTCGTGCAGTTGGGGGTTGGTATCCAGCCGGTCAATCCACGCATTGATCAGGATTTCGCCGACTTCGTCATCCAACCCATCGGGGAGGAACGAGTTGAAGCTGTTTCTGACGTCGATGAAGGGCCGGCCGCCGATCATGACCATGAGTTCTTCGGAGGCGAGGCGCCGATAGCCCATGCGTTCGCGGGCCAGCCGCCAGGTGCTCTTCGTGATGAGTTCGCGGTAGAGGGAGGCCGCCAGCGGGCGGGGCGTGGTGCCGATCATCTCGGCCGGGTTCCAGTCCGGCATCTCCCCGAGGATGGTCCGGCGCCCCAGGAGCCCGCGCCGGCAGTTGGAGCGGTCACGCACGAAGGTCTCAATGTACTGCAGGCTGTTGCGGATCTTCTGCTCCACCCCTGCCGGCCAGCGGGAACTGACACTGATGGGGCGCACCTGCAGCAGATACAACTGGCCACCGTGATCCATGGCAAACTCGATGTCGAGGCAGTTGCTGCCGTACAGGGTTTCGATCTCCCGCGCCATGCCAACGAAGCGGCGGATGCGCTCGGAATCCATGAACGTGTCGTTGCAGTGGCGGAAGACCAGGACCGTCTTGTTGACGCCGGTGCCCCCCGTGATGGAATCGGTGCGGCCCGATTCGTCGTCGTAGTTGATCACGTAGTACGGGGCGCCATGATCGAGTTCAGACGACATGATGACGCCACTGACCGCTATATTGGAGAGCATCGGCTGAATGAGCACCTGGTCGTCCGGGCTGCCGGCATAGGAGGCGATGACCCGCTCGATGGCACTGCGCAGGGCTTGGGCATCGGCGCCATCAACGCCGAGGACCGACTTGAAGACCCCGGCCATGGATTGCCTGAGACTGTCTTCGCTCTGGGCACTGCTACGCACCGCCAGGGGGATGGGGCCAAACTGGGTGCCGATGCGGGTTTCAATGGCGGTGGGATTGGCGCGGTATTCCGCGACCGAGAAATAGGCCAAGTCGAGCACACACGACTTGGTGACCAGCGGGCGAATCCTCGCGAGTGCCTCGGCTTTGGTGCCTGTCTTTGCGACCATCGGTATGTGTCTCTTGGACGGCCGAACTGGCCGCTTCATGGGGGCTGATGCCGCCGCCTCGACATTCCCGACGAATATAGGGCAATTCCGCCTCCGTGGCAAAACCAATTGCAGATTCGCGAATTTGTGTGGCGGTACGCTTGCCGGTGGTCGGGTGCGCTGATAGTATGCGGCGGACGGTGCGCGCCGGCCCGGCTGTTGGCGCGGCTGGAGAAACGGTGGCGGGGGGGGAAGCATGCCTGAAGGCAAGCAGACGCGAAACACACTGAAGCTGTTGCCGCTGGCCGAGTATCCGGGGAATCCGAAATTCGACCCCATCAGCCTCTACCGCAAGCCGGTGTTCGGCAAGCTCTATCGGCGGCGGGTCGAACTGTGTTTGGATGCCTGTCACGGGGGCGAACGCGTGCTGGAGGTGGGGTTTGGTTGCGGCGGCACGTTTCTGAACCTGCGCGACATGTACCAGGAGATCCATGGACTGGACTTGACGGCGGACGTGTCGCGCGTGCAGGAACTCTTTGCCGCCAAGGGCATCACCACGTTCCTGCGCAATGGCAACGTCTGCGAGCTGCCCTATCCGGATGGGCACTTTGACACGGTGCTGCTGATCAGCATCCTCGAACATTTGAAGCCCGCGGACCTGGCGCGGGCGTTCGCGGAAATGCGGCGCGTGCTTAAGCCGAAGGGGCAGGTGGTTTATGGCACGCCGGTCGAGCGGCCGCTCATGGTGGCCCTGTTCTGGTGTCTGGGCTGCAACATCCGCGAGCACCACTTCTCGACTGAGAAGGACATTGCCGCCGCGGCGATGGCGACGTTTGGCGAGGGTCGCGTCGAACAAATGCACACGTGGCTGGGGCCGGTGTACGAGATTGGGTGCTTCGGGGCCGGCGAGGGGCGCACCCGGTGAGCGCGTGTCACGAGGGCAAGTCCAGTTCGCTGAAAATGCTCGCGCTGTTCGGCCTCGCCTGTGCCTACGTGGTCGGCCTGCTCGTGGTCGGTCCACGTCATTACCTCGTTAACGATGACATCGGGATTCTGCTGTGCCTGCAGGATGGATTCGCGGCTCCATTCGTCAGCGTTATTTTTGGTCGGCTGCTGAGTCTGGCGTATCGGTGTCTGTCACCGGACGTGGGGTGGTACGGGCTAAGCCTGTATCTGCTGCACATCGTCAGCGTATTCCTGTTCCTGTGGTTTCTGGTCGCCAGTCATTGGCCGCGGGTCTGGCGGCTCCTGCTGGCGTTGGTGTACCTGACTTTCTACGCACGGTTCGTGTTGGCCGTGAGCTATACCACCACCGCCATGATGATCGGGGCGCACAGCCTGCTGGGATTCCTGGCAACGCACACGAAAAGTGGCCAGTCGTCCCGTGCTTCTGCCTGGCTGGGGGTCGGCTTTGCATGTGCGTATTTCCTACGGTGCCAGTCCGTCATTGCAGTCGCCGTGCTTGCGCTCCCATTCCTCGTGGCGCACACGCTTTCGAGACAGGTGCGGGTTACGCAGTGGTTGATCTTTATCGTCCCCCTGTGTATCGCAGCCACGGCGGACGGGGTGTGCAGGTTGCAGGGGGGCACAGAAGAGGCCAGAGCGTACAGAACGCTCCTGAATATCGAGCATTCACCCGGTTGCTTCATTGTGGAGATTGATCTCGCGGACCGCTTACCGCATCTGCTCGTGGAGAATGGTTGGTCCAGCAACGACTACTCGATGGTACGAGGTTACCTATTCCCCGATGAGCGCAAGTTCAATGAGCACACCTTCGAGCGGCTCCGTGATCATCACAGAAAGAGCATCAAGCAGGAATGGACGCAGCACGTCTCCAAGGCGGTCACGGATCTGGCAACAGATCCGGGTTACTTTGGACTGCAAGCTTTAGTGGTGGTTTGGACCTTAGCGGCGTGTTGGCGCCTATCGCCCTGGGGGCGTGTATTCGCCGTTGGTTCGGTTGCGTATGTATGCGCAACGCTTGTTCTCTTGCGTGCGTTCTATCATGGTCCCGCCCGTATCGTGATCCCTGCGGTCATGCAGACGGTGGGTTTGCTTTTGCAGTTCGCTGCTGAATTCGGAACGCTGATCTCCAGGAGTAAGCTGGCGCGTGTGAGCGTCGCGCTGGCGTTGTGCGTGCTACTGGGTCGGGAGTTGGCGGACCTGCGGCGGTGGCGCTGGGACGCGGCGGTTCAGTGCGTATCATTCGGGCGCGGGCTGGAGAAGTTGAACCGGGACTATTCGGGTGCGTTCGCGGTGGTATGCATGGCCTCCGATGTGCAGGCGTCGAGTTTGCAGTTTCAGTACGCCGATCCGCTGCGGCCGCTTCGAACGACATGTGATCTGGTCTTCACCGGATGGGCAACGTTTTCACCGCGCTACTACAGCACACTCAGGCGGGGTCTCGGCGTCGCGCACAGCTACGAGATGATGCCCCTGATGCTCGGCGCCACGAACGCGTATTTCCAGTGTGGTGAGGCGCAGCTGCCGCTGCTGAAGACTTACTACCTGGAGACCTACGGCCTGACCACCCACGTGGCGCGGGCGGATGCACTGGGAAGCGCGGACGCGTTCATGATCCAGTTGGCGGCCGGGCTCTTGCCCGCGGAGCCGAGGCATCCGACAGCCCCGTGAGTGAGCGGCCGTTACGTGGATGGCTGTGGGTTAGCGGTTCGTCGCCGGGACAGCGGGACAGATTCTGTGCTTGATCGGTCCGCCTGCATGCTGATATCGACATACAGTCGGCGGTGGCTGTGCCTCACATGGGGTGCTTGACCAATCGCATTGGCCGGTTCCAGCAAAGACAATGAACAGTCCCGCATCCAGGCCTTCCTGTTCCGTGGTCGTCCCGGTCTACAAGGCCGCCGAGACGTTGGCGGCGCTGGTGGACGAGTTGGGGCGGGTGCTGCCCGGCCTGTGCGCCGAATTCGAGGTCATCCTGGTTTGTGATGGCAGCCCGGATCGCAGTTGGGCGATCATCAAGGACTTGTGCCAGACCCGTGCGTGGCTGCACGGCATGCTGCTGATGCGCAATTTTGGGCAGCACAACGCGCTGCTTTGCGGCATTCGGCGTGCCCGTTTCCCGGTCATCATCACCATGGATGACGACCTGCAGCACCCGCCGACAGAGATCGTGCACCTTTTGAACGCGTTGGAGGACGGGGTGGATGTGGTCTATGGCACGCCCCAGGAGGAGCAGCACGGCTTCTGGCGGGATCTGGCGTCGCAGGCGACGAAGCTGGCGCTGCGCGATGCGATGGGGGCCGAGATCGCCCGCCAAGTCAGTGCCTTTCGCGTCTTTCGCACCACACTGCGGGAGGCCTTTGCCTCCTATCAGAACCCGTTTGTCTCCATCGATGTGCTGCTGACGTGGGGCACCACCCGCTTCCGGGCCGTCCCGGTGATCCATGCGTCGCGGCTCAAGGGGCTGTCCAACTATACGTTTCGCAAGCTCATGACCCACGCGTTGAACATGATGACGGGGTTCAGCGTGCTGCCGCTCCAACTGGCCAGCGTCATCGGCTTTGTCTTTACGCTGTTCGGCCTGGGGGTGCTGGTCTATGTCGTCGGGCGTTTCCTGCTGCGGGGTGGGAGCGTGCCGGGGTTTCCCTTCCTGGCCTCCATCATTGCGATTTTCTCGGGCGCGCAGTTGTTTGCGCTGGGGATCATCGGCGAGTATCTGGCGCGCATGCACTTCCGGATGATGGACCGCCCCAGCTACGCCGTGCGGGAATGTACGCCGGGCGGGGAGCATGGCCGCGTATGAGCGTGCCGCTGGCCCAGCCGGAACCGTGTGAACTACTGCCCTGGGACACGGCCTTCTTCGGCTTTCGCATTGGCCGGGTGCGGGGCGACGCGTTGACCATGCCGCTGGCGCACCAGGTGGACGCGTGGAGCCGGCAGAACGCGCTGCGGTGCCTGTATTTGCTAGCCCAAGCCGACGATCCGGTCACGACCTGCACCGCCGAAGACCACGGGTTCAGGTTGGTGGATGTTCGCGTCACTTTCGAGCGCCAAGGGCTGGCGGATGCCGCGGGAGCGCAGCCCAAGTCTGAGCCTGCGAGTTGCATGCGGCTTGCGCGACCAGACGATTTGGGCGAGCTGCAGGCGCAGGCGCGGTCGGGTTTCACGGATACACGCTTCTTCTACGACACCGGATTTCCGCGCCACCTTGCAGAGTCCCTCTATGCAACCTGGATCACCCTGGAATGCCAGGGGCGGGCGCAAGCGGTTTGGGTGTGCACGTCCGCTTCCGACCACCCCGTGGGCTACATCTCGTGCCATGTCGATCCCTCTCGGTCGGCGGGCGAGATTGGCTTGGTGGGCGTCAGTTCGCAGGCGCAGGGGCGCGGCGTGGGACAGGCCCTGGTATTCAACGCGCTGCGCTGGTTTGCCGCGCAAGGCGTCGGGGTGGTGACGGTCGTTACCCAGGGGCGCAACCGTGCCGCGCAGCGCCTGTACCAGCGTTGCGGCTTTCTGACGAGCAACCTTCAGCTCTGGTACCACAAATGGTATCCGGCCCAGGAGCAAGCCCATTAGCGCATACCGGATACCGTTCAATCGCCCGTGCTTTGCCGGCAACGAGCAGGCCTACATCGCCGAGTCGATCGCCACGGGTCAGATTTCTGGCGATGGCCTCTTCACGCGCCGATGCCGAGAACGCTTGGAGGCGCGCCTCGGGGTGCCACGGGTGTTGCTTACCACCTCATGTACGCACGCACTGGAAATGGCCGCCCTGCTTCTGGACGTCCAGTCGGGCGATGACGTGATTGTGCCTTCGTTCACCTTTGTCTCCACCGCCAACGCCTTCGTGCTGCGAGGTGCCCGCCCGATCTTCATCGACATTCATCCCGACACGCTCAACCTGGATGAAACCCAGTTGGAGCGCCTGATTACCGCGCGCACGCGTGCGATCGTACCGGTGCACTACGCCGGGGTTGGTTGTGCGATGGACGCGATCATGGCGATGGCAGCCCGGCATGAGATTGTGGTGGTCGAGGACAATGCCCACGGCTTGTTCGGCCGGTATCGCGGCCGCTGGCTGGGCACGTTTGGCGCGTTGGCCACGCAGAGTTTTCACGAAACCAAGAACATCACGTGCGGTGAAGGCGGGGCGCTGCTGATCAATGACGAGCGGTTCGTCGAACGCGCGGAGATTCTCCGGGAGAAGGGGACCAACCGGGGCCGGTTCTTTCGCGGGCAGGTGGACAAGTACTCGTGGGTGGACGTGGGGTCAAGCTATCTGCCATCAGACATGCTGGCCGCCTTCCTGCTGGCCCAGCTCGAGGCGTGCGATCGCATTCAGGCGTACCGCAAGGCCATCTGGGAGCGCTACCATGCCGAACTGGGCGAGTGGGCGACTGGGAACGGGGTTCGCCTGCCGTCTGTCCCCCCCGATTGCGATCAGGCGTACCACATGTTCTACCTGCTGCTGCCGTCGCTGGCGGCGCGACAGGCACTGATCGCCCACCTTAAGGAGCGAGGCATCCTCGCCGTCTTCCATTACCTGCCCTTGCACCTTTCCCCGATGGGGCAGGCCTTTGGGGGCAAACCAGGGGACTGCCCGGTTACGGAGCAGGTATCGGATCGCATCCTGCGCTTGCCCTTCTTCAACGATCTTTCAATAGGGGAACAAACCGAGGTCATCGCCGCGGTTTGTCAGTTCGCAACGTGAGCGCCCGGCTACGCTTTTGATTTGCCACGTCGGCTGTGTCGAGGTCGCCTTACGTCGTTAAACGTCAGCAAGCAAGACGGGCACCAAGTCCTTGGAGTCCGCGCTGCACAAATTGGCGTGGCAGCCGCGTGCGATGCCTGTACACTAGTCGACATGACAGGCGGAACAGCCAATGCCGGGGCGCCCGGTTCCATTGCCGGCTATCGAGCGGCCTTCGAGGAGCTGGTTCAGGCCCTGCCGCACGCCTCCACGGAACACTACGGGGACCGGTTGGTTTCATTGGCCGTGTTCGGCAGTGTCGGACGGGGCACGATGCGGCCGGACTCCGATATGGATCTGCTCGTGGTGGCCGATCCGCTTCCCGCCGGCCGCCTGCGCCGCGTGGCGGATTTTGCGGCGGTTGAGGAGACCCTGGCGCCGGCCCTCCTGCAGGCGCGCGCGCGCGGGGTCAACACCTCGCTGTCGGCGCTGTTCAAGACCCCGGAAGAAGTGCGCGCCCACAGTCCCATCCTGCTCGACATGATGGACGATGCGCGCATCCTTTTCGATCGCCAGGGAATCGAGCCCCCCAAGTGGCATGATGTCAGCGATTTCCTGGTCGAGAACGCTGGCCGGTTCCCGGCATCGGTCAGGGTGGCGATCCCGCGGCTCACACAGGTCTCCAAATGGCTCAGGAAGGAACGCGAGCTTGCGTTTTACGGCGACATCGACTTCGTCCCGACCGAGGAGTACGGGCCGGAGGAGGCGCGGCGCGCCATGGACGATGCCGCGTTTGTCGTCGCGACAGCCGAGTCGCTGCTGGCCGCCACGGGCGGGCGTCAGGGGTAGGGGGGAGACCCCGCCGGTTGGCTGAGTTCCAGACTGAATCTGCCCGATCACACCGCTTCGCCGACGCGCAATTTTACGCGACCCGGCATGGTTATCCGCGCGTTGTTGTTGATTATCCCGGAATATAAGCATAACTTTGCGGAATGGATACGAAGGGGACTTTTCATCGGCTGGCTGAAAATCGGCTCGGTTCGCCGCGATCTGCCCATAAAGTGAAATTGGTCTTCGGTGCCCGCCAGACGGGCAAGTCCGTGCTCCTGCACCGTGTGCTTCCGCCTGACGCGAGTGTGATCTTCAACCTGCTGGACTCCAGCCTGAGACGCCGGTTCGAGTCTGAGCCCGCCGCATTCCGCAGGGAGGTCGAGGCGTTGGACCCGAAGGTCACGCATGTGGCCGTGGATGAGATCCAAAAGGTTCCGGCTTTGCTGGAAGAGGTTCAATACCTTTTCGATCGGGATGCCGGACGTCGCGAATTCTACTTGACCGGGAGTTCCGCGCGCAAGCTGTGGCAGCACTCGGCGAATCTCCTGCCCGGGCGTTGTCATCTCTGCCACCTCTACCCGGTGGTGCGACCAGAGGAAATCGGGTTTAGGGGACGACTCCACGATGAACATTTCGGCACTTCGGGTGCTTTTCCTGTGCGAAATCTGGACTCCCGGCTGAGGCTGGGGAGTCTGCCGGGAGTGTCTGCGGAAGGCGCGGACACGGCGACTGCCACGTTGGAAGCCTACGTGGAGAATTACCTGGAAGAGGAGGTCCGACGGGAGGGGCTGGTCCGCCAGCTTGGACCATTCAGCCAATTCATCCGTCTTGCCGCGACGGAGAGCGGGCGACAGACCAATGTGGCCCGGCTGGCGCAGGAAAGCGGGGTTCCCGCCTCGACCATTCGGACCTACTACCAACTGCTGGTCGATACCTTCGTTGGATACTGGCTCCTCCCCTATGCCCATCCCGGTCGCAAGCGATTGCTGACCACCCCCCGGTTCCTGTTCTTTGACTTGGGGGTTCGGAACGTTGCGGCGGGCATGTCGCTCTCGGCGCCCTTGTTACCGGACACGGGCGGAGGGCTCTTGGAACAGTGGGTCGGGTTGGAACTCATGCACCGGGCTGGCTATGCCGGTCGGACATATGGCGTCTCGTTTTGGCGGACAACCAGCGGTGCGGAGGTCGACTTCGTCTGGCAGGCGCCCAACGAAGAAGTCCCTATTGAAGTCAAGTGGACGGAC
The DNA here is from genome assembly GCA_021413965.1 of Lentisphaerota bacterium. Taxonomy (GTDB): domain Bacteria; phylum Verrucomicrobiota; class Kiritimatiellia; order UBA8416; family JAIOPI01; genus JAIOPI01. Next base: position 163,899 of record JAIOPI010000006.1, on the reverse strand, counting down.
AATCCACGGCCTGCGGATGCGCGGCATGTCGAAACGTTCCTGGATCTGTACGCTCCCCGCGCGCGGCGCGGTTTTGTGGTGTGCCGGGCGCCTCGGGCGGAGCAGTTAACCGAACGGACGCTGGCGATCCCGTGGCAGGAACTCTGAAACGCATGGATTTGGTCTTCAAACCTCGGGTTCCCTGGCGGGTGCTGGTGGGCTACCGCAAGCTGCGCAAGTTCGCGCTGCGGGTGCTGCTGAACCTCATCCACCGCCGGCCGTTCTGGTCGCGGGCGCATTTCACCACGCTGCATCGCATGATCGACCTGCGCCGCGTGGCCCCGACCGCCATCCCGGTTGTCATCAATAACTTCAACCGGCACGATTCGCTGCGCACCCTGGTCGCGTGGCTGCAGCGGCTTGAAGGGGAGAAGGCGATCATCATTCTGGATAACGCCTCCACCTATCCGCCGCTGCTGGATTATTATCGGACCTTGCGCGACGTGGCCAACGTGCAGGTGGTGCGGCTGGGCTACAACTCCTGCCTGGAGGGCATCAAGGATGCGGTCGCGGAGATGGGTGCCTTCCGTCGCTACGTGGTAACCGACGCGGATCTCGTGCCTTACCCCAACACGCCGTCCGACATTCTGCGGCGCATGGACGCCTTGCTGGAACGTTACCCGCAGTTCTCGCAGGTGGGCGCTTCGCTCGAAATCCGGGATATCCCTGATCACTACCCGCTGAAGGCCAAAGTCCAGGACTGGGAGTCGCGCTATTGGCCGCCCGAGGCGCCGGCGGTGGATGCCGAGGCCTACGAGGCGTGGGTCGACACCACCTTTGGCATGTACCGCCGCGGCGTCGATGTCGCGCGTATCGAGCCGGCCATGCGCATGGCCCGCCCGTACACCCTCAAGCATGTCGACTGGTACATGGACCCCGCGCACCTCACGGACGAGCAGAAGTTCTACCTGCGCGTCGCGAAGCCCGTCGCGAGTTGGACCAAGCGCCTGCGCGAGCAGGGGTCGCCATCGCCAGATCTGCCGCGGCCAGCGTCGTAACGGCCTCCGAGGAGAGGCAGACTCAAAACGGCTCGCCCGTAGGGCTCGCCCCACCCTCGAACGCGAAGGAAAGGGCAGCCTCGAGGTGGGGCGAGCCGCGGTGCAGGGTTGAGACGGCCTGAGTACCGCCACCGCTACGAGGTGGCGGCGTCACTGGAGCGCGGATGCGCCAGTCGTAGCCCTGGCGCTAATCGGATGGTCACGGCGGCGAGCGCGTACAGCAGCAGGTAGGGATGCACCGCGTAGGCATATTCGGGCGAGACGTGCGTGAGGTAATAGGGGATCGGGTAAGCGACCAGCAGGCTGGCGAACAGCCAGCGTCCCCGCAGGTTTCGCCACCACCCGGCGAGCGCGGTGATCAGTGCCGCGGCGAGTGGCAGTAATGCCAGACTCGCCTTGGCGGCGCCGCGCATCCACGCCATGGGTGTTCCCTGCCACCACGCGGGTCGCGGCTGCCAAGGCCACTGGTCCAGGATGTCCGAGCACCAGAACACGTACGCCCGGCAGGCCGTCCGCCGCATCGTTTGCCGCGGGTGATCCTGCATATACCCGACCGCCAGCACCATGGCCTGCGCCGTGTAGCGCCCTTCGCCGACCGCGTCGAAAATCGCGCGCTCCGCCGGAACCAGCGCCGGGTGCAGCGAGGCCACATTCTGGTGCACCGAGCCGTCTGGGTTGTTGCCTTGCCGCAGTTCCACGCCAAAGCTCGAGCGCATCGGCATCCAGCGGCCCAGCCGTGCATGGCAGCGGACCATCCATGGCCACATGGCGGTCAAAATGGTGGCGGCGATCAAGGCCATGCTGAGGGCTGGCCGACGCATGGAAAAAAGACGATGAGGGAAAATCGGCAAGCCGGCCGTCCGGAATTCGCCCGTGGGGCTGTTCGTGGTCTGCCGTTTTCCGATCTCGGCGTTTCGGGTGTCTTTCGGATTTCGGTATTCGATTTTCGAGCATCCTGCTCGCCACAACAGCCACAGGCATGTCGGCGGCAGCAGCACGAGCGGGGAAGGGTTGACGTAAGCCGCTGCGATACCCGTCAGCGCTAAACCGGCAGCCCAGCGTCGTGCAAAGTCTGTCTGATGCCAGCGCAGCAAGCTGTAGCAGAGCGCGGCCATCGTCAGTTCCTGCCAGGCGTAGTACCAGGTCAACGTCACCAGTCGCAAACTCGGCGGCCACAGGCTGAAGATGGCACCCGCGGCCACGAGAGCCCGCCACGACGGCGCCCGCCCCCGGGGACACACGTGGGACAGCATGGCCACGTAGACGACTACGGACGCCGCGCTGGCCAAGGCGTTCAGCCCCAGGGCGGCAGCCAGAAACTGGCGCCCTTCGCCCAGGACCGTCAGCAGCAACGCCCACAGGGCCGGCACGAAGGGCGCCAGCCAGGCGGAGGGCGCGTCCCCCACATCAAATGGCGAGGCATAGCCGTGGCCAGCGGCAAGGTTCCGCGCAATCCAGATGAGCTCGGAATTGGCGTCGTACCCCTCGAGCGCGTCCGGCGCCGCCACGTGCAAACCCACAACGAGGAACCGGATCGCCAATGCCAACCCACCCACAGCAAGAAGCAAGCGTCTGTTCAGTTGCGGTGAAACGGGGGCGAGCGTATCGAGTACCAGCATGCGGGACATTGAAGCGCAAAACAGCAGCAGTGGAAAGCGTGATCCCCATGCGCTAGTCTAGGAAGGGTTCCGCGTATGGTCACGCGACAGTGTTGGCTCGAACGCGACTGCATATGCTATCATCAGGGCATCATGATCATGCTATTCGATGGATACTGCAACTTGTGCGACAGCACGGTTCAGTTTGTTCTCCGCCGAGATCCACATCGGCGTGTTCGATTTGCGGCCCAGCAGTACGAAGTGGGGCAGCGCCTGCTGGCCGGTGCCGGCGCGGAAGTCGAATCTGGGGAAAGCATTGTGGTCGTGGATGGGGCGCAGGTGCTCACGCGTTCAACGGCGGTGCTCGCGATTGCCCGCGTCCTGCGAGCGCCCTGGCCTCTGCTATATGGGCTGATTCTGGTTCCCCGTCCCCTGCGCGATGCCGCTTGCCGCGCGTTGGCTCGTCATCGGTATCGTTGGTTTGGCAGGCGCACCGCCTGCCGTCTCCCGACGGCCGAGGATCGCGAGCGCTTCGTGGAGTAGCGATCCCTGCACGGTCCTGCCGCTTGCCCTGTCGCCACGCCTCTGGTACCGTTTGATAGCAGAATCGTTGCTATGCAAGAGTTCATTATCTTGATTCCCGTCTACAACGACTGGGAGTCGGTGCGCCTGCTCATGCCCGATCTTGATCGGGTTCTCGCCTCGTTGCCCGGGGACAAGCGCGTCATCCTGATCGACGACGGCTCGACACAATTCCCGCCTGCGGATTTGCTGCGTCAGCCCTGCGCGGGGATTCAGCGGGTGGATCTCCTGTCCCTGCGCCGGAACCTGGGCCACCAGCGTGCCATCGCCATCGGGTTCTGCTACGTGTGGGAACATGTTCCCTGCGACGCCGTGCTTGTCATGGACGCCGACGGCGAGGATGCGCCCTCGGATATTCCCCGCTTGATGGCGTGCTACCAGAACGAGGGCGCCGGCAAACTCATCTTCGCTGAGCGCGCCCGCCGTTCGGAAGGCGTCTTCTTCCGCGCCTTCTACCAGTTGTATCGCGGGGCGCACTGGCTGCTGACCGGCATCGAGGTGAAAGTCGGCAATTTCAGCCTCGTGCCGCGCACGATCCTCTCCCGCCTGGTGGTGGTGTCCGATCTCTGGAACCATTACTCGGCCTCCGTATTCAAGGCGCGCCTGCCCCACGCGGGCATCGCCACCCAGCGTGCCAAGCGACTCCACGGCCAGTCGCGCATGAACTTCGTCGCGCTCGTGGTACACGGCCTCAGCGCCATTTCCGTCTTTTCCGATCTGGCCGGCGTGCGGCTGCTGATCTGTTTCGGCGGGGTGCTGACGCTGACCCTGCTGGCACTGGGCGGCATGATCATCCGGCAGGTGGCAACTGGCGCGGGCTTGTGGGGCTGGGCGGGGCTGGGGATCGGCTTCCTGCTCATGGTGCTCTTGCAGGTTGGCCTGTTCGCGCTGATGGCCTGCTTTATCACGCTGGGCGCCCGCAACAACGCGGGCTTCATTCCGCAACGCGACTATCACCACTTCGTCGATGGCCTGCGGACCTTGTTTGGCGGGGAGGGGGCGGCGCCAGGGGGCAGGGGGCAGGGGGCAGGAGTCGAGAGTCAGGCGTCTGCGCCCCGTCCAGCTGTCGGGTGACATATTCGGCCAGCATGGCAGCCGCAAAGACGCGGAGGCCCGGCAGGATATGGTTTCACGAACCGCCCTCTTCGGTGTTCGTGACGGGGTGAATGGTTCATGTTCTCTGCAACGCGGCGGGAGGTTCCCTCCGGAATCGTGTTAAACGAAATCCAGAGCGACACAAGATGAATCTGGTGCTGGCACTTGAATGGGCGGGCGGCCTGGCCCTGCTGGTCGCCGTGGCATGGTGCGCGTGGTCCTGGCATCGCACGGGCGCGGGCGGGCTGTGGTCGGCGCTGCTTCACGGCGCGATCCCCCTGTATGCGTATCTCATTCCCATGGCCTTCCTGCTGGGCGCCAAGGGGCATTGCGAGGACTGGGATGCGGCCCGACTGTGTGTGAGCGTGGCGTGGAGCAAGGGGATACCCATTTACGCAGGCCTCAACGAGGGGGCGATTCAAACCACCATGTATCCGCCCGGATGGGTCCTGGCCTATCTGCCGGTGGCACTCGCGCACACGCCCACCGGGGTGTTGTGGCTCGGCAATGTCATGTGCCTGTTCTACTTTGTGCTCCCGCTGCTCTGCCTCCGGCGGCTGCTTGGCGGCGCCCGCGCTCCGGCGTTTCTCGCCACGGGCCTCTTCATCTTCATCGCGACTCAGGTGGAGTCCCTGCGCTGGGCCTGCTTCTCGCCACATGCCGACGCCCCCGCCCTGGGTTTCGGGCTGCTGGCGGTCATGTCCACGCAGGCCGGCTGGCGACCGGGCACCCCCCGCCGCTGGCCGCTCGCGCTGGGCATCCTCTGCGCGGGCCTGGCCGTTTGGTCGAAGCAGACCATGCTGCCCATCCTGCCCGGCCTGATCCTCTGGCCGCTGCTGCAGCGCCAACCGCGCCGTGCGCTGCAGATGACCATCGCGCTGGCCGTCATCGGTGTCGTGCTTGCCGGTCTGAGTGCCTGCATGTTTCCGGTTGACGCCCTCTGGCTGAACCTGCTGGTCATTCCCGGCCATCATCCGTGGCTGGGGACGATCCCCTTCAACCTGCTGAAGGTCTTCCTCGAACTCGCCCCCGCGGCCCTGATCGCCCTGGTCGTGATCGTCGGCAATACCGTCGTGTCCGCCGCCGTCCTGCCGCGGCGTCAGTTCTTGGACTGGGTCTGGACCAGTACGTGGGCGCCGGCCCTCATGATGGCGCTGCTGCTGATCCCGTTTTCGCTCATGGGCCTGGTCAAGATGGGCGGGGCGATGAACTCGCTCAGCCCGACGCACTACTTCCTCTACGCCGCCGCCGTCATCCAGTGGGTTGAGATGATCAAGGCCTTCGCCGACCATGCGGCGCCCGCGCCGGCGCGCCACGGGTTGCTGGCCGGCCTGGCGGTCGTGGTCTGGCTGGTGGGCGGCCTCTGGGGGCTGCAGACGCTGCAGAACCTGCGCTATGGAATTCCGGACCTTCGGGAAGGCCTTTGCCAGCGGGCCTACGACTACCTCCGCTCCGGCCAGACGCCCAGCGCCTTCTTCCCCACCTATCCCCTTGCGCATGTCCTGGCGGAAGGCCACTTGTACCACTACGCCGACGCCATGGCCGATCGTGACGATGGCGGCCGCGTGCCGATCAGCCCGGAGCTGTGCGCGCGGTACACGCCGGCCGACCGCGACGTCGCGTGCTGGGACGCCCGCCAGTTCGGTGCCGGATTCCGGCGCGGGACGCGGTACTTCCCGGCCTTCACAGAGCCCGTCGCGGTGGCGGGCCTGCCCGGGTTCCGCTGTTTCGCACGCGCCCAGCCCCCGCGTCCGCCCCGCAACCCCAGTGAATAGGTATGCTGTTCAATTCGCCTGAGTACCTGATCTTCCTGCCCTGCGTGCTGGTGCTGTACTACCTGCTGCGCACCCGGATGCAGAACCGCATGCTGCTCGTCGCCAGCTATATCTTTTACAGCTGGTGGGACTGGCGCTTCACCAGCCTGCTGATGATCTCCACGGTCGTGGACTACCACCTGTCCCTGGCCATCCATCATTCGCAGGGCCAGCGTCGCCGCAAGCACCTGCTCTGGTTGAGCCTGGTGGTGAATTTCGGCATGCTCGGCTTTTTCAAGTACTTCAACTTTTTCGTCGATTCCGCCGCGCAGCTTCTCACGACGATCGGCTTCGACCCGCACCTGCCGACGCTGCGCGTGCTGCTGCCGGCGGGAATCTCCTTCTACACCTTCCAGACCATGAACTACACGATCGACGTGTACCGCCGGCAGCTGGAGCCCACCCGCGACTTCCTGACCTATGCGCTCTTCGTGTCGTACTTCCCGCACCTGGTGGCGGGGCCCATCATCCGGGCCGAGGTCCTGTTGCCGCAATTGCTGCGCCGCCGGATTGTCACCAACGACCACCTGTGCACGGGGGGGGCTCTCATCCTCATCGGCCTGTTCAAGAAGATCGTCATCGCCGATTCGCTCTCCCACTGCGTCCAGAGCTACTTCAGCCATCCGTCCGACTTCTCATCCATCGTCCTCCTGAAGGGCCTGTATTTCTTCTCCCTCCAGATCTACGGCGATTTCGCGGGCTACACGGACATCGCGCGCGGCACGAGCCGCCTGCTGGGCATCGAATTGCCCGAGAATTTCAACCAGCCCTATCTCTCCCGCAACATGACGGAGTTCTGGCGGCGGTGGCACATTTCGCTGTCCACCTGGCTGCGCGATTACCTGTACATCCCGCTTGGGGGCAGCCGGGGCGGGCGCTGGCGCACCTACCGGAACCTCATGATCACCATGTTCCTCGGCGGCCTGTGGCATGGCGCCAACTGGACCTTCGTGGTGTGGGGGACGCTGCACGGCCTGTACCTGGCGGTGCATAAGTTCCTGAGCGAACGCCGCCCGCCGCCCGAGAAGGCGCCCGCGCGCTGGCGGTCGCTGATCGGCATCGTCGCCACCTTCCACCTGGTGACGTTTACCTGGACCTTCTTCCGGGCGCCGACCTTTGCCGTGGCCTTCGACTATCTGCGCGGAATCTTCTTCTGGCATGGCGGCTTCAACCTGTTTCAGCTGGCCACGCCCGCGCTCTTCGGGGCCCTGGTCCTCGCCATTGACTTACCCCAGCGGCTGTCCGGCAATCACACCGTCCTGTTGCGTGCGCCCTGGGTCGTGCGTGGTGTGGCCTATGCTGGTATGACGTTCCTGATCGTCGTCTGCGGAACCGGCTATGCGGTACCTTTCATTTATTTTCAGTTTTGATACGCTGCAACTGCGCCCGGGCTGGCCGCGCGGTCTCTTGCTGGCCCTGGCCCTGCTTGCCGCCATTGATTTCGGCGTGTCGCGCGCGGATTGGCCGTATCGCCGGCTGGGCCCCTCCTACGTGAAGGAGTTCCTCTGCGCCGTTGACCGCGCCAACGCCGGCCCGCCCCCGCGCATCGTGATCGTGGGTGACTCCCGCTCGCAGTGCGGGGTGATCGCGGGGCAGCTCGAAGCCGCCCTGCAATGGCCGCCCGGCAGCGTGCAGAACGACTCGCTTCTGACGGGCGATCACTACGACAACCGCCTCTTCTACCAGCGCACCCGGGGGACCCTGAGCCGCGCCCCCGTGCTGATCTATGCCATCGATGGGTTCCAGTGGAACGCCGGCTTCCCCATGAGTGAGCGCTTCAATCACTTTGCCGGCGTCGCGGATCGCTGGAGGCTGCAGCGGTCGCCGCGCAGCCTGCTCGGCGCCATCTTCCGCACCGCGCAAAAAGGGTCCATGTACCGCGCGCTCGCTGCCGATGGCCTGGCGCGCACCCGGGCCCGCCTGATGGGCACCGCCGCGCCAGCGCCCCCGTCGGCGGGGCTGATCCTGGCGGCGGAGCGCGAGCCGCTGTCGCTTGACGAGGCGCACGGCCTGGACCCCGTCGGCAATCTGGTAGAAACCTGGTACAAGGATTTCGCCCTCAGCCCGGCCCGCGAGGCGCTGCTCCGCGACATACTGGGCTGGGCTGCCGCCAGCGACCAGCGGGTCATCCTCCTGCAACTGCCCTTTCGCGATGCGTATGTCGCCGAGCTGAAGCGCACCCGTGCCCGCGAATACGAGGCGTACCGGCAAGCGGCTGCCGCGCTCCCCGGCACGGAGCTGCTTGCGTTTGAGAGCGCACGCGACTGCGGATTGACGGACGCGGACTTCCTGGACTGGAATCACTTGAACAAGCGCGGCGGCACGACGTTCACCCGGCAACTGGCCGCCCGCCTGCTGGCCGAAGGGTGGGTTGAAGGCGGCGACACGACGGCCCCTTGAGCGGCACCGCAGCCCGGGGCGTGGGTCAGGGCTTCCTGAACCAGAAGCAGCCGCATCCAAACGACTGGGCATCGGCCTGCGCCGCGGTCGCGTTGACCATCATGCCTGCCGTGAGGGCGTCGTCGGGGATGAGCGAGAACTCGACGAGCGTCAACCCCGCAAACATCTTGAGCACCATGTCGTGGCTGTAGATGCGGTGGGCGTTGAAGGCAATCTTCGGCTTCCCGACCGGCACGACCATGAGCAGCGATCCCGCGGGCGCGAGCACGCGCGTCAGCTCCGCCGCCGCGCGCAGGTCGCCATCGTAATCGAAGGGATCCCCATAGCGCCCGAGCCCGATGTGCTCGATGACGTGCATGCAGGAGAGGGAGGCGATGCTGTTGTCCGGAAACGCCAGCCGCGTCAGATCGGCGGATGCGCAGGTCAGCCCGGGCAAATGCAGCCGTGCCGGGCGGAAGTCGTAGAAGCGCACCGGGATGAAGGCCGAGACCAGCGTGCAGAAATGCAGGGACGAGGAGATGTCAACGTGGACGGCGGGGGTGAGCTGGCGCAGCACGCGGGCCGCCCAGGCGGGATGGTAGAGGTAGTGGGGCTCGAAGGCGGTGGTCGCCGTCTGGTCCGCCATGCAGGGGACAATATCTTCCGGCGCCATGATGAACCGCGGGGCAACGGGCGGGGCCCGGCGCTTGAACTCGGCGAACGCGTCGTCAAACTGCGCCCGCGCCTGATCGCGCTGATTGTGCTCATGGACGCAGCGCGCCAAATCCTGGCTGCAGCGGGCGAGGATTCCTTTTACGAGTCTGTGCATGGCGGCCTGTGCTGGAGGCGCGGCTGGGAACGTCCCGTCAGCGCCGCGGGGTGACCCGGATGCTGTCGTGCTTGACGGCGATATCGACGTGGTCCTGTTTGGATCGAATGAACGCTTCGAGCTGCGCCAGGGTGGGGTAATCGGGGAAGGTGCCGAAACAGCGGGCATCATCAATGATCACGACGTGGCCCGCGACCTTGGAACTGAGGATGTGGCCAAGTTCCTCGAAGATGGGCGTGTTCTGTTCGCCGCGGGCAGTGCCAGTGCCCGAGTAGTGGCCATCCAGCCAGAAGAGTGCGGGCTGTTCCAACTGGGCGACGACATGCCCCAGCTCGCGGGCACTGTCGCCCTGGATCAGCACGATGTGACGCCCCTTGTCGCGGAACCGTTCCTTGGCCTTCTGGTGCAACTCCGGGTTCAGCTCGATCGAGTAGAGGCGGTCAAAGTGCGTGCGCATGGCCTCGATCGTATCGCCGCGGTACGTCCCCGTCTCGACGAGGATGTTCAGCTGGTAGTCGCGGGCAAATTGCAGCAGCGTGCGCTGTTTGACGATATGGGGGGGCGGGGCGGGGCAGCCCTGGCTTTCCCACGTGCGGACTTCGGCCTCCTGGGCCTCGACGGCGGCCCGCTTGCGCCACCGCTCCGCCCGCCATTTCCACACGAGGGGATAGAGCGGCGTGGCCTTGAGCAGGGTCTTGATGGCTTGTTTCATGAGTGATCGCGCGTCCCGCACCGACCTGACGCCCCGCAGCCTAGCAGAGGTGCGCCGAACTTGGCAAAAGAGATTGCCGGGATGCCCCGTAACCATGCCGGAACCGTCCGGAAATCCTTGCCCTTTTCGGCTTGGTGTTGTATGTTCAATACACTTTGAACGTGCATAATCGACAGGCACGGAGTGTGAGAGCCCGCCGCCGCCGCCCGTCTCTATGACCCCCGCCGCACCCGAGCTTCCCGCCGTCGTCCGCCGATTTATCGAGGACGCTGGCAACGCCACGCAGTCGTTCGGCATCGGACGGGTGCTCGGACAAATCTATGCCTACCTCTACTTCAGCCCCGAGCCGCGAAACCTGGCGGACATGCAGGCCGCCCTCGGCATCAGCAAGGGCAGCGCCAGCATGGGCGTGCGCCAGTTGGAGCAGTGGAACGCCGTCCGGCAGGTCTGGGTCCGCGGTGATCGCAAGGACTACTACGAAGCCAATGACTGGCTCGGGGAAATCGTCCGCAATATCCTGCGGGACACGGTCGGCAAGAAGCTCAACGGCGCCACCTCGCTGCTGGAGGAACTTAAAGCCGATCTCAACGGCGCCGGGCCGGCGACGACAAGCCCCGATCGTGACCGCGCCTTCATCGAAACCCGCATCCAGCACCTCCGTGATTTTCACTCCAAGGCCCAAAAGGTCTGGAACAGCCGCATCGTGCGGATGCTGCTGAAGTAGACCGGAACCCCGACCTCCTTGGATCACCCCCGGCATCCCCTGACGTGAATGAAGCCCGACGAACGCCAATACCCCGACATCCGATAGGGGCCCATCCTCATGACTCCTGACACCGCGACGCCGAAAAACCGCCCCCCCGATCCGAGGCCGCTGACGCCGCCGCCGGTGACCGTCTACCGCGCCAACCAGCGACACGAAATGTCGTGGGTCGGCGTCTGTGTGACCATGACCCGCAACATCATCGGGTCGAGCGAGCTCATTAAACAGCTGCTGAAGCGTGATTTGTTCGCCAAGTACAAGAAATCCCGGATCGGCGCGCTGTGGGTGTTGACCGGCCCGATCATGCAGACCGTACCCTGGCTGATCGCGGCCAAGATGAACGTCTATAACCCGGGCGCCACCACCGTCGTGCTTGGCGTCTACCTGTTGGTCGGGCGTTCCTGCTGGAGCGCCTTCAATGGGTTCTTCACCGGGGCGTCCGCCACGCTCGATCAAGGCACCGCGCTTGTGCAGCAGGTCAAGTACCCCCACGAGGCGCTGTTCATCAAGCAGATGCTCGTGGAACTCTTCAACTTCTCGCTCTCGTTCATCCCGACGCTGCTGGCCATGCTCCTGTATCGCGTCTACCCCGGCTGGGGCCTGCTGCTCTTTCCGCTCACGCTGCTGCCGCTGTTCTTCCTGGGGGCGGCCATGGGACTGTTTGTGTCCATGATCCGCGTCGTGGCCTACGACCTGGATCGCTTCCTCCTGCTCATCATGGGCCTGCTGATGTGGACCGCGCCCATCCTGTACTCCGACACCGACCCGCCGCACCCGCTGCTGCGAACCATCAACGACTACAACCCGCTGACCTACCTCATCTGCACCTGCCGCGACGTCCTGATTCACGGTCACGTTTACAACGACGCCGTCGGCGTCTACGTCGCCTGTGCCGGCGGCTCCCTGCTGCTATTCCTGATCAGCCTGCGCCTCTTCTTTGTCAGCGAACACAAACTCGTGGAACGGATGATTTAAGAAAACGCACGCCGCGCCACGCACCAGGACCTTTGGACGTCTCACGCCGCATCACGCACGCCGCACCAGGCACCTAACCATGACACCACGCACCACGCGCGCCGCACCGAGCCACGATATAGCGCCGGACACGGTTCTCAGCGTCCGCTCGGTGTCCAAGAAGTTCTGTCGCAATCTGCGCCGCAGCATGCTGTATGGCGTGCGGGATCTGGCGTTCAACCTGATGGGGAGCCGGCAGGACACCATGCGCCTGCGCCGCGAGGAGTTCTGGGCGCTGGATGATGTCAGCTTCGACCTGCGCCGCGGGGAATTCCTGGGGATCGTCGGCTCCAACGGCTCGGGCAAGTCCACGCTGCTGCGCATCATCGCCGGCATCTTCCCGCCGGATGGCGGCGAAGTCTGCCTGCGCGGGCGGGTCGGCGCCCTCATCGCCCTCGGCACCGGCTTCCATCCGCACATGACCGGGCGCGAAAACATCTTCTTGAATGGCGCCATCCTCGGGATGGACCGCGATTACATCCGCTCGCGCTTCGACAACATCGTCCAGTTCGCCGACATCGGCGATTTCCTGGACGCGCCCGTGGCCACGTACTCCTCGGGCATGCGCGTGCGTCTCGGCTTCGCGGTCGCCGTCCACATGGCGCCCGACCTGATGCTGGTCGACGAGGTGCTCAGCGTCGGCGATGCCTCCTTCCGCGAGCGGTGCTACAACCACATGCTCGGGTACAAGAACAACGGCGGCACCGTCGTCTTCATCTCGCACAACACCGTGGCCGTGGAACAGGTCTGCGATCGCGCGCTCTGGCTGGAGGGCGGTCGCCTGGTCGACTCCGGCCCGCCCGCGCGACTCATCGAGGCCTACGAATTGAAGATGCTCGCGCGCAGCCGCATGATGCCGCAGGAAGGGCCCGCCGCCGGCCCGACAACCGGCGCCGCGGAACGCATCCAGATCGAGCGGGCGGAATGCCTGGCGGACGACGGGTCGCCGCGCCAGACCTTCGACTACAATGAATGCCTGCGCTTCCGTGTGCACTACCGCGTGCTGCAGCCGTCCGTCGCGCCCAGCTTCTACCTGACCATCAAGCGCAGCGCCGGCGAGGAACTGCTCAGCTCCATGGCCACCCGCTGGCAGGGAATCGACCTGGACCCGCTGCCCTCGCAGGGGGTCGTGGAATGCCGCTTGCCGGCTCCCCGGCTGGCGCCCGGCTCGTACGTCCTGATGGTCGGCGTGCAGGGCGCCATCACCGACGCCATCGGGGTCAAATGGTACACCCCCTTGCGCGAGCGCAGCACCTTTGTCGTGGGACCCGGCAATTTGCGCGGCAGCCTGCCGAATCTGCCCGCGACGCACATTATTCGCGGCCTGCCGCCCATGGTGCAGCCCCACCGCTGGTTTGTGGATGGCAAGCCAGCCGTGACGGTCCCGCTGTCCGAATAGACCGCCCCGGACGCACCGGCCCGGGCCGGACGTCGCCTCCACACCTTGGTATCGCCCACACTCGCATGACCACCAACGGCATGTCCTGGCGTCAGCGGTGGACGGAATGGAAGCGGTGGCAGTCCGCCCGCGGCGCCGTCCGCAATTGGTTCCCCAGTTGGCGGATCGCCGTGTCCGAAGCGGCCATCAACCACACGCACCATCATGCCAACCCGGAGCTGCCGGCGGCCCGCCACCAGGTGCAGTTCCGCTCCGGGCTGAAACTCAACTTCGCCATCGATCAGTGGCGGACGATGGTGGACCTGCTCTATACGTGTGAGCAGTACCTCGAGCAGATCGCGCTGCCCCTGCGGCCGCACGACGTGGTGATTGACATCGGCGCCCACATGGGCAGCTTTGCCGTGCCGTTGGCGTTTCGCGTGCCGGGACTCACGGTCTATGCCTACGAGCCCGACCCTCGCAATGCCGCGCTGCTGAAGCAGAACGCGGCGGACAACGGGTTCGATGGCAGCCGCGTGATCGTGTGCGGGCAGGCCGTGGGCGGCGCGGCCGGCACGCACCGATTCCTTCAGGGCCCGACGTCCACCACGGGCACCTTGGCTTCGGCCGGCTACGTCAAGAACAAGGCCTGCAAACCGGTGCAGGCGATTGAAGTCGAAACCGTCACGCTGCCGGCGGTCTTCGCCCGGCATGCCATCACGCATTGCCGGCTCCTTAAAATGGATTGCGAAGGCAGCGAGTACGCCATTCTGGAACAAACGCCGCCGGATCTCCTGCAGCAGGTCGATGCCATGATCGTCGAGGCGCACCCGCTGGCAGGGCGGACGCCCGATGAAATCGCGGCGATGCTGAAACGTCTGGGGTTTGCCCTTCGCGCGCACCCCCTGCGCAACGGGTGCGTCGAGTACGCCGCAACGCGACCAGTCACGTGAACATCCTTGCCATCATGGTCAAGAACACGGCGGCGCTGGACTATGCGGCGCCCCTGTTGTGGAAGGTGCGCCAGGTGCGCCCCGACGTCTCCGTGTCGGTGCTGTACTGCCGCCTGACCCGCCACCAGTTTCTGCGGAGCGGCCAGTTCTACTCGTCCCTGTTTCGCGCCGCCGGCATTCGCGAATACGATTTCGCCGATTTCCTGCCGATGCCCGAGCGCCTCGCGAACCCCCTGTGGCGCGCCCTGTATCGGCGTTCGGAGCGCGACACGGATCAGGCCGGGCCCGCCGGCGGTCACCGCGGGGCGGGTTCGGAACCCTGGGAGCGGCGGCTCAGCCGTCGCGCACGCCTGGATGCCATCCTCCCGGCCCTGCGCCCCGACCTCGTGCTGCTGGACCATACCGCTTCCGGCGCCGCGCAGCTGCGGGGCGCCTTCAATGCTTACATGGCGGGGGGCACCTGCCGCGTGGTCCTGCTGCCGCACGCGCCGCACCATGCCGAACCCGTCGCCCTGGCGCCGTTTGACCGGCAGGGCGACTTCCTGCCCGCCTTCTGCTCCGTCTGGATGCCGTTTATCCACGAGCGCACCTGGGAGGCCGCACCCGCCCAGCGCGACCAGTTCACGTATGTCGGATACCCCGGACTGGATGACGAATGGCTGCGACACCTGGTCGGCACCCCGCCGCCGGGGACCCCCCGTGCGCGTCGCCCGGGGCCGCGCCGGTGCCTCTTCGTGATCCGGCGCTTCCTGCCCGCGGGCGCTACCCGCGCGGCGGGTGACAATGCGTACGTGTACGATCACGATGAGTTCATGCGCTATGTCCGCCTGCTCCACACGGCGGTTCAGCAGGCGCCGGTCCCCATCGAAGTCGTGGTGAAGCCGCACCCGTCCAACAATTTTCGCGCCGTGGACGCGACCCTGCATGCGGCCGGCATCACGAACTGGCGCATCTCCTACGAACCCATCTACTCACTGCTGGCCGACATCGACCTCGTCGTGTCGCTCTACTCCACCGTCTTCTTCATGCCGTCCATGGCCGGGATCCCGTCCATCGTGCTCCACACGAGCACGCAGGACCTCGTGAATCAGTGGGACCGCATGGCGCAATTGTACGACGGCTTCCGCCATTATCTCCGGGACCCGGAGGCGTTGCCCGCCACGCTCGTGAACCTGGTGGCGGATCTTGACGCCGCGCGCGCCGGCGCCGATGTCGCCGCCGATCAGGCTCACCTGCGCACCTTCTATCCGGACGGCGCGCTGGGGCGGGCGCTGGCGGCCATGGGACTGGGCGACCGCGCCGCGCTTCGGGTCCCCGGCGACCAGGCGGCGGAGCAGGTGACCCCATGACAAGACGAACGCTGTTCATCTCGCTGGCCCGCGGGGGCAGCAAGGGCGTACCGCGGAAGAATCTGCGCACCGTCGGCGGCGTCCCGCTGATCGGCCGCGCGGCCCGCCTGGGCTGCCGGTGCCTCGCGCGCCTGGGCGGACAGGGCCGCGTGGTGGTGTCCACGGACGATGCCGAAATCGCCGAGGCCGCCCGCGCATACGGGGCCGAAACGCCGTTCATGCGGCCCGCGGAACTGGCGGGCGACCGGACCCCTTCCGCGCCAGTCGTCCAGCACGCCTTGACCTGGTATGCGGAGCGCGGCGAGCACTTTGACGAAGTGGTGCTGCTGCAGCCGACGACGCCATTGACCGCGCCCGACGATGTGCTCGGCTGCATCGCGCTGTTCCGCACCCTCGCGGGCGCCCCGGTGGTGGCCGTGACGCCGGCCGAACACGAAATCGACTTCCAGTTCACGCTGGACGGGTCGCGGCTGCAGCCCATGACGAGCCGCGCACTGCGGCCGGAACGGCAGGATCGCCAGCGCGAGTACCGCCTCGCCACGAGCGTGTATGTCTGCGCGGGGACGTGGCTGGATCACCACGCGCACTGGCTGGAGCCCGGCACCACGCACGGCTTCGTCGTCCCGCCCGAGCGCGCCGTCGAAATCGACGATGAAGTCGGCCTTGCGTTCAACGAAACACTGTATACGCAATCGCTGCCGTGGGGGCGGCCGCGGGTTCTGCTCATCGCCGAGGCGGGCGTGAATCACAACGGCGACGTCGCGCGCGCCGCGGACCTCGTCGATATGGCCGCCGATGCCGGTGCGGATGCCGTCAAGTTCCAGATCTTCCAGACCGAGGAATATGCGTCCGCGGCAACCCCGCAGGCGGACTATCAGCAGCGCAACACCGGCACGACCGTGAGCATGCGGGATCTGATGCGGTCGTACGAGCTGCCGCCGCGCGATCTGGCGACCTTGCGCGACCGGTGCCGGGCGCGGGGGATGCTCTTCTCCGCGAGCGTGTTCGACCTGACGTCGCTGGGCATCCTGGACCAGCTGGATCCGGATTTCGTGAAGCTGCCGTCCGGTGAAATCACGAACATCCCGATGCTGCGTGCCGCCGCCACCTTGGGGCGTCCCATGCTGCTGTCAACCGGCATGAGCAGCCTGGTGGAAGTGGCTGTGGCGGTCGACATCCTGGCGGGGCGGGGCCAGCGCGACCTGGCGCTGCTGCAGTGCACCAGCGATTACCCCGCCAATCCCGTCGACATCAACCTGCGCGCCATGCACACGATGGCGCAGACTTTCCGCCTGGAGGTTGGCTTCAGCGATCACACGGTTGGCCACGCCGTGGCCTGCGGTGCCGTCGGCCTGGGCGCCCGCATCCTGGAGAAGCACATCACGCTGGACAAGCAGCTTCCCGGACCCGACCACAAGGCGAGCGCCGATCCCGCGGAGTTCATGGCCTATGTGCAGGCGGTGCGGGCCGTCGAGGCGGCGCTGGGCTCGCCGGTCAAGCAGCCCACCCGGGCCGACCTGGCAACCGCGCGCGTCGCCCGCAAGAGCCTCGTCGCCGCCCGTGAACTTCCGGCGGGCGCCACGCTGACGCGCGACGCGGTAGTAATTCAGCGCCCCGGCACCGGTATCCCCCCCGGCCGTCTGGATGAGGTTCTGGGGCGCACCACTCGTCTGACCGTCCCCGCAGGTACGCCACTGACGTTCGACATGCTCCAGTGAGGTGCCGTCTTCCCCTCGCCTGCCTGAACCGAGGACGCTGAATCCTCCCGTGCCGCTTCATCTCATGAGAACCATCGGGGTCGTCACCGTGGCGCGCTCGGATTACGGCATCTATGTGCCGGTGCTCAAGCACCTGCAGCAGACGCCGGCTCTCGCGACGTGGCTGTTCGTCACGGGTGCGCATCTGGAAGCACGCTTTGGCCTGACCGTGCGCGAGATCGAAGCCGACGGCTACCCGATCCGCGAACGGATTCCGCTGCACCTGGACGGCGATGCCCCGGCGGCCATTGCCACGGCCATGGGGCGCGGCGTGGCCGGCTTCGCGGAGGCCCTCGCGCGCTCGCGGCCCGACGTGCTCCTGGTCCTCGGCGACCGCTTTGACATGCTGCCCGCGGCCGTTGCCGCGCTGCCCCTGCGTATTCCCGTGGCGCACCTGCATGGCGGAGAGGTCACCGAGGGGGCCATGGATGAATCCATCCGCCACGCGATCACCAAGCTCAGCCACCTGCACTTTCCGTCCACGTCCGCGTATGCGCAGAACCTGCGGCAACTGGGCGAGGAGCCCTGGCGCATCACCCTCAGCGGCGCCCCGTCGCTCGATAATGTGGTGGGCCTGCCGCGGCTGACGCCTGGAGTGCTCGCCGATCGAATCGGCATGCCGGTCGAGTCTCCGCTGCTGGTCACGTACCACCCAGCCACGCTCCAGCGGGAGTCGAGCGCGCAGCAAATCGCGGAGGTGATCCGCGGGCTGGAGGCCTGGCCGGGCCAGATCGTGTTTACCGGCGTCAACATGGATCCGGGCAACCGCGCCATCCACGCGGCCATGGCGGGCTTCGCGGCGCGACGCCCCAACACACGCTATGTCGAGAATCTGGGCTCGGCCGCCTATTTCAGCCTGATGGCGGTCGCCTCAGCCATGGTGGGGAACTCCTCCAGCGGCATCATCGAGGCGGCCTCGTTCAGGCTCCCCGTCGTGGATATCGGCCCGCGCCAGCAAGGACGCCAGCATGGGGCGAATGTCCTGCATGCGCCCTGCGCCGCCGCCGAGATCGCGGCGGCCATCCGCCAGGCGGCGTCGCCTGCGTTCCGCGCGTCCCTGGGTGACCTGGTGAATCCGTATGGCGATGGCCATGCCGCAGAACGCATTGTCGAGCGGTTGCGCACGGTCGCGCTCGACGACACGCTGCTCGTCAAACGCTTCTGCCAGTGGGCGCCGTCATGATTCACCAGACGCCCACCCCGACCAACGCGCGCGGTGGGGGACTGCCCGTTACCAGCCGTGTTCGTGGAGAGCATTCGGCACATGCCGCGTAAGGCGAAAATCGACTGCATCGTGTTTGGTGGCGGCGGCCATGCGCGTGTCGTCATGGAGTGTCTGCGGCTGTCGGGCGTGGCGCGCCCCGTCGCCGTGGTGGATGCGAATCCTGCCCTCCGCGGACAGCGGGTTGCGGGCGTTCGCGTGGCCGGTGGCGACGAATCCCTGCCCGGGCTGAAACGGCGCGGATTGCGGCATTTCGCGGTCGGGGTCGGCGGGACCGGTGACAACCGCCTGCGCCAGCGCCTGTTTGAGCTGGGGGTGGCGCATGGGTTGCAGCCGCTCGAGGTGGTGCACCCCACGGCCATCTGCTCGCCCGACGCGACCGTGGGACGGGGCGTGCAGCGCATGCCCGGCTCGATCGTCAACACCGGCGTGGTCCTCGGGGATGATGTCATCGTCAATACAGGCGCAATTGTGGAGCACGACTGCCAGGTGGGGGCGCATGCCCATCTGGCCAGCGGCAGCGTGCTGTGCGGCGGCGTGCGCGTCGGCATGCGGGCGCACGTCGGCGGCGGCGCGGTCGTACGCCAGGGCATCATGATTGGTGATGGCGCCGTGGTCGCGGCGGGAGCCGTGGTGGTGAAGGACGTGCAGCCCGGCGACGTCGTGGCCGGCGTGCCGGCCCGGCCCTTGCGGCGACGCTGATGGGTGGTCATACGTCGGTCAGCTTTGGTGTGAAGGTCCGTCATCTGAAAACCTAACGCAGTGAGAGGGGAATCGGCATGAGCAGTCAGGCGGCAACGGGAGCGGCGGGGACGGTCAGCAAGATCAACAGCCATAACGAATGGGACCCGCTGCGCGAGGTCATCGTGGGCACGGCCGAAGGATCGGCGGCGGTCCTGACCTGGACGAAACCGGGTCCGATCCCTGAAGACCTGCGCGTCAAGGCCACGGAACTCGCCAAGCAGGCTTTCCCGCGCTGGTTCCTGGATGAGATCCGGGAGGATCTCGAGGGGCTCGCCAATGCCTGCCGGCAGTATGGCGCCAAGGTGCACCGCCCTACCGTGTATGACCTGACGACGATGTACGCGACACCGGAATGGTCCTCCACGAGCAATAATATCTACAACGTCCGGGACCTGAATCTGGTGGTGGGCAATACGGTCGTGGAAAGTCCCTCCCAACTGCGTTGCCGCTACTTCGAAACCACTGCGCTGTACCCCATCTGGTACGACTATTTCGAAGCCGGCTTCCGCTGGATTGCCGGTCCCAAGCCGCGCCTGGTTGGCGAAATCCTGTCGTCCTACTATCGCGACGAGAATGAACGCAAGCTGACGGCCGAGGACGTGCGCTACCAGCAGCTCACCAACGGGCGCCTGGAGAAGCTGCACAAGCTGACCGAGCAGGAAATCCTGTTCGAGGCCGCCAACACGGTGCGCATGGGGCGCGACCTGCTCTACCTGGTGTCGTCGTCCGGCAACTACAAGGGTGCGCGCTGGCTGCAGAGCGTTTTGGGTGACGAGTACCGCGTGCACACGACGGAGGATATCTATCGCTCCAGCCATATCGACTCGACCGTGCTCTGCCTGAAGCCCGGCCTCGTGCTGCTGAACAGCGCGCGGGTCAGCGAGAAAAACTGCCCGAAGCTGTTCGACCAGTGGGAGAAGATCTACTTCGGCGACGTGGCGCCGACCACCGACCAGGAACTCACGTTCCAGCGCGACGTGCGGGACCGCCTGTCCAAGGAGTTGGCCGCCCTGGGCTTCGAAACCAACCTGGCGGACATGGCCTCGCCGTGGGTGGGCATGAACTTCCTGTCGCTCGATCCGGAGACGGTCATCGTCGACGAGCGCCAGACCAACATGATCAAGCTGCTGGAGTCACGTAAGTTCACCGTGGTGCCGATCCGCATGCGGCATATCTACACCCAGGGCGGTGGCCTGCACTGCGCCACCCTGGACACGGTGCGCGAAGGCAAGTTGGAAAGTTACTTTAAGTAAGCGTCCGACCCGCCGGCTTGCGCGGACCTGTTCCCGGCAACAGGTCTCCGCGAGCGGAGCCCCTACGCCAGGCAGGCAACCGCGTCGCGCACGTCGCATGCATGCATCGAGTCGCGCTTATCGCTCCGACATCCCGCACGGGCTCATGTTCCACCGGCTGCACGCCGATGGCGCCAAGCCTGCCGGCCAGGGCTCCATCAGCCGCGCGGACTTTGATCGCCTGCTTCGCCATGTCGGGATTGAACGCATCCTCTCCCCTGCGGAATGGCTGCGCCGCCTGCAGCGCGGCGGCCTGCAATCGCGGGATCTGTGCCTGACGTTTGACGATGGGCTCCGCTGCCAGTACGACGTGGCCTTGCCCGTGCTCCAGTCGCTCGGCCTGCTGGCCTTCTGGTTTGTCTACTCGATCGTGAACGAAGGCGGTCTGGTGAAGTCCGAGATCTACAGCCACTTCGCCACGAGCCGGTTTGAAAGCATGGATGCCTTTTGCGATGCCTTTCTCGGGCGCTGTGAAGAGGCGGCGCGGTCCCGCTTGACGGGCACGGCCTTCGAGCGCTATGCACAGACCACCCGCGCCATGTTCCCGTTCTACTCCGACAACGATCTGCGTTACCGCTTCATGCGCAACGACGTGCTGTCGCCAGCGGCGTTTGAGCGGGTCATGGATGCACTGATGGCGGACCATGGGGTCGCGGTGCCGGACCTCGCTCGCACGTTGTGGATGGACAACCGGGCGCTTCAGGAGTTGCATCGGCAGGGGCACGGCGTGGGCCTCCACTCCTACGATCATCCCTATCAGCTGGCGCGCTTGCCGCCGGCCGAACAGCGCGCGCAGTATGAGCGCAATGCGCGACACCTGCAGAGCCTGGGCATTCAGCCCGTCACCAGCATGTCGCATCCGCTGAATTCATACGGTCCGGAGACCCTGGCGATGCTGACGTCTCTGGGCCTTCTCTGCGGCTTCCGGTCCAACATGACCCCGCCGGTCGGTCAGACCGTGAATCCCGGCCCCCTGGAACTGGCACGCGAGGACCCCGTCAACCTGCTGCGGACGCTATGAAAACATCCACCACCCGTCCCCCCTCCGCCCCCGTGACCTTTGAACTCTGCCGCGTGCGCCAGGACCTGACGTTGCTGGAGGCCCTGCGTGCCATTGAAGCGGGCGCGGCCGGCATTGCCCTGGTCGTGGATGCACGGGCTCGCCTGGTCGGCACGCTCACGGATGGCGATGCCCGGCGCGTTCTGCTGAAGGGGGCGTCGCTGGCCACGCCCGTGGCCACCATCATGCAGCGCAAGTTTTCGGCCGTGCCCCCGGAGGCCGGTCGCGCGGATGTGCTCGACCTCATGCGGGCCCGGCTGATTGACCAGATCCCGGTGGTGGACCGTCGCGGCCGCCTCGTGGGGCTACACCTGTTGCACGAAGTCATCGGGGCCGAGGAACGACCCAACGTGGCCGTGATCATGGCGGGCGGGCGTGGCCTGCGCCTGCGGCCCGTGACCGAAAGCATCCCCAAACCGATGATTCGCGTGGCCGGCCGGCCGATCCTTGAACGGGTGTTGCTGCACCTCGTGAGCTGCGGCGTCCGGCGCGTCTATATCTCGGTGAACTATCTTGGCCACATCATTGAGAACCACTTCGGCGACGGCGCGCATTTCGGCTGCCAGATCGATTACGTGCGCGAGCGCATTCCGCTCGGCACGGGCGGCGCCCTGTCCCTGTTGAAGCCGGTGCCCCGCGACCCCCTGATCGTCATGAACGGCGATCTGATCACCCAGGCGGATATTCCCGCCATGCTGCGGTTTCACGCCACCGGTCGCTATGTGGCCACCATGGCGGTCCGCCGGTATGGCCACCAGGTGCCCTTCGGCTGCGTCGAGTCCAAGCACGGGCGCATGCGGCGGCTCGAGGAAAAACCCGTGCTGGAACGCTCGATCAACGCCGGCATCTACGTGATCAACCCGCCCTTGCTCCGCCGCGTCCCGTATCGCAACTACCTGATCACCGAGCTGTTCGAGGAGTGCCTGAAGCGCGGCGAGCGCGTGGGGGCCTTCGAGGTTGAAGAAGAGTGGATTGACGTGGGCCAGCGCGAACAGCTCAAGCAGGGGGTCACGCCTTGACCCCGTCCGCCCGAACATCCTGCGCCCCCGACGGGGCGTCCTACTCGCTGCCGGACGCCGCCGCGGAAGCCGCCAGCATGCGCGACGTGTTCGCCCGCGCGGTGCAGGCGCGTCAGAAAGGGCAGGGCGTTGTGGTCGTACAGGGCCTCGGCTTTGTCGGGTCTGCGGTGGCGGCCGTCATTGCCGATGCACGCGACGAACAGGGCCACCCGCGATACTTCGTGATCGGCGTGGACCTCGCCTCACCCGCCAGCTTCTGGAAAGTCGCCAAGCTGCGCGACGGCCTCGTGCCATTCCCGTCACCCGACGCGGAATTCGATCGCCTGATCCGCCGTGGCGTCGTGGACATGCGCAACCTGTGTGCGGCGACCGACGAGACGGCCTACGGACTGGCCGATGTCATCGTGGTGGATGTCGGGCTCGATGTGGAGAACCGGCATGTCGACCAGCCGGCGGACATCCGGATCGGGCTGCCGGCGTTTGAGTCCGCGTTGCGTGCCGTGGGGCGGAATATGCAGCCCCACGCGCTGGTGATGGTGGAGACGACCGTTCCCATCGGCGCCTGTGAACATGTCGCCGCCCCCCTGCTGCGCGAAGAACGTGCGCGGCGCGGCATCACCGACTCCCTGAAACTGGCCCACGCGTACGAGCGCGTCATGCCCGGCCCGCAGTACATGGCCTCCATTCGCCGTTTCTGGCGCTCGTACTCCGGCCTCGACGATGCCTCGGCTGAGGCCGCCGGCGCGTTCCTGGGCTCTTTTGTCGACACCGCGACATTCCCCTTGCGGCGTCTCGCGACAACCACGGCCACCGAAATGGCCAAGCTGCTGGAGAATTCCTATCGCGCCGTCAACATCGCGTTCATCCACGAGTGGACACGCCTCGCCGAGCAAGTCGGCGTGAACCTGTTCGACGTCATCGATTCCATCCGCGTCCGCCAGGGGACGCATGACAACATCCGCCTGCCGGGCTTCGGCGTCGGAGGCTACTGCCTCACCAAGGATGCCCTGCTCGCTCAGTGGGGCGGGTTGCATCTGCTCGGGTCCGATGTGACGCTGGAGATGACGCTCCAGGCGTTGCGCGTGAACTACTTCATGCCCCGGCACACGCTGGGATTGCTGACTGAGGTGCTGGATGACAGCCTGCGCGGCAAGCGCGTGACGGTGCTCGGGGTCTCCTACCTGCCCGAAGTCGGGGACACCCGGAGCACCCCCACGGAAATGCTGGTCGCGGACTTGGAGCAGGCGGGGGCTCTGGTCCGGCTGCACGACCCCTACGTCTCGCGCTGGGCGGAGCGCAGCCACGCATCCGTTGCGCGGGATCTGTCCGCGGCAATGGCTGACGCGCAAGCGCTGGTGCTCGCGGTTCCCCACAAGCCCTACCGTGAACTGGACGCCGCGCGGCTGCGCCGACTTGCCCCCCAGCTGGCGGCCATTGTGGATGCGCAGAACATGATGAACGACCAGACCGCCGCCTCCTTGCGCGCCGCCGGAATGCGACTGGCCGGTGTCGGCAAAGGCCACTGGCGGCGGCTCGGTTACCAGGAGCGAGCGGGATCATGAAAAAGGTGCTGATTACGGGCGGCGCCGGCTTTGTCGGCTTGCACGTGGCCCGCGCCCTGCTGGCCGGACCGGACGTCGAGATTCTCCTTGTCGACAACCTGCGCCGCGGGAGGCGCGATGACGAGGTGCAGGCGCTGCTCGCCGATCGCCGCTGCCGCCTGCTCGAAGGCGACCTGTGCGAAGTCTCCACCTTCGAAGCCGCCGGCAAGGGGTTTGACGAGGTCTACCATCTTGCCGCCGTCATCGGCGTGCGCAACGTGATGGAGCGCCCGCAGGATGTGATCCGCGTGAATGCGCTGTCGACGCTGCGGGTGCTGGACTGGATGGCCGCGGGAGGCGGGCGCAAGCTCCTCTTCTCGTCCACCAGCGAGGCCTACGCCTGGACGCAGCACGTGCTGCCGCTGCCGGTGCCGACGCCGGAAGCGGTGCCGCTGGCGCTGACGGATCTCGCGAATCCCCGCAGCAGTTATGCCGGCAGCAAGATCTTCGGCGAACTGGCGGTGACGCAGTACGGGCGCGCCCATGCGTTTCCTTTTGTGATTGTGCGGCTGCACAACGTCTACGGGGCGCGCATGGGCTACGAACATGTCATCCCCGAATTGCACGAGCGTGTGCGGCAGGGGCAGACCCCGCTCGTCGTGTATGCCACCGACCACCGGCGGGCCTTCTGCCATGTCGATGATGCGATTGCCCTGATGCAGGCCGCCATGGCCAATCCGGCGGCGGACGGGCAGACGCTGAATATCGGCAATGACCAGGAAGAGGTTACCATCGGCGACCTCGCGCAGCGGATCCTGCGGCGGGCGGGTTCGTCCGCCTCGCTCGAGGCGCGCCCCGCGCCTCACGATCCCATCAAGCGCCGGTGTCCCGATATGCGCCGCACCTGCAATCTGCTGAACATCCGCCCGCGGGTAACGCTCGACATGGGGCTTGATCGCACCCTGAGTTGGTACGACACGCACCCGCGACCACCGCTTGCACGCTGAGTAACAAACACGACCAATGGGCCATGCCCGGGGGCGGGGTGGGTTCCGACGACCGCCACCGTCACAGGTCCCTCATTATGATGAATGCCTCCCGTCCAACCGCATCCCGTGAGCCAGGCGCCATTCCCGGTGGCGATTTCATTCCGCTTTGCGTGCCCGAGATTCGCGGCCACGCATGGACGTACATCAAGGAGTGTCTCGACACCGGGTGGGTGTCCTCTGTCGGATCGTTCGTCGATCGCTTTGAACGTGAAATTGCCGCGGTGGCCGGCACGCGGCATGCGGTAGCCACCACGAGCGGCACGGCCGCGTTGCATATCGCCCTGCTCGTGGCCGGCGTGCAGCCGGACGACGAAGTGCTCGTGTCCACGCTCACGTTCATCGCCCCCGCCAACGCCATCCGATACGCGGGCGCCTGGCCCGTCTTTATCGATGCCGATCCCGAGTACTGGCAGATGGACGTGGACAAGGTCCGCGTGTTCCTGCGCGAAGGGTGCACCCTGGCGGCGGGCGAGTTGCGCAACAAGGTGACGGGGCGACGCGTGCGCGCGATTCTGCCGGTGCATGTACTCGGACACCCCGTGGATCTCGACCCCATCCTGGACCTGGCCCGGGAGTTCCACCTGGCGGTCATCGAGGATGCGGCCGAAAGCCTTGGCACGCGTTACAAGGGGCGTGCCGTCGGCGGGCTCGGTGACGTCGGCTGCCTCAGCTTCAATGGCAACAAGGTCATTACCACGGGTGGCGGCGGCATGCTGGTGACCAACAACACCGACTGGGCCAAGCGGGCTCGGTATCTGACGACGCAGGCCAAGGACGACCCGGTGGAGTACGAGCACCATGCGGTCGGCTACAACTACCGGCTGCCGAATGTGCTGGCGGCACTCGGCGTGTCGCAGCTCGAAGTGCTGGACGCGTTTGTCGAGGCGAAGCGCCGCATTGCCGCGACCTACGTGGAGGGCCTGCGCGGCGTGCCCGGCCTCACGCACATGCGCGAGGCCCCGTGGGCCTTCAGCACCTATTGGATGTACACCGTGGTGATCGACCCGGAGCCGTTCGGCATGGACAGCCGGAAGCTGCTGGCGGTGCTGCAGGAGAACGGCATTCAGTCCCGTCCGCTGTGGCGCCCGCTGCATGCGACTCGCGCCCACCAGGGCGCGGAACGCGCGGCATGCCCGGTGGCCGAACACCTCTATCGCCATGCGCTCAGCCTGCCCTGCTCGGTGGGGGCGACGCCGGCGCAACTCGCGAAAGTTATCGCGTGTATCCGCGCCGCGTCCGCGGCCGGTCCTGCCGCCGTGTGATCCGTGACTGCCGCGTTCGCCGTGGACGCGTTCACCGTGAAGACCAATGCCCAAGCGCCGCGGGTCGCGCTGCTCGTCGATAACCCGTTCCGGGATCTGCCGGGGATCGTGCTAGTCGCACGCGCACTCGCCCGCCGCGGGGTTTGCTGCCTGCTCGTGCCGATGAACCTGCGCAACGCGGAACTCTGGCCGCTGGTGCCGGATTTTGTCCTGCTGAACCATGTGCGACGGGTCTATGGCAGCCTGGCGTCGGATCTGGTCACGGCCGGCATTCGCATCGGGGTCCTGGAAACCGAAGGCGGCATCTACAGTCCCGCCGCGAGTGAGGCGGGCATGGCGAGCGGCGACGAGAATCAGGACCTCGATGAGTTTGCCGTTTCCATGTTGCAGGATGAGGCGATTCGCGCCACGGTCGATCCGTTCTGTGCCTGGTCGGCGCGCTTTGCGGCGCGCGCCGCCGACAAGGCCTGGTTTCCCCGGGAGCACCTGGCCGTCACCGGCGTTCCCCGCATGGACTTGTACGCCGCGCCGTGGACGGCGGCGGCGCTGCAGCTCGTTCCCGAGGCCGCCGGGTATGCGCGCAATCTGGTGCTGATCAACAGCACGTTTCCCCTGGCCAATGCAGCGTTTCAGACGCCGGAGAAGGAACTGGATCTGCTCTGCAAGGAGTTCGGCTACACGCCCGAGTATGGCGCCCGCGCCATGGCGGCGCAACGCGAGGGCATGGCGGGCCTCACCGCATTGGCCAACCAGCTGGCGGAGGCGTATCCGCAGGCCACGTTCGTGTATCGCCCGCATCCGTTTGAAGGCGAGGACGTATACCTCAACCTGCTGAAAGCCTTGCCGAATCTGCACCTCGTCAAGAAGGGGACGGTAAACGGCTGGCTGCTGCGGGCCAGGGCGCTTATCCAACTGGGGAGTTCCACCGCGATCGATGCCACCCTGGCCGGAATTCCCGCCTTCACCCCGGGGTGGCTGACGGCGTTCCCGCCGCTGCCTGCCGTGGATGCCATCAGCCTGCGCTGTGCGTCGCCCGCCGAGATGGTCCGGCAGATCGGCGCCGTGTTGGCGGGAACCTTTGTCATGCCGGGGAGCGTGAAGCAGGCGATCGCCTCGGTTGTGGAACGCACGTTCTATCGCATCGACGGCAAGGCTCACGAACGCGTTGCCGACGCCATCCTTTCCGTGCTGTCGCGACCGGGGCCGGGACCGTCCCTGTCGCACTGCCAGGCGCGCACGCACCATGCGCCCGACCCGACGCGTCGCGGTCGTGTGGTGCGGCAGATCCGCCAGTGGTTGGGCATCGGCCGGTCGTATCGCGGGCATGAGCAGGCCCGGCAGCGCGCGGTGGCGTGGGCCGCGACGAGCAAGCGCTTTGACCTCCGTGATGTGCAGCGCATCCTGAGTGCGCTGGATGCGGCCGCCCGGACGGCCGGCGAGACGCCCCTCGCGCTGCGGGTGATGGATGCCGGCGGCGGCGCGTATCGGTTGCCGCACGCCACGTCGCACTCGGTCGTCGTTCAGGCGGCTTAATGATGGTGCCCCAATGGGGGCCGGACCGGATGCTTTTGCCGGAGTGGAGAAGGAGTAACACATGGCACTGAATCGTGAACGACTGCGCCGCCTGGCCCGGCGATTGAAACAATGGGGAGGGCTGGCTCAGGTCGGCGACGGGGGAAGACGCGGACCGCCTTGCACGGCGCCGGCCATGCCGGATCTCTCGTCACTTCCGAAGGGGCGTCTGGTGTGCGGCAAGGTGCCTGCGGACTTCCGGGATTTTCAGCGCGTGGATGCCGTGAAGCGCTGGGCCACGTCACACGGCATCGACTTCTCGACCGTGGAGCCGGGACGCCTGGCGGATCTGGATTGGACGGGAACGGCCGCCGTCTGGATGCCATTCATCAATCCGGATGAGAATCTGACCTACGAGACGCGCTGCCTCGACCTGGCGCGGATTCCGCCCACGGTCCCGCTCATCCTCGATATCAAATCGAAGGCCGATCATCCGTGGCTCGTGCCGATTCGCCAGCATCTCGGCGGGCGCCCCCTGGCCTGCCGTCACGTGTCGCCCAGCGCCATCGCCGATCTGTTCCAGCTCAAGGTTCAGTACAACCACTGGCCAGAAGTCGGTCCGCCCGCCGAGCCGCGCGATGTCGTCATGGTCGACATCCATCGCTGGGAGGATGCCTCGCGCCACATCCAGGTGCTGGGGCTGTTGGAACAGTTCGCGCGCGACTACGACGCCATGTGCGCCAAGGCGGGGTGCGCGCTGAAGTTCTACCTGACCTCGTTCACGGCGCTGGACCCCTACGCAGACAGCCTGCGAGCCCTCTCCACGGCGGGCTACGGCCGGCCGAACGTGCAGGGGCCGGGCGCCGATCTGCTGGCGCCCGTTCGCACCAACCTGCTGCCGGCGGCGCCCACCCGCGAGGGCTTCGTCGCCATGCTGGGCCGCACGCGCTTCTTTGTCTCGTTCCATCACAATCTGTCGGACATGCTGGTCTTCGAAGCACTCGCCAACGAAATCCCCACGCTGATTGTGCCGGAGCAGGCGGCCATGGGGCGGATGCGCAAGCTGTGGATTCCCGACCGGCAGGAAGTCCCCGGCTACGATGCCTGGGCGCGCCAGGTCGAGGAGCGCCTCGAGCAATTTCGGTTTGGCGACTACAGTTTCCTCAAGGAAAGCGCGACGCACTTCGGCAGCTGCGCGGTGCTGGAAAACGCCTTTAACTTTGCCTGGGGCCGCCTCTGGCTGTGGGTCGCGCAGGCGGCAGCCAAAAACGCCGGGACCGCGCGCGCCTGACCGCGGCACCGCGCCGGACGCACATGCAGATTCTTGCGCTCATACCCGCCCGCAGCGGATCGAAGTCCATCGTGGACAAGAACGTCCGCCTGATCGCCGGCAAGCCCCTGCTCGCGTGGTCCATTGAACAGGCGCGCGCGTCCCGGCTGGTCACGCGCGTCCTGGTCAGCACGGACAGCGATCGCTACGCGGACCTGGCGCGCCAGTTCGGTGCCGAGACGCCTTTCCGGCGGCCGGCGGCCATCGCCGGCGACCTGTCGACGGATCTCGAAACCTTCGCACACGCGCTGGCGTGGCTCGACGCGCACGAGGGCTACCGGCCCGACATCTGCTTGCACCTGCGCCCGACCCACCCCGTTCGCCGCCACGGAGTGATCGATGACGTGCTGCAGGTGCTGATCCGCGATCCCGCACTCGATGCCGTGCGCACGGTCGCGGAGGTGCTGCACCCGCCCTACAAAATGTGGCGGCGCGACGACGCGGGCCGGCTACAACCGCTACTGGACCTGCCTGGCATCGCCGAGCCCTGGAATGAGCCGCGGCAGCGCCTGCCCAAGACGTACCTGCACACCGGCAACGTGGATGCCGTGCGGACCAGCGTGATCACGCAGAAGCACTCCATGTCGGGGACCGCCATCTTCGGGTTCCTGGAGCCCGAAAGTTTCGACATCGATACGGACGAGGAGTTTCATCGCGCCGAGCAGGCGCTGCGCGCCAGCGCGGGCCGCGCGTCGGCGCCGCCGGATAGGGACAGGGAGAGGGCACCATGCTGATTGAACGCCGCATCGCGGGATTTCTGATCCGCTCGGACGCCACGCTGCGTGAGGCGCTGCTGTGCATCGACGCCAACAAGAGCGGGCTCGTCTTCTGTGTCAACGACGGCGGCCTCCTCGAGGGCGTGCTGACCGACGGGGACTTCCGGCGCTGGCTGCTGGCGCATTCCTCCGTGAGCATGGACGCGCCGGTCATCGAGGCGGCCAACCGGCATCCGGC
This sequence comes from Lentisphaerota bacterium, assembly GCA_021413965.1. Taxonomy (GTDB): domain Bacteria; phylum Verrucomicrobiota; class Kiritimatiellia; order UBA8416; family JAIOPI01; genus JAIOPI01. The sequence goes on along the minus strand of JAIOPI010000006.1, from coordinate 133,654 downwards.
CCAGGCGGCCATGGCCGATGCGGCGGACCTGATCGCGGGGCGGCTCTCGGATGTCATCCGCATGCTGCCGCTGCTCGACGCCAGCGGGCGTGTGGTGGCCGTGGCGCGACGCCGCACGCCGGGCGACGTGATCTGGATCGGCGGCCATGCCATCGGGGCCGAGACGCCGTGCTTCGTGATCGCCGAGGTCGGAATCAACCACAACGGCAGCCCGGCGCGGGCGCGTCAGCTGGTGGATGCCGCGGTCGCCGCCGGCGCCGACTGCGTCAAATTTCAGATGCGTAACCTCAACGCGCTCTATCGCTCCGGCGCCTCCGGCAGCGCCACGGCCGAGGACCTGGGGGCGCAGTATACGCTGAGCCTGCTGACGCGGTTCGAACTCCCGCCCCCGGTGATGTTCGAACTCTTCGACTATGCCCGTGCCAGGGGGCTCACGGTGCTCTGTACGCCCTGGGACCCGGACAGCCTGGCGGCCCTGGAAGACTATGGCATGGAAGGGTACAAGATCGCGTCGGCGGATCTGACCAACCACGACCTGATCCTGCGGGCCTCCCGCACGTACAAGCCGTTGCTCGTGTCGACGGGCATGTCGTCGGACGCGGAAATCGTGGAAACCGTGGCCCTGCTCCGCCGCAGCGGCACGCCGTATGTGCTGCTGCACTGCAACTCGACCTACCCGGCGCCGTTCAAGGAGGTGCAGCTCAAGTACCTGCATCGGCTCAGGGAAATCGGGCAGTGCGAAGTGGGCTACTCGGGGCATGAACGCGGATTTCACGTGCCGCTCGCCGCACTGGCTTGCGGGGCCAAGGTCATTGAGAAGCACATCACCCTGGATCGCGCGCTCGAGGGATCTGACCACAAGGTCAGCCTGCTGCCGGACGAGTTTCGCCAGATGGTTGAGATGATCCGGCAGGTTGAAGAGTCCCTCGGACAGGAGGGCGTGCGACGCATGAGCCAGGGCGAGGTCATGAACCGCGCCAACCTGGCCAAAAGCCTGATCGCCGCGCGCGCGCTGCGGGTCGGCGACCGCGTGACAGACGATGCGATCATGGTGCGCAGCCCGGGGCGCGGCCTGCAACCGAACCGGCGGTCGGAGCTGGTCGGCCGCACGCTGCGGCGCGATATCGCCGCCGGCGACTTCTTCTATCCCAGCGATCTGTCGGAAGCTACCGTCGGGGCGCGCGCTTACCAGTTCCGTCGCCCCTGGGGCGTGACCGTGCGCTGGCATGATTACCGCCAGATCCTGGCCAAGACCAATCCGGACTTCCTCGAGTTTCATCTCAGTTTCAAGGACATGGACGAGCCGTTTGAATCCTTCTTTGACGGGCCGCTGGATCTCGATCTCAAAGTGCACAGCCCCGACACGTTTGCGGGCGATCACCTGCTGGATCTGTCCAACGAAAGTGCCACGCATCGTGACCGGTCGGTCGCCGAACTCCAGCGCGTGGTGGATCTGACGCGCGCGCTCAAGCCGTACTTCCGCCGTGCCACGCGACCCGTCATCATCGCCAGCCTGGGCGGCTTCTCCACCACCAGCCTGCTCGATCCGGATGCCGTGCGCCGCCGCTATGATTTGATGGCGGACAGTCTCGCCAGGCTGGAAGCCGATGGCGTCGAAATCGTGGGCCAGACGCTGCCGCCGTTTCCCTGGTACTTCGGCGGCCAGCTCTTCCTGAACCTGTTCGTCGCCCCGCACGACACGGCCGCGTTCTGCGCCCAGCACCGCCTGCGATTGTGCTTCGACCTCTCGCACTCGAAACTGGCCTGCACGCATTTCAAGTGGTCGTTCAAGGAATTCATCGATGCGGTGGGCCCCCACACGGCGCACCTGCACATCGCTGATGCCAAGGGCGTGGATGGCGAAGGGCTGCAGGTGGGGGACGGCGAGATCGACCTGCCCGCCGTGCGCGATCAGTTGGACCGCCTGTGCCCGGCCGCCTCGTTCATTCCGGAGATCTGGCAGGGCCACAAAAACGAGGGCGAGGGATTCTGGATCGCCCTGGATCGCCTGGAGAAAATGGGCTGGTAGCCCGTGGGCCTATGCCGGATCTGCGCATCGCCGTCGTACTGCCGTACCTGTTCTCCATCCGGGACTTTCTGCATACCCCGGTCTGGGAGGAAATGGCGCGGCATCCGGAGACGGAATTCCACCTGCTGGGACTGCCGGCGCCCGTGGCGGAACTGGTCAACCGGCGGGGGGTCGCGAATATCAAGCCGTCCACCCGTTCCCTGCAGGGGTACCTCCAGTCGCCGCCGGCGGGTGCCGGCGGTTCCGGCCGGATCGCGGCCCGGATATGCGCGGCGCTGGGGCGGTGGGATCGCGACTATCTGTACCCGGCCTGCAGCCTGCGATTCATCGCCTCGAACGATCTGTCGCACTACCGCATTCGCCGTGATTCGACACCCGCCGGCCGCGAGCGTCGACAGATTATGATGGAGTATCGCCACGGCGAGCGCCCCGGGTTTCCCTGCCCGCGCAGCCGCGCCCTGGCGAGCCTCCTGTATCGGGCCCGGGAGTGGCCGCGGCTCCCGTCGCGCGCAGAGGATCTGGCGTGGCTGTCCGAACTCAATCCCGACGTGTTCGTGTTCGGACGCCTGCACTGGCAGCACACGGCCTACTGGGCCCGCGCCTTGCGTCGGCGCCACATCCCCATGATCGGCCTGGTCTCCAGTTGGGATCATCCGACGACGAAGGGCGCCACCTCGCGCGGGATGAGCGGATACATCGTGGCAAGCCGGCGCATGGTCGAGGAAATGCGCGATCTGCACGGTCTGGCGGAGGCGCGCCTCCGCCAGACCGGCAAGGTGCAGATGGATCGCTATCGCGACAACGCGTTTGTGGGGACGCGCGACGCACTCTTTCAGCGCCTGGGCATCCCGGCGGAGCATCGCCTGGTGACGCTGGGCACGAATACGACGGGCCTGAAAGAACACGAGGTGTCCATCGCCCGCCGCCTGGCGACCGACTTCCTTGCCGGGCGCTACGGCCGCTCCACCCTGTTGATTCGCACACATCCGCAGGATCTCGACTGGGCTCGCGACTTCCGCCCCCTGGCGGCGCCGCCGCATGTCCTGGTGCAGCGCGCCACGGATTTTGCCGCCCGCCCCGGTGGTGCAGATGTGCCGGAGGAACAGGCCGACGTCCAAGGCCTCGCCGCCCTGATGAAGCACTCCAGCATCGTCATCCAGAGCCGGGGGTCGCTCGCGCTTGACGCCATTGCCTTTGATACGCCCGTCATTTCGCTGGCCTTCGATGGCGACTTGACGGTCGATCCGCGGGATTCGTTCCTGCAGGAATACGCCTACGAACACTTTCGGCCGCTGGTGAAGGCGCGCGGCACATGGATGGTCGGCTCCTTCGCGGCGCTCGACCGCGCCGTGTCGGGCTACCTGGCCGATCCGGCCCGGCACGCCGACGGTCGGGCGGCAATCCGGCGCGACCACATTGATCCCTGCGATGGCCTGTCGTCGCGCCGCGTGGTCGACGCGCTCGTCGCCTACGCGCAACAGGCTCGCGCGGGGTCTCTGCCGCCGGGGGACTGGGCGCATCCCGGAATTGGCGATCCGGCGTGGGCGGCACGCCAGGCCTGCGATTTGGAACCGTACATGGAACGATGAGGGAATCCGGACGACCGGCCAGACAGAAAGAACACGGGCATGACGATCGATGAAATTCGCGTTCTGTACGAGTACCTGCGCGGGGAATCCGCCGGGGCCGTGATGGTCGATGTCGGCGCCTTTCGCGGCCAGCACTTGCGTCCCTTTCTCCGCGATGGCTGGCGCGTGCACGCCTTCGAGCCGGATCCGGAGAAGAAGGCGGATCTGCAGGCCCTGGCGTCGGCGTTTCCCGCCTTGGCGGTCCATGCGCTGGCCGTCAGCGATCATCCAGCCGAAGGCGTGCCCTTTTTCACGAGCAAAGTCTCGGCGGGCATCGCCAGCCTGCGCGCCTTCCATGCGTCGCACCGCGAATCGCTGCGCGTCGCCATCACCACGCTTGACGCGTTCACGGCGGAACAGGGGCTGAGCCGTATCGACCTGCTGAAAATTGACGCCGAGGGCGAGGACGCCGCCGTCTTGCGCGGCATGCCCTGGGATCGCCTGCGCCCGGCCGTCATCCTATGCGAGTTCGACGAGGCGAAGCCGGGCTGCCCGCCGCTGGCGGAAATGGCGACGTACCTGATGGAGCGTGGTTACACGTTGATGATCTCCGAATGGCAGCCCATCATCCAGTACGGCGGAGGGGGGGGGCACGCCTGGCGGCGCTTCGCCCGCTATCCCACGCCGCTGGAGGACGCCAAGGCCTGGGGCAATGTCCTGGCCTTCCGCGACGGTGTGGATGGCATGCGCTTCGCCAGTGCCGTGGCGCGCGCCGTGGCCAGCCCGGACGCGGAGGAGGTGCCGGACCCCTCCGCCGGGAACGCGCGCCCGTCCGTCACGGCGCAGGCGATGATCGCGGGACTCGAGGCGGACGTTCGCTTCCTGAAAGCCAGCCGCAGCTGGCGGTGGACATGGCCGCTGCGCACCCTGGAAGCCCTGGCCGCTCGCCTGGCCGGGCGCCGCTGACGACGCGCCGTCACGCTTCAAGATGGACGACGGGTATCGGTTTGAAACAAAATGGCCTTACAACGCCGCGCCCGACGCGGACCGGCTCGGACCGGTCACCGTGAGAGCACCGCGGCCGTTTGACGTGGGAAGGAGACCAGCGCATGTGGCCTGCAAATGAGGAACGGATCAAGCAAATGATCGGCCAGGGGCTGGTCCTGGATATCGGCGGCTGGGCCGACCCCTTCAACCGCGCCGACTACGTCGTCGACGTCTGCCCGTATGAGACGCGCAAGATCGGCTATCACGGGATTGGCAAGTGGCCCCGCTCGCGCGTCTTTCCGACGCCCCAGGAGGGCGAACGCTTCACCAAGAAGACGTGGATCCTGCACGACATCTGCTCGACCAAACCGTTTCCCTTCCCCGACAAGATGTTCGATTTCGTGATTTGCTCCCACACGCTGGAGGATATTCGCGATCCGATCCGCGTCTGCGCCGAAATCGTGCGCATCGGCAAGGCTGGCTACATCGAAACGCCCTCGCGGCTCTGGGAACAGACCCGACGCCTGGACGGCATGGTGGGTGAGGGCCATCATCGGTGGATGGTGGAAATGGCGGACAACCACGTGCGCTTTCTCGGCAAGCCGCATTTCCTGCATACGGAGAAGAAGTACTTCGTGCCGCTGACTTACGTGGAGGCCGAAAAGAACGACCGTGACCGCGTGACGTATCTCTTCTGGCAGAATTCGTTTACGTTTGAAGAACCCAATACGTATTACTTCACCGAAGTGGCCGATTACGTCAGCAGCCTCCATATCCCGCCGAAGTACTACCAGCTGGATCGGCTAAGGCCCTTGCGCGGTTGGTGGTGGAATCTGCAGAGCAAGCGGCGCCAGGGCTCACCCGCGCCCGCACCGGCGGCCGGCGAGGACTTGTGGACATGGGCCGCGCTGTTCGAGGCCAACAAACAATACATGGCGGCCGCCTCGCCGGCGCCCGCCAGCCCGCCTGCGACCGCGACGTGAACGCCGCAAGGCCGATAGTCAACGAGGGGAGACTCAACGATGATCCACAGCCGCAAAGTGGTGGCATTGGTGCCGATCAAGGACCACAGCGCCCGGGTGCCGGGCAAGAACTTCCGCGAGTTCTGCGGGAAGCCGCTGTACCAGCACATTGTGCAGACGCTCGACCGCACCTATGCCGTCGATGAAATCGTCATCGATACGGACAGCGACCGAGTCATCCGCGAAGCGCCCGCGCTGTCACCCAAGGTGCGTGTCATCGAACGCCCGGCGGAATTGCGGGGCGACGCGGTCAGCACGAACCGCCTCTTCGCGTACGACCTCGCGCAAACACAGGCGGACATCTACGTGCAGACGCATGCCACCAACCCGCTGCTGCGCTCGGAAACCCTCGCCAAGGCCCTGCGCCTCTTCGTCGATTCCGAGGACAAGCACGATTCGGTCTTCAGCGTGAACCGCTTTCAAAGCCGGTTCTATACACATGACGGCAAGCCCGTGAATCACGATCCGGAGGTGTTGATCCCCACCCAGGATCTGCAGCCGGTCTATGAGGAGAACTCCTGCCTGTACGTGTTCACCAAGGAGTCGTTCGCCCGCAAGCAGCGCCGGATCGGCCTGACGCCGCTCATGTTCCCGACACCCCAGATCGAATCCATCGATATTGATGACGAGTTCACCTTCCGCCTGGCCGAGTTGCTGGGCCTGTATGCCGGCCGGGAGGGGTAAGCGTAGCGTCCGGGGCCTGTCCGCGATGGAAGGCGTGTACCCATGAAGATACTGGTCGCGACTCATCCCTTCGGTGATACCGGGCGACAGCCGCTGGATCTGCTGGAGTCCACGGGCTGGGAGCTCGTGCGCAACCCCTACGGGCGGCGGCTGAAGACCGGGGAAGTCGGCAAGCACCTGCAGGGCGTCGACGGCGTGATCGCCGGAACGGAACCCTACACGGCGGAGACGCTTGCGCAGGCCGATCAGTTGAAGGTCATCGCCCGCGTCGGCATTGGTCTCGACAGCGTCGATCTCGCCCACTGCCGCGACCGCGGGATCCGGGTGACCTATACGCCCGAAGCCCCTTCTGACGGCGTCGCGGAACTGACCCTCGCCAACATCATCAACCTGATCCGGGCCGTTCACGAGTCGGACCACTCCGTGCGCGAAGGGGCCTGGAACCGGTTGATGGGCAGGCTGGTGCGCGAAGTCACCATCGGCGTCATTGGCGTGGGGCGCATCGGCAGCCGCGTGATCAGTCTGCTGCAGCCGTTCCAGCCGACGATCCTGGCCACGGACACCAACCCTGCCGTCTTTGGCCGGCCGTTGCCGAACGTGCGCTGGTGCGGGGTGGACGAGCTGCTGCAGCGGTCCGACGTGATTACCGTTCATATCCCGCTCAACGCCCGCAACCGCCACTTCATCAATCGCGACCGCATGGCCCGCATGCGCACCGGCGTACTGCTGATCAATACCGCCCGGGGGCCGGTTGTTGACGAAGCCGCGCTGACTGACGCGCTTATCCAGCGCCATCTCGGGGGGGCGGCCCTGGACGTGTTCGAGTCCGAACCTTACGAAGGGCCGTTGGCCCGCATGGATAACGTGGTGCTGACGGCGCACATCGGCGCGTCGGCCCGCGCTTCCCGTTTCCTGATGGAACTGGGCGCCGCCGAAGATTGCGTGCGGGTGTTGCGCGGGGAAGCCCCGATGCACGACGCGATCGCTGACGAATTGGACTAGCGCCGGTCCCCGCATCGGCGATGCCGGTTGCGTGCGGCATCGCCACCATTGCCATGTCTCTTCCCCCGACACTTGCCCGCGCCGTTTGGCGGATCCGCGAGGCGCCCTTGCGACGGGCGCTGGCGGCCCGTCGCGGCGATCACCCCGTGCCGAGCGTGCGATTCTTCCCGCCGGTCGCGCAGGAAGCCGAATTCCTGGACCTCTGGCACAAGGTGGCGTACTACATGCCGCCAGGCAGCGCGGCGTCGATCACCATTCCCATCGCCTTCACGCCCTCGTTTGCGCTGGATCGCCCGCTCGAATTCCCCGTGCCCCACTATCTCGCGCCCGTCCCGCCGGTGCCGCGGCCCGACGTGCACGTGGTGCAGGACGGCGACCGCTCCTTGGCGCATGCCCTCCGCGCAGCGGATCTCGTGTACGTGCTGGACTGGTCCGCCGTGCCGGCGGGATCCATGGCGGCCGAATCCGCACGCGTGCGCAATGTCGATCGCCATGGCAGCTCGATGGAGGCGTGGACGTGGGCCTCGTTCCTGCATGACCAGCGTCCCGCGCTGCAGCGGGATGCCGACCTCGAGGCCTCGCGGCAACAGTTGCAGGCCCGCATCGCCGCCCTGCCGCGTTATCCCGTCGCCTATGTCTTCGGCACCGGCCCGTCGCTCGAGCAGGCTTGGCAGCGTGACTTCTCGGATGGGTACCGCATCGTCTGCAACATGATTGTCGGCAATGCGGCCCTCCTGGACCATCTCCAGCCGCATTTTCTGGTCGCGGGCGATGCGGCCTATCACTTCAGCCTCAATCAGCACGCCGCGGCCTTTCAGCGCGATCTGGATCAGGCCCTGGTCACCCGCGACCTGCAACTCATCACGCGCGACATCTACGGCCCGCTCCTCGCGGCGCATCATCCGCACCTGCGGGGCCGTGTGCTGCTGGCGCCCAGCGGGAAGTTGCCGGTCCAATTCGATCCTCGCCGCCTGCCGATCTATTACCCCATGGGGAATATTCTGACGTCGCTCATGTTGCCGCTGGCCTCGGCGCTGGCCGACCGGGTCTGCCTGCTGGGCTTCGATGGCCGGGCGCCGCAGGACACGGGCTTCTGGAAATACGCCCCAGCGGCCGCGCATGCCGACCTGTTGCCTGCCATCGCGGCGGCGCATCCGCATTTTATTCCGAAGACCAACGCCGTCTTTGTCGACTATGCCAACCAGCATGGCGACAACACGGAGTCCCTCATGCAGGCCGGGGAGGCGGCGGGCAAGCGCTACGTCTGCCTCAACGAGTCCTACATCCCCGCCTGTCGTAAGCGCTGGGCGGGTGCGGTCGAGGCCGCGACGCCACCAGCCCCCACCAGGCTGCCGTGACCATCACCGTCTACATTCCGGCTTACAACGCCGCGGCGTTCCTGGCCGAGGCGATTGACAGCGTCCTCAATCAGACGCGGCCCGCTGACGAAATCCTGCTTGTCGACGATGCGTCCACGGATGGCACGGCCGACGTGATCCGCGCCTACGCGCACCGCCATGCGGGTCTGATCAAGCCCATCTTCCGCGCGCGCAACGGCGGGGTCTCGGCCGCACGCAATGATGCCCTCACCGCCGCGGCCTGTGACTTCATCACGTATGTGGACGCCGACGACCGGTTCCTCCCTCGCAAACTGGAACGGGAAGCGGCCGCACTGGCCGCGCATCCCGGTGCGACGATTGCCTTCTCGGACTACTACAACGTGAGCGAGGACGGACAGCGCGGCGAGGTCTGGGCCGGCGCGGCGCCGGTGCCCGAAGGTGACCTCCTCCTGTCCTTGTGGGCGCGCCAGTTTCCGCGGCGCGATGTGTTTCGCTTTGAGATGATGGAGGTGCGCCGCTGCCGCGCGGCCGGCGGCTATGACGCCCAGTTGCGGATCTTTGAGGATTTCGATCTGCGTCTGCGCGTCAGCAAGGGCGCGAGCGCCTGCTTCGTGCGCGAGCCGCTGGCGGAGCGCCGCCGGCACCGGCACGGACTATCCGCCGCGTCAGCCTCCGAACACTGGCGCACGCTGCGTGCCATCGAACGCAAGAATGCGCCGCTGCTGGACGATGTGCCGGCGAGAGCCCGCCGCCACGCGCGGCGCGCGCTGATGGAGTGGGCCAGCCCCTTCGCGCGGGCGGCCGCCCGCGATGCGCTGCGCGACCCCACACGCTCCGCGCTGCAGCGCCGTGTGCAAGCGTGGCAGGCCCTGGCGGTGGCCTGCCGCTTCGCCCCCGACCTGGTCACGCTCGCCGATCTGTACCACGCCCTGCTGCCCGCGCGTTGGGCCAGCCGCCTGATCGACCCCCTGGACGCAACACCGTGATCCGTTTACATCCCATTCCCGATGTGCATCTGGCGTGCCCGCTCTGCCAGGCGCCGCTCGCCAGCCGCGGGTGGTATATGCCCGGCATGCGTTGCCTTGCGGATCTCGCCTGCACGGCCTGCAACCGAACGTTCTACGGCGATCTGCCTTCCAGCCACGGCCTCTTCTTCCCCATGCTGCTCGACCCGCAGAACGGCCACGTCCACAACCCGCACGGCGCGCAGTTCGCGTGGTTTGCCGACTGGCTCGCGACCGGTTACGCCGCGCGTCAGCAGGGCGCGCCGGACATTGCAGTCGAAGCGCGGCGTCCGCTGCGCCGCCCGCTCGTGCTGAACTGTCTGGATGCGCGCTATGGCCACGCGTTGCTCAAGTTGCTCAACGCGGAATATCACGTCAACCACGACGGCGACTTCGACCTGCTGGTCCTGGTGCCAAAGTGTCTGCGCTGGATGGTGCCTGCAAACGTGGCGGAAGTCTGGGCGATCGACGTGCCGTTGCACAACGGGTGCGCGTGGCACGATGGATTGGCCAAACGCCTGCATGAACGCCTTCAGGATCAGTCCGCCGCGTGGCTCAGTCTGGCGTTGCCGCATCCGCCGCCGGATGCCGTCCAAATCGAGAGCTTCACACACGTTCCGCCATTCGACTTTTCGACGTGGGGCGTGGTCATTGGCCAGCCGCGCCTGACCTTGATCTGGCGCGAGGAACGTGATCGGTACTGGACGGGCGGTGCTCCGGCGGGAATTAAGCAGGCGTTGCGTTCGCAATTGGGGCGCGCGGTCCGCTCGCGCGACCCGCGCGCGGCTCAGACGCTGGCCTTCGCGCGCCTGTGCGCCGTGCTGCGCGAGCGGTTGCCCGGCGCGGATCTCGCCGTGGCCGGCTTGGGCCGCGCTGGTGACGCGCCCGATGGCGTCGCGGATCTTCGCGCCGAAACGGTTGATGCGGCGCGCGAGCAGGCCTGGTGCCGTCGCTACGCGGACAGCCACGTCGTCATCGGCGTGCACGGTTCCAACATGCTGCTGCCTTCTGCGCACGCGGGCGCGGTGGTGGAAATGGTGCCGCCCGCCAGTTGGCGCAACGTGATGCAGGATATCCTCCTGCCCGAACCCGATGCGCGGCGCCTTGCTCTGCGCTGCCGACTGCTGCCCGTGGCGACGGCGCCCGAAGGGGTGGCCGAGGTTGTGGTCGACCTTGTCAGCCACCTCGCACTGGCCGCCATCAACCTGAGCCGCGAGTGGTCCACCCACGAAGCCCACCGGCCTGATCCTTACGCGATCCTGCGCCGGCGCCAGGCGGTGGGCCAGGGCCGGAAGACGGGGGGGGGCGCATCCTGAGCACAGACAGCCCAACGAGCCCCCGCGTCGAAAATCTTGACGTTCTCCGAGGCGTGGCCGTGCTAATGGTGATGGTCTTTCATTTCTACAGCGCGACCTACGGGCGGGATGCGTTGCCTTGGTTGAATCACTGGCCGAACTGGGCGGATGTGCCATGGCGCTCGTTCCAATGGCTTTATCTGCTGCGTTTGGGAACCAGCGGGGTGGCGTTGTTCCTCGTGATGAGTGGATTCTGCATTCATTACGCCTATCTGCGCCGGTGCAGCAAGGGTGTGCCGCCGTCGATTCCGGAGTTCTATTGGCAGCGCTTCATGCGAATTTATCCGCCGTATCTGATCGTGCTGTTGTGTTTCATTTTGATGGGGCTGGGTGTCGACAAACGCAACATCCTCGCGCACCTGACCTTTACCCACACCTTCTTCGCTGACCTGAATGTCGTTTTTGGTATCAGTCCTTCGTTCTGGACCTTGCCCGTCGAATTTCACCTGTATCTGCTCTTTCCACTCTTTCTGCTCGCCAAGACCAGGGGAGGGGTGCGTATGGCTCTGGCGGTCACGCTTCTCACGGCCCTCATGGTCCCGCTCCTTGTGCCGGACATCGCGCCGCTCTCCCTGCAATTGAGCCCGTTTACGTACTGGTTCTATTGGTCCATCGGCGCCTACGTGGCCGAGGCGCGTCACCAGGAAAACCGGCCAGCCTTCCGCTGGCACCTCGGGCTCATAAGCGGCTTGGTGCCAATCTGGATCCTGGCCAATTACTATAAGCCTGCAGCGGAATATGAATGGCTGATTCGTTCGCTCCTTTCGGCCGTGATCGTGGACTATGTTTTCGACAAGCATTTCCGATGGGTCCGCGTGTCCAGAGGGCTGGCGGCGGTCGGTTTGATCAGCTACTCCGCCTATCTGTGGCATCAGCCGCTGCTGGGCAGAATTTCCACCGCGGCATTGCGCAACCTCGGCCTGGATCACAATCCGTTGAACATGTTCTGGGTCGGCCTTCCGGTCTCATTTGCGGTCGTGCTGGCCTTGTCGCAACTCACGTACTTGGCTATCGAACTGCCCTCGATCAATGCTGGGAGAAGACTCTGGCCGCGTTTCCATGCCCTTGGCCACCGCTTGAGAGGACATTGATGAAGAGCGTGGAACCCTTGACGACGCCGGATTGGGACCGTCACCTGGTCTTTCTGGTCTCCCAGCCGCGGGCTGGGTCGACGCTGTTGCAACGCCTGATGGCGCGCCACCCCGACGTGCATACCACCACGGAGCCCTGGTGGCTGTTGCAGCCGTGCTACGGGCTCAAGGACGCCGGATTTTCCGCCGAGTATGAAGAAGGCGGCTGGGCCCGGCTCGCCATGCGCACCTTCTTCAATAAGATCGGCGGGCGGGCCGTGCAGGTCGAGGGGCTGCGAGCCATGGGGAAGGTCGTCTATTCGGCGGCGCTGCGTGGCTCGGGGAAGACGCATTTTCTGGACAAGACGCCGCGCTACTACGCGATCATCGAAGAACTGGCCGAGATCTTTCCGCACGCGTCCGTCGTGCTGCTGTTGCGCAATCCGCTGGCCGTGCTGACGTCCATTGTGCGCACCTGGGTCAAGGGGCACTGGGAGAGCCTGCCGTCCTACCGCTTGGATTTGCTGGAGGCGCCTGCGCGCATGGCCCGGGGCATCGAGGCGCTGGGCTCGCGCGCCATCGTCCTCCGCTATGAGGATGTCGTGCGTGCCCCGGACGCCCAACTCACGCAGCTCTGGAGCCGCCTGGGGCTGCCCCCGGCGCCCGTGGTCCTCGCGGCCGGCGATCGCCCGGAGCCAGCGTTTGAATTCGGCGACCCGCCGGGAGGCGTGTCCTCGCAAATGCCCGACCCGCGCCACCTGGAACGGTGGAGCGACGATCTGCGCGATGCACAGGTGTGGCGTCTCGCCTCGGACTACCGCGAGCACCTCCGTGCGCACGTGCCAGACTTGCTGGGATACGATGATGCGGCCTGGAGCGCGGCGCTCGAGGCCGCGCGTCCCGCGCGCTGGCGTCGCCTGCGCACGCGCTCGCTCGCTGAACTCCTGCGGGGCGGACCTGCATCCGTGTGACCGATGCGTTCGATCGTCCGTAACGGCCCTTTCTGAGGTTGACCCGATGAACCAGTACTTCATTCGCCGTGAACGGTGTCCCTGCTGCCACTCGCGCGACGTCAGGACGTTGCGCCGCGCGCCCTATGCCGACGGGCCGCTGAAGGACTACCTCGACCGCTTCTATGCCGTCGTGGGCGGCGTGGATCACCGCTTCCTGGCCGGCAGCGATTTCGTCGCCAACGTCTGCGCGGATTGCGGGGCCGTCTATCAGGAGGAGATTCCAAATGGCGAGTTGATGCATCAACTTTACGATGTCTGGATGGAGCCGCGCAAAGTCCTGGCGCTGGAAGAAGCGGGCTACGACCTCCAGCACTATGTCTATCTGGGGCGGCAGGTCGAAATGGTCCTGCGCCACTTCGGCGTCCTCCCCGGCGGTCTGACCTTCCTGGACTTCGGCATGGGGTGGGGCCACTGGTGCCGTTTTGCCAAGGCCTATGGCTGTCGCACCTTCGGACTCGAATCGTCCCCCGTGCGCATCGAGTACGCGCGCGGCCAGGGGATCGAGGTCCTGTCCTACGCGGAACTGGCCCAGCACCGCTTTCACATGATCAACGCCGAGCAGGTCTTCGAACACCTGACCGACCCGCTCGACACGCTGACCATGCTGCGTGAGCGCTTGCATCCGCAGGGACTGATCTGGATCGGGGTGCCCGATGGCGCCGATATTCTGGCACGCATTGAGAAGTGGAACTGGAGTGCCCCCAAGGGCTCGGCGGAGTCGCTCAATCCGCTGGCCCCGCTCGAACATCTCAACTGTTTCACCCCGGATGCGCTGGTCACGATGGCGGCGCGCGCCGGGCTGCGTCCGGTCGAACTCAACATTCCGCGCCGCAAGGCCAAGTGGCCCTGGTGGCGGCGCGTGACGAATCGGCCGCCGCCCGTGGCGCCCGCCGGCACCTCCGGCTACTTCACCCCCCTGGCCTGACGCCGCCCCTCGCTGGCTCCATGCGTCCCCTTACCATTGCGTTGGTCGACGGATTCGACGATGGTCATCACCTGACCTTGTTGCGTCACTATGCCCGCGCCCTGCTCGGGATGGGGCATCGCGTCGTGGAACTGCTGCCCAATCCGGCGCGCACCGAGGCGTGGTTCGCGGAACACTGTGCCGGGCAGCGTGATCGCCTGCACTTGCACGCCTTCCGGCACTGGCAGGAGCCATCGCCCTTCTGGCGGCTCCGGCACCTCTGGCCGCCACTCGCGAGTTGGGCACACGCCGGGCGAGCCGTGGCCGAGGCCGAGCGGGCCAGTGGCTGGCAGGTGGACCTCGTGTTCTTCTGCTGGCTCGATCATTACATCCTCGGGGTGTCGCCGCTTTGCCGGTTCGCGCTGCCGTGGCTCTTGCCGCGCCCCTGGAGCGGCCTGTTTTTCCATCCCTGGCATCTGCGCGCACCCGGCGGTGATCCAGACCACCACTATGCCGTGACCACCGGCCAGCTGCGTACGCGGCACTGCCGGGGCGTGGCCGTACTGGACGAAGGCATCGCCGACCGCCTGCAGGCCTTGCTGCAGCGGCCCGTGATCCGCTTTCCCGATCAAACCGAAGAGGCGCTGCCGGCCGTGGAGCCCGCCCTCGTGCAGCGATTGCGCGGCGCGATCCGTGGCCGCAAAGTCATCGGCCTGATCGGGGATCTGTGGCGCCGAAAAGGGGTGCTCGCGTTTCTCCGCGCGGTGGCCCGGGCGCAGGATCGCGACTGGGTGTTCCTGCTGGCCGGTGCGCTCGGCGACACCCAGCAGCGCACCTTCTTTCCCGACGAGTGGCCGGGTGTGGACGCGGTGCTCCGCCGGCCGCCGCCCAATCTGCTGGTGCACCTGCAGCGCATTGAAGACGACCGCGACTTTAATGCCGTCATCAATCTGTGCGACGTCCTGTTCGCGGCCTATGATTCGTTCGGACACAGCAGCGGCATCGTGACCAAGGCCGCGGTTTTCCGGAAGCCCATCCTCGTCAGCCCGGGCTTCTGCATGGCGGAGCGCGTGGCGCGCTACCGCACAGGGCTGGCCCTCGACCCCGCCGACCCGACCGCCGTGGTCGACGCGCTGGCCTGTCTGCTGGACCCCGCGGCGCTGGCCCGTCGCATCGGAACGCCGGATTTTGCAGGCTGCCACCGGGCGCACTCCCAGATGGCGCTGCAAGCGGCGCTGGAACAGCTCGTCGCCCTTGCCTGATCATCGATCGAACCCCGCACCACACCGGTCGCACCCGCCGCCCACGGACCCATGCAAACGCCGGTCGCCTTCTTGATTTATCGCCGCCCCGAGTTGACGCGGCGCGTGTTCGCGGAGATTGCGCGAGCGCGCCCGCCGCGGCTGCTCGTGGTCGCCGATGGGCCGCGCGCCGACTCGGAGCGTGCCGCCTGTGACGCCGCGCGTGCCGTGATCGCCGCCGTTGACTGGCCGTGCCACGTGGATACGCATTTTGCGGATGCCAACCTGGGCTGCCGGCGGTGCGTCTCCGGCGGCCTGGACTGGGTCTTCTCCCGCGTCGAGGAGGCGATCATCCTGGAAGACGATTGCCTCCCGCATCCGACCTTCTTCCCGTTCTGCGAGGACCTGCTGGAGCGGTACCGCCACGATCCGCGCGTCGGGCACATTGGCGGCACCGATGTGAACGAGGGGCCGCCGCGCGGAACGGCGAGCTACTACTTCTCGCGGTATACCTCCATCTGGGGGTGGGCGACGTGGCGCCGATCCTGGCAACACTACGACGTGACGCTCGAGGACTGGCCGGCCATGCGTGCCGCGCAGCGACACCACGAGTTCTTCACGACCCCCGAGGCCGCGGACTTTGCCGCTGGCGAGTTGGATGCCATCCACGCCGGGACGCTGGATACGTGGGATTGGCAATGGCAGGTCTGCTGCCTGCGCCAGAACGCCTTGTGCGTTGTGCCCAACGGCAATCTCGTCAGCAACCTGGGCTTTCACGCCGACGCCACGCACACGCGCGACGCCGATCACCCGCTCGCCGGGTTGCCCGTGCGCCCCATGGCGTTCCCGCTGCGCCATCCTGCGGCCATCGCCGCCGACACGGAAGCGGATCAGCGCCGCGGCGCGCAGGGAGCGTTCGTGCGCCGCGCCAACCGGTTGCAGGGACTGGCCGCCGCGGTGCGAAACAAACACCGTTACGGCAAACTGCTGCGCGCGCTGCCGCTCCTTGGTCCAGTCTGGGCGCGCTGGCGCAGTCGAGGTCGATCATGATGGTCTATTTGGCGGTGGTGAAAGTGGCCCTGGCGTGGGGGTTCCTGTGGGTGATCGTCAGCGGGCTCGGCCTGGTGCTGCGCCGCCTGTTCGGACGCGGCTTCACGTCCCCAGGCGATCTGCGCCTGGCGCCCTGGCTCGGGTGGGGCGGGGTGTTGGTGATCCTTCAGCTCTGGCATCTCGCGCGCCCCGTGAACGCCGCGGCGCTGGGCGTGGTGGTCGTGGCGGGGCTGGCGGGCTGGTTGTGGCACGCGCGGCGGGCCGGTTCGCTGCTGGCGATGCACCGTCGCGAGGCCCTGCAGGCCGCGCTGGTCTTTGGACTCGTCGCGCTCTGGCTCGCGAACCACGCCGTCCGGCAGCCTGGCATCTACGATACCGGCCTGTACCACTTGAATGCCGTTCGCTGGGCCAAGGAATACGCTATCGTGCCGGGGCTTGGCAATTTGCACGGCCGCTTTGCCTACAACAACTCGTCATTCCTCTACATGGCCATGCTTGACGTGGGGCCCTTTCTCCACCGCGCCCACCAGGTGGGCTCGGGCTTTCTGATGCTGCTCTTCCTGCTGCAGGGCGTTCACGCGTGGCGCCTGCTTTGGCAACTTCGGGAGGCGACGCCCGCCAGCGTGCGGTTCCACGCCCTGGCCACCGCCCCCACGGTCGCCTGGGCCGTGTCGTCTGGCTACACCTGCAGCCTGTCGCCGGATGTCCCCTGCTTCCTGCTGGCCCTGCTGCTCGTCGGCGAATTGCTGGCCTTGCAGGAGACGTCCGCCGTGGCCACGGAAGCCCGCGCCGAACCTCTCGGGAGTGTTTGCTTCCTGGCCATGATTGGCATCACGGTCAAGCTCAGCTTTGCCGTCTATGGCGTGGCGGTGGGGGCGCTGGCTTTTTTCATCGTCGGCATGCGCCATCGGCGCGCGGGTGCCTGGCTCTCCTCGGCCGCGCTGGTCGCCACCCTTGTCCTGCTGGTCCTGGTGCCCTGGTCTGTGCGTGGCATGATGATCAGCGGGCTTCCCGCCTATCCCGCCGCCTTTGGCCGGCTCCCCGTGGACTGGGCCGTGTCGGAACAGGCTGCCGCCAGCATGCGCCGCGTATTGCTGACCTGGGCGCGCACGCCGGGCGCACCGGCGGAAAGCGTGCTCGGCACGTGGTCCTGGTTCGGGCCCTGGGTACAGCGCTCGTTGAAGGAAAATGCGTTTGAAGTCACCGCGCCGCTATGGACCGCGCTTGCCGGCGTCATCGTGGCCGGCTGGCGGCTGAAACGGAAGACCCTGCGCCTGCGGCCCTGGACCTGGGTGGTCCTGTTGCCCGCCCCCTGCGGCGTAGTGGTCTGGTTCTGCACGGCACCCGATCCTCGCTACCTGGGCGCGATGCTCTGGGCATTTGCCCTGGGCGTCGTCGTCCTCGCCCTCGATGGCGCGCGTCCGGCCGCGCGGGCGTGGTGCGCGGCCTACGCCATCCTCGTCCTCGCGATCTTCGTGCGCCCGCTGGACCTCATTCGCACCTGGAAAGATGCGGGGCCGGCCCGCCAGGTGCCGATGAAAACCATGGTCACGGACTCCGGTCTGGCCGTCTACGTGCCGGTGACCGGGAACCAGTCGTGGGACTCCCCGCTGCCATCCACCCCCTACTTCGTCCGCAGCCTGCGCTTGCGCGTGCCGGACGATATGGGCAGGGGGTTCAACCGGCAGGCCGCGTCCGTGCCGCTCACGTCATCGCTGTGGGAAGCGTTTACCAATCGAAAGCACGCCGCGGAGGAGGAGCAAAGCCATGAATGACAGCGGGGATCTTGAACTCTCGGTCGTCATCCCTTGCCTGAACGAGGCCGACTCGCTGCCCATCTGCCTGGAGAAGATCCAGCGCGTGTTCCGCGAGACCGCGTGGCGGGCCGAGGTCCTGGTGGCGGATAATGGCAGCACCGATGACTCGCGCGAGATCGCTGAGCGCATGGGGGCCCGCGTGGTGCCCGTGGCGGCCCGAGGCTACGGCAGCGCACTGATGGGCGGAATTGCCGCGGCCCGCGGGCGCTGGGTCATCATGGGTGACGCCGACGACAGCTACGATTTTCTCGAAATCCCGAAGTTCGTCGCGAAGTTGCGCGAAGGGTTTGATCTCGTGCAAGGCTGCCGTCTGCCGTGGGGTGGGGGGCGCATCATGCCCGGCGCCATGCCGTTCTCCCACCGCTGGATCGGCAATCCGCTCTTCTCGCGCCTGGCGCGCTGGTGGTTTCACGTGCCCATCCACGACATCTACTGCGGCATGCGGGGCTTTACGCGTGCACTTGCCGAGCGTCTCGACCAGCGCTGCACCGGCATGGAGTTCGCCACCGAGATGATCATCAAGTCGAGGCTCTATGGCGCCCGTATCGCCGAAGTGCCCATCACCCTGCATCCCGACAAACGCATTGCCCACGCCCCGCACCTGCGCACCCTGCGCGATGGCTGGCGCACGCTGCGCTTCTTCATGATGTACAGCCCGCGCTGGCTGTTCCTCGTCCCCGGGCTGCTCCTGGTCCTGCTCGGCATTGCCGGCTACGCGCTGGCCCTGCCCGCCGTCCAAATCGGGCGCGTCATCTTCGACGCGCACACGCTGATGTTCGCCAGCATGGCGATTATCTGCGGCTACCAGGCCATCCTCTTCGCCATCTTCACCAAGACCTTCGCCATGAACGAGGGCCTGATGCCGGAGGACCCGCTCGCCCTGCAGTTCTTCCGCATCGTGAACCTGGAGCGAGGGATCGTCATCGGCCTCCTGGCCTGTCTGATCGGTGCCGGGCTGCTGCTGTGGGCGGTCAACCTCTGGCGACTGGCCGGGTTCGGCCGTCTCGATTATGCGCAGACCATGCGCTGGGTGATTCCCGGAGCCACCGCCGTGAACCTCGGCTTCCAAACGGTGCTCTCCGGTTTCTTTGTCAGCATTCTCGGCATGCAGCGGCGATGACCACCATGTCCCAATCCTCCAAACCCGGATTCGATGCCTATGCCGCGACTTACGATGACGCGCTGCACCGCGGCGTCTCGCTGTCGGGTGCACGCAAGGAGTTCTTTGCCGAGGCGCGCGTCGCCTGGCTCAGGCACCGCTTGGGCCCGCAGGCGGCCGGCCTGGGAACCATCATGGACTATGGGTGCGGCATTGGCGCCGGCATCCCCTTTTTGTGTGATCTCCTTGCGCCGCGCGACGTCATCGGGGTGGACATCTCTTCCACATCCCTGGATATCGCCCGTCACAGCCTGGCGGGGCGGGCGGTGCGATTTGGGCGCCCCGCGGACATGGCGCCCGAAGGCAACGTCCAGCTTGCGTTCTCCAACGGTACGTTCCACCACATCCCGCCAGCCGAGCGCCCCGCGGTGTTGCGCTATCTGTACCAAGCCGTGGCCCCTGGCGGCTGGCTTGCCATCTGGGAAAACAATCCGTGGAACCCCGGGACCCGCCTGGTCATGTCCCGGATCCCATTCGACCACGATGCCGTCAAGGTGTCGGCTCCCGCGCTCGCCCGCCTGGTGCGCACGGCCGGGTTTCAGGTGCAACGCGTTGACTTCCTGTTTGTCTTTCCCCATGCGTTGAAATTCCTGCGCCCGCTCGAATCGCGGCTCGTGCGGCTCCCGCTCGGCGCACAGTATCTGGTCCTGGCCCGCAAACCGGTTCCCTGAATGCCGAGTTCGCCCACTGCCTGCTCACGCGCAAACACCGCATGGACCTCCCTCGCACCGCGCTGCTGACCTGGTGTTCGCCCGATAGCCGCTACGCCGGCGGGGCCGCTGTCCGGCGTCTGCTCGGGCGCTTGCCAGCGGACCGCATTCGCTGGTGCGGCTTCCGAGCGGGCACGGCGGCTCCCGGGCTTCCCGAGTACCGCGCGTTCCCGCCGCATACCGTGCACTGGCGCCTTCGCGGCACCTGGGTCGAGCATGCAGTTGTCGATCAGTTGCAGGCCCGCCGCCTGGCGCGGCGCATGTGGGCGTGGCTGCAACCGTTCGATCCGCAGGTCCTCTGGGTGTTTCCGGAAGTGTGGGCGGTTGCCGTCGGCCAGGCCTTGCAGGAGTTGTCCGGCCTGCCGCTGCATGCCACCGTCCACGATGCTCCCGAGAGCGCGGGGTTCGGTGCGATCCCGCCATCTTACATGCCCGCCTATGAGCGGCGCATGCGGCAGCTGCTGCGCCGGGCGCGGTCTGTTGACGCCGTATCGGATGAACTGGTCGACCACCTGCGCCGCGGCTGCGGTCTGGCCACGACCGCCGACGCGCTGGTCGTGCCGCCCTGCGTGGAAGCGGATACGCTCCTGCCCGTGACGGAATTCGCGCCCCCTGACGCCGCGGTCCGCCGCATCGGCCTGTGCGGTTCGGTGCGCGAGACACCGGCCCAATGGGCCGACTTTCTCCAGGTGCTCGGCCGCATGCCGTATCAATTCTCCCTGGTGTCCTTCACCGCACAACAGGATCTGCCCGACGTGGCCACGCCTTCCAATGTGATGATGGCGCCTCAGCCCTACGCCCCCACTGAACAGGACGTGATTCGCGCGCTCTCCCGCACCGAGGCCTGCTATCTCGGCCTGTGGACAGAACCCTCGCGTCGGCTCTTCGCGGCGACCTCGGTCAGCAGCAAGTTGACGACCTATGCGGCCGCCGCGCGCCCGGTCATCGTCGATGCTCCGGCGTGCTCGGTGGCCTGGCGTCTGGTCGCGCACCACGGCGCCGGAGTCCGGGTCGGCGAGATGCCGGCCGCCGACGCTACCGTGGCGCTGCAGCATCTGTTCTCCGGGGGCAAGGCGTGGCGGAGCATGGCCGAGGGTGCGCATCGCCTGGGCCGCGAAACCTTCGCCCTGGAACCTCATGTGGCGCATTTGCAGGATCAACTGGCACGCACCGCGGCGAAGGGAACCGGGCGATGAGCGCATCGATACATGCCACCGCACCGGCCGCGGCGCCGCGTGGCACATGGCTCCTCGCCGCCGTCACGGCCATGCTGGCCCTGCTCTGGCTGGGCGGCAAACTCGCCGCGCACCCCGTCCTGACCGCCCTGCACGACGGCGGCGGCCCCGCTTGTCTGGCCTCCGTTGCGGCGCGTGTCCGTGCGTTGCCCTTGCCGTATGTACTGGAGCGCACCGACGGCTTCCTGGCGCTGGGCATGCGCCTCGGCACCCTGCTGTGGGTGCTGCTCGCACTGTTTCTGCATCCCGCGACCTGGCGCGGCTGGGTGCCAGGCGGAGGGCGCCGGCGCGCGGTCCTGTGCGTCGGCCTCCTGTTGTTCCTGCTCGCCCCTTGGCTGTCGCTCAAGCTGGTCGGTTTGGGGCTCGCCATGGCTTTGGCCGTCCCGGGGGATGCCGCTTTCGTCATCCCGGCGGCCACCATGCGCCTGCTGTGGTATGCCGTCTTTCTCTTTGCCTACGTGTGTGCCCCGTACTGGATTCTGCCGCACACCTTCGTTGCGCAACTGGCATCGCTCGCCACGCTGATGCTCGGGGGCTGGTGGTGGACCGGCCTGGCCGCGGGCGATCTGCCCGTGCGGGCGCCTGCGCGCGCCTCGCTGATGGCCGGCACGGCGTTGCTCGCCGCCGCCTTTCACGTGGTGCCCGCCGGGGCCGGGGTGCCGTGGCTGGGCGATGAGGATTACCATCTCGCGCAGATCGCGTATCTGTGCGAGAACATGCCGCCCGTCTGGATGGTCGTCGCCGTGGGCATGCTGCTCTTCATCCGCGGCCAGGCGGTCGGTGCCTGTTCGCGCCGCCGCGCGGCTGTGCTGTGCGCGGTCGCGGCCATGCTGTGTGGCGCCGGCTACCCGCACCTGCACGGCGCACTGGCCCGCTATCCCTACCTCCTTCGCTGGCTGGAGGCGGCTCCCGCGCAACTGCTCTTTCCGTTGCCGACGCTCTTCTTCCGCGAAGCCGTGGTGCGCGCATCGTCCGTCGCCTGCATGATGGGCCTGGGCGCCGCCGTCTGGCTGGCCTGGGCGCGCCGCCCCGCGCCAGCCGTCTTCGCCGCCGTCGCCGCGACCACCATTCCGGCCCTCCAGTACTTCGGCTCGCAGGCCTACCTCGAAGTTCCCGCGCTCGCCCTGCTCGTCGTCGCGGCGTTGCGGGCGGAGGCCCTGATGGATGCCGATGCGGGCGTCGTGCGTCGCGACTACGGGTGGATCGCGCTCGTGCTGGCGGCCTTTGCGAAAGAGACGATGCTTCCTGTCATGGCCGCCTATGTGGGGTGCCGCTTCTGGCGCTGTGCCTGGGCCTGCCGCGCCGACCGGGTGGCCCGCCGCCTGCCGGCGCCCACCGTTGACATCCCATCCCCGTTCTTGCGGCTACTCCGCGAGGCGCGGCTGGCCGCGACCCTGGTGATCCCGCTGGCGGTCTACCTCGCCTTCCGCTCCACGCAGGATATCTTTCGTGGTCATCCCGGGCTGTGGGGCCATGTGCTCGAGGTGGACCTCTGGGCCATCCTCGCCGGCTCGCTGTGGGAACAGGTGGGCGTTGTCGCCGTCATTGGGGTGGTGGGCTCTTTGGCCCTGCGCCGTCGCGCCACCTGGGGGCTGTTCTGGTTGTGGGGGTGGCTGGCGGCGGTGGTGGTCTTCAACATGGGCGACATCGCCATGTATGTCGGCTACAGCCGTTACAACCTCATGCTCGTGCCACCTTTGCTGGCCGCCGGGCTGTGGTGGCTGGCGGGGGCCAGCGCGCTCACGCGGGGCCTGTGGCTGACGGCCTGGCTGGCGGCCAACCTGGCACTCTCGCCGCTGCACGCCGACGGAACCCGCCGGCTCTACTGGGGCACCCCGCAGGCTGACGTGGGCGAGCGTTACTATCCGTTCCGCGACGTGTTGCAGCGGCTCAAGGCGGAGTCCCCCAACGCGCGCCTCCTGTTCGCCGGATCAACCTATGCCTACTACCTGAATTTCTACTTTGCCCAGCTCGACTGGCATCCGGCATATCGCGTCGCGGGTGAACCGGCCGCCACGGACCTCGCGGCCGCGGCCCGACTCGCCGCGGAAGACAACCGCGACGTGATTGTCTGGCTGCCGACGCGCGAGGCCATGCCGCTGCCCGCCGCCTTGCCGGGCTACCGGTTGGAACGCGTCTTCACGCAAGCCGGCGTGGCCCTTGCCGTCTATGGCCGCAACCTCCGCACCGAGCCCTGAACCCCCAACCCCGCGCCCAACATGACCACACCAACCCCGCCCGCATCCGTGACCCTGGTCCTGATCGTCATGAACGAGGAGCGCGGCATCGAAGCCGTCGTGCCCGGCATCGATCGCGCGGCCTTCGACGATTGCTTCGCCGTCGATGGGCGCTCCAAGGACCGTACCCGCGCCCTCCTCGAAGGGTATGGAATCCCGGTGCATGACCAGGAAGGCAAGGGACTCGGGTCGGCGATGATCTCGGCCCGCAAGCTGACCCGGACCACGCACGTTATTTTCTTCCACCCCGATGGCAACGAGAGCGCGGCTGACCTGCCGAAAATGGCGGCCTTGCTGCGCGAAGGCCACGATTTCGTGGTGGCCTCGCGAATGATCAAGGGGGCGGTCAACGAGGACGATGTGCGGGTCATGAAATGGCGCAAGTGGGCCAACCAGGGCTTTGCCGTCCTGGCCAACGTGCTCTTCGCGCACGGCGGCAACCGCACGTCGGATGTTACCAACGGCTTCCGGGGCATCTCCTGCGCCGCGTGGGACCGCATGCAACTGACATCCCGGGACCTGACCATGGACTACCAGATGGTGATCCGTGCGCTGAAGCTCGGGATTCCCATCACGGAATTTCCCACGCATGAGGGCCATCGCGTGGCAGGCGCCACGAACTTCGCCAGTTTCGCCACCGGCAAGGCGGAACTCAAGTTGGTCTGGCGCGAACTGCAACTCGGGCGCCGGCGGGTGCAATAGGGGATGGCTTGCCGGCGGAAACCGACCACGAGCCCGCTGAATCCCCTCCCACGGAGGGGTGGCCGAAGGGCGGGGTGGGTTGAGCGATCGACAACGGGGAATCAACGGGGAGGACCATATGCACGCTGACAAATGGATCGTCATCACCACCATCAACCTGCCGACGACGGCCCTGCACCGGTTTGCCGCCATGGCGGAGTACGGCTGGGCAACGGTCGTCGTTGGCGACCTGAAGACGCCCGCCGACTGGGCCCTGGCCGGATGCGACTACCTGGGGGTAAAGCGCCAGGAGGAATTGTATGGCGAGTTGTCCCGGCTAATCCCCACCCGGCACTACGCGCGCAAGAACCTGGGGTATCTGTATGCCATCGAACACGGCGCCCGCCTGATTGTCGACACGGACGACGACAATATACCCTATGCCAGTTTCGGCCAGGACCTCGCCGTCGACGTGGCTGGACGCCAGCTGTGCGGGCCCGGGTGGGCCAACGTCTACCAGCATTTCACCACCCACCCGCACGTGTGGCCGCGCGGCCTGCCGCTGGATGCCATCAACCGCCGCGGCACGCTGTCACCGGACCTGCGCTCCTGGCACTGTCCCGTGCAGCAGTTCCTGGCGGACGGCGATCCCGACGTGGATGCCATCTATCGCCTCGTGTTTCAGGAACTCGTGAATTTCGATCAGACGGCAGCGCCGGTCGTGCTGGCCCCGGATACGTGGGTGCCGTTCAATTCGCAGAACACCGTGTTCTTTCCGGAGGCCTTCCCGCTTCTGTACCTGCCCGGCCACGTCAGCTTCCGCATGACCGACATCTGGCGCTCGTTCGTGGCGCAAGCCGCGCTGGCGCGCCGTGGTTGGGGGCTGTCTTTCCATGGACCGACCGTGGTGCAGGAACGCAATGTGCACAATTTCATGAAAGACTTCGCCGACGAAGTCCCGGGCTACCTGCACAACGATGCGATCATGCAGCGCCTCGCCGCAACAGCGGCGCAGCAGCCGGCCGATGAGCCCGCCGCCCGCCTGGTGGAGACGCTCTGGGCCGCCTTGCGCGAGAAGGAATACGTCCTCGCGCGCGAGTTGGACATCGTGAAGGCCTGGCAGGCCCACCTGGCGCGGGTGATGGCGGCCCCAAGGTGACGAGACTCAACACGGGCATTCTTGGTTTCATCCTGTAACCCTTCGCGCTCTTCGCGTCCGTCGTGGTGCATGTCGTGTGATGCGCGCTGATGATGTCAAACCGCTCGTCTGGTACATGACGCAGGCGTACTCCATCCGCGGGGGGCACGAGGCGCATGTGCTGCACCTCTCCACCGAACTGCGCCGGCATGGCTTCGACACGCGCGTGCTGGTACTGGAGGAACTGCCGCGCGAGGAGCATCTCTTCATGCGGCTGCTGCGCGAGCGCGGCATTCCGCTGGACGCCGTGCGCCGCACGCGTGCGGCCTGGGTGGGCTGGGCCTTCGCTCTCGTGGCGCCGGTGTGGGGCGCCTGGATGCTGCTGCGCGGACACCGCCCGCTCTGGGGGCGGCTGCGCAACTACATCGCCGATCGGCCGGCAACATGGGTGCTACGCAACATGCTGCGACGCGAACAACCAGCCGTTATTCACATCATGGGTTGCCTCGCCCCCTACGCCTGGCCTCTGCTGCCGGCCGAACGCTGTGTCCTGCATCACGGCACGGAAGGCCGTCGCGACGATACCTGGGAAGCGGGGGACTTCGACGCGTTTCGTGCCTTTGCATCGCGAGCCGCCCGCAATTTTGCCCCGGGCAGCGGCGTCGTGGCCAACCTGCGACGCGAGTTCGGCATCGAGCGGCCCATCGAATCCATCTTCACGATCTGCCCGGACCAAGCCGACGTGCCACCATCGTCGCCCGCGCCTGCGGTCTCCGCGTCGGCGCCACTGCGCTTTGGCCTGTTGAGCCGCATGACGCCGGAGAAGGGCATTCACGTCCTGCTGCAGGCGCTGCACGATTACCAGGCGCGCCACGGGTCCGTGGATTTTGTCTTTGCGGGCGGCGGTGCGCTCGAAGGGGTGGTGCGCGACTTTGTCGCCACGCACGCGCTACGGGGCGTGCGCGTGCAGCCCGCCTTTGAATCGCCGGTCGAGATTCTGCGCACGTTGGATGTCTTCGTGCATCCCAGTCTCTCGGATGCCATGCCGCTGGCCATTGCCGAGGCGCTCATGTGCGGACGGCCCTGCATCGTGACCCGCGTGGGTGGCATCCCCGACCTTGTGCGCGACGGACAGGAAGGCCTGCTGATTGATCCCGACGATCCGGCGCCAATCGTGGCGGCTATGGAGCGCTTTCAGGCCATGACGTCCGAGGAACGGGCGGCGTATGGGCGGCGGGCGAGGGCACGGTATGACGACGTCTGCCGCCCCGAGCGCGTTGGAACCGTCGTGGCCGCGCACTATCGCGCGCTCATGGCCGAGATGCCGACCGGAGCCTGAGAGGCTTGTTCCGCGTGAGTGCGCATGTTACGAATTGGATATCGCCCAGGTGAATAGGACCGCCAGATCGCTGCTCGCGCTTGGCGCGGTTGTCCTGGCCCTGCTTCTGCATGTGGGGCTGGTGTTGCGGAGCTATCCGCTGTCCGCATGGGCGGCGGACGAGGCCCCGCTGCGGGGCGACGTTGACCGCTACTACGCCAACGCCTGGGGCGCGGCACGGGCGGGCGGCCTCTATGGCTACGATCTGTCCTGCATGGCCGGGTATCCGGTGGGCCTCTGGAACAGCATGGGCAAAAAGGGCTTTGAAATTGCCCACCTGCTGGTGCCCCGCCTGTCGCTGCCGCACCTCTTCTATCTTGTGCTCGTGGGCGTGACCTTGCTCGGCCCGCTGTTCGTCTACCTCGCCGGGCACCGCGCGTGCGCCACGGCCATGCGCCGCGGCGCGCTGCTGGCGCTCGCGCTGATCTTCTGGCATCTCGACGCGTACATCTCGTACTTCTGGGGCTTCGGCAACGTGTTCTTCCCCGGCACCGTCGCGCTTGTCATGGTCATGGTCCCCGTCGCGGTGCGCACCGTCGACGCGCGCGCCGGGTGGGCGTGGGGACTCCTGCTGGGCCTGCTCAGCGCCGCCGTCTTCTACTTTCACACCGTTCTGGTGATCACGGCCGCCGCCCCGCTGTTGACGGTGCTCGTCGCCCGGCGCGCGGCCTTGCGCCACCCGCGGACCTGGATCGCCCTGGCCCTTGCCGCCGGCGTCGCGCTCGCGCTCTGCCTGCCCTGGCTCATGCCGCTCTGGCAGACACGCGGCGACTGCGTGCCTGAACCCCACCGCTGGTTCCCCGGCGGCCCCCGCAACCTCGCCATGGACCTCCTGTCGGACCGCATTTATCAGCGCGCCTTTGATCGCAACTTCCTGCTGCAGTTCGCGGTCCTGGCCGGCCTGCACGGCCTCTGGGTCACGCGGCGACAGCCCGGCCTGCTCGTGGTCCGCGCGCTCGGCGCCGGTGCGGCCGTGACGCTCTCCATTGCCTATGTGTTTCCGCTGCTGTCGCTGGGCTGTTCCCTGCAGCCCTATCGCTTCATCATCCCGTCCATGCTCTTCCTGCTCCCTGCCGCCGCCCTGAGCGTGGCCTCCGCGGCCGACGTCGTGCGGCGCCTGCCGCGCGACGCCCAGGCCGTCGTCGCGCTGCTGCTGCTGCTCGTGCTCCCGCGGCTGACGGCCTATGGCCTCGACCTGTTGCGCGCCCCCGGCGCCGTCGGCGTGACCGACGCGCAGCGGGCCGTTGTGGACGTGCTGCGGCGCGAACCCGTCATCGCCCGCGTGCTGTGCGAAGACGCCGGGCTGGGGCATGCGCTTCCCGTCATGACCGGCTGGCCCGTGATCGGCGGGCTCAGCTCGCAGGCGTTTCTCAAGCATCGCTTTGCCGGCGTGGATGAGGGCAACGCGATGTTCGGACGCGGGCCCGCGGCGTGGACACCTGCCGACTTGGCGCGCTATCTCCATACCTACGCCGTCTCGCACGCGGTTTTCTATTCGCCGGCCTGGATCGCCTTCGCCCGGAACGCGCCGGACGTCTTCACGCCCATTGGGACGGTCGGCGGCTGTCCCCTTTACCGCGTGGGCGGCGCGCCCCCCAGCTACGTGGAGCAAGGCGAGGCGGAGGTCCTGATGCAGCCGCGCGCGATCATGGTCCGTGCCAACCGCGGCCGCACCCTCGTCCTTCGCACGCACTTCGACCCCATGCTGCGGGCGGACGTCGGCGTAAGCCTCGAACCGGCCCCGATGCTCGACGACCCCGTTCCATTCCTGCGATGCGTCATTCCCGATGGGGTGGCATCGTTCACGATTAGGTGGTCGCCCCGCGCCGGGGGGACGATGCCATGACAGCCACCCCCACGCTGACGGTGCGGGCGGTGGCGCGTGCCGCGGATCGGACCATCGCCTTGCTCCTGTTCCTCTTCTTGCCCTGCTTGGCCATGTACCTCGGGCTCTTCGGTCACACGGCCTGCAATCGCATCAACGACAGTTGGTGGCATATCGCCGCGGCCGACGAATTTCTGCGCACCGGGAACTTCGCGGCAGATCCGTTCCTGCAAGGTGCCCCCGCCTTCGCCCAATTCGGCCTGACGGATGCGGTGACCGCGGCGCTCGCGAAAGCCACGGGCTCAACGGCGGCCTGGGCCTGGAGCTGGGCCTTGGCGTTGAATGGCGTGGTGGCCGCTGCCGCGTGTATGCTGTGCGGTCGACTCATGGCCGGGTACTGGGTGGCCGGCGCGCTGGCCCTTGGCCTCTGGCTCGCCGCCTTTGGCGACCTCGGCCTGCACGGACTCGCGTTCCCGTTCTATGCGAGTCTCCCGTGCCTGCAGGCGCTGCTGGCCTGGTTCCTTCATGCGCCCCCAGACCGTCGCTGGCAGCCCGGACGTGCCTCGGCCGCCGGGATCGGACTCGGCTTCCTGTTCGGCCTGCACGCTTGGACCGGCCTTTGGGCGGTCGGTGCCGTGGCCTCGGTGGCCGCCTTCGACTTACTGTGCGCCCCTCGCTCGACACGCCCCTCACCGGCAGCGTTGCTTCCTGATTGGCCGAGGGGCCCGCTGACCGGCATGGCGTTCATGGGCGTCGTCTTCCTGGTCGTGGCGCAGTCCTGGTTGCGCCTGCAACTGTCGCTGGCGCCGCTCCTGGCGCATAGCAATGCCCATCGGATCATCGGCTACCACATCAGTGGCATGGCGTTCGGACTCGCCACCGCAAGCGCCTTGCTGATCAGCCTTGGCGCCTGGTGGTCCCGTCGCCAGTCCCCGCTCGCCGGCCAGTTGACCTGGTTTGCGGTCTGGTCCTGGCTGTCGCTCGCACTCGCGGCGCCGGCACTCAACCGGCGGCTCGCCGCGGCGACCAGCGATTACATGGCCAACCGCGTCATCATGTTCGCGGCTTTCGCGGTGGCGGCGGGGCTGGCCGTGAGGCTTCTGGCCGGGGCGTTTCAGCGCCGGCCGGCGCTGGTCTGCGTCGTGGGCGCCGCGTGGCTCGCCGCCCTGGCCTGGCCGCTTGCCGGGCGTGTCGCCGTGGAGGTCTACCTGGTTCGTACGCACGACCTGGACGCCCACTGGTGCGGGCATCTGCTGCGCGTGCAGAACCAGGGGCTGAGTGGACGCGCCGTGCTTTCCGACCCCTATACGTCGTTCTTCGCGCGCGGCATGTTGGGGGCCTACGCCTTGACCGTGCCCGCAGGCCACGCGTCTCCGGCCGTGGAATACGAGTCGCGCGATGCGCTGGTGCGCGCCGCCCTCCGCTCGGGCACGAATCCCTGGCGGCACGATAATGTGTCCGCCGTGCTGGTCGAGAAGAAGCACGGGTACACGGCCGAGTTCACCGGCATGTCCCCCGTCGACATTCAGGCCGCCTGGGTGCGGCACGGCTGGCACGTGGGGTACGAGGACGCCGATCTCCTGATGCTGCAGCCACCCCCTGCGGGAGCGCCATGAGCCTGTCCGTTGTCATCGCCACCTGCAACCGCCCGGACCGGTTGGCGCGCGCCTTGGAAGCCCTGCGCCCCGCGGTCGCGACGTCGGGCGAGCGGCATCCCGTCATCGTGGCCGACAACGGGACGCACCGGTCGGCGCGGGAAGCCGTCGAGCAGTTCGCGCGGGGGGCGGACTTTCCCGTGCGACATGTGGCGACGCCGCCCTTCAACAAGGCGGCGGCCCTCAACGCCGGCATCGCGGCCGCTGAGACGGACTGGCTGGCCTTCACCGACGACGACTGCCTGCCGGACGCGAACTGGCTGAAGGCGGGAGCCGCGTATGCGGCCTCATCGGGTGTGAATCTGTTCAGCGGCCGGCTCGAGCCCGGCCCCATCACCTTCCCGCTGCCGCGCTGGCTGCGGCACCGTCCCCACGAGATTGTCACGTGGAGCCCGGCCTATGTGGATTACGCGCCGCTGCCGCAGAGCGGCATACTCGCGCCCAACGAGCGCGTGCCGTTCGGGGCGAACATCTTTGTGCGCAAATGGGTGTTCGACACCTACGGCGGTTACGACGAGGCCCTCTGGGCGCGCTGTGGCGAGGCGGCTCTCGGCAGCGAAGATGCCGAGTTCGGCATGCGCGTGCGGGTTCGCGGCGAACGCATCGGCTACTGCGCTGAGGCGCTCGTCGTCCATCCCATCTTTCCGGAGCGCACCACGATGCGCTACTACCTGCGCCATATTTACCACGCGGGCTTGCGCGAACCGATGTTCACGGAGCCCGGCCGTGAGGCCTCCCTGCCGTATCTCGGGAAGACGATGCTCACGGCGCTGCTCAAGAGCGCGGGCTGGTGCCTGCGCGGCGACGCCGCCCATGCCATGCACGAGCTGATGAACGCCACGCGCGACTGGGGCGAAATCACCGGCTGGCGTCGGTTGGGGCGAGCGAAACCCGGTTGCTGAAGCAGCGCCGGGGAACGCCCCGGCCCCATTGACATGCCTCGCCTCTACTCCATCATCATCAGCGGTTTTAAGGACACGTCCGCCGACACGCTGCAAGGGGTCCTGGCCTTGCAGCGTACGGCGGACGTGTCCTTCGAAGTCATTTTCCTTGATAATACGCCTGACGGGCGCCACGCCGCCATGGCCCGCGCGCAGTTTGCGGCCGCCCCCCACGGGCTGCGCACCGTCTACCTCCCGGTCCCCACGCCGGGCAAGGCGGCCGCCCAGAACCTGGGCCTCGCCGAGGCGCGCGGCGGTTGCCTTGTTTTTCTGGACGATGACGTGCTGCCCGATGCCAAGCTCGTGCTGGCCTATGACGAGGGGTTTCAGAATCATCCGTGCGGCGCCATCCAGGGACGGGTGGAACTGCTGTTCGAACAGGGCGCACAACCCGCGCCCTGGTTCAATGCGCGCTTCCGGCTGGACCTGGCAGAGATGGATTTTGGCCGGTCGATCATGCCCTTCGAGATGGGACTCACCGGGGCGAATATGGCGATCCGTGCCGACCTCTTCACGAGGTTCGGGTTGTTCGACGAGCGGCTTGGCCCGGGGCGAAGCGGCACGCTCGAAGACCAGGAGTACTCCGAGCGCATTCGCGCGGGTGGCGTGGTGCAACTCTTCTGGCCCGCCGCGTCGGTTCGTCACCGGATCCCGCCCGCGCGCCTGCGCGTCAGCAGCTTCACGGGCATCTACTACGACGTCGGGTTCTCCGATTTCTTCCTGTCGGGACACCACATCAAGGGTGGCCGGCTGCGCTTCACGCTCTACACGCTCAAGCAGATGCTGCGCGGCCAGCCCCGCCTGCTCGGCAGCGCGCTGTGTGGTCGCACCGCCGACCTGATCCACGCCTACTGCGACTGCTGGCGCGCCTATGGCTACTGGCGTCAGGGGATGCGGCAATTGGGGCGGGGAGTGGGGGCTTCGGGCATTCGTTGATTCGGGAATTCGGTGGAGGACGTGGTGTGACTGAGTGGAATGCTGAAAGCGAGGGCGATGAGTCCGTGTTCGGGACCGACCGGTGTGCGAGCGCGTTACGGGAATGCGGGTCGATGCGAACATTTGAGGATCTGCTTTGTTGGCAGGCCTGTCGCGACTTGCGGCGCTTTGTGGCGCGCACTTGTCGCGCATTGCCGACGGAAGAGCGGTATCGCATGAAGGATCAACTCCTGCGATCGGCGCGCAGTACAACGGCGTTGGTGGCCGAGGGGTACGGACGCTTCCACTTCAAGGAAACAAAACAGTGCTGCCGTAGTGCGCGCGGCGAGGCCTACGAGGTCCTGGATCACGTCATCACGGGTTGGGATGAAGATCTGTTTCCGGCGAGTGTCGTGGCTGAGTGCCGAGCGCTTGTCGAGCGCGCCGTGATGTTGCTGAACGGTTATGTTCGATAGGTGCAGCGCCGCGGCGAGCAAAATGATTCCAATTAGATTGCCTGTCCGAATCCATCGAATTCCCGAATCCTCGAATGCACGAATCTCCCAGAATCGCCATCGCGAGCTGTGGTCTTGGCCACGTTTCCCGCGGCATTGAAACCTGGGCGCGCGATACCGCCGTCGCGCTCGCCGCGCGGGGAGCAGAGGCCACGCTCTTTGCTGGCGGCGACTTGCAGCTGGATGCCGGCGCGGCAGAGCGGCTGCCGCTGGTTGTCGTCCTGCCCTGTCTGCGCCGCTTCGATGCGCGGACCCAGCGGCGCGTGGCCATGACGCCGTCCTGGGCCTGGCGCTGGGGGCTGAAAGACGGCTACGGCTGGGAACAATTCTCCTTCTGGCTTCGCCTGCAGCGCGAACTGCGCCGTGGACGCTTTGATGTGCTGCACGTCCAGGATCCCCTGCTGGCGAACTGGTGCCGGCGCTGGCGCGAGTGGGGATGGTTGCGCACCCAGGAAATTCTGGCCCATGGCACCGAGGAGCCGCCCGCCTTTCTCGCGCCATTTCCCTGTGTGCAACACCTCGCACCGTGGCACCTGCAGGAATCGCGGCGGACACTGGGACCGGCTGCCGCTCGCCCGCACTGGGTGGCCATCCCCAACTTCGTCGATACAGACGTATTCCGACCGGCGCCGGATGCGTTCGCGCGCCAGGACGTACGCCGGCGGCTGAATATCCCCGCGGGGGCGCTGCTCGTCGGTTGTGTGGCCGTGGTGAAGAAGCACCATAAGCGGATTGACTACTTGATTCGCGAATTCGCCCAGGCCCTGCAGCGCAGCCCGACTAGCGCCATGCGCGACGCCCACCTGGTGATTGCCGGCGCGCGCCAGCCCGAGTCCGATGAACTCGTGCAACTGGCGCAAGCCCTGGCACCGGGGCGGGTGCAGGTGCTCTTCGACTTGTCCCGCGATGCCATGCCCGCCTTCTATCAGGCCCTCGATGTCTTCGCCCTGAGTTCGCTTTTTGAAATGATGCCCATTGCCCTGCTGGAGGCGCTGTCAACCGGCGTGCCCGTGCTGGTCAATCGGCACCCGGTGCTGGAATGGATGGCCGGGCTGGATTCGCCCACAGGTGGCGAAGGCGCGGCCCCGGGCCCCGGGGGGGCGTCCGTGGATATGGCGGCCGAAGGCGCGTTGGCCACGGCACTTGCGGGACTGACGCCGTCCTGGTGTGCGCAGTTCAGCCGGAACGCACGCCGCCAGGCCGAGACGCGCTTTGCTCGCGCGGTGGTCATCGAGCAGTATCTGGCCTACTACGCAACCATTGGCACGCATTCCTCACGACGATGAACACCACGCCCTCCAGCACGCCGTCCCGTCAGGCGCGTCTCGCGACCCTGCTGGTGCTGATGCTCACGTTCGCGCTTTCACGCGCCTGGTTCTGGTGGCTGGGGGTCCGCTTCGACG
Organism: Lentisphaerota bacterium; assembly: GCA_021413965.1. Taxonomy (GTDB): domain Bacteria; phylum Verrucomicrobiota; class Kiritimatiellia; order UBA8416; family JAIOPI01; genus JAIOPI01. The sequence continues at coordinate 99,776 of JAIOPI010000006.1, read as the reverse complement.
CGTCCGGACTGGACTGGTACTGGCAGTATCTGGATCCCGCCATTCTGCGGGATCATCTGGTCGCCGCGCTCGTCAACCTGCATGCCCAGCCCCCCGGATTCAATGCCTTCCTGGGCATTATACTGAAGCTTGGCGGCGCGGCCCCCGCGGCGGCGTTCCACGCGACCTATCTCGCGCTGGGATTTCTGCTGTACGTGGCCCTCTATGGCTTTCTCCGCCTCCGCGCGTTCTCGCGGCCCGTCGCGCTGGCCTGCGCGCTCGCGTACGCGGTCAGTCCCAACGCCATCCTCTACGAGAACTGGCTGTTCTACGAATACCCGGTCGCCGCCATGCTGACGCTGGCCGCCGTGGCCTTGCACCGTTTTCAGTCCACCCGCCAGCCCGGCTACGCCGGGGCCTTTCTCCTGCTGGTCTTGTGCGCGTGCCTGACGCGCTCCATGTTCCACCTCGTCTTCCTGCTCGCCTGTGCCGTGCTGGTCCTGGTTCCTTCAGGTCGTCAGCGCCCCCGCGTTGCCCTATATGCCGGAGTCGCCGTGGGTACGCTCGCGCTGTTCTACCTGAAGAACCTGATCCTTTTCGGTTTCTTCGGCGCGTCCAGCTGGGCTGGGATGAACCTCTTCTACATCGCCTCCCATGCGGTGGGAACCAACACAGTCGCCCAACTCGTGCAGGCTGGCGACATCCCTGCTGTGGCGGGTGTGAAGCCCTTCAGCCCCCTGCGGGAATATGCGCCCGCGTATCGGGCGGACGCGCCCACCGCACCGGATGCCCCCGAACTGTCTGACCCGGGGCGCGCGAGCGGCTACCCGAATTACAATCACGGCGCGTTTGTCGGCATTGCGCGCGACTACCAGCGCGCCGCCACGTGGATCATCCGCCACTATCCCCGCCAGTATCTGGCGAGCGTCCTGGATGCCTGGCTCGTCTTTTCCCAGCCGGCGTGGGACTACTTTTATCTGAAGGACAATCGCGCGGCCTTGCAGTCGTATCTGGACGTCGTGTCCGCCTGGCGCTTGCGCGCGTGGGTGGACATCCGGCCGGTGCGTCGCGTGATCTTCGGCAACGAGGGCCCGCCGACGCTCTGCGCACTGACCAGCCTGCTGCTGATTCCTCCGCTGGTCGTGCTGTTTGCACTGATCGGGTGGCGGCAAGCCTGCCGGCTGATTCGCGACCAGGATGTCTCGGTGATGCCCGTTGTGTTCATGTGCGCGTCTGTTGTGTATGTTGCCGTACTGGGGAATGCCATGGATATTGGTGAGAACAACCGCTTCCGGGCCACCGTGGACCCGTTGATCTACCTCCTGTCCGTGTTGACCGTGCGTGCCGCCGCGCAGCGCCTGCGTGGCTGGTGGGGCGCACGCCGGGGGATTGGTTCGGCGGCGGGGACTGTCGCGCTGCTCCTCGCCGTCGGCCTGTCGCGAGCGGAAACCGCCGGTGCGGTGACGATCACCGTGACCCCCGATCGGTCAATTGAAGTCGCCGCCAGGGACCTGAAGGCCGGCGATACGCTGCTGCTGAAACCGGGCGTCTACCGTCAGAGTGCCACGCTGGAAGGGCTAAAAGGCGAGGCCGGGAAGCCCATCACAATTCACGGCGAGCCGGGCGCAATCCTGGAACCGACCGAGCGCGATGGCATTCTCGTGCTCGGTGGCGGGACGACCGAGTACCTGGTCCTGGAGGGGTTGACGGTGCGGGGCGCGCTGCGCACCGGCATTCTCATCAATCAGTCGCGCCACATCATCATTCGCCAGTGTGTGCTGGCGAATAACCGGGTCTGGGGCATTCAGACCGTCCTCAGCGACGACATCCTGGTCGACGGGTGCGATACGTACGGCTCGCGCTCCCAGCACGGCATGTACTTCAGCACCACGGACCATCCCACCGTGCGCCGCTGCCGGATCCACGACAACGCCGGTTGCGGACTGCATTTCAACGGGGATCTGTCCGAAGGCGGCGATGGCATGGTCACCGGTCCGGTCATCGAGGACAACGTCATCTACGGCAACGGCAAGGCGGGCGGCTCGGCGATCAACATGGACGGTGGCGATCAGGCGGTTATTCGAAACAACCTGATCTTCGACAATGCCGCGGGCGGCATTACGTCCTTCAAGGGCAACGCCCTGCGCGCGGGCGACGGTCACCGCATCGAGAACAACACGATCTTTTTCGCGCCGGGAGTCGGGCGGTTCGCGGTGCAACTCATGGGCGAGGTGAAGCATGTGGTCCTGCAGCACAACGTGCTGGTCTCCGGCCGCGGGCCGGTGCTGGACCTCGCGGGCACGGCGGTAAGCGGGCTGCAGGCGGACCACAACGTGTACTACATGCGCGGCACGGGCAATGTGATCGCCGTGGACGATGTGCGGATGGACCTCACCCGCTGGCGGGCGCGGAGCGGGCAGGATACGAACTCCATCTATGTAAACCCGGGATTTGTCGATCCGGCGGCCACCAACTTTGTGCTGCAGGTGACACGGCCCCCCGGCTCAGCGCCGCTGGGGTACCAGCCGCCGGCTCCCGAGTGACATCGCCACCTTGCAGGGAGGGGCCGCGCTTGCGTGAACCAGATCTTGCGCGACCCGGCCGCCACAAGCGGAACCGCGCCCGCCTATTGCACGCCGGTTGAGTCCATGAACGCCACCGCCACGCCGCTGATCAGTGTCATCGTGCCTGCCTACAACGCGGCGGCCACGATCCGGGATGCCCTGGCCTCCGTGGAGGAGCAGGGCCGTGCCGATGCGGAAGTGATTGTGGTCGATGATGCGTCGCGCGACGACACGCCGCGGATTCTGCAGGCCGAGTACGCGGCCCGTCCCGGCTACCAGATCCTGGCACTCGCGCGCAATGCCGGCCCCGCGGCGGCGCGCAATCGGGCGATCCAACGGGCGCGCGGCACGTGGCTCGCTTTTCTGGACGGCGACGACGCCTGGCTGCCCGACCGCCTGGCGGTGCAACTGGCGGTCGCGGAGCGGCAGCCCGACGTGGCGCTGTGGTGCGGTGCCACGGTGCCACTCGACGACCGCCCGGTGCCGACGCGAGCACCCGGACCGCCGCCACAGCGCGACCTGCCGCTGCGCGAGTTTGTCTACCACAACGTCGTGGCCACCTCGACGGTACTCGTCCGGCGTGCGGCGCTGGTCGCCGTGGGCGGCTTCGACGAGCAATTCATCGGGCCCGAGGACTACGATCTGTGGATGCGGCTCGCGCAGCACCACCGACTCGTGCGCTTCGAGGCGCCGCTGGCACGTTACCGGCTCGTTCCGGGCAGCCTCAGCATGGATGACCGCAAGTTCCTGCCCCAGGTGCTGCGGGTGCTGGATAAGGGGTTCAGCCCCGGTGGTGTACTGGCGCACCACATCGCACTCCGAACGTCATCCGTGGCCACGCAGTACTGGAATGCATCATGGATGGCGTTCAATCGCGGCGCGCGCGGCGTCGCCCTGCAATACTGGTGGCAGGCGTACCGGCTGGATCACCGCTCGGAGCTGGGCGCGACGCGGCCCTGGGGGCGTCTGCTGCTGCGCTACCTGGCGGGTAAGCCGGAGGTCCAGGAGAACGGCGGGGACCGCCGTCTCCAGGAGGCGCTTGGTGTGGACTTGACTGGAGCCGGCCGTCCCGGCCGGTAGCGGCGGGGACCGCCGCCTCCAGGCGCGAATGGAGTGGATCCGGTTCGATTCGGCCGTCCCGGCCGGTCGCCCGCGCGAAGTTGGACGTTGAATGTTGGATGGTGGATGGTCAAAGTTGTCGCCGCACCCATGAACGTCTCGCTTCGTCACATCGCCAAATCCGTCGTGCACAAAGGCCTGCCCTTGCCGGGGCCCCTGCGGCCGCTCATCCGCGGGGCGTATCGCGCGGGCGTTTTCGCGGTGGAATCGCTGGCGTTTGTCCGCAAAGTGTTGTGGATCGAGCCGGTGTTGCGGTCCGTGTGTACCCGCGTCGGTCGCGGCCTGCGGGCCGAGTGTCTGCCCTACATGCGCGGCGAAGGGCGACTTGAGTTGGGGGATTTCGTGCGGCTGTCCGGTCGCAGCTGCTTCTACTTCATTCATGGCATGCCCGCGAAACCGTCGATCACCGTGGGCGACCACACGTTCATTGGCAACGGCAGCACGTTGTCCGCGGCGCGTGAAATTCGGATTGGGGCGCACTGCCTGCTCTCCGCGCTGGTGCGCGTGCACGACAACGACGGCCATCCCCTGGATCCCGAACGCCGGCGGCGACATGAGCCGATCCGTGCCGACGAAGCCGCGCCGGTGATCATTGAGGACAACGTCTGGATCGGTGCCGGCGCCACCATCCTCAAGGGCGTGCGCATCGGACAGGATGCGGTGGTGGGCACGGGGGCCGTCGTGACCACGGATGTGCCCGCCGGCGCCATCGTAGCCGGCAACCCGGCGCGCGTCGTGAAGCAGCTGGAAAGCGGAGCCTGAGCGGACGGGGTGGGCGTAAGGGTTCAAGGTTCGGGGTTCAGGCCGGCGCTCCTCATCCTGATCGTAATCATGATCACAATCGCGTCACCGGATTACGAGTAAGATTACGATTACGAGCAAGAGCAAATAATAGGTGCTCCCTGAACCCTGAACCCTGAACCCCTCTCCGATCCCCCCCCATGTCTCCCCCCCCACGTGTCTGCCATCTGGTCCTCTCGCTCGCCCTTGGCGGACTGGAGCGCCTGGTGGTGGATTGGACCAATGCGCGCAACCAGCGCCATCCGGGATCCACCGCGATCGCCTGTCTGGATGACCCGGGCGCACTCGCGGACCAAGTCGAGGGAAGCGCCGTGTTTTGTGTAGGCGCCCGGCGCGCCCGATTTCCTGCCGATTGGCAAGCCGTTCGCGCCTTGCGAAAACGGTGGGTGGGCGACAGCACAGACATTGTGCACTCACACAATCTGGCGGCGCATCAGTACGCGGCGCTCGCGCGATGGGGTACGTCGCTTCGCCACGTGCACACCGAGCATGGGTCCAATCCACATGGTGCGGGATGGCTGAATCGTTGCCGATTGCGCGTCCTGGCCAGGCGCACGCACGCCCTGATTGCTGTATCGGCGGACACGGGGCGAGCGATGTCAGCCGGTTGGCGGGTGCCCCTGGCGCGGGTGCACATCATTCCGAACGGCGTGGCCCCGTATCATCCCGCCACGGCTGACGCGCTGGCGCGCATTCGGGCAGCCTTGCAGCTGCCCGAGGGCGGCCTGGTCGTTGGCACGGTCGGGCGGCTGGCGCAGGTGAAGGGTTACGACCGACTATTGGCCGCGCTGCCCGCCGTGTTGGCGCGTCGCCCCGGCGTTACCTGCGTTTTCGTGGGCGATGGTCCCGAGCGTGCCGCGCTCGAAGCTCAGGGGGACCGTCTTGGCCTGCGCGCGAATGTGCGGTTCGCGGGATTTCAAGCCGATGCGCGTGCCTTCTACGCGCTCTTTGATTTGTACGTGGCCCCGTCCCGCAGCGAGGGCCTGCCGGTGGCGTTGCTGGAAGCCATGGCGGCCGGCTGCCCGGTGCTGGTGACAGACGTCGGCGATCAGCGCGCCGTGCTCGACGATGGTCGGGCAGGGCACATGCTTTCGGCGGACGAGCGTGAATGGCCGGATCAGATTCTGGCGTGCCTCCAGGGCGCAGGCCGCGAGGAAGCCCGTCGCCGCGCCGTGCTGGCGCAGCGCCGCGTGCGCGAGCATTACAGCCTGGCGCAGACGCTGGATGCGTATGAGAATATTTATGCCGGTTCGTGCTCACCGCATCCGACATCACCATGAAGCTCCTGACCATCTCCAACCTCTACCCCCGTCCGGACCGGCCGCAGGCGGGCCTGTTTAATGCGCAGCTGTTTCGCGAACTGGGCGCCCTGCTTACCGCGCAGGGGGGCGCCCTGACAAACGTGGCGCTCGTGCCAGACTGGCGGCCGTGGCGCCATGCGGCGATCCGGCGCTGGGTATCGCCGTTTGACGGTGGCCATCCCACGCGCTATCTGCCCGCCTGCTACGTGCCGCTGGTCGGGCGCGATTGGAACGATGCCACCTATGCGTTGTCCTTGCGAGGCGCGCTGACCGACGCCATGGCCGCCGCCGACGTCGTCTTCAGCTCCTGGCTCTTTCCCGATGGCGTGGTCGCCGCGCGCCTGGCCCGCGCGGCCCGCCGCCCAGCGTGGCTGATGGCGCTGGGAAGCGACGTGCAACACGTTGCCCATCCCCGGCGCCGGGCACGGATCGTGGAGGCCGCTGACAGTGTCGCGGGCATGATATGCGTGGGCGCGCACCTGGCCGAACGGCTTCACGTCGCGGGCGTCGCGGTGGATAAACTCCACGTGGTTCCCAATGGCGTCGACACAACGCGGTTTCAGTACCAGGACCGGGACGCGGCGCGCCGCCAGCTGCAAGGCGCGGATGTCCTGGGCCCGCCGCCCGAACGCGACGCACAGATCGTGTTGTTCGTCGGCAATCTGGTGTCCGTCAAAGCACCCGACGTGCTCATCGCCGCATTTGCAGCCATGCATGGCGGCGGCGTGCACGCGCCGCCGCACCTGGTGCTTATCGGAACGGGTCCGCTGGAGCGTTCGCTCCGCAGGCAATGCGACGACCTGGGCGTGACCGCGCGCGTACACCTGGTCGGCCCTCAGGATCATGCGCGCGTGGCGCAATGGATGAACGCCGCGGATTGCCTATGTCTGTGCAGCCGCAGCGAAGGCATGCCCAACGTCGTCCTGGAAGCCCTCGCCAGCGGCCTGCCCGTGGTGGCCACGGCCGTCGGGTCGTGCCCGGACATGTTGCGCGGCGAACCGGCGGCAAGGCTTGTGCCGGTGGACGATGAACAGGCGCTGGCGCAGGCCCTGCGCGAGCTGTTGACCATGAGCGTTGATCGCGCGGCGTTGGCGGCGCGGCACGGGCATCGCCGCTGGCGCGACCAGGCTGCCGATATTCTGGCGTTGATGCAGAGCGCGCCGCCGTTGCGAGGGGGCCTGTAGGGGCTCCGCTGGCGGAGGGCTGTTGGCGGGAAGCGGTCCGCGCAAGCGCGGCCCCTACAAGACGGAGGTCCTGTTGCGCCTCCGGATCCGGGCTGTTGGGCGAGAGGGAGATTGAGATGTGTAGGATCGGAAAGCGCGGAGTGCTCGTTGCGGTCTTTGCGGTGGCGTTGGGGCTTAATCTGGCGGTCGGTCTCAAGCAGGGCCTGAACCGGCCCCTGCAGAGCGACGCGTTCTATTACTTCCAATTGGCGCAGAGCCTGGCCAAGGGACAGGGCTATGTGGTGCGCGACGGGTTCTGGCCGACGGTGCCGTCGCTGCAGCGCATGCCGGGGTGGCCCGCCGTCGCGGCCATGGCGTTCAGGGTCTGTCCCCAGTGTCCCGCACCGGCGGTCATGCGCGGGCTGAATCTGACCATCAATGCCGCCTGCGCCGCCGCGGTCTGCCTGTTGGCGCTGGCGCTGTTCCCGCGCCTCTGGGTCGGTCTCGCCGCCGGAGGTCTCTACATGCTTCACCCCGCCGGCGTGGCCGGTGCCGATGAGGGACTGTCCGAACCGCTCTTCATCCTGCTGGCCGTCCTGGGGGCGCTGCTGCTTATGAACGGCTTGCGGGAGGTGACGGCGGCGACGCGGGTGTGCGCCCGGCGCGCGGCCGCGGTGCTGGCGGGCTTTCTGCTGCTGGGGCTGGCCGGTCTTGTCCGCGCCAACTTTGTGCTGTGGATCGGCTTCTTCGGTCTCGGCGCTGCCGGGTGGGCGTGGCGGGTGCGACTGTGGCGCCAGCCCTCCTGGTGCGCGCTCCTGGTGGTCGGGGCCCTGTTGTTTGCCACGCCGCCCCTGCTGTGGATGGCGCGCAACTACCGCCTGTGCGGCGCGTTTCCAGTCCTCAGCACGCTGCGAGGCCAGACGTTCTACGGGGCAAACAATGTGCTGGTGGATCGCACATGGAAGTACTGGGGCTACTGGGTCTTTCCAAACGACATTCCCGGCGAGACGACGCTCTATGACCTGTCGCGCACGATGAGCGAGTACGACGTTGACGTGTACTACTACGACAAGGGACAAGCCTACCTGCGCGAGCATCCCGGGCGCGTGCCCGGCATGCTGCTCGGGAAGATCGTGCGCGCGTATCTTCCGATCCCCTGGAATCGAACGGTTGGGACACTGATCGTCGCTGCCTACCGGTTCATGCTGTACGGCCTGTTTCTGGCCGGCCTGCTGCGCCTGTGGCGGGCCCTGCCGCCGCCGTATCCCGCGATCTTTGTGGCCATGGTGTTGACCAACGTGACCATGGTCCTCACCTTCTACGGCTACTCGCGCTTTGCCTTCGCACTGGATCCGTTTTGCATGCCATTTGCAGGCGCTGCGTCGGCCTGGATCCTCGATGGGCTTCTGCGGCGCTGGTCGGCGCCGTGACGGCAAGCGCCCGGCGTTGCGGCCTCCACGGGTGCGCTTGCGTTCGCCTCGGGCTTCGGACATCATGCACCGGAGTGTCTGTAAACGGCAGCGCGAGCAGGAGACTGGGCCACGATGACACCGAACTCCGCACGGCCACGCCTCATCATCTGGGGAGCGTCGGGGCACGCCTTGGTGGTGGCGGACATCGTGCGCCTCGAGGCGGTCTATGCAATCGCGGGCTTCCTCGATGAGGTCAACCCGGACCGGCGCGGCGCGACATTTTGCGGGGCCACGGTCCTTGGGGGCCGGGAGGCACTGGACGCGCTACGCGGGCAGGGCGTGCGCCACATCGTGCCGGGGTTCGGGCACTGCCGCCGGCGCTTGGAGCTGGCGGCATTTGTCGAGGATCAGGGGTTCACGCTGGCGACGGCCGTTCATCCGCGCGCCAGCGTGGCCGGCGATGCCCTGCTCGGGCCGGGGACCGTCGTCGCCGCCGGCGCGGTCGTGAACCCGGGCGCCCGTGTTGGTCGCAGCGTCATCATCAACACACTGGCCAGTGTTGATCACGAGTGCCGCATCGGAGATGCCGCGCATATCGGGCCGGGAGCGCATCTGGCCGGGCGCGTGGTGGTGGGGCCCGCCGCGCACATTGGCCTCGGGGCGTCGGTCATCGAAGGGGTGACGATTGGGGCAGGGGCGGTCGTCGGCGCCGGCGCCGTGGTCGTCCGCGACATTCCGGACGGCGTGGTCGCGTTCGGCGTGCCTGCGCGCATTCAAAGGAAGGCTGACGTGTGAAAATCAAGACGGACGTTCAATCGCTCGCCATTCTGGGCGGTGAGCCTGCCTTCCCCGAGCTGCTGCACGTGGGGCGGCCCAACATCGGCGATCGCGCCGCCTTGCTGGCGCGCTTCACCGATTTGCTGGACCGGCGCTGGCTTACGAACAACGGGCCGTTCGTGCAGGAGTTCGAGCGGCGCATTGAAGCACGGCTTGGCGTCAAGCATTGCATCGCCATGTGTAACGCCACGGTCGCGTCCGAGATCACCATCCGCGCCCTCGGGATGCAGGGCGAGGTCATCGTGCCGTCCTTCACGTTCATCGCCACCGCCCATGCCTTGCAGTGGCAGGCGATCACGCCGGTCTTCGGCGACATCGACCCGGCCACGCACAACCTGGATCCGGCGCGCGTGGAGGCCCTGATCACCCCGCGCACGACGGGCATCATCGGCGTTCATGTGTGGGGACGCCCATGCGCCGTTGAGGCCCTGAGCGCCATCGCCCAACGGCACAACCTGCGCCTGATGTTCGATGCCGCGCACGCGTTCGGCTGCTCGCACGGTGGCCGGATGATCGGGAACTTCGGCGAGGCGGAGGTCTTCAGCTTTCACGCCACGAAGTTCTTCAACACGTTCGAAGGGGGCGCCGTGACCACCAACGACGATGCGCTGGCCGCCAAGATCCGGCTGATGAAGAACTTCGGCTTCGCCGGCTATGACAACGTGATCTACGTGGGCACGAATGGCAAAATGAGCGAGATTTCTGCCGCCATGGGGCTGACGGGCCTCGAGAGCCTGGACGCGTTCATCGCCATCAACCAACGCAACCACGCCTGCTACCGGAAGGGGCTCGCGGGGGTGCCGGGCATTCATCCGGTCATGTACGACAGTCGCGAGCGGAGCAACAACCAGTATGTCGTCGTCGAGGTGGATGCCGCCGAGGCTGGCCTCACGCGCGATGAACTGGTGAGAATCCTGCACGCCGAACATGTGCTGGCGCGGCGGTACTTCTACCCCGGCTGCCACAACATGGAGCCCTATCGCTCGGCGCAACCTGATCGGGGGCGAGCGCTGCCGGAGACGGAGCGGCTGACGCGGCGCGTCCTGTCCCTGCCGACCGGCAGTGGCGTGGACGAGTCCGCCATCGACGCCATTTGCCAGATCATCCGGCTGTCCGTGGCGCACGGCCCGGTCGTGCGCGCGCGGCTGCCCGCCGCGACGTCGTAGCGCCGCCATGGCGCTGTCGCCGCCCATCATCGGGAACCCATCGGCATGAAACTCAGCGTCCTCATGATCACCTACAATCATGAGCCGTTTGTCGAGCAGGCCATCGACAGCGTGCTCATGCAGCAGGTGAGTTTCGACTACGAAATCGTCATCGGCGAGGACTGTTCGCGCGATCGAACGCCGGAGATCGTCCGCCGCTACGAAGCCGCGCATCCGGGGCGTGTCCGGGTGCTGTGGCCGGCCCACAACCTGGGGGTGAATCGCAATTTCATCGAGACGCTGCGGGCCTGCCGCGGGGAGTATGTCGCGCTGCTGGAAGGCGATGATTTCTGGCTCTCGCCGCACAAGCTGCAGCGGCAAGTGGATTTTCTGGATGCGCATCCCGATTGCGCCCTCTGTGCGCATGAAGCCTATGACCAGGCGCCGGACGGGGGGCGGCGGCCGTACGTCCGGCTGTCCGGCATCGCCATCAAACCCTTCTACGCATTCGACGACATCCTGCAGCGACATTTCCTGCCGACGGCCTCCATGGTGTTCCGTCGCCGCTTGCTGCAAGACCCGCCACCGGAACTCGCGGAGATTCCGGGTGTCGATTGGCTCGTGCACGTGATTCTCGCCCGGCAGGGGACGGTGGCGTTTATCGACGAGACCTGGAGTGTGCGGCGCGTGCATGCCGGCGGCCTGACCTCGCTGACGCCGACCCAGGCCAAGATCCGGCATACCATCCGGAGCGCCACCCTCATTGACCGCTATCTTGAGGGCGCCCACCGGGAGGCCCTGCGGCCGACGGTGCTGGCCGGGCTCGTCTCCCTGGTGGCTGACGGCGCATTTACCGATCCTGAACATGTCGCAGTGGTCCGAAAACTCGAGCGGGCGCTCGAGCCCTACGTGGCGGACTACGCGGTCACGCCCGCCGAGCGGGGGCGGATTCTGCAGCGGGCGATGGCGCACCTGATCGTGCTGTACTATCAATGCGAGGATCTTGCCCGCGCGCGTGCCTGTTGGTTCGCCAGCATCCGGACGGGCAACGGCACCGCGCTCCGACGCCGCGACTTCTGGTCGATTGGCCTGACGGTCCTGCTCGGGCCCTCGTTGGCCGAGGCCATGCGCCGGCTTGGGCGGGCGCTGGCGGGGCGGACGCGGTGAAACGCGGTGCTGACATGCGGCTGAACCTCTGCCTGCTGAACATCCCTTACTCGGGGGCGAACGCGCACCTCATTCGCGAGTTGTCGCGCCGGGTCGATCTGCAGATCGTGGGCGTACCGGTTCCGACGTGGTTGGGGTGGCTGTTGAAGGCGAAGGCATTCCACCCGGTCCTCAACACGTGGAAGCGTCGCTATGACCGTGCGCTTAGCCGGGCCATCAAGAGCCATGGTGTGTTTGCCTGCCGCAGTCGCCTCGCCGCCCGCCGGCTGGCGCAACTGACGGTCAAGCCGGACGTCATCTTGCAGATCGGCGGCCTCTTCGCGCCGGGGCGAACGGACATTCCCTACGCGACGTTCAACGATTTCACGACGGCGCTGGCACAGCGGGAGTACCCGGCGTGGGCACCGTTCCCCAGCCCCGCCGCCGCCAGGCGCTGGTTCGACGGCGAAACCGCGCTGTACCAGCGGGCGGCCCGCGTGTTCACGCTGAGCGATCACACGCGCGCCTCGATGATTAACGACTTCAGCGTCCCGCCCGAACGCGTGCGCACGGTGCGGGGCGGCGCGAACTTCACGATCGCGCGCGAGCGCACCGGCGGGTACGACGGACGCACCCTGTTGTTCGTGGGGTTTGATTTCAAGCGCAAGGGCGGCCCCACGCTGCTGGAGGCCTTCGCGCGGGTGCGCGCGGCGAAACCGGATGCGCAGTTGATCATCGTCGGCCCGCGGCTCGACGCCCCGCCCGCGGGCGTCACGTGCCTGGGTCAAGTCGCGGACCGGGAGCGCATGCTGGACCTCTACCACGCGGCCTCCCTGTTCGTGATGCCCTCGCTGTGCGAGCCCTTCGGTTTCGTCTTCCTTGAAGCCATGACCGCCAAGCTGGCCTGCATCGGGACGACCAACGATGCGATGCCGGAGATCATCGAGCATGGGCGAACGGGTTATGTCGTGCCGCCCGCGGATCCCGCCGCCCTGGCCGACGCGATCCTCCGCCTCCTGGGGGATCCCGCCTTGTTGGCCGAGATGGGCGCGCGCGGCCGCCAGCGGGTGCGGGATCTGTTCACCTGGGAGCGGACCGCCCATGTCATCGTGGACGACCTGGAGGCCCTCGGGCGTTGACCACGCGTGGCGCGGATAGCCCCGGCGGGCGCCATGCCGCCGGGCCGTTTGTGGCCCGTGCGTCGGCCGGGAACTGAAGACTTGTGCGCGGAAGTGAAACCCCATAACGTGGACGCAACATGAGACGTCGCCTTGAAAGTGACTTTACGCCCCCTTCCGACATCTGTCCGCACCCCGAGTACTGGCACACGGGAGATTGCGAGACGACCGAGCAGGAGGTTGTGGAATTGATCGGGGCGCTGGTGCGCGCGCTGCAGCCGGAACTGGTCGTCGAAACCGGTTCCTACAAGGGGGTCATGTCCGAGTCCATCGGGCGCGCCCTGAAACAGAACGGGCATGGGCGGCTGATTACGTTCGAAATCGATGCGGTGCTGGCCGAGGTGGCCCGCCGTGCCTGCCGGCGCCTGCCGGTCGAAGTCCTCCATCAGAGCTCGCTGGCCTGGACGCCGCCCGGAAAGATCGACTTTGCCTGGCTCGACTCGGGAATCGAAACGCGCGTACAGGAATTCGAGCAATACTATCCGTTTCTCAAGGGCTCGATCATCGGCATTCACGACACGGCGCCGCATCATCCGGTGCGGGCTCAGGTGAAGGCCCGCCTTCTCGACCGGCTTTCGCCCATCTGGCTGCCCACGCCGCGCGGTGTGCTGCTGGCGCAGGTGCTGTAGGCGGCCGTCGGCGCGGGACGCGGACTTCGTGTGCCGCTTCCGTACGCAGGGTGAATCACGATGGGCGAAGGCGAAGCGCAGGACCCCTCCGGCACACCGATTGACGTTTGGGCGGATTCGGCCGGGGCGTGGGCAACCGGAGGCGTGGATGGCGGGCGGGAGGCCTTTCGCCGCCATCTGATGCGCGACCTGTCTCAGCGCGTGCATCGGCGCAAGGATCAACCGACGCCCACGTGTCTCGACCTGGGGTGCCGCACAGGCCACAGCACGGCGATGCTGGTGCGCCATGGATTTGCCGCCCGCGGTCTCGACCGATCGGCGGCGCAGGTGGCGGCCGCGCGTGCGGCGAACCCCGGCCTCGTCTTCGAGGAGGGCGACGCGCAGGACGTCGCGCATCCGGCGAACGCGTTCGATACGGCGGCCACGTTCGGCCTGATCGAGTCCGTGCCGGACTGGTGGCGCGTCGTGCTCGAGGCCTTGCGCGTGGTGAAGCCCGGCGGGTATGCGCTGGTCGAAACGGACCTCGCGTTCCCGTGGTGGGAGACCATTCTACGAGCGGTAGCGGGCGTGGCGAGCCGGCAGCGGCCGCTGCGGGAGGCGTGGGACCTGGCGCGCGCGCACTGGCTGGCGGCGGGGCGGTCGCTGGACGAGGGGCCTCGCCGTTACTCGCGCCGCGATATGCTAGACTGTGTGGCGCCGCTGCCCGTGCTGCAGGTGATCCTGCACGAGCCGGGCCAGAACCGGCTGTTTCATGAGCCCATGTGGGCGGTGACGTTGATGAAGCGCGAGCATGAGGCGCAGGCGGGCGTGCCACCCCTGGTGGTGACATGCGCACACTGCCATCGGCGCGGTATCCGGCCCCTGCGCGAGGGTCGGGGGTGACATTTCGGGAAGGCACTATGGACGTGGTGATGGTCGCCAACGCGTGGGGAGCGGCGCAAGATAACCCCACGAGCAAGCATCAGATCGCGCGCGAACTGGTGCGCGCGGGGCACCGGGTGCTGTGGGTGGAAGGCGCCGGGATGCGGCGACCCAGCCTCGGGTCGGGAACGGATCGCGGGCGCATGTGGCGCAAGATCCGCGTCGCGCTGCAGGGTGCGCGCCGTGTGCCGGATGCCGATCTGGGACTCGCGGCGGGACCGGCCGGCTTCCTGCCGATGTCCGGGTTCCGATCCACGGGGGGGGCGGCGCCGGGTCTGTGGGTGCTGGCGCCGTTGCTGATTCCGCTGCCCGCTCTGGGTGTCGTGCGCCGCTTCAACGGGTGGCTGTTTCGCTGGATCGCTTGCGGGTGGACCTGGCGCCTCGGCTTTCGCGATCCCGTGCTCATCAATTACGTGCCCGTGCTGGCCGGCATGATGAAAGGGTGGGGGGGGCGAGACGCGGTGAACGACCGACCCCCGCTCGCCGATCCCCCATCCGCCCGTCCCGTCCGCACCGTCTACCATTGCGTCGACCGGTGGGACCAGTTCGGCATGTACGATCAGGCCATGATGGAGGAGATGGACCGCCAGTGCCGGGCGCACGCCGATCTGGTGATTGCCTCCTCCTCTGAACTCGAGGCGCATTGCCGCCGGGATCACGGCAACGTGCACGGGGTGAGCCACGGCGTGAACTTCGAGCACTTTGAGCGGGCGCTCAGCCTGCCGCTGGAGGCGCGGCCCGTCGAACTGCCGGATGGCCCCGTCATTGGGTTCATCGGGCTGCTGTCGGAGTGGGTCGACCAGGAGCTGATCCTGGCCGTGGCGCGCGCCCGGCCCGACGCCTACGTGATTTTGATTGGCAAGGCGGATGTGGCGATCGACCGGCTGCAGTCAGAACCCAACATCCGCGTGATCGGGCCCCGGCCCTATGCGGACTTGCCCTACTACGTGGCGCAGTTCTCCGTGGGGCTGATTCCGTTCGTGGTGTCGGAACTCACGCGTGCGGTGAATCCCATCAAGCTGCGCGAGATGCTGGCGGCGGGCTGCCCGGTCGTGTCGACGGCGTTGCCGGAAGTGGCGCGCTTTGCCTCACCGCCCGGGGTCCACATCGCCACCGACGCGGCGGATTTCGTGGCGGCGGTGACGCGCCGCGTGGAGCAGCCGCTCAGCCTGGACGAACGCCGCGCGCTGAGCGACTCCATGCGCGGGGAAACCTGGGCCGTCAAGACGCGCGACATCGTGGCGCTCATTGAAGGAAAAGGGTAGGGCGAATAGTCCCGGTGAGCCGCGAACCGCGGACGGCTCACCGGGACGGCTCGCCCCACCACAATGGCTATATGAACATGGTTGGCCTCATCGCCGGGGATGTGCGCGCCAAGGCCATCTGGCTTTACGGATCGGGAGGGGCGAAGCACGTACTCAAGGCGCTACTGACGGATGGCACCTTCGCGATGCTCATGTACCGGATGATGCAGGCCTCGCAGCGCGCCCACCTGGCTCCGCTCGCCATGATCTTCAACAAGCTCAACGGATTCTTCGGGCGATGCATCATCGGCCGCGGGGCGGACTTCGGGCCGGAATTCGTGCTGATCCACAGCTACGGGGTGGTCATCAACAGCGCCGTGCGTGGCGGGCGCGGCATCAAGCTCGAACACCTGGTGACCATTGGCGCGGAGCGGCAGGCGGCGCCGGTTCTCGGCGACGATGTCTTCGTGGGCGCCGGGGCCAAGATTATTGGCGCCGTGCGCATCGGCAGCCGGACACGCCTGGGGGCCAATGCGGTTGTCAACCGTGACGTCCCGGATGACGCGACGGCGGTCGGTATTCCGGCGCGGATCATTGAGCGGGGCGCTCCGGACAGCGTTCCGCGTGACAGCCCGGAGCCATCCGGTGCGGCAGGCGGAACCCGGCCTTGAGCGTGTTACACATGGGTACGGCCCTGGCGGTCGTGATGCTCCTCTTGATCGGCCTCTGCGTCTACGCGTGGCTGGTGTTTCCCCTGCTGCTGCGGCTGACGGCATGGCGCGGGCGCGCCTCGGGCCCGCCCGCGGCGGCGCCAGCGGCGCCCGTCCGGCACTCGGTGGCCGTGCTGTTTTCGGCCTACAACGAAGAGCGGCACATTGCCGACCGCATCCGCAATTTGCTGGCCGAGGCGCCGGCGGGGCATCCCTACGCCATTCACGTCGGCGTTGATGCGTCCAGCGATGACACGGCCGTAACCGCGCAGCGCGCCGCGGCCGGCCAGCCCCACGTGCAGGTGCACGCGTTTACGCAGCGGCGTGGCAAGGTGGCGGTGATCAAGGACCTGGTGCGGCGCTGTCCGGCGGATCTGCTGGTCTTCACGGATGCCAACACGTTTTTTGCGGCCGGAACCCTGGATCGGCTGCTCGCGCCTTTCCGCGACCCGGCTGTGGGCGGGGTGTGCGGGCGCCTGGCGCTGGTTGCCGCGCTGCCGGCTGGCGGGGTGCCGCCACGGGCACAGACGGACGCGGGTACGGAGGAAGGCTTCTACTGGCGATGGGAAACGCAGCTCAAGAGGCGCGAGAGCGCGCTGGATTCGTGCCTGGGTGCCAACGGCGCCATCTTCGCCATGCGCCGCGAGCTTTTCTGGCAGGAGCTTCCGGACAACACCATGGTGGATGATTTCGTGATCGGGATGAAGGTGCGCGAGCAGGGCTATCGCGTGGTCTATGAGCCCGCCGCGGTGGCCGTCGAGGAACTGCCGGACATCCAGCACGAATGGGTGCGGCGGGTGCGCATCGGGGCGGGCGACTACCAGGCGCTCACGTTCTGCCGCCGCTGCCTGTCGCCCCGCTTCGGATGGTTTGCCTGGTGTTTCTGGTCGCACAAGGTTCTGCGCTGGTTCACGCCGCACGCCGTGCTGCTGCTGGCCCTTTGCGCCGCGCTGGCGCTGGGGGTGGGGCATGGCCTGCCGCAGTTGCTGGGCGCCCTCGTGCTGGCGGGGCTGGGCGCCTTCGGTGGCATGGCCCTGCTCGGGGCGTTCCTGCGTCGCGTGCATGCCCCGGCGGCCCGGGTGCCGCTGCTCTTCCTCCATTACGTCATGATGCAGGCGGCGCTTTTTGCCGGCTTCCTGCGCTTCATGTCGGGCAACCTCTCGGGACAGTGGACGCGCACCCCGCGGAATTCGGCGGCGGGCTAACCGGCGGCGGCTGCCAGACACGTGAGGACGGATTCGGTTGTGATTCGGGGCATGGACAGATGGTTGCCGGGATATCTGGCGGCGCTGGCGAGGCGTCCACCGGCGGTGGAGGGGCCGCGCCACTTGATCTTCTGTGTCGCCGATCACTTCGAACCGCTGGGCGGCGGTGTGCCGTTGGCGGCGGCCCGCGCATCGGTGCGCGACTGGTCCCGGGCCTACGCGGAGCGGTTTTCCGGGCTGTGCGATGCCGATGGTCGCCCGCCGGTTCATACGTTTTTCTATCCCGCCGACGAATACGATCCGGCCTGCCTGGAGGCGCTGGCCCCCTTGGTGACGGGCGGCATGGGCGAGGTCGAAGTCCATCTTCACCACCGGCATGACACCGAGGCGGGGTTTGAGCAGAAGCTGCTCGGGTTCCGCGATGTCCTGCACGGCGAGCATGGTTACCTGGGGCCGGATGCGTCCGGCGCGGTGCGGTACGGTTTCGTGCACGGGAACTGGGCGTTGTGCAACTCGCGGCCGGATGGGGACTGGTGCGGTGTGAATGGCGAGTTGGGCATCCTGCGGCGCACGGGGTGCTATGCGGATTTCACCTTTCCCTCGGCCCCGTCGCCCACGCAGCCCCGCCTGGTGAACGCGCTCTACTATGCGCGGGATGCGGCGGGCGGGCGGCCGCGTGGCCACGACCGGGGGGTGCAGGTGCGGGCCGGGGCGCCGCCCGCCGGCCCGGACGACGCGCTGCTCATGATCCAAGGCCCCCTCGCGTTGAACTGGCACTGGCGCAAGTGGGGGCTGCTGCCGCGGCTGGAGAATGCGGAACTGTCCGGGGCGAACCCGCCATCGCCCGGTCGGATTGACCTGTGGGCCGCCCAGCAGATCCACGTGCCGGGCCGGTCGGATTGGGTATTCGTCAAGGTTCATACCCACGGGATGAATCGCGCCAACCGCGGGGCGTTGCTGGGGGACGCCATGTCCGCCGCGCATCGGCATCTGCAGACGGTCTTCAACGATGGACAGGCATGGCGGCTGCACTATGTCAGTGCCCGTGAGATGGCGAACCTGGTCCACGCCGCCGAAGCAGGGCGGAGTGGCGAGCCGGGCGCCTGGCGGGACGCCATCGTGGCCGCGCCGCCGCGTCGGGGCGGGGCGAATTGACCGAGCCTTCCGCATTGACGTCACCCGGGGTGCTCGGCGATACTCTCCGCTTCTGGCCGCGCAACATGCGTAATGGTGGGCAGGGGAGCCGCCAATGAGTTACTTCAACCTTCTTGGTCTTGAGAAGGAGCCTTTTTCCACCAGTCCTGACCCGTCGTTCTTCTTCCTTTCAAAGGAGCACAAGGCGGCGCTGTGCCGGCTGCAGATCGCCATCGCGCTCCGCCGCGGGCTGTGCGTCATTCTGGGCGATGTCGGGACCGGCAAGACCACCCTGAGCCGGAAGTTTGCCACGCTGCTCAAGGATGAGGAAGACGTGCTCTTCCACATGATCCTCAATCCCTATTTCCAGACGGAGAAGCAATTCCTGTCACGGCTGGCGACCTTGTTCCATTTGGAGGTGTCCTCGCGCGCAACGGCGTTGGATTACATGGAGGCGATCGAACGCCATTTGTTCCACTGCGGCGTGGAAGAGAACAAGACGGTCGTGCTGCTCGTGGATGAAGCGCAGATCCTGCCTGAATTCGTGCTGGAAACGCTTCGCATTCTCCTTAACTACGAGACGAACGAGTACAAGATGCTCCAGTTGGTGCTGGTGGGGCAGATGGAACTGCTGCCGCGCATCAGCCGCATGGAGAACTTCTGGGACCGGATCGCCATGAAGTACGTTCTCAACCCGCTCGATGTGGACGAGGTCAAGGAGATGCTGGACTTCCGGCTGCAGCAGGCGGGCTACCAGGGGGGGACGTCGCTCTTTACCAACGAGGCCGTCCGCCGGATCTGGGAGCACACCCAGGGGTACCCACGGAAACTGGCCCAGTTCTGCCATCATTCGCTCGAAGGGCTGGTCATGTATGATCGCGCGGTTGTGGACGAGGCGTTGGTGGACCGGTTGATCGCGGGGGAGGTCAAGCCGACCGACAGCCGGTTGTCGGGTGAACCCGGGGCGGCGGTGGCGTTCGGGCCGGGCGGGGGCGGACGACTCGATACGCAAGGTTGACGACGGCGGGCGTAAGCTTTACGGTAGCGCACGTGCGGGGCTCCCTTGGACCCAGAACCCCCGGCTAATACGGACGGTATGGCATGGCGGACAAGAAGGACGATCAACTTTCGCCGGAAGAGAAGCTGCTGAGGGTTATTCAGGGGGGCGGGCCCAAGCGCAAGGTCACCGCCACGGCCACCCCACCCAGTGGCGGCGCCTCCGGTTCATCGGCCACCACCACGGCGGCCGTTGGGGAGGTTGCGACCGCCGCCGGCGAAGTCTCGACGTCAGGCGCGCCGGCTGCTGACGACAAACAGCGCCTGAAACTGGCCAAAGCGGCAGCACTTGCACCCGCTGAACCGGCCAAGCCAGCCGCGAAACCGGCGGGAAAAACACCGGCCAAGGCCGAATCCAAGGCCAAAGCCATGGCCCCGTCGAAGGCCGTCGGCGTGCCCAAACGCGCTCCTTCAGGCACCGATCTGAGCGTTCGAACCTTGAATATAGTGCTTGCCGGGGTCATTCTGATTGTGCTTCTCTTAACCGGCCATGAGATTTGGGCCAACGTCAAAGTCGGCGAGACGGTGGACCACGTGGGTGGCGTAAGCATGCCCGACTTCGGCCGTGGACCAGCCCAGATGGAATTGCCATCCCTGGATGAATTGATAGATGCCTTGGACCAGCGGGCGCTCTTTGCCGTGGCAACCGTGGTGACGGCCACCAACCAGGCGCAAGCGCAAAAAGCCCCGCCACCCAGCGCATACTGCGCGTTGATGGGCATTTCGCAAATTGCGCACACCGACGAGCAGGAAGCCATCGTGATGGACAAGAATCTCAACAAGATGATGTTCCTGAAGGTGGGCGATACGGTCGCGGCGGACGGTCAGTCGTGGACTGTTAAAGAAATTCGTAGCGACAGCGTGGTTTTCGAGAGCGGGAACGAGCAGTCCGTGGTGAAATAAGGCGGCCACGGCGGCCCAACGAAGAGCGGAGAACGGCATGAACTGTTGTCGGACGCAAGCGAGAGGATGGGTCCTCGCCGTCATCCTGTTCGGGGTCGTGGCGTTGATTCCGGTGGTCGCGCAGGTTGACATGCAAGCTGAGGCAGGTCCCGTGACCGATGCGGCTGCGGTGTCCACCGCGGAACCAGCCCATATTCCTGACGCCATCACGCCCACGTGGCAGGCGACGCTCGACTCTGCCGGACCAAACCTGCGTGCTGCGCCACGCCGATTGCGGGACTTCAATCTTCCTGGACTCGAGAATCGGGTCAACCTGAAATCGATCGAGCCGTGGGATGTGGTCCAGTTGATCGAGTTCCTCGCCTATCGCGGCGGCTTGAACAATATCGTCATCGGGAACGGCGTCGCCGGGCTCGCCACCAAGCTCAAATTCGAAGACGTGACCGTGGGCGACGCCCTGGAAGTCGTGCTGTCGGTCAACAATCTGGCGTACGAAGTCAAGGGCGACATCATCTCGATCATGACGGACCTGGAGTATCAGAACACGCACGGGGTCAGCTTCTACGACCAGAAGCAGGTGCGCATCGTGGAACTCAAGTATGCCGACGCGACGCGCGTGGCGGGCATGCTGGGCTCGATCAAGAGCGAGATCGGCACCGTCGTGGCGGATCCGCTCACCGGCACGCTGATCCTGATCGATGCCCCGGCTAAAATCGCAGAGATGCGCTCGGTCATCGACAAGGCGGACATCTCGACCGTGTCCCGCGTGATTCCCACGGAGACCCAGACGTACCAGATCAGCCATGCCTCGGTGGACACCTTGGAGAAGGCGGTTGAAAAACTGCTGACGCCCAACGTGGGATCCGTTCAGGCGGATCCGCGGACGAAGACCATGATCGTGACGGATCTGGCGCACAACATGAAGCGGATCACCGACATGGTGGCGCTGTTCGACAAGCGTCCGAAGCAGGTTTTCATCGAAGCCAAGATCATGGAGATTTCGCTGTCGGACAAATACCAGATGGGGGTGAACTGGAACACCTTCTACGAATCCCTCGATCCCCGCTCGGCGCTGTCGGCTGCCGTGCGCAGCCCGACCTTCGGGCCTGATAACCCGGGCATCGGCTCGCTCACGTACCGCACCATCATGGCCGATGGCAGCGATCTCGAAGCCATGGTCGATGCGCTCAAGATTGTGGGCGACACGAAACTGCTGTCGAATCCGCATGTGGCCGTGATCGATGGCGAGGAAGCGTCGATCAAGGTTGTTCAGGACACGCCGTATGCGGAGACCAGTGCCGAAATTACCGGCAGCGACACAAACTTCGTGGGTGAAACCATCAAGTTCATCGAAGTCGGCGTGATTTTGACGGTCACGCCCCAGATTGGTGACGATGGCTTCATCCAAATGGCGATCCGGCCTGAAGTCAGTTCAGCCTCCTATGACTATCAGGCCTTCCGCCAGATCCCCGTCGTGAAGAAGCAGTATTCAGAGACCACGGTGATGATCAAAGACGGCGAGACGATTATCATCGCGGGCATGATTCAGAACGGGGAGCAGAACGTGGAGCAGCGCGTGCCCGTGCTCGGTCGTATTCCGCTGTTGGGGTTCCTGTTCCGCACGACCTCCAACGAAACGGACAACCGGGAGCTGGTGGTCTTCCTGACGCCGCGCGAAATGAGCGGTGCTGAGCCGGTGCTGCGCATGAAGGACATGAAGAAGCGTCCGAAGCCGCTGCGTGCGGCTGGCGCCCCGGAATCCGCGGCGAAGACATTCAAACCGGTCCGCTGAACCCGGCGCGGGCGGCGGCAGGTCGCCACCGATGCGGCGGAACATTCCACGACTGGACAAGGTCGGCGAGGTAGCGATGCACATGGTGGATCACAGTTTCCTGAAGCGGTTGGCGGTTCTGGCGTTCGTGCTGGGCGGTGTGTCGCTGGCGCGTGCCCAAACGGCTGCCGGCGACTGGCCGTTTGACAATGCCGGCGCCGCGCCCGCGGAGCAACCGGCAGATTCGGGCGCCGCGTCGCAGGATGTCACCACCGCGCCACCAGGAGCCGACTGGGCCTCGGCCGGCACCGATACGGCTCCCGCCACACCGGAGTCCGGGGCCACCGCCGACGGCTGGTCTCTCCAGGAGAACGAGCAGGATCTTTCTTTGATGCAGTCTGGTCCGGGAGATGGTCCGAGCACGGAGCCGGGCGGCGAGCCCATGATGGACGAGCCGGACGATGGCGGCACCCGCCTGGGTGGGGCTGCCGAGCAGGTCCCGTCCTCTCGGCAGGGTATCAAAGTGGCGGCCTACGAAGAACTTCTGCGAGACAACGTCAGCCTGCGTCGTGAAATTGCCGATATGGAGCAGCGCGCCCAGGATAGCCTGGCTGATAAGCAGCGCCTTGAGAACGAGCTGCGGGATATGGAACGCCAGGTTTCGGATTCCGTGGCGGTGATCCAGCAGTTGCGGCAGGGCGGGGCGGGCGGCGGCGAGGCCTCGGCCGATACGGCGGCGCTGGCCCAGGTGCGAGCCGAGAAAGAGACGTTGGCCGCGGAAGTGGAGGCCCTGCGCATGCAGCTGGCGGCGACGCCGGCCACCGGCGGTGCGGGCAGCGGCGAGGCGCCCCAGCCGGGCTCCGATCTGTACCGCGCCCTGGAGCAGGAGAATGCGTCACTCAAGCAGCAACTCCAGGCGTCGGCGCTGACCGTGAGCAACGACGCGGTGCAGCGTGAATCCAAGCTCAAGTCCGAACTGGATCAGGCCAACGCCGAGAACGCGAAGCTGCAGGGCACCATCGACAAGCTCGTGCAACGCGTGCCGGCGATGGAGAAGGAACTGGCGGCCCTGCGCGATTCGGTGGGTATCAAGGATCGTGACCTGGTGACCAAGGACCGCGATCTGGAATCTCTTCGGCTTGAAATGGAGAAGCGCGAACAACGCCTGATCAAGGCCGAGCGCATGAATGCCTTGATGGAGAAGACACGCGAAGAAGTCAAGCAGGTGAGCAAGAAAGAGCAGCGCGACCTCTACTACAACATGGCGGCCGTTTACTCCAAGGAGGCGCGCTACCAGGACGCCGAGCAGGCTTACCTGAGCGCGCTGCGCGTCGATCCGACAGATGCGGGCTCCCACTACAACCTGGGCATTCTCTACGAGGACGTGCTCGGCGACAAGCGCAAGGCCGTCATGCACTACCGCGCGTACCTCAAGCTGGCACCCAGCGCGGATGACGTGGACGAGGTCAAGAGCTGGATCATGCAGCTTGAGATCAACTAGTCCCTTGGTCTTGTCGCGGGCGTCGTCACCGCCGGAAATCTGAAAGCGGCCGGCGGGGGGGGGCACAGGGTTCCGACCCGCGGCGAAATTGGCCGCGCACCGCCGCTTCGCCCCGTGCCGTGTCGTATGAAGTCCAGGCTCACACTGGCGCTCCTCGGGTTGGTCATCTTCTCCACCGCGCTCCTGACGCTGGTGGCCGCGCGCAGCTTGCAGCAGGACGAAATCATCGCCCAGCGCCATATCGACGAACGAGCCGACAAGGCCGTGCGCACCGTCACGGCGCTCATGCAGGGCCGGCTGCAAGGCGAACTGGACCAGGTGCGTAATGCCATGGCCGACGCCGTGGCGGCCGGGGGCGATCTTCGCGACGTGCGCACCATGGCGGTGCGGCTCGAGCATTCACGCGCGCTCGTCCAGCGCGTCTACCTCTACATGAATCCCTGGGGCTTCATGTGGCCCGCCGAGCCTGCCGTGGATGTGGACGACGTGCATCGCCGGGAAGCGCTGCTTGCCGTGCTGCGCGGGCTGACGGCCGGCTCCGCGGCAACGGACGGGACGCCGTTCGGCATCCGGTTGAACGGCTCGATGCTTCTCTTCGGGGCGATGGAGAACCGGCAAGGCCTTTACGTGGGCTATGAAATCGCACCCGGGGCGTTCGGTAACCTGCTGGTGTCGAGCCTGCGGGCGACGGAAGGCGGGGGGATCCTGCTGGGCGCCGAAGGCGATGGGTTGAAGATCCTCCCCGGGGGCGGAACAGAACCCGGCCACGTTCTGGTCGAGGATTCCCTGGGGCAGAGACAGGAAGTCGGGATGACGCGCCCGGGCCCCGATGTCCTGCCCCGCGCCCAGCAGGCGCTCGATCCCCCCCTGGATGCCATCCGCATTGCCGCCTACAGCGACAATCCCGACGAGATTCGGCGGACCGTGGCGGTGCGCAGCCAACTCTATCGGTGGGGCATCGTCATGCTGGCGCTGGGCATCCTGGGCGGTGCCGGCCTGCTGCTCGGAGAGGCGCGTGCGGAGATCAATCGCGCACGCTCCGGCAGCGATGTGGCGCTGGGCGTTTCGCATGATCTGCGCACGCCCATCGCATCGATGAGGATTCTTGCGGAAAGCATGTATCTCGGCCACGTGCCCGACCCGGCGCGCCAGCGTGAATTCCTGCGCATCATTGTGGAGGAGTGTGAGCGGCTGAGCCAACTCACCGAGCGCGTGCTCTTCCTGTTCCGGTTCGGCCAGGATGCCATGCAGTACCACCTGCGGCCGGCCGACCTGAAGGATGCGGTGCAGAAGGTTGTAGACGCGTTCTTGACTCGTTACGTGACGGGCGATGGCGAGAACCCCGGTGCGAGCCCGTCGCGGCCCGATATCCGGTTTGAGGTCGCCGACTCCATTCCTCCGGTGAAGCTGGACCCGGCCGCCTTCAGCCAGGTCGTGCTCAACCTGCTCGACAATGCCGTGAAGTATGGTAAGAGGAGCGCAGCCGCGGCAGGGGGCGCCGGGGGCGTGGCCACCTCGCCGCGCATCGAGATTCACCTGTTCCGGCAGGACCGGCGGCGGAGGCTGGGCTGGCCCCGTCGTACGTGGGCGGTGCTGAGCGTCCGCGATTTTGGAAGCGGCATTCCCCGCCGGCACCAGCGGCGGATCTTTCACCGGTTCTACCGGGTGCCCGAAGCTCGCGATGAGAATGTGTCCGGTGTGGGGCTCGGCCTGTCGGTGTGCAAGCACGTCATGGACGGGCACGGCGGCTGGATTGCCCTGCACAGCGCGCCGGGCGTTGGAACCACGTTTACGCTGTACCTGCCGGCGGAGGAGGGGGCGGTATGAATGACAAGAAGCGTGTGCTGGTGGTCGAGGACGAGAAAGCCATCAAGCTCGGCCTGGAGGAGAACCTGAAGTTTGCGGGCTACGACGTCCAGACCGCGGAGGATGGACCCGAGGCGCTGCGCCTGGGACTGACGAGTCACCCCGACTTAATCCTGCTGGACATCATGCTGCCGGGCATGAGCGGGTACGACGTGTGTCGCAAGTTGCGCGATGGGGGGGCGCACATGCCCATCATCATGCTCACGGCGCGCCAGGATGAGTTCGACAAGTTGCACGGTTTTGAGATGGGCGCCGACGACTATGTCACGAAGCCTTTCAGCGTCAAGGAACTGCTCGCACGCGTGCGGGCGGTCCTGATGCGCGGGCGCGAACGGGCGGACGAGCCGCACGAGTATGTCTTTAGCGATTGCCGGCTGGATACCGAGTCCCGGATCCTCACGCGGTCAGGCAAGGCGCTGACCTTGACGCGCACGGAGTTTGAGCTGCTGGCGTATTTTTGCCGCAACGCGGGCAAGGCGCTGTCGCGCGAGGTGGTCATGAACGACGTCTGGGGCACCGAGTACTATGGAACGCAGCGATCCCTCGACAGTTTCGTTTCCAACTTGAGGTCGAAGATCGAGCGCGATGCACACGATCCGAAGCACATTCTCACGGTGCACGGGGTGGGATACAAGTTCCTGCTGTGAGTTCCGTGCGTGGGACAATAAACGTTGACGACAAGGCTGGCTTTTTGCCAGTGTCAGGCTAGCGAGCGTGAGGATTTGGGATATGAATACGAAATCGTTTCTGGCCGCGTCCGCCGGTCTTGTCCTGCTGGTGCTGGGGGGCGCGTTGCTGAACTCCGGTTGCGAGGAAGGCTCGGGGACCCAGGGACTGACCGTAGAACCCGCCTTCGCCGATCTCACCTCCGGTTTCACCAATTTCACGCAGACCTTCACGGTGTCAAAGGACGATCTGCGCGAGTTGTCGCTGCCGCTGACGTGGCGGGTTTCCGATCCGTCGCTGGGCAGCATTCAGGCCGCAGGCGGCTATTCGGCTTCTTACACGCGCACCAAGAAGCACGGCGATAACGGCATCTTCGTCGAGGACCAGTATGGGGCCGAAGGCGCCGCCACGGTCCGACAGTAGTCTGCCGTCCTCGCACGCCGCACCCACCCGCCATCCCCTCCGACAGGGGTGGTGTGTTCTTCGCATTCATGACAAAATTTTCACATTTCCATGACAACCATGCTTTCGGCCTCGGGTATATTATGACTGTCATGCACAAGCGCAACGATAGGATAAGGCGTGCATGCGCAAGTGTCGTTCCCCTACAAAACAGGCGGGTGGGTGCAGGTATGAATACTAGGCGTGGATGGCTCTCTGGGTTGGCGATGCTGATCGCGTGCGCGCGGCTGGCATTGGGTGACGGCACCAATACATGGGAATTCGATCTTCCCAACCGATACGTGTACAACCCCGTGCTGATCGGCGTGACGCAGAGCACCGCGCGACTGTTGCTGCAGTCAGACGTGCTGCCCTTCGCGGAGTATGCCGTCAACACCGACGCGCTGCAGACGGTGAACCTGGTCTTTGACGAGCCCGCGAGTCTGCAGCTGTCGGGCACGGTGGGAAGCTACGCCACAAATGGTCTGGTGACCTCGCGCATCATGGATGCCGGCCTTGGCAATCTGTGGAAGCACGTCACGGTGGCCGCCAACACACCTGTCTTCGTCTCCGATCCGACCGTTGCGTCCTATCTGGCCATGGACAACGACTTGTGGGTCGACCAAGTCAGCGGCCTCAACGGCATCCCTGCGCGAGGTCCGACCTTCAGCACCGACGCGAAAGTGGGAACACATTCCGGGCGCTTTGGGTCTGGAAGCTCCTTGCTTGCCGTGCGCGCCAATCCGTTGAAGGACGGCTCACAGATGAGCGTAGCCTTTTGGATGAAATTCATCGACTTCACGCACTTGGGCCCCATTCTCTATTCGGCCGATGGCACGGGCCAGTTCGTCTACCGCCAGGTTATCTCCACCCGCAATTATATGATCATTACTATCCAGACAACCTTGGGCATCAATGCCATCGACAATATCATCCTGTCCCCCGCGGCCGAGTGGCATCACTACGCGGTCACATGGGATGGCAATGGCGCCGATAAGCGCCTCCAAATCTACATCGATGGGCGATTGTCGTATTTCTCAACCGGTTCGTTTGGCGGGACCATCAAGGCCAGTGCGCCGGTCTACCTGGCAGGCGACGGGATCAGCCGGTCCAGCAATATACAAATTGATGACTTCATCATGTCGCACAAGGCGTTGACGGCCGCCGAAGTATCGCAATTGGTGGCCGGGCGCAGCGCCTCGTTTCAGTCACTGGCCGTGCAGGTTCGCTCCGGGCACACGCCGGCCGTTCTGGAGTCCCGGCTTTTCATCGGGCCGGACGGAACGCAGGACACGAGCTATTTCCGCGGCACCTCGGACCTTGGCTTTGGCGCCGACTTCAGCGCGGGTGACCGCTACGTGCAGTACCAGGCGCGCTTGCTCACCGACCGCAACCGCGCACAATCGCCCTCGCTGCGCGCCGTCCGCTTCGAAGGGAATGCCATCGAAGTCCGGGATCGTACCGCACCGGAGGTGGCGCTCGGCGTCACCACGAATCTCGCCCTGCTGCCGAGTACGGCCAATGCGCCCTTCATCGGGTTGGCGAAGCGCCCGAACGGCGGCTTCTACACCAACGGCGTCTATCTGTCCCGCGTGTTTGACGCGGGAAGTTCGGTCCAGTGGGCGCGACTGGACTGGCAGGTTACCCGCGAAGTGTCAACGTCCACGCGTGGCCTGACCAGTCTCTGGCACATGGACCAGAATTGGAACGATGCCAAGGGCGGGTTCCGGGCCACCATCGTCCCGAACATCACCTTCACGCCCTACGCCAAGATTGGCGTGGCGTCGGCCGTGTTTAACGGAGTCGATGCGTCGGCGTCCGGATTCGGCGCCCTGGGATCCAACGCCGGCATTGAATTCTGGATCGAAGATAACGAAGTGAACGACGAAGTGATGCGCCTTTCGGCAACGGCCGACGTCTACATCACCAACCGCATGATCCGCGTGCGCGGTTCGGTGGCGTCTGACGCGGTTACCGTATTCGTCAACGGCAGCGAACGATCCCCTCACCTGCTGTCGGGCTGGAACCACGTGGTGATCAACATCCGCGGCGGCGTGCAGATGACGGATGTCCTGACCGTGGGTGAAATTCCGGGTGTCGGCTTCATGTCCGGCAAACTGGACGAGATGGCCGTTTATACGGTCGAACTGCCGTCGGCCGAAGTCAATGCCCATTTCGTGTCCGGGCAGCGTGAAGCGGCGGGGCGGGCACGGCTGCAGATCTCGGACTCCTCATTGACGAACTTCTTTGGCCCGAACGGCCAGGCGGACAATTACTACACGCAGCCACCCGTGGCCGGTGACGACAACGTATTCGCCGTTCTGCCCGCGCAGCGGAGCTTCCGTTACAAGCTGGAGTTGGACGGCGACGGCAATGGGACGCCGGTGGTTCGCAACGTGCGGATCACGACGGCCCCGCCCAACGCCCAGCTCTTCACGGATGACACGGCGGGCAATTTCAACAAAGGCGTTCGTGTGGCTGGCGAAACTGACGTTTATGGCGCCATGATCGGGTACGATGATATCCGGCTGGTGGGGCCGCTGAACCTGAAATTCAATACCCTCGGGATTATCGGCTTGTGGCATTTCGATGACGAAAGCTGGACGGGAGCGGGACTGACGGTGGCGGCGGAGCAGGGGAATCCCGGCAAGGCCAACGGCGACGCGAACACGTCGTTTGAATCCATTCTCGGCACGCAAGCGGGCACGTTCGACGGAAGCGGCGACTTTGTGGACAGCATTTCGAGTCTTGCGAGCATCGGGAGCGGGGACTTCAGCGCGTCGCTGTGGTTCAACTCAAGTTCAACAACGCCGGGCGCCATGTTTGCGGTCAACGATGTCTTCCGCTACTTCATTCTTCAGCTCAACCACAACGGGTTGGCGGCGAGCCCCGGTGTCGTGGCCTTCCTTGTTAACGATGGAACGGGAACGAAGGCCGCCGCGTCGCCCGCCGGCATCAGCTACAACGATGGCCACTGGCATAACGTCGTGGGCGTACGCCAGGGCACGCAGCTGATGCTGTATGTCGATGGCGCGCGAGTCAGCGCCGTGACGGTGCCGGGACTTGGCGACTGCGGGCAGCAGTCGACTTACGTGGCGGCCAAGCATCCGGTGGACGGAACCTTCTATGCCGGCCGGCTGGATGAGGTCTCAATCTTCAACAAGGCGCTGACCGAGACTGAAATTGGTGACTATTTCGGCGGGGCGTACCGCAGCGGGCTGAAGGGTGTCTACGAATCTCAGGTCATTACCCGGGAGCAGCCTTCCACCTGGCAGCGCATGCAGTGGGCTCCGCTGGGGCCGTATGGGCGCCCGATGTCCGTGCCGCCATCGGACCAGCAGTTGATTGGTTTGTGGCACCTGGATGAGGCGGGCGGGACAGTCTCGAACGCGGTGACGGCCAATGGGCTGAACGGGGCAACTCCAAGCGGGGCGACCTACCGTCAGCTTGGCCGGTTCGATGGGGCGCTGGACCTCAACGCCGCGCAATCGCAGTACGTGCAGATTCCGAGCAGTTCGCTGCTGGAACCGTCGCCTGAACGGCTGACGATTGAAGCGTGGGTCAACATGGACCTGGTCGACAATCGCACGGTGATATCTCGGCGCAGTGGCAGCGGCGGCTATCAGTTGTACACGGACGCCAGCGGCCGGCCGGTCTTCTGGGTTGGCGATGCGCTCTGTTCCGGGACGGTTCCCGTGCGAGCGGGCAAGTGGACGCACCTTGCTGGTGTCTACAACGGGGCCCGGTTGCAGTTGTACATGGACGGACAGCCCGTGGCGGCAAGCGGCTCGGCAGGCTCCCTGGCCTCCGGTGCCGTCCTGAGCATCGGGCGCGACCAGAACGCGGCAAACTACTTCGACGGGCGCGTGGATGAGGTGGCGGTGCATGGCCGGGCGTTGACCTACGGCGAGATTCAGGACCATTACCTGGCCGGTGCCGGCTTTGTCGGCATTCAGGCGCGGTCGTCCATGACCCAGCCGTTTACGGCCCCGTATACCGGGCCGGGACGCACCACCAACACGTACTACACCGCATTTGAAGGCTCCGATACTGCCGTCGATCTCGACCAAGGGCTGTACTTCCAGTTCCGGGCCCGCTTTGAGAGCGAGGACTACCGCTATTCACCTGCCGTGCGCGGGCTCGCGGTCTACGTCGCCGGCTATCCCGCGGACAACCCGACCATCTATCCCATTGCTTCAGATGCCTATGTGTTCCCCGGTCACCTGCTGAGTTTTTCGGATGTTCGGATTCTGAATCCGGAAACGGACGTCCGGTACCAGCTTTCCGGCGACGCCGGTCTGGACCCGCGCTGGTTCTACTTCGACACGTCGTCAAAGCGCTGGACGCAGGAAGACGTCGGCGGGCTGGATGTGTATAAGTTCCAGACGAGCTCGGCATCGGAAGTGGCGACGAACATCCCGACGTTCTATTCGCAAGTCTACAACAAGACCGGCGGCGTGTTTCGTGCCCGCGCCTTCCTGCACTCGGCCACAGGGCAGAATCCGGCGGTTCTCGATCGCGTCCGCGTGGTCGCCTCGTCGGGCCGGATCAATGTGGTCACGCCGGACGGCAATGAGAATGGCGACAAGTCGTGGCTGGTCAGCGTGCCCTATGACATCACGTGGGACTACACGCCGAATGTCACGGGTACGATCCGGATCGAATTCTCTGCCGACGGCGGTCGCACGTTCGCGGACCTGAATCCCCCCGCGACCGCTGTGCCCATTACGAACGGGATCTATCGGTGGACGACGCCCTCTACGGTCACGACACAGGCGATTATTCGCGTGACCAGCAACCTTCAGAAGGACATCACGGACGTCTCCGACCGCACCTTCACGCTGCAACAGGGGCTGCAGATTGTGCAGCACAATGGCGGCAGCCCCACGTGGTACATTGGCGAAACGAACCAGATCATCTGGCGGCGATCGTTCCTGGCGTCTCCGGCCCATCTGGAATTCTCCGCCAGTGGCGCCTTCACCGGAGATCAGGTCCGCATAACCTCTGTGCCATTGGGGCCGAGCGCCATCAACACGCTGGATTGGGTGACCCCGTTTACCAACGCCGGCCTTGTGTCGGAAGCCGGGAAACTGCGGGTCATCCAGCCCAGTACGCCTTTCTACGCGGACACGTCGGATGATCCTTTCCAGTTGGCTGGCGCCGTGCTCGTCAGGCCGGCGGCCGGCGAAGGCGTCAAGAAAGGGGTTGATTTCAACCTGCAGTGGGTATCGGCCGGGATGGGTCCGCAGGTCAGCATCGAGATCCAGGGCGAGTCGAATGGTCCCTGGGAAATGATCGCCCCGGCGGCGGACAACATGCCTGGGCCAAATTCGTACACGTGGCTGCCCACCAATACCCCCACGGAGAATGCCCGGATCCGGTTCAAGTCCCTGTCGGATCCGCGCGCGAACGGCTACTCGCACCAGTTTATCGTGGCCGCCGTGGAACTGATTCAACCTCTGGGCAATCCAAACCTGGAACTGTCCGAAGTCTGGCTGCAGAACACGACGCAGGATATTCTCTGGATATCGGGCGGCGCGGGCCCGCGCGCGAATATCCTGTTCTCCACGAACAGCGGTATGGACTTCATGGTGATCGCCACCAACGTGGTGAATATAAACACCCTGGGCGTGACCAACCGGTACCCCTGGTCCGTGGCGCAGATGCCGTCGGCCGCGGTGCGCGTGCGGGTGGAAGATGCTTCCAAACCGACCGAACTGTTCAGCGTATCGCCCTATGACTTCCAGATTGCCGGTTTGCGCGTGCTGTCCCCGAATGGTGCTCCGGAGTTCTGGAACAAGGGGGACCTGGAAAACATCCTGTGGGAGCAGAACTCCATGGGCTTCGAGGGAACCGTTGAGTTCTCGGACAACAACGGCTTATCGTGGATTCCGGTCGTGCAAGGGCCCATCATCGCCAACCGGCAGGTATTCTATACGCCGACGAATCCGACCCTGCAGGCACTGGTGCGCATCAGTGCCGACTCTCCACCGCCTCCATTCACCAACGTGGTGGACCGCAGCGACAAGTCGTTCCCGGTCAAGGGCATTCGCGTCGTGCAGCCGCAACAGGCCAGTTTGTACACCATCGGGACCACCGCCGTCGTTTCGTTCGTCATCGCCAGTACGGACGACCAGGATGGCTATGCCCCGATCTACTATGCGGGTGACGGGGTGACGTTCGACCGGCTCAATCCGCTCAACTCCCTGAGCGATGCATTTTCGGACGGCTCCGTGCACACCTTTACGTGGGTGGTCGAGTCGTTTCGGAATCCGTCTCCGTCGGCCCGGCTGCGGGTCGAGGCGGGCAACAATCCGCGCAGCAACCTTCCGTACTTTGCGCTGTCTGATGAGTTTACGATTCGCGGCATCAAGTTCACCGACCCCGCCCCAGGCTCGATATGGGCCCCGGGCCTTCGCTCCATCAACTGGGCGGTCGCGGGCATGTCGGCCGACGCGGTGGCGGACATTACGGTGTCGCTGACCGGTGGCACGCCGGGCAGCTACACGAACCTGGTGGCGACGGGAGTGGGGGCGACCGTTGGGACGCAGCCGTGGCTGCTGCCTGCCAACCTGGGGCCGTCCACCAACGCGCGGATGCGCATCCGGATTACGGATTCGTCGTCGGCGGTGGATCGGGGCTATTTTGCAGACTCCGATCCGTTCATGCTGCAGGGGTTGCGCGTGACGCAGCCGGCACGCGCGACGATCTGGAACCTGGGCAGCCCGCAGACCATCCGCTGGGATGCGGCTGCCGGTGGCGATCTGGTGGATCTCACGCTATCGGCTGATGGCGGGGCGAGCTATGACGCGCGTCCGATTCAGACTTTTGCGCCCTCGCGTGACGGAACGAACGCCTTCAACTGGGCCATCGATCTGGGTCGCACGCCCTCGACCAATGCACGCGTGCGGGTGCAGTCGCGCCAATACCCCGCCATCACGGGGGAATCCCAGCCGTTCCTGCTTCGAGGCATCAAGATTCTGCGGCCGACGGGAGCGGACATCTATGCGACGACCGATGCCACCAATCTGATCACCTGGCTGGCGGTGACCACCAACTCGACCTTCAGCCTGTCCTTCATTGTCGACGGCGGCCCCCCGCAACTCATTCAGACGGGCATCACGGGTTCGTCCTACAATTGGAGCATTCCGCCGGCGGCGATCTCCACCAACGTGCAGATCCGCATCACCGATGGGTTCCACGTAAACACGTCGGCGGTCTTTCGCGTGGTGGACGTGCCGACGGTGGCCATCAATACGCCGGTTGCCGGCGATTTCTGGGAGGTCGGTCGCATCAAGACGATCGAGTGGAGCCGTGGCGGTCAGATGCCAAACGACTTCAGCGTGTATTACTCGCTGGCGCCCTACACGGTGTCCAACCTCGTCAGCAGCAATGCCAATATCACCTTTGATGCCGAGAACAACGTGTTCTCCATGCCCTGGCAGGTGCCGAATCAGTTGACGCAGGCTGTCATTACGGTCCGGCATAACGACCCCCTGCGCACGACGGTGCAGGATACATCGCCCACCTTCAATATAGTGGGACGCTACCGGCTGAAGAACCCGCCCGGGCCGTTCGATGTGTACGCGCTGAAGCCAAACACGCCGATTGTGTGGGAAGCGCTTGGGTCGGTGCCGTTCGTGGATTTGTACTACTCCCTGTCCGCCGCTCACGAGCCGGACAGCTGGGTGAAGATCAACAGCAGCCCCATCCCGATGAACCAGGCCAAGCCGTACAACGCGGCGGATCTGGACAATTCGTGGAACGGACAGTCCTATCCCTGGACCGTGGTGAATGCGCGAACAGCCGTGGCCAAGGTACGCGTGCAGGAGGCGAACTACCAGCAGGCGTTCGACCCGACCGAACCCGGCCCGTTTGCCGACTCCGCGGAATTCTCCATCTACTACTACACCATCTTCTGGGACGTGTATGACTCGGTGACGACACAGAGGCTGGATCACTTCACGATCGTCGACAGTTCGGGCTGGGGCCTGTCGGACGCGGCCACGACCAACGGCATCGCCAACGACTACACGTGGGGAACGTTCAACACCGAGATCTATCGCGAAGGATTCTTCGACGCGTCGATCCTGTTCTGGCCGTCGGAAAACACGACCATCGCCTTCCCCGGGCCGCGGGTATGGACGCAGCACGTGGCCATGGTGCGCTCGCAGATCACGGAGGAGTACCACGTCCTGGCCAACTTCTCCTACGACGCCGATTCCACCAATTTCACGATTAACGCCTGGATGGAGCGTGGCGGCACGATCCTGGAGCAGCCGAAGTCGTGCACCATCAAGATCTATGCGGCGAATGGCTCCCTGGCGGACACCATCACCAGCACGACGCCACTGGACAATGGGGTCTTCTGGATGAACTGGGATGCGAGCCGTGAGGCTCGCGGGGCGGTGTTCTTCGCCAAGGTTGAAATCGTGTACTCGGGCTCGAGCTATTCGTCCGGGCTGACCTTCACGCTGACAATTCCGCTGAGCGACACGATCACGGAGGCGCTGGAAGAGTTCAGCTCTTCCCTGACCAGCAATCTGCTTGGCGGCGTGGATGCGGTGTTGACGAACGTATCGGACGTGGTGGAGAGCCTGAAGGACTTGCAGGATCTGACGAGCGCCGGGTTCACCAATCTGACGACGCTGGCGAAGGACACGACCAACATGCTGGGGGACGTGCAGAATG
Source organism: Lentisphaerota bacterium (assembly GCA_021413965.1). GTDB lineage: Bacteria > Verrucomicrobiota > Kiritimatiellia > UBA8416 > JAIOPI01 > JAIOPI01. Next base: position 64,393 of record JAIOPI010000006.1, on the reverse strand, counting down.
ACGTCAAACTGCTGACCAACGAAGTGATCAGCGTGCTCGGCCCGAAGGTCGATCAGTTGACCAACGCGGTCACCACCATCGGCCTGCCCTCGCTGGCGCGCATTCTGTCGCGACCGGAGGCAGTGGCGTGGGGGTCCACCAACATGCTGCTGTACAAGACGCATGCGGGTTACCCCGAGAATCAGATGTCTCTCGAGGTCTACCCGGCTGACAGTGCCGTGGCCGTGCAGACGCTGGGGCTCAGCGAAGTGGTGCCCGGCTTGTGGCAGGCCCAGTACACGGCCCTCTGGAACGGACTGGGGCGCTACCGCCTGACGGTCAAGGATCCGAACGCCAACGACAGCATCATGCTACGCGTGGTGTCAGGCGACCTCTACGAAATGCCCAGCCAGTTCAACGATGTCAGCAATCAGCTGGCCACCATCGAAACGCGGCTGCAGGGGCTGGATTCGCTTTCCGGCATCATCACCAACGATCTGCTCCCGATCATCAGCAATATCACGGTGAACGTCGGTGACATCACCAACACGCTGGGCGTGAATTTCAAGTTCATCGAACAGCAGGTCGGCTACCTGACCAACGGGCTGGCGACGCTGAAGGATCTGGACAAGATCGCCGCGGACATTTCGCGACTCACCAACTCGCTGGGCACGGTGCTGACCGTCACCAACCTGGGGGACATGGTGCAGGGCCTGACCAACGCCCTGCAGGGGTTCAGCGCGAATGACATTCTCAGCATCAAGACCAACGTTCAGGCCCTGTCCTCGACGTTTGCCGGCGGCAGCTGGAGCCAGGTGCTGGCGATTCAGAGCAACGTGGTGGCCATGACCAACGCCCTGTTCGCGCCGGAGGGCATGGTCTACGACCTGAATCTGGTCACCGGCAAGCTGGCCAATGTCAACCTGCTCCAGATGCAGCAGAACCTGCAAACCACGACGAATTCACTGGGCGTGCTGACCAATTTGAGCGAGGTCGTGAAGTCTCTCGGGTCGTTGAGCAACTCGATTGACCGCCTGGCGGGCATTACGAACCTGAGTGCCAACGTGGCGGCCATCACGAATGCGCTGAGCGGGCTGGAGATCGACTGGAACGACGTGAAGTACATTCGTGGCCAGGTGGACGTGATTACCAACCGGCTCACGCCGCTGGACACCATCGGCACGCTGGGCGATTCGATTCGGACGCTGACAAACTCGGTGGACCGGCTGGTCACGCTGACGAACATGTCGGGTCAGCTCACCGCGCTCGAGACCGCCATTGCCGGCGCCGACTTCACCTCGATGTCCAACAACCTGCAGGCCGTACTGGGCAAGGTGAACGCGATTGATTGGGCTGATGTCAGCAGGCTCCGCAGCGATATGGAGTTCGCCACCAACGTGCTCAACGGGTTGGACGCCGATGCGCTAAGCGCGTTGCTCGGCCCGCTCACGAATGCGGTCGGCAGCATTCTCAATGTCACGAACGCGATCGGTGAGCTCGATTGGAATGACATCAAGTCGCTTCAGTCGGACGTGAGCCGGGTGACCAACCAACTGGCCGGCATCGAGGCGTCCCTCGGGGCCGTTAGCGAGCTGAGCAACGTGGTCACCAGCGTGGGCAGCCTGACGAACCTGGAGAGCCAGCTGGCAGGCCTGAGCAACGCGGTTGGCAGTGTGGGCAACCTGACGAACCTGGAGGGCCAGATCTCCGCGTTGGCGAATCAGCTGACCGGTGCCGACTGGACCGACATCCAGGCCCTGCAGGCCGACGTGTCGGCGATTACGAACCAGCTGGTTGGCGCCGACTGGAATGACATCAAGGCGATGCAGACTGACATCCAGGTGGTGACGAACAGCCTGGCGGTGATCTCGACGCTGGCGGGCCTGTCGGCCCAGATCGACAGCCTGATCGTGTCGGTCAATGCCGTGGGTGAGCTGACGAACACGCTGGCTGGCGCGAACTGGGGTGACGTGACCACGATCGAGCAGAACCTGACGACGCTCAGCACGTCGCTGCAAGGGCTGAATGGGGTGGATTTGTCCACCTTTGACCCGACGGCGACGGCCCGACTCGAAGCGTCCATGCAACGTGTGGCCTTGTCCTCCCAGGTGGAGGAAGTCATGCGGATGCTGGGCTCGAGCGGCGGTGGGGCGGGAACAGTGTTTGGCCAGCTGGATCAGCTGTCGGACGAGCTTGGTCAGGTGGGGGTGGATGCGAAGAATGCGGCGCAGCGGGCGCAGAGTGCGAAGTCGCGGGCGAATGAGGCCGCCAGTGCCATCCAAGCCCTGCAGTCGGACTTCGACAAGGGAGATCTGGACAAGGTGATGGCCCGTGTCCGGGAGATCCAGGGCAAGCTGCAGCAAGCCGCGGCCGAACTGGAGCAGGTGCCCAAGGACGTCGATCCGGGGACCCTGTATGCCTCCGTGCGGCAGATGGTGTCGACCGTTAACCAGCTGGCGCAGAGCAAGGGCTTCCCGCAGCTGCTGGAGGGCTTCGCGGGCAAGGGTGCAGGCGAAGGACAGGGGCTGGATGCGAATGCGGCCAAGGACCTGAACCTGGAAATCCAGAAGGTGCGCGCAGGCATGGAGTTCATGAAGGAACTCGTCGATGAGATGCGCTTCGAACCGGTGGTGCATGAAAGCCTACTGGGCGTGGAGTAATCGCAGTTGCCTGACTTTGCGATCCTGCTATCATGAGCGCGCATGAAGCCTAGCCTGAGGAAGCATGACGTTCGGGTGCCATCCGCGCGTCGCGGCGGGCGGCGGGTTGTTTGTCGGGACTCGTCACGGCGCGTCCCAGCCCGGTGGTCCGGCATGGCGCTGGCCATGCTGCCGCTGCTCCTGTTGGGTGTCCTGCCGTCTGGCGTGCAGGCGGGCAAGATCGTCTTGCGCATTCAGGCCGGCAATCCCCGCGAGGACCAGGAGCAAACGGTCCAGATCAAAACCGCCCTGCCGGCCGGCGTGCACACCAACGACGTCCTCAGTCTGGCAGGGCTGGAACTCGGCTACGACGTCAAGCTTGACCAATATTACGTCCATCGCGACGTCAAGCTTGGCCCCAAGCAGATCGCCATCTACGACGTCGAAATTAATGACGTGTGGACCATTCCTGACGCTGAACTGGTGACGTTGCGTGAGCACACGGGGCGGCTGGTGGATCGCCTGCAGGGACATCTTGAACCCAAGCAGATTGAGCAGTCCGTCCAGCCGTTGCAGGCAGGCATCCTGGAGAATCTGAGCCGGATTAGCCAGACGCAGCGGGACAATGCAATCGGGCCGGGCGTCCAGCCTCTCCAGCACATCCGGGCGCATGCATCGAATCTGGAACGACTGAAGCGGGTCAAGCTGGATGTCGGCCACTTGGAGAACCTGGTCCTTGGGACCGGGCAGGATCCGGGCGGGATGTTTGGCGATGACCGGCGCTCGCCCAAGCCGGAGCGCTTTCTGGATGCGGAGAGTACGGCGAACAAGACCGCGGTCTTTCGCGTCACGGTCGAAAACACGTCCCCCAATCGCAAGCGCACGGTGCCGGTGCGCCAGGATCTGCCGGAGGAAATCCGCGAGCACGACGTGATCGACACCGGCGGCCTTGATCTTGGAACCGACAAAGAGCGGGGGGTGGCCTACGTCTACAAGCAGAATCTGGAACTGGAACCCAAGGAACAGCGGACGTTTAATGTCATTATCCGCGACAAGTGGAATGTTGGCGGCCCGCGGATCGAGGCGCTGAACCGGTCGGCGGCGGACCTGTTGAAGCGCGTGGCGGCCAAGGAGAAATTCACGTCGGTGGAAGAAGCGCTTCGCGGCCTGGTGACGGATTTGGACCGCGTGTCGCAGGAGAATGGACCCGACACGGTGGATTCCAGTTATGTGGCCTTCCACCGCAATCAGGCCACCGAGCTTGACGAGATCGAGACCCGACTCAACCGGATCGTGATGGCGCTGCCGCCGCTGGAGCGCACGACGCAAATCGGCTTCAAGGTCAAGCCGCCCAGTCCGCGCACGACGTGGCTGATCATCTACATAATCCTTGGTTTTCTTGCCATCCTGAGTGTAATCTTCTATTTCCGGTGGTACGGGAAATCACGCGCCGAAGGCGATGGCGGACTTCCCGGAGACCGGTGAGCTGGATAACAGCCGGGCAACCCTCCAACGTGCGGGAGCGACCAGCGCATGGTGTCAAAAATCAATCTGCTGCGGCTGAAGGAGCATGGGACCGTGGCGGAAATCCGCCAGGACGTGATCCATGTGGTTGGGCTGACCAACTGCATGAACGGCCAACTCGTGCGGATTGGCGACAGCGCGGACGGCGTCATCCTGGGCTTTGATCTGGACTATGTGCTGGTCCTCTTGGTGGGTGAAGCGTCTGGAATCAAGCCCGGCGACAAGGTCGTCACCACCATGTCCGAATTCCGTGTGCCGGTCGGGATGGAGTTTATCGGTCGTCGCGTGAACGCGCTGTGCCAGCCGATCGACGGTGGTGGGGCGATTCGGGAAGACGCCCGGTATCCCATATTTGGCGTGGCACCATCGGTCCTGGAGCGCGTCCCCCTCAAGGAGGAGCTGCAGACCGGCACCAAAATCATCGACATGATGAAGCCGGTGGGCAAGGGGCAGCGCATGCTGATCCTGGGCGACCGCATGACCGGCAAGACCACCCTGGGCGTGGACGCCATTTTGAGCCAGAAGGGGCGAAACGTCATTTGCATTTATTGCTGCATCGGAAAAGCCGAAGCGGCTCTGAACCGGATTGTGGACCTTTTCGAGCGCAACAACTGCTGGAGCTACAGCTTGATTGTGGCGGCGACGGCGTCCGAGCCGATGGGCCAGCAGTACCTGGCGCCCTACGTTGCGACCAGCGTGGGCGAGTATTTCATGTACGAGAAGAACGCCAACGTGCTGGTGGTCTTCGACGATTTCACGAAGCACGCCTGGGCCTACCGTCAGATTTCGTTGCTGCTTGGGCGGGCTCCCGGGCGAGATGCGTATCCGGGCGATATTTTCTACATCCACTCGCAGTTGGTTGAACGCGCCGGCAAGCTGAATTCGGATCGCGGGGGCGGCTCCATGACGCACCTGCCGATTGTTGAAACGTTGCAGGGCGATATTGCCGGCTATATTCCGTCCAACATCGTGTCCATGACCGACGGGCAGATATACACGAGCAGCAATTTGTTTGGCGAAGGCTTCAAGCCGGCCATCGACATGGGGCTTTCGGTGTCACGCATCGGAAACAAGGTGCAGTGGCCGGCGATGAAGAAGCTGACCGGCATGCTGCAACTCGAGTTCGTGCGCTACAAGGAGCTGGAGCGGCTGACGCGCATTCGGGCCGGGGCCTCCCCGGAAGTCGAGGAGCGTTTGAGGCGTGGCCGGGTTCTGGAGGAAGTGCTCAAGCAGCCAGAAAACAAGCCCGTCCCTGCCGAGGAGCAGACCATCATCCTGTTTGCGCTCAATCAGGGCTTTCTCGACGATGTCGATCCCGAGCACGTGCGCAGCCGTCTGTCCGCCCTTGTCCAGCAGATCCGGCAGGATACGCCGGAGTTGATCGACGACCTCATCCGCCGGCGCGAACTTACCGACGCCATCAAGGAGGGGCTGCATGGGCACCTCAAGCGGTTCGCCGATTCCTCTGTTTAAGCTCAAGGTCGCGAATCACGGGCGGATCAAGGATATCAAGCAGCTGGTAGCCCGGATTGAAGGCCTGCCCGATTGTCTCAATGGCCAGCTGGTTGACATGGGCGACGGAGTGCGCGGCATGGTCATGGGCTTTAACGAGCAGGACGTGCTCGTGCTGGTCATGGGCGACGAATCGCACCTGCGGCTGGGGAAATCCGTCACGGGCATCAACGAACCCCTTCAAATTCCCGTCGGTCCCGGATTCATCGGACGCATGGTCACGGCGCTCGGCGATCCGTGCGACAATCTCGACCCTATTCCTGCCGCCGGACTGGCCCAGGTGCTGCGGGATTCCCCGCCGATTACGGCGCGGGCCACGGTGTCGGAGTTTCTGCCCACAGGCAGCAAGGTGGTCGATTTCATTCTGCCGCTGGCCAAGGGGCAGCGCCAGTTGATTCTGGGCGATCGCGTCACGGGCAAGACGGTCCTGACGCTGGACGCCATCATGCGCCAGAAGGGGTCCGGCTGCATCTGCATCTTTTGCGCGATCGGCAAATCGCGCACCGCCATTCAGAAGACCGTGACGATGTTGCGCGATGCCGGGGCGCTGGAGTACACGATTATCATGGTGGCGGCGGACAGCGCACCACCTGGCGAGCAATACCTGGCCCCTTTTTCGGCGGCGGCCATGGGTGAGTATTTCGTGAGCCAGGGACGGGACGTACTTGTGGTGTTTGACGATCTGACAAAACACGCCTGGGCCTATCGCCAGTTATCCCTGCTCTTGGACCGCTCGCCGGGACGTGAGGCGTATCCCGGAGACATTTTTTACGTGCAGGCGCAACTCATGGAGCGCGCCGGGCGATTCAATGCCGCCCACGGTGGGGGATCGATGACGTTCCTGGGGATTGCGGAAACGCTACAGGGAGATCTTACCGGCTACATCCCATCCAATCTGGCGGCCATGAGTGACGGACAGATTTGCCTCAGCAGCGGGGGCTTTGCGGAGGGTCAGCGTCCGGCCGTGGACGTCATGCTGTCACTTTCCATCGTCGGCCGGCGCGCCCAGCCGCCGATCCTGCGCCGATTCAGTGAGCCCCTGCGGGCCAGGCTGGCCCAGTATTACGAGCTGGTGCGCCTGGGAGCCCTGCAGGCGGGCCTGGCGAGTGCCTCGACGCGAGCCATGCGAGGCGGGGCGGCGATTCAGGCGATTCTGCAGCAGCGCGAAGGACATCCGGTATCGCTGGCGGAGGAAGTACTTCTGTTGTATGGTCTTGCATCGGCCGCATTTGCGGAGCGCGCCCCCGAGCGTATCGCGGCGTTCCGTGATGAGATTTACCCGTTTGTGCGACGGCTGGATGCCGACCTCATTCGGGAGCTTGAGGCGGCTCGTGACCTCAATGCAGACTTGGAGTCGCGCCTGGAACGGGCGGTGGGGGCGTATTTCAGTCGGGCGGCCTGAGGACGACACGCGATGCATGTAAAGGTTTTCAATCCGGCGCACACCCTGTACGATGGGGATGCAAAGAGCGTTTTCCTCCCCGGCGATCGGGGGGAATTCGAGATACTGGATTATCACGCGCCCATTCTGAGCCTGTTGCGTGCCGGCGAGGTAACGATTGACTGGCAGACCCGGATTCCCATAAAGAAGGGAATCGTTAAGTTCGACCAGAACGAGTGCGTGGTCCTCGTCGACGAATAACAGGGGAGCACCCGGCGTGGAAAGCTTTGTCATATTTCTGGTGATGTTCGTCACGGTGATTGGTCCGTCCGGGGTCATTGCCGCCATCGGGTATGCGAGCATCCGGGCCTTGGGACGGAATCCGTCGGCGGCCAACAAGATCCTGCAAGCCATGATTATCGCCCTCGTATTTGCCGAGGGGATTGCGGTGATCGCCCTGCTCATTCTGTTCCAGTTGTTCGGCCGCGGGTAGCGCGGACGGGGTGCAGGCCAAAAAACGTCGTTGATATGGGTGCGGCTTTGCCTTTCAATAGGGACACCGCCTAACCGCTCGCGCACGGGAGCTAGCCGATGCAGGATACATTCCGGATATTGTTGATGATCGTCGGGGCACACGTGGTCGTGCTCATCGTGGTGTTGTCGGTGATCAAGAAGCTGCTGCTGGGCGATACCATTCGCGCCGTGGAGCGGGTCGGGCAGGCGGAAGCCGAGATCCGCAAGAAGGAAGAGGCCATGCGGCAGGAGTTGGAGCGTCACGAGCAGGAGCTCGGGGCACGCCGCAAGGAAGTCGAGCGTGACCAGGACGTCCGCCGCGAGGAAGGGGAGCGCCAGATCGCGCAGCTCAAGGAGCGGACGCTTGAGGAAGCCCGCCGGGAGTCGGCCGACATCCTGGACAAGGCGCGCAAGAATGATCGCAAGCTCCGGGAGCAGCTGCAGCTCGAAATGCAGGAAAAGGCCGTGGATTTTGGCGGCCGGGTCTTCAAGCTGGTTTTCAGCGAGCGCATTTCGGCGGAGTTGAACAAGCATTTCATCAATGAGTTGATTGAGGCGTTGCAGGAGACCGATGCCACGGGCATCACCGTCGATGCGGCGAGCGCGGAGTTCATTTCCAGTCATCCGCTGATCCCGGAGCAGAAGGAGCGCCTTCAGAACCTGCTGGCCAGCAAGTTCGGCGTGCGCATTGAAATCCGGGAGACCGTGCGTGAGGATCTGCTGGCCGGCCTGGTGATGAAACTGGGCAGCCTCGAGATCGACGGCAGCCTGCTCAGCCGGTACCAGGAAGCGGTGACCGAGTTGAAGAAAGAAGCGGTCTAGCGTCGGCGCGCCTGTCCACAGTCCGTCACCCCGGCTCATGCCCCCGCAAACGCAGGTGCCTGCATGCAACTGAACGAGCTCAGAAAGGAGCTGCGGTTCAACGGCGAGCTGGTCAAGCTCATCGAGACGCTCAAGAACATTGCAGCGGCCCAATACCACACGATGGAGAAGGCCAAGCAGCGGTTCGAAGAGTTCATGCAGTCCTTCGCCGGCTTCTTCCGCGTCGTCAACCTTGTCGACGTAGCCGATCCCCTGGTGCGCGTCTCCTCCGATGTGCTGGGGATCATCATGGTCACCTCGGATTCGGGGTTCATGGGCGGGCTGAACCAGGGCGTGATTCGTGCCGCGATGGACGCGCAAGGCGCGCACAGCAATGAGCTCACGGAACTCGTGGTCATCGGGGAGAAGGGTGCCTCGGCGCTGCAGGACCAGGGGCGGACCTTCCGTTTCTTTCCGGGCGTGGCCCAGGATACGCGCTACGAGCAGGCGCAGGAAGTCCGGGATTTCATCGTCGAGGAGGTGCTCAACCGCCGTATGGGGCGCGTTCTGGTGTCTTACCCGCGCCCCGTATCTTTTACCGCGCAGACGATCGACGTGGTGAGCCTGCTGCCCTGTGCGGCGCTGTTCGACAAGGAAGCCGAAAGCGACGTGGCGCGGCGGGTGGGGGCGGCCAAGTTGATTGCCGAAGCGCGCCAAGTCATTGTAGAATCGCGCTTTCCGGATCTCGTCGAGTATCTGGCGGCCACCTGGGTGGCCTCCAAGCTCTATGAGATTTTTGAGGACGCCAAGCTGGCGGAGTTCTCTGCTCGTGCGATGCACCTGGAGGGCAGCTTCCAGTCCCTGCAGCGGGAGCAGAAGAAGCTCCGCCACAGGACTTTCAAGGCCGTTCACGAGAAGATTGATCGCGGCATGCGCGAGAGTTTTGCCGCCCGCAGCAAGAACAAGCGTGCGGCCGTGGCGCCGGAACAGGCGGCGGCGCCGATCCCCGTCGTGCCGGAGCTCGACGAACTTGCGGACGAAGAAGGAGATGAGCATGGCTGACCAGGCGATCAAGGGCCGTCAGAAGGAAGGCAAGGTGACCGCCGTGCAGGGCCCCGTCGTCGATGTGCGGTTCGAGCACATCGAGGACATGCCCGATCTGCATGAGACCATCCTGACGCGCTCCTTCGACAAGCGCCAGGTGACGCTGCTGGTGGCGGAGCATTTGGAAGGCAATCTGGCACGCTGCGTGGCGCTCAATTCCACGCTGAACCTGCAGCGCAATGCGCCGGCGATTTCAACCGGGTCCCCCCTGCGCATTCCGATCGGCGAGGAGCTGTTCGGCCGCATCATCAACGTCATGGGACAGCCGGTGGACGGCAAGGGGCCCATCGAGACGGCGGCGTCCGACGTGATTCACAAGGACGTGTCCCGCGTGGCCGTGGATCTGACGGCCGTCAAATCCAACAAGGGCGACGTGGTTGAGACCGGCATTAAGGCGGTTGACCTTTTGTTTCCCGTGCTGCGCGGCAGCAAGACGGGGGTTATCGGCGGGGCCGGTTGCGGCAAAACCGTGCTGATTTCAGAGCTCATCCATAACATCGTGGAAGAACACGATGGCGCCTGCGTTTTCACCGGCATCGGCGAGCGCATTCGCGAAGGCAATGAGCTGTATTACGAATTCGAGCAGGCCGGCATCCTCAACAAGGTCATGATGGCGTTCGGCCAAATGGACGAACCGCCCGGCGCGCGCTTTAACGTGGTCATGACCGGCATCACGCTCGCCGAGTATCTGCAGTCGACTGGACGCGAGGTGCTGCTGTTCATGGACAACGTGTTCCGGTTCGTGCAGGCGGGGGCTGAAATCTCGACCCTGCTGGGCCGGACACCGTCCGAGACCGGCTACCAGCCGACGCTGGGCTCCGAAGTCGGCGATGTTCACGAGCGAATCCGGGGGTCCGTATCCGCGTTCGAAGCCGTGTACGTGCCGGCGGACGACATCACGGACCCGGCCGTGGTGGCGATCTTCAGCTACCTGGACGCGGTCATGGTGCTGTCCCGCGAACGCATTCAGCTGGGGCTCTACCCGGCGATCGACCCGCTGACGTCTTCCTGTTCGCATTTGAACGCGGCCACCGTGGGGGCCCGGCATTTTCAACTCTCGCAAGAGGTGCTGCGCATTTTGACGAAGTATGACGAACTGCGCCGCATCGTGGCGGTTATCGGCATCGATGAGCTGTCGAAGGCGGACCGCACGCTGTACGAGCGCGCGCGCAAGATTCAGAATTTCCTGACGCAGCCGATGTTTGTGGCCGAATCGTACGTGGGCAAGAAGGGCGCCTACGTCCGGATCGGTGAGACGCTGGACGGTATGGAAAAGATTATCGATGGCAAGCTGGACGGCACGCCGGAAGAAGAACTGTACATGATCGGGGCCGTTTAGGAGTCCGTGTGGCAAAGGGCGGCTGGCGGACGGCTGACCGTGAGAGCCCGCGGCCCGGAGTCCCGCCCGTCGGCCGCAAGCCTGATCACAACGTCTATGATGGCGATGCTCAAAGACCGGCTTCTCGAGCGCGGGCTGATCACGAACGATCGCCTGGCGGAGGCCGTCGAGATCACGCGGCGCACCCACGCGTCGCTGCCCAGTGTCCTGCTTGAGCGCCACATGGTGCGCGAGGTCGATCTGCTGCCCGTGCTTGGCGACATCTACGGGCTGGAGTTCATTCGGTTGCGTGATGCGGCGATTGAGCCACTGGCGGTGAAGACGGTGTCCGCCAAACTGGCGGCGCACTATGCCGTCATGCCGATCCGCCTGCGGGGGAACCTGCTCACCCTGGCCGTGGCCGATCCGCTGGACGTGGCGGCCTCCGAGGACATCGAAACCAATCTCGGACTGCAGGTGGAACGCGTGCTGGCGTGCCGGCCGGAGATCATCGAGGCACTGCGGCGCCACTACGGGGTGGGAGCAGAAACCGTGGAGCGCATTCTTGCCGCGGCCGGGAACATGCCGGAAGAGCCGTCGACGGCGGAGACGTCCCACGATTTGGAGAAGATGGCCGAGGACACTTCCGTCGTCAAACTGGTCAACCAGTTGCTGCAGGAGGCGATCCAGAACCGTGCGACGGACATCCATTTTGAAGTGTATCGCGATGGCGTGATCCTGCGGCGGCGCATCGACGGCATCCTGTACGACGCGAGCTTGCACGAGAACATCCGGCTGCTGTACCCGGCGATCATCTCGCGGATCAAGCTGATGTCGGGACTGAACATTGTGGAGCGGCGCATGCCGCAGGATGGCCGGGCGCGCGTGAGCGTGGGGGTCGAGTCGTACGACCTGCGCATCTCGATTGTGCCGGCGATCCATGGCGAGGATGTGGTTGTGCGCATCCTGCCCGCGGCCATGGTGTTCGACCTGGGGCAGTTGGGGTTTTCCGACACGCAGCTGCGCGGCCTGCAGAAATACGCGGAAACCCCGCACGGTATCATTTTCGTGACGGGGCCCACGGGCAGCGGCAAGAGCACGACGCTGTACGCATGCCTGTCGCAGCTCAACTCACGCGTGCGCAAGATCATCACCATCGAGGATCCGGTGGAGTATGAGATGCGCGGGATCACGCAGACCCAGGTGAATCCGAAAATCGGGCTCACGTTTGCGCACGCGCTGCGCAGCATGTTGCGGCACGACCCGGATGTCATGCTGGTGGGCGAAGTGCGCGACCGTGAGACCGCGGAAATTGCCATTCAGACCGCCATGACGGGCCATCTGGTGTTGAGTTCGCTGCACACCAACGACGCAGCCGGGGCCGCCGTGCGCCTGATGGACATGGGCATCGATCCCTATTTGATTACCTCGACCGTGCTGGTTTTCACGGCCCAGCGGCTGGTGCGCGTCTTGTGCCCGGATTGCCGCGAGAGTTACATGTCCGACGGGAAACGGTTGTATCGCGGGCGCGGGTGCCGCACGTGCAATCAAAGTGGCTATCGCGGGCGCATGGCCATTTCCGAACTTCTTCCCCTGGTGCCTGAGATTGCCGCCCTGATTTTGGCCCGGGCCTCGGCCAGCGCCATTCGGGCCAAGGCAAACGAGCTTGGCATGGCCACCATGGCCGCCGATGGATGGGAAAAAGTGGAACGCGGGCTGACCACCGCCGAAGAAGTGCTGCGCGTCACCACGATCTGATCGGCACGGCGGTGATGAGGGCGGCTCAGGGATTCAAGGACTTCCGACGCGCATGACGACGTACGCCTACAAAGCCAAGCATGGTCCCGAGACGACGGTCGAGGGGGACCTGGAGGCGGACTCCTCGGCGGCGGCCCTGCAGGCGCTGGACCGTATGGGTTACAGCCCCATTTGGGTCCGGGAGAAGGTCGTGAGTGGCAAGCGCCGGCGACGGCTGGGCTGGGAAGGCCGTCCGCTGCGCGCCCGCGACATCACGGTGTTCACCCGCCAACTGGCGAGCTTGACGCGTTCGGGCGTGCCGATCCTGCGCGCCCTGCATACGATTCTGGACCAGACCGAGAACCGGCGCATGCAGAAAGTGGTGGATCGGCTGGAGCAGACGATACGCGACGGCAGCATGCTGTCGGGCGCCATGTCCCGCTTCCCGGCGCTGTTTCCGCCGTTGTATCTGGACATGGTGCGCGCCGGCGAATCGGCGGGCGTGCTCGACGTCACCCTCACGCGGCTGTCGGATGCCCGCGAGAAGGAAGAAGATCTGCGCCGCAAGGTGCAGTCGGCCATGGCCTACCCGCTGCTGGTCCTGGTGGTCGGTGCCCTGACGGTGTTCGTGCTGCTATCCTTCTTCCTGCCCAAGATCGTCGTGCTGTTCAAGGACTTCCAGCACCTGCCGCTGCCGACCCGGATCCTGATTGGGACCAGCAATTTCTTCTCGTCGTACTGGTACTGGATCCTGCTGTTGCTGGCACTGTCCATGGTTGTGGGGCGGAGGCTGACAACGGGCGAGCGGGGGCGTGCCCTGCTGGATGCCGTGGTGCTGAGGCTGCCGCTGGTGCGCCGGTTTGTGGTGCACGTGGAAATCGCGCGCTTTGCCAGGACGCTGTCCCTGCTGATCGACGCGGGCGTGGCCATCGACAAGGCTCTCGAGTTGAGCGCCAACACGTTGGGCAATACCCTTCTGCGCGACGAAGTCGAGGCGGTGAGGGTTGGAACGGTGCAGAAGGGGGCGGCGCTGTCGGAAGGGCTGAAGCGCGCGCCACACTTCCCATCGTTTGTGGCGAACATGACGGCCGTGGGCGAGGAGGCGGGCCGGCTTGATGAGTCTCTCCTCGAGGTGGCCGTCTTTTACGAGAAGGAAGTCGACCAGCAGGCCCGAGTGGCGACCAGCCTGATCGAGCCCCTCCTCATCCTGGGCGTGGGCGCGATCGTCGGCTTCATCGTGGCGGCCATGCTGCTTCCCATCTTCGAGCTGGGAACGGGACTGAGATGAGGAGGCGCGCGGAGACGTTCAACGCGCTCCACCCGCCGCGCCATGCTCGATGCGGGCTGGCGTGGCTGTCCGGGCCGGAACTGTGCATGAAGGGTCTCTGCTTCCTGGGCCTGGCGCTGCTCGCCGCCGCGGGCGCCGCGGCCGCCGAGGATTCGCCCTGGCTGGAGTTGAAAGGGCAGCACGTCATCGTTCGATATCAGGGCAGCAGGTCGTTCGCGGACGACGTCCGGCGCCGGGCCGAGCTCGATTATGATCGAATCGGTCGGGATTTGGGGTTCACTCGCCACGGCAACTTCTGGCTGTGGGACAACCGCGCGCGCATCGACGTTTACGCCACGCGGGACGCGTATGTGGCGGCCAGCCAGGCGCCTGAGTGGTCCGCCGGCAAGGCGGATTACGATCACCGCGCCATCCTGACGTTTGAAGGCAGCCAGAGTTTCCTGGACTCGATTCTGCCCCACGAAATGACACACCTGATCTTTCGGGAGTTCATTGGGTTTACGACGGACGTGCCGCTGTGGCTGGACGAAGGCGTGGCGCAGTGGGCAGATGTCGCCAACCGCTCCAAGGTCAATGCCATCGCGGGGAACATGTTGGCGAGCGGCCGGTTGCTTTCTGTTCCGGCGCTGACGCAGTTGGATCCGCGCCGGGGTGCCAGCGGAGGCGAGGCGATCGAGTTCTACGCGCAGGCTTCCAGCTTGGTGGGCTTCATCATGGAAAGCCAGGGGAGCGTGCGCTTTCGGGAATTTTGCGGCCATCTGCGCGATGGGCATACGGTTGACGATGCTTTGCGATTTACTTATCCCGGCACAATCCCTAGTCTGGAAGCGCTGGATAGCGCGTGGAAAGCGCACCTGGAGGAAGCCCGCGATGAACAAGCAGCAGGGCGGATTTACACTCATTGAGCTGATGGTCGTGGTGATCATCATTGCGGCGCTCGCCGGCATGGTATTGCCGCGCGTCATTCCAGCGTCGGATGAAGCCAAGAAGAACATCGCCAAGGGCGACATGGCCAATATTTCCGTGGGGCTCAAGCTCTATCGCCTCTACAATGGCGCGTACCCCGCCACGCTGGAGACGCTCATGGATGCGGAGGGGCAGGGGCCTTACCTTGAGAAGCAGCCGCTTGACCCTTGGAAGCACAGTTACCGGTACAAGTTTCTCAGCGAAGACGCCGTGCCTCCCTTCGACCTCTGGTCCGCGGGCCCCGACGGGCGCGAGGGGACCGGCGACGACGTGAAGTACGGTCAGTAAACTCCCGGCGAGAATGGTCGACTCTTGCCGTCATGACGGGCTCTCTGTCCATGGCGATTCCGCCAGCGACTTGCTCTCCTGATCGGGCGTGCCCATCCCGCGGGCGCGGCGGATTCACCCTGATCGAGGTCTTGATCACGCTCGTCATCCTCTCCACCGGGATCGTGGTGGTTCTGCAGGCTTTTCAGACGTCCGCCACGGCGCTGGGTGCCTCGCGTGACGCCCTGTACGCCAACCACCTGCTAAACGTGACCATGGACGAACTGGAGCAGGTGGGGGGGGGCGGGGTGACGGGAAACCAAGTATTTTCACCGCCATTTGACCATTTTCGCCGACTTGTGACAGAGCAGCGCGCCGAAGAGGTGTCCCCCGGACTGATGCACTTGACCGTGGAAGTCTGGCGTGACGGTTCATCGGCGGTCTTCAAGCGCGATCTATACAGGGCGGAGCGATGAAGGTGCTGGAGGTTGACACATTCCGTTTGGAGACCACAGGGGGGCGTCGCCTCCCGGCGGGGCCCCATGCCTTCACCTTGATTGAACTGCTGGTGGTCACGCTGCTCATGGGAATCGTCATCACGGCCATTGGCGCCTGCCTCGGGGCGGGGCTGCGAGTCTGGGACGCGGCACAGCATTTCGGCACCGCGGAGTCAGACGGACTGGTGGCGATGGACGTGGTGTGTCGCGAACTGCGAAATACCGTGGCCATGCAGAAGAATCCGTTTCTGGGGGAAGAGGCCCAAGTTACGATGGCCGGGCTGGTTAAGGAGCAGGAAACGGGGCGCTCCGGGCTGGGGACGATCCGCTACAGTCTCGACAGTTCGCGCCGGGTTCTGGTGCGCGAGAGTTGGTTCTACCAGGATGAGGACGAGCGAGTTCGCCGGGAAAGCCTGGCGGCAAACGTGGTTGATCTGCGGTTCCTGTATCACATGCCCGTGGAACCGGGTCACGGCGGTGTTACGAATGGAATTCCGACGCGGGTCGACATCACCCTGGCGATGCAGGAGAGCGGGGATGCCCCGGTCGTGGAACTCACGCGCTCCGTGGAAATCGCCGCGGGAGTCCAGCCATGAGGCCGGTTTCGCGAGGCAGCATTCTCATTTTAGCCCTATGGACGCTCATGGTGCTGGGGTTCCTGGCCCTGGCAGTGGGGGGGCATGTCTCGGCAAACATCCGGATGGCGCGCTATCTGCAGGACGATGCCACGGCCTATTCCCAGGCCAGGAGTGGGGTGGCCTTGGCGGTGTCCGAGGTCTTGCACCACCCCGAAAAGTTCGTTTTGAGCGAAAGCGGAATTCCACAGGATTGGCCGGATTTGTTCAAAGATAACGCCAGTCTTCCCGGCGGCTCCTTCTCGGTCTCCAGCACCTATGCGTACCTGAACACCAATGAAGAGGACATGCTCGTCATCGTGACCAACTTCGGACTGGTTCCGGAGCGTGTGAAGATCAATCTCGATGACCAGGGAATGGCTGGCAGTTCGCAGCGCCTGGCGATGGTACTCGGGGATGTCCAACTCGCGACGGCCATCCTGACGGATTATCCCTCCAACAAGTACGACGACGTTGTGGGCGGAGCCCCGGAGTCTGAGTTTGCCGTTGCGCAGAAATGGTGGAGTCGGTATGGTCCCTACGAGGCGGTGCCGGAACTGCTGGCGGTGAAGGGCGTTACCGGCGAGCAGTTTGACACCTTGGAGCCGCTTGTGTCCATTTGGGAGCTGCAGCGGTGGTGGCTCGACGATCAGAGAATCACGTGGGAGAGCTTTGGCGGCATAGCCGAAGGGCGCGCATGGGTTACCGGGCCCGAGGGGCTCCCCACGACGGTGGCGACGCGGCGAATCTCCTTTGTGTTCGGCTTTTGCAGCAACAGCGTGACGCAAACCTCGACCAACATGATGTTGTACTGGCGTGAGCACTGATAGAACAAAGCACGGGTCCGTCGTCCTGGTTGAGATCGGCAACGACTGGCTGAAGGTCATTCAAGTCGACCGCGGTGCGACTGGGCTGGCCTTGGTCAAGGTGGATCTGGAGAAGCTTGATCCGATCAAGAGCGCCTCGCCGGATCTCCTGTCCCGCATTCTGCGCAAGTACCCCAGCGGCTCGGTGTATGGCTGTCTGCCGCGCCAACTCGCCACGGTCCGGATGCTGGACCTGCCGTCCACGGATCCCTTGGAAATCGGCGATATGGTTGAGCTTCAGGCCGGCAAGCTGACCCCCTATTCCAAGGAGGAAATCGTTGCCGACTACAAGATCGTGGGGCCCTCGCGCGATGGCTACACCAAGGTCATGCTGGTCATTGTGCAGCGTAGCGTGCTGCGCAACCGCTTCAGCGTGATGGAGGAGGCCGGCATCCCCCTGGCCACCATGTCAATTGGGACGGAAGGGGTGCTGAACTGGATGCGCAAGGCCTTTCCGTCCGGCAACGGCCGCGGCGCCGTGGCCGTGCTGGACGTCGACGCGGCATTCAGCGATTTCATGGTCATTGCCCAGGATCGGCTCCTGTTCACGCGGAGCATCCTGGTGGGCGCCGCCACCCTGGCGGCCGATGAGGGGGCGCGTGACCGGATTGTGAAAGAGGTCAGCAATGCCCTGCAGACGTTTGCCTCAGAGAACTCGGGGGTCAAGGTGGAGCGCCTGCTGGTGAGCGGTGCCGGAATCAATGTACCGGGACTGTCCCCTCTCCTGAGCGAGCGCCAGAACCTGCCCGTGGAACCCGTGGATGGTCTGCAGATCTTCCGAAAGACGCCCAGCCAGCCGGCGTTGCATCAAGCACCCTATGATGCGGTCTCACTGACCCCCCTGATCGGCATGGCCATCGATTTGGATCGGCTGGAGTTCCGCCTGGTTCCCGAGTCCGTCAAGCTGCGCAAGGAACTCGTGCAAAAAGCGAGGAGTCTGACGGTTCTGGGGTGTCTGATTATCAGCACGCTTGTTCTGCTGTCGATGTGGGGCACCCTGCGCTATTTTTTCAAGCGCGCACAGTTGGCCGACATCCGGCAGGACGTGTCTGCCAAGGCTGACGAGGTGCGGGCGATCAATCAGAAGCTCCGGCTGGTTGAAGTGGTGCAGCAGCGCAGCGATCCACGGCTGGCGCTCTTCAACATCCTCTCCGAACTGCGGCAGGCGCTTCCGGAGCCGATGCAGATCATGGTCGATACGGTGGAATTTGACGGTGAGCGCGGCACGCTGCAGGTGAGCGGCACAGGGGCATCGGCAGGCGATATTGGGTCCCTGGTCCAGAGCCTGGAGAAGTCTGCTCTTCTGGCGGACGTTCGCGAAGACGGATCCACGACGCGCGAGAGCAGCGGCCGATTCCGGTTCCGCGTGCTGTGTCGACTTGAGGAGGTGCCGGATGCTGGCTGATCGTCTCAATCGGCTGGAGGGCCGGGAGAAGCTGGGACTGCTGCTGGTGGTGCTTGTCTTGGTCATACTCGTGCTGGATTACGCCATCATCCGGCCGATCAATATCCGTTGCGGCTGGCTTGATGGTGACATTGAGATCGAAAGCAAGACGCTCCTATATCAGGCTGGCGTTCTGAAGATGGGGTCGCATGTTGAGCAGGAATTTGGAGCCATTCGCGACCGGATCGGGGATGCGTTGCCGGCGGCGGAGGCGCGCCGGGCCATGCGCAGCGCCATTGACGCGCTGGCGCAGGAATCGGATGTGGCGTTGATTTCGGTGAAGGATCGCGAGCCGCGCCACACGGAGAATTTTGACGAATACGCCCTGGACATTGCGGATTTTGAGACCGACGAGCAAGGGCTGGCGCGGTTTCTGCACGCGTTGATGGGGGCCCCGGGGACCTATCGCGTGACACGTATGAAAGTGGCGCCCGACAACACCGGCAAGCGCATCAAGGGGTCGATGACCGTCACGCGCGTGACGCTGCCGGCCCCGGCCGCCGCGCCCGTCGAGGCGGCCCCGTCACAGGGGTAAAAGCCGGACGGTCGGGGGGGGGCTGGCGCACAAGCGCCGGCCAGTGGCCGTGACGGCATCGGTAATAGCATGGCAGAAACAGGCAAAACGCCCGACCGAGCCGACCTGCGCATTGATGAACTGGTGTTGACCCGCGTGGGCGACGATACCGTCATCAGGCCGCTGGACGGCGTGACCATGGAAGAGGTCAAGCGGTACGTCCAAGCCGAACGCAGCCGGAACCGGCGCACCGTGGTTTGGACTGGCACCTTGCTGTTGGGGGTGTTTCTGTTCTTCCTTGTGATCTTCCTCTCCATTGGCATCTACGTGATTCACGCACGCCGCGCGACAGGAGACTCCCTGCTTGCGCTGCGTGCCCAGCATGCCGCGGATGTCGCCGCGCTGGCAACTGTCTCCAATCGCGTGGGACTGCTTGAGAATGTCCAGGTCGATCTCAATCGGCTGCTGGTGCAGGTTGAATCGTCCGACATTACGCGCACGCGCGAATTGGATGGGGTTCTGGCGGACATTTCGAAGATTCGCGGGTGGGTGGATGAGATGGATACTCAGCGCAAGGAGAGCCTCTCCCAAATCGACCAGCGCTTGCAGAGTGCGCGTACCGATGCGACCCAGGAGATTGCATCCGTGCGCGCAGAGATCGAGCGATTGCTGGACACGGTGCAGTCCGGCCAGGCGCCGGCCGGTGAGTCCGCCGGCATCCCGCCGGGTGCGCTCGAGGGGCTGCCGGCCTTTGGTGAAGCGGCGTCGCCTTCACCCACGCCCAGCCCGGATCTGGAGCAAGTTCCCCTGACTGAACAGGGGCTGGCGGACGCGGGCCTTTTTCAAACCGGAGACGACGAGCCATTTGATCCGGGTGCCGAGCGGCGTGAAATCACGGTTGTGGATTTTCCAAATGGCGACCACTACGAAGGCGAAATGGATCACGGCTTGTGTCATGGATGGGGGATTTATAACCAGCGCAATGGTGATCGCTATGATGGTCAATTCGAAGACGGCCTGAAGGCTGGACGCGGCACGCTGGTGTATGCCAGCGGGGAGAAGTACATCGGTGAATTCCGGGCCGACTTGCGGGCTGGACGCGGCAGCCTGTCGTATGCCAATGGTGATCGGTACGCCGGTGACTTTGCCAACGACATGCCGTCCGGGCGTGGAATCATGCTGTACGCAAACGGCAACAAGTATGCGGGCTACTTCCTGAACGGGCAGCGGAACGGACCCGGCATCCTGCGCTTTGCCAACGGCGACATCTACCGCGGTGAATTTCAGGCTGACGCGAGGACGGGTAAGGGGACGTATGTATTTGCCGACGGCTCCCGGTACGAAGGTGAGTTTTTGGACGGGCGAAGGCAAGGTCACGGTCGGTATGTCTACTCGAACGGTGAAGCATATGACGGCGAATTTCGGGATGGCGCTCGACAGGGCATGGGGACGTCCATTCTTCCTAATGGTAAGACAATCAAAGGGTTGTGGGATGCGGACAAGCTCGTCAAGTACCTCCCGGATCAACAATGAGTCAACATTTTGAAGAAAGCGCACTTTTTACGTTGACAATGTTGCCCGGCAAAACGCATACTACGTACGGACAATAAAAAGGTCGATTTCAGGGTTCGAGAGGGTTCAGGTAAACGCGAAAATGCCGACGCGGGGTGGCGGTTGTATCTGCGCGTCAAGCAGGAACAAGAGGTAGCGCATGAAAGTACGCAACGCATTGTGCTTCGGGGCAGCGGTTGTACTTGCTTGGGGTGTGGCGGCGTCGCAGGCATCGACGGGACTTCCCTACGCTCAGACTTTTGAGACGTGGACCCCTGATGCGCATTGGGCGGCCGCTGGTGGCGGCACCATATCCGCTGCAGCGGGCGCCAAGCTGCCTGGCTCAAGCGGAGTTAACGGGCTCAGCCTTGATAACGACACCGTGACGCTCAGTGTCACTCCCGCCACCTACAACAACGTGTGGATTCAGATCTACGCCAAGCCGGTGGTTGGTACGGCCGACCCTGCGTCAGTCAGCGGTCAAACCGGTGCGTTCTATCTCCGGGATAACGGCGAGTTGCGTGCCTGCATCGACGCCGCTCTGAACACCTGGGTGACGGTGGCGACGGGCGTGCCACAGGGCGCGTATCTGGGCTTCATCGTCCACGCGGACTACAGCACCAGCCAGTGGGAAATCTTCTACAGCACCAGCCCCTCGCAGGTTGGCACGATGCAGAAGGCCACGGCCTATAACGCCGGTCTGCTGCCCTTTGCGACGGCAGGAGCGCAAATTCAGAATGTATCCGTGCAAAGCGGCGACCCAGCCTACGTCGACTTGGTAGCCGTCTCCCGCGGCTTCACCGCCGCCGCTGCCGGAGCTGGCAACGTGGCCACCTATGAGCACGCTACGACGGCACCGGCCCTAGCCCTGCAGGATTTCACGCTCCCGGTCTATTCGGCGGCCTACGTCGGCAACAACGCTTTGGGTGACGATCTCGGGAATTCCATTCTTTCCGGCCTTGTTCACGGCGACTCGATTCAGGTCTGGGATCCCGGCCAAGGCGTCTTTGTAACCTACGCCGCCTCGGGCGCTCTACCTGTTTTTGACAATCTTGGCTCGCCGGGCGCGGTCAGCAAGAATTCAATGTTCATTTACTCGAACACCCGGCTGTTGCTGGATCCCAACAATGCGCGCAGCCAGACGTTTGGTTTCTATCCGTACGACTCGACCACCGTGCTCGCCTACGCCGGTGTCTCCACGCCGGCCGCGGATGGCGACACGGAAAGCGTCACGCTTAACGGGACCGACGTCAATGGGACGGGCTTCACTGCATTGAACTGGGTGGACGCCGACACCTTCGCCAACATCGAAATTGAAGATCCTGCCGGAGCCCTGGTCGAAGGCGATCGCATGTTCGTGGCGCCGCCGGCGTCGCCCAATTCCTTCACCGAGTATTGGTGGGATGACGCGAACAATTGGCGTGACTTCAACAACGCCGTTGTCTCAACGAGACCCATTTCCGCCGGTTCGAAGATCTGGGTAAAGCGTCAGACGAATACCGACGCATCCATAACGGTCACGCACTGATAAATGGGCTTGTGAGTGTCGAGGGCTAAGAAAAAAGGCGTATGAACATGACAACACAGCGACACGGAACGAAGTGGATGGCCGCCCTCACGGGCTTGGTCAGCTTGATGGCCGTCAGTGCGGTGGCGGCAACGACGACGGCCGATGCGTGGAAGTCGGACGGCACGGTCGGTCAGGTTACGCTCACCTTGGATGGCGGCAGCGCCACGGCGGGCTTCAGGCTCAGTTCCCCACCCCTTCCGGCTCAAGTGACGCTGTGGGCGGACGCGACCGGCGATAATGCTTCGTTCAGCGGCGACTACAAACGTGCGGGTGTGAATGCCTTGGATCTGGATCTGGCAAGCACCAGTGCCGGCGCTCCGATCATTTGGGCTACATTGAAGTCCGAGGCGAGCCAGCGGCAATGGGTTAAGCCCGGACTTGTGATTGGTCACAACAGCATCTCGTTTGACCGTACAGGCGGGGGCTGGCTGCTGCTCTCGGGCGACGATGAGTCGGACGTGGCGTGGCAGGCGGATCTGCGCGCGGTTTCCGGGCTTGGCATCAAAGTCATTCGTGACCAGCGTATCATCGCCGCCCACAACGTCACGGTGTCGGCCTTCCAGCTGGCGGGCAACCAAACGGTGGGTGCTGCTCAGCCGACACTGGCGGACGCGCTACAGGCACGCTTCGGCGTGAGCAGCCTTGCTGACGTTGACCCCGCCTTGGGCAACGCGGACGACGACGGTGACGGCATGAGCAATGTGAACGAGCTCTTGGCTGAGTTCGATCCTGCTTACTTTGCGGACAACCTGTTCAAGGCGCAACTCTCCAGTGATGGCAAGGACGTCACAATTCGATTTGCGTGCGTCAAGGGGAACACGTACTCTGTCCAGAAGGCGAGCACGGTAGACGGCGCCTATGGCGAGATTGGATCGGTAACGGCGGGAGACACTGGCAGCGCAAGCGTAACGGACAGTGGCGCCGGGGATGGGCCAAACTTCTATCGCGTGATCGAACTGCCGTAAGTGCTGCAGGTGGAGTAGGGAGATAAATTAGATGAAATACGGATTCAACATCGCAGCGCTGGCGGTAGCGGGGTGCGTGGTAGCCAGCAGCATGCAAGCTGGCATCATCTATGAGGAGGATTTTGTTGCAAATCCTGGCGTAGTGGATGGCAGCGTGTGGGACGCGTTTGACGCGAATTACTCAACGCCTCCTGCCTTCACCGCCCCAGATGCTGACAGTGTCGGTACTGAGACGTACGATGCGGCAGGGGGCAATCCGGCCGCCTCTGGTGAGGCGCAGGTGAGCTACACGTCAGGGATCGGCGTCGATGTCGATCGGTTGACCACGACCGATGCCGGGTTCCTGGGGGACTACAGTTCGGCACTGCCAGCGGCCGCCGGGCATAATCAGGAGTTGACGTTCGACTTCTTCTGGGCGGAAACAGATCCAGGCAACAACACGTATTCGGGTTTGCAGGTCTATTTCACCGGCAACGGCATTACGTGGTACTACGGCATCGATACGTCGGGCCAAGCCGAGAACACGTGGGCGACCTACGGCGTCAGCTTTGCTCCCGGCGGAGCGGGGTGGACGGACACGGGTGCCGGTGGTGCTTTCGACACCGACAAGACGCTGGTCACCGAGATCGGCTTCCGGTTCGCCTACATCACGTCGACCGACAATACGTTCGCGTTCGACAACGTGCGTCGTGGTTATAATGTTCCGGAGCCTGAGACCTACGCGGCCATCGCGGCGGCGTTGATCGGGCTCTGTATGGTTTCCCGCAAGCGTCTGGCCGAGCTTCTCGGTCCGGTCGCGCGCATGCCGTGGGCCGCCTAAGGCAGCAGAACATAGTGCAACTGCAAGAGCGACTGCCCAGAAGGGGAGTCGCTCTTGTTGTTTTTGGATTAGCTGGGCGCCACCCGTCAAAGGTATTCACCTATTTCCTATCCTCGCCAATGCGGATCTGGCGGTCGTGTGGCAGGGGCATTGGCGACAAATCTCTATACAACGGTGCGTCAAGTTGCCAAGCTGCAGCATGGATAATCTTGAAGGAGAACGCCGTTGAAAGTAGCCATGTTGGGTTATTCACAGGCCGGGAAGCGCACCCTTTTCACGCTATTGACTGGCCGCAAAGTGCCTGAGGGTCGAAAGGACAGTGAGACGGTCGAGGGGCTGGCTCCCGTTCGCGATCCGCGGGTGGACAAGTTGGCGGAAATAGCCAAACCCGAGAAGACGACCTATGCGGAAGTCCGTTTTGCCCTGTGCCCGGATGTGACTACGACGGCGGAGCGGCTCTGGCTGGAGCCCGCCAAGCGGGCGGACGCCCTCTGCGGTGTTGTTCGCGCCTTTGAGGATGCTTCGGTCTATCACCCGTATGAGACTGTGGACCCGGCGCGAGACCGCTCCAATATCGAGACGGAGATCGTTCTCGCTGATCTGGAAATGGCTGATAAGCGTATTGCACGTCTGGCAAAGGAGCGACGTGGTGGGGGCACACCGGCGCAGGAATTGGAACACAAGGCACTCGAGAAGTGCGTGGCGGCGCTTGGCTCCGGTCAGTGGTTGCGCGATGTTGAACTGTCGGAGCAGGAGCTTGTGGCACTGCGAAGTTTGGGGTTCCTGACGCTCAAGCCCATGCTCTGGATTCGCAACGTCGGGGAGCAAGTCATTGAACCTGGCGGTGGTGCGGAAGTCACCATTGCGGGCCGCTTTGAGAGTGAAATTGCAGAGTTGGAGAGCGTGGAGGAGCGGCGAGTGTATCTTCGCGATTTGGGCGTCGATTCACTGGGCGTCGACCGGTTGAACGCCGCCGCATACGACGTCCTGGGGTTGATGTCCTTCTATACCATGGGGCCGGATGAAGTGCGGGCATGGACCATTCGCAAGGGGGCGCGGGCACCCGAGGCGGGGGGGCGGATTCATACGGACATCGAGCGCGGCTTCATCCGCGTTGAAGTGATCCAGTTCGAAGATCTGGTCAAGGCGGGTAGCGAAGCCGCGGTCAAGGCCAAGGGGCAGGTGCAACTTCGCGGGCGGGACTACGTGCTTCAGGATGGTGACATTTGTCACTTCCTGTTCAACGTGTAGTCAGGCTCAAGGCCAGATCGCGCTCTGGCTACTTGGCAACGGATTCGGGCACCGCGCTCGTTATGGACGCGGCGTACTCAATCTTCGCGGTCGCCATCAGTTTGCCAATATAGTCTTTGAAGAGTTGCGGCCGTTGGCGCTGTTTGAGCAGGTTGGCGATTTCTTCTCGCGAGGCTTCCCCGCCGGGGATGCGCTCATCCACGCGAATGATGTGATAGCCAAAGGGTGACTCCACGATGCCCCCGACTGCGCCGGTTGGCTGGCTGAAGGCCGCCGCCTCAAATGCCGGCACCATTTGGCCACGTTCGAACCAGCCCAAATCGCCACCACGTGCGCTGCTCGGGCAATCGGAACTGCTGCGGGCTGTTTCTTCAAATGAAGCGCCGGCCACCAGTTTTTGCTGAAGTTTCACCGCTTCAGCCTTGCGGGCTTGTTTGGTGGTTTCGTCGGCATTGGTGTCGATCGAGAGCAAAATATGGTGGGCGTGGGCGCGTTCGGGCTTGCTCAGTTTGTCAGCATTCTCGGCTTTGAATGCGGCAATGTCCTTGTCGGTTGGCTCGCCAATGGCGGGAAGGTTGGCGGCCAGAAGCTTGTCGATCGTCACGCCGGTGCGGACCTCTTCCAGCATGCGCTCGCGCCCCAGCGGGCTGCCCGACAGGGCTTCTTCGAGGGTGCGGCCCTGCTTCTCGAGAAACTCCGACACCTTTGCGAGGGCCTTCTGCTGGTCCTCTTCCGTCACCTCAATGTTCTGCCGCTTGGCCTCGTCCAACAGGACTGAGCGGACTACAAATTGCTCAATGAGTTTGCTCAAGACGTCCTGCCGAAAGGCTGCCACTTTCTCGGGGGGGAGGCGATTTCCAGCGGCGGACACTCGAACGTCTATATCCTGCTCAGCCTGACTGCGCATGAGCTTGTGCTCACCTACCGTGACGAGTACGGTGTCTTCACCAGCGGGGACGGTGATGGCGGGCAGGTTGCCCAGTTTTTCATCCTCACTTGCCGCCGACGGCGTCGAGGCCGCGTCCTTCTTCTTGCTGCAGCCGAGCGCGGTCAACACGAGGGCAATGGCGATCCAACGGTTCATGAGGGTCTCCCAGTCATCCCGGCACCTGCGTGCATGAGGTCCAGGGCGATCTTGCGGCTTTCGGGCGGATTATCCATGTGGTAACTGATGACGATACCAAGAAGCCGATTGAACTCAAGCAATTGCCGCGGCGAGCACTGCGTGGTGGCGAGGATGCGGGGCTGAGGTTGCGACTGCCAGCGGCGGAGAATGGCGAGTAGGTCTGGCCGCAAAGGGAGGGTTCCTGTGGTGGCTGACTGCGCGCCGGGGTGTGCCTGGCTGCAAGCCTGGCAGATGACACCTTCAACGCCCCAGCGCGGCGCGGCCTCCGTTTGCGCCAGAGGGCGTCGGCAGCGAGTGCAGGCAAACAGCTGCGGGGCGAAACCAAGGTGTCCAAGCCATTGCAGCTCAAACCAGAACGTGGCTTCCAGGCGGGCTCGCTTCAGGGATAAGGCGTCCAGAACAGTGCTCGCCAGACGATACGCATGGGGGTAGCTCTCACCGGCCATGCTTGTTGTCAGTATGAAGTGGCAGACGTACGACGCACAGGCGAACGCCTTCCAATCCTGACGG
Source organism: Lentisphaerota bacterium (assembly GCA_021413965.1). Classification (GTDB taxonomy): domain Bacteria; phylum Verrucomicrobiota; class Kiritimatiellia; order UBA8416; family JAIOPI01; genus JAIOPI01. The sequence goes on along the minus strand of JAIOPI010000006.1, from coordinate 37,636 downwards.
AGTTTCAGGCGCGGTTCGAGCATGGCACATTCACGCGCCACATGCATGCCGTCGCCATGGCTCCTGTAGAACAGCAGTTCACTGGTGCCAAACAGATCGTACTGTCCCAAGAACGCGCTTTTGGGCCGACAAGCGCCCTTGATCATCGTGGTAAGGACTTCGCCGCTGGCGGCAATCCAGGTCACGATCTGCGAGGTGTTGGAGTAGGGCGTGACGCGCAGCGTGATCGCCTCGGTCTTCACCATCATCATGGCTGGTGCCGGGCGTCTGGCTGAGCGCAGGTGCCGGACTGCAGTGGGTGTCTTCACATTCGCAGGTTTCTGGTCAGAAGGTGAGTCCCTTGAACAGTCCGGCAGCTCTGGCGGCCATGAGCCAGCGCAATTCCCGCTGGCGCATGGCCCGCCGCTCGGCCGGCGTGCCATCGTCAGAACCTGCCAAATGGTCACAACCATGGGCCATGTAGAGGGCCAGTTCCTGTGCCGACGCGTCATCCGCCTTGGGAAACCGGCGTAACCAGCAGGCTGGTCCCCATTCGAGGGCGCGCTGCACATTGATCACGATCTCGCCGTCCGATACCGCAGGCTGACCGGGAACGGCATCATAGCGCTGGGACAGGACGTCGGTCACGAGGGGAGCACCCATCCAGCGCGAGTGCAGGCGCGAAATTCCGGCGTTGTCCGTCAGCACGAGGCGGATTTCTCCCCAGGCGAGGCGGGGCGCCAGCCGGCTGGCCCTAGCCATGAAAAACGTCGTCAGGGAGGCCAACTTCCGGCCGTCCGGATGCTGAAGGCCTCGTGGATTGCTTATCGCGATCTTCATCACGGGGATAGGGGGTACGGGCATGTAGCATGTTCGTGAGCGTGAACACAAAAGATTTCTTGATGCGTGCCAGCTGCTCCAGCGTCAAGGGCGATTCGTCCAACTGGCCATCCTCCAGACGCACATTGACGATGGTGTCGACGAGTTCGGCGATATGGCTGGGAGTCACTTTCTCGATGGAGCGGGAAGCCGCTTCAACGGGGTCGGCCAATCCGATAATGGCCGACTCCGCGGTCGCGGGACGGGGCCCTCCATAGCGAAAATTCCACTCCGGGACTTCGCTCTGGTCAGACGCGCTTCCTCCTGATGCCATTTCAAATTCCAGCTGTGCTTTGGCCTTGTCGTGGAAGTAGGACACGAGGCTCGTTCCGTGGTGCTCGCGGATGACGTCGATTACCGCCTTGGGCAGTTTGTAGAGCAGGGCGAGGCTGACGCCTTCCTTCACGTGGGAGGTGATGACCAACGTGCTCATGCTGGGCGCGAGCCGGTCGTGCGGGTTGTGATTGATGCGGATGTTCTCGGTGAAGAATTCGGGCTTGGACAGCTTGCCGATATCATGGAAGTAGGCGCAGACACGCGTCTGCAGCGAATTGGCGCCGATTTCATCGGCCGCGGCCTGGGCCAGATTGGCCACGACCAAGCTATGGTGATAGGTGCCCGGGGCTTCCAGGGCGAGGCGTTGAAGGAGCGGATGGCTGAGGTCGCTCAGTTCCAGCAAGGTGATGTCGCTGGTAATGCGGAAGGCGGACTCAAACAGGGGGAGGATGAGGAGTGCGAGGACGGCCGCCAGGAAGCCGCTGCACAGGCAGGCACCGGCCTGGTTGAGTACGGTCATGACATCCGAATGAGACGCGTTGAGGGCCGTCAAACCAAAGACACAGGTCACTTCGGCCAAGCCTGCCACAAGTCCAGTGCGCACGACTTTGGTTCGCGTTCGAGCCCGGTGCCCCATGGCGGCGGAGGTTATGGTGGCGACGAGGCCGCCCAGAAACAGCGGCAGCCCGCCGCCTGCATATAGGCTGACGGCCAAAGAGGTCCAGATTCCCACGGCAATTCCGGCTGTGCCATCCAGAAGCAAGGTGGCTAGAATAGGGGCGAGGGGGAGCGGGAAAAGAAACGGCAGGAGGTCGCTGGAGAACGCCTGAGTCTGTTCAGTAAAGTACAGGATGAGCTTCACGGGAACCAAGGCGACCAAGGCCACGAGAGCAAGGAGAAGGACGTTGGACGACTTGGACAGGGTCCCTGGGCGGATAATCATCAGCCCAAATATGGCGGTGCAGAGCGAGATGAGAAGCAGCACGCTCTTGCCAAGCCATGCGAAGAGGTAGGGTTCATCCAGCGGCCCCCACACGAGACGATCAATGCCCATCAGGAGGATGGAAGCCGCTCCCAGGAACAGGCCGACGCCGAGCTTCGTCCAGTACTTCTCCATCCAAGATGAGGGAAGCACGATGGGGCGCGATGCCAGGCGCTCCCGATTGCGCGTTCGCTTTTCCCTAATTTTCGAGACAATGGGTTTCATCAGGTAGGGAGGCCGACGGCATGCCCACGCCCATAGGACTGCATGTGCACAGGGCTTGCATGCCATCGCACCGTGGCATCCTAGGGCAGCTAGTTTGCAAAGTCACCCGCAAAAGGGGGGCGTTCCCGCCAGGTGCCGAATGGTCTTGCGCGCCTCAGCCCCCTTTTTTAAGGTCACGTTATGGCGGCAGCGATTCACCTGGTCTTTGGCGATGACTACCTCACGGCGGCCAAGGCCAAGGCTCTTGTGGCCTCCAGCCTGGGAGAGGTTCAGGATCCACTTTCTTCTGAGGTTATTGATGGACAGGTGGATACAACTGAAGAGGCGATCCTGTCGCTCGCCCGGGTTCGGGAGGCTGTCGGTACGTTGGGTTTCTTCGGTGGGCGTAAGGTCGTTTGGTTCAAGGGTGTCAATTTCCTGACGGACACTCAGGTTGGCCGAACGGAGAAGGTTAAGAGCGCCGTAGGTCGGTTGGCTGAGATGTTGAAGACTGGGCTTCCCCCTGCCGTGGTGCTGATCATCTCCGCCCCCCGCATCGACAAGCGTTTTGCGCTCTACAAAGTGCTGCAGGGCATTGCCGAACTGCATGAGTTTGCCGTCCCCGACAAGCCAGGGCACGTGCGTCAGTATGCAGAGGCGGTCCTTGAGGGTGGGTTGAAGCAGGCGGGAATCACCATGCGCGGTGAGGTTCGTCAGGTGTTTCTTGATCGAGTGGGGGCTGATACGCGGACCGTCCTGAATGAGTTGAACAAGCTCGCCACGTATCTGGGCAGCCGCAAGAGTGCCACGCTGGATGATATAGAAGCCGTGACGAGCGCCTCGCGCGATGCCGTGGCGTGGGATATTCAGGATGCGCTTGGTTTGCGGGATTTGGGGCGCTCCATATCCTTGCTGCGACGTCTGCTCTTTCAGCGTGAGTCCACGATGGGCATGATCTCCCTGATTGAAAACCGCCTGCGGGATCTGATCGTCTATCGGGAAGCGATGGATCAGGGGTGGCTTCAGGTGCCTCGCGGGGGCGGCAATGCATCATGGGGGAGACTCCCGGCGGGTGCCGATTCTCTTCTGAGCGAAGGCTTGGGGCGGGATTTTCGCTCCATGCACCCGTTTCGGCTGGGCATACTGGCAAAACAGGCCCAGAACTACACGGCTCGCGAACTGCAGCGGGCACTTGCATTGGCCATGGCTGCCCATCGTCAACTCGTGACCTCCTCCTTGCCCGGGCCGCTCGTGCTAGAAATGCTGCTCATTCAGATTTTGGCGACGCGACGAAATGCTCCGGTGCGCGCTTGACTTGCCGGAAAACGTATTTCACACTGCAGCGCAATTCTTCAGCCAACGTAGCTCAGTTGGTAGAGCAGCTCATTCGTAATGAGCAGGTCGTCGGTTCGATCCCGACCGTTGGCTCCAGTCTGTATCGCGATGCGGCGTCAAGACCGGCCTGCGCCCAGTTTCACGCGTCGGCTGCGCATGGGGCCCCCCCGTGTGAAAAAAGAAATCCACCATGCGCATGGTTGTGATATGCTAGCCGTTTAGGGAAGGAAGAGGGCATGCAATTGACTGATGACCAGAAACTTAAGGTGGGTGCATGGGTTGAGTCGGGTGCCCCCCTGGCCGAGATTCAACGCAAGCTCAATGAAGAATTTGGCATGTCCCTGACGTACATGGATGTGCGCTTCCTCATCCTTGATCTCGGACTTCAGGTCAAGGACCGCGTGGTCAAGGAGCCCAAGCGGCCGCCGGCACCCGCCAGCGAGACGGTGCCCGATGAAGACCTCGGGGCCGCTGAAACGGGCGAGGACATTCCGGGTGGCGGTCCGGCCGCCGTCACGGTGGAATTGGATCGCATCACCAAGCCTGGAACGGTCGTGAGCGGAACCGTTGTATTTAGTGATGGCGTCAGTGCGGCATGGTCGCTGGATCAGTTGGGCCGATTGGCTCTCAGCGCGTCCCGCCCGGGCTATCAGCCGTCGCCACAGGACGTGCAGGCCTTCCAAATGGAACTTCGGCGTGCGCTTGAACGCCGGGGATTCTGAGGGGTGTGGTCGTCAGGTCGCGGGTGGTAGCCTATGCCTGCCGAGATACGCCTTATCGCAACGGACCTCGATGGCACGCTGATTGGCAGTGCCAACGAGCTTCCTTTCTATACCGATTTCAACGACCAGTTGGAGCGCCTGCGTGGTCTTCACGGCACGATTTGGGCAGCCTGCACCGGTCGGAAGTTCTCCAGTTTCTGGGAGTTCTTCCATCCCATGCGACGCATGGGGCTGCTGCCAGATTACGTGATCGTCCGACATGCCTACATCTATCGGCGGACCGCTGTCGGGTTCCTGCCGCATATTGTCTGGAATATCAGCATTCTTCTGCGCCTGTGGCGCGAAGGGCGTGCCGCCCATGAAGCCATTGATCACTGGCATGAAACCCTGACGGCCGGGGCCATCGGCGTGAGCACGATTCGGCGCTCAAGCCGACGTCTGGGGCTGCGCTTCGATTCCCCGGAGTCGGCGTCAGTCGCGGCCAATCTCTTGCGGCAGGAGATTAAGGAATACCGCCACCTCCACGTGACCAACTACGGGAGCGACGTCGATGTCAGAACCATCCCGTCCACCAAGGGGCTGGCCCTCTCGGAACTGGCCCACTATCTGGATATCGAACGGGAGAATATCCTGACCATCGGCAATGGATCCAACGACATCAGCATGTTGGATGGTGCCGTGGCCGGCATGGTGGGCTGTCCGTCGAATTCCGATGCCGATGTCATCGAGGTCGTCCATAAGGCAGGTGGTCATGTGGCCAGCCATCGCGCCTTGCGAGGGGTGATGGACGTTTTGGATGCGTACACGGAGGGCACCGTCTGCAGCGATCTGCCCCGGGACTGGACTCCGGCGGTGGAACCGTCCAATCCGGCACGTTCACGGATTTCAAAAGGCGCATCCCGGCGAAAGAACCCGCGCTCTCATCCACTGCTGTTCGCCACCATCGCCTATACGGCCTTGCTGACCTTTGCCTGTTTCGACACGCTGCCCTATTCCTCCTGGATACGGAAGCCCCTAGACCTGCTCATTACGGTTGTGGTGCACGCGTTTTCCTGGATCTGAAGGGGGGCGGCCGCACATTGGCTGTGGCTTCAAGCGCGGCTGTTGCCATTGGCTGGCACACGTTTTGGCTTGTCCGTCCGCCCCTCCCCGAGTAACCTTCTCAGTTTTGAACTTGGGGGTTCCGGGCGTGCCATCAGGGCTCGGATTCTGGTTCCTCGGGGGGATGGGATTGATGAAAGATTTTGGCATCGGTTTGCTGGGGTTCGGTACCGTTGGCGCGGGGGTCGTTGAGGGGTTGAAGCGCAATGGCGACCTGATTGCGTCTCGTTTGGGGGTCCGCCCGGTGTTGCGCTGGATTGCCGATCTGGACACGACCCGCGATCGCGGGGTGGAGATCGCGCCGGCGCGTCTGACCAGCAATGCGGAGGCCGTCATCGACGATCCTGCCGTGGACATCGTGATTGAACTGATTGGGGGCAAGGGGGCGGCGCTGGCGCTGACCCGGCGGGCTCTGCAGAAAGGTAAGCCGGTGGTCACGGCGAACAAAGCCCTGCTTGCCGAGCATGGGGCCGAACTGTTCGGGTTGGCCGCCAAGCACAATACCGACATTTACTTTGGCGCCAGCGTTGGCGGCGGCATTCCGATCATCCGGGTCCTGCGGGAGGGTTTGGTCGCCAACCAGATTGTCAGCATCCACGGCATTCTGAACGGCACCTGCAACTACATCCTGACGCGCATGGAGCAGGAGGGGCTGGCCTTTGACGACGTCTTGAAAGAGGCTCAGGACAAGGGCTATGCCGAAGCCAATCCCGCGCTGGATGTGGATGGCTTTGATACCGCGCACAAGGCCGTGATCCTGGCGTGGCTTGCGTACGGCGCCTTCATTCCCACCAGTCAGGTGCTGATCGAAGGCATTCGCCACCTGGCGGCGGCCGACATCCGCTACGCGGCGGATCTGGGCTATCGCGTTAAGCTGCTGGCCGTCGTCAAACGTCATGCGGACGCGGTGGAAGTGCGGGTGCATCCCGCCTTGGTGCCGCGCACACATATGCTGGCGTCTGTGCACGGCGTTTTCAACGCCATGATGGTCCATGGCGATATGACCGGGCCCACCTTGCTCTACGGTCGCGGGGCGGGGCGTGAACCCACCGCCAGCACCGTGATTGGCGATGTTGGGGACCTGATGAAGAACCTGCTGACCGGTTCAGCCCGCCGCTTTCAGTCGACCGGGGGCGAGGCGTCCGTCCGATTGTTGGACCGTGGTGAAGCCAGGACCCGCCATTATCTTCGCCTCTCGCTGCGCGACCGGCCAGGGACATTGGCACGCATTACGGCCGTGCTGGGCGAGCATGGCATGAGCATCGCTTCCGTTCTGCAGCAGGAGGGGGCCGGCGAGTATGTTCCGGTTGTGATTGTGACGCACCACTGCCTGGAGCGCGAATGCCAGGCCGCCTTGCAGGAAATTGCCGGATTGGACGTGGTCGGTGGCGAGCCGGTGCGCATTCGAATCGAGGAGTAACGGTCCGCAGGCCATGGGGCCGGCATTCGGGCTGTGACGGGATGCCGGTCCATGCAGCCCATTTTTCGACAGCACAAGAGGGGACGCGATGAAGGTCTGTAAGTTTGGCGGCACATCCCTGGCGGACGCCGGGCAGATGCAAAAAGTTTGCAGCATGGTCGAAGCGGATCCGCAGCGCCGGATCGTGGTTGTCTCCGCCCCTGGCAAGCGGTCCTCGACGGATACCAAGGTGACCGACCTCCTGATTCGGTGCGGTGAGGACGTGCTGGCCGGCAAGGATGGACAGGCCGCCCGCCGGGCCGTGGTCGAGCGCTTCGAATCCATCGAGCGGGACTTGGGGTTGAGCTCCGACATCAGCCGCGCCATGGATGCGGATTTGAGTCAGCGGCAGGCGGCGGATCGCACGCATCGTGGCCGCTATCTGGACGCATTGAAAGCCGCCGGCGAGGATTACAGCGCCCGCATCTTCGCGGCCGCCCTGACGAAACGCGGGCACAACGCCACGTATGTGAATCCGAAGGATGCGGGGATGTGGCTGAGCGACGAGTTCGGCAACGCGCGGCTGCTTCCCGAATCCAACGCGCAGCTGGCCCGCCTCCGGGACCATGAGGGCATCGTCGTGTTCCCCGGATTCTTTGGCTACACCCGCTCGGGCTCGATCGTGACGTTCTCGCGTGGCGGTTCCGATATTACGGGTTCGATTCTGGCGGCCGCCGTGCGGGCCGATATTTATGAGAATTTTACCGACGTGGATTCGGTTTTCGCCGCGGACCCGCGTCTGGTTTCCGGCGCGGCCGCCATACAGGAAATGACGTATCGCGAGATGCGCGAGCTGGCCTATGCCGGCTTCAGCGTGCTCCACGACGAGGCGATCATTCCGGCCTTCCACGCAGGCATCCCGATCTGCATCCGCAACACCAATCGGCCGGAGGCGCCGGGCACCATGATCGTGCCGGCGCACCGGAACATGCGGGCGCGCGTGGTCGGCATTGCAAGCGACGCCGGGTTCTGCACCATCTACCTGAGCAAATACCTGATGAACCGGGAGATCGGATTTGGCCGGCGCGTGTTGCAGATGCTGGAGGAAGAGAAGCTTTCTTACGAACACTCGCCCTCTGGCATCGACAACATGTCCGTGATCCTGAAAGAGTCAGGTTTCTCGGCCGAGGCCGAAAAGCGCGTCCTGCAGCGCCTGAGCGGCGAATTGGGCGTGGACGACGCCGGGGTCGAACGCGGGCTGGCGTTGGTCATGATCGTGGGAGAGGGGATGCGCTATGCCGTCGGCATGGCCGCCAAGGCGACGGCGGCACTCGCGCAGGCGGGTGTGAACATCGAGATGATGAACCAGGGCTCATCCGAAATCAGCATGATGTTTGGCGTGAAGGCCGCGGATCGTCAGCAGGCTGTGCGCGCCCTGTACCAGGCGTTCTTCGAAGGGCGCGGCGCGGCTTCCTGAGCATGCGCGGGAGATCAGAGTCATGACGGCTAACGGGCGCAAGATCGCCATCTATGACACCACCCTGCGCGACGGCGCCCAGGGCGAAGGCATCGCGTTTTCCGCGGCGGGCAAGTTGCGCCTGGCCGAGCGCCTGGACCAGCTGGGCGTGGACTACATTGAGGGTGGCTATGCCGGGTCCAATCAGAAGGACATGGAGTTCTTCCGGCAGGTGATGAGCAAGCCGATGCAGCACGCGCGCGTCGTGGCCTTCGGTGCCACCCGCCGCGCCAACACGCGCGTCCACGATGATCCCATGCTGCAGAGCCTGCTGGCCGCCGGCACGCCTGCCGTGGCCGTCGTCGGGAAGTCCTGGGCCATGCACGTGCGCGAGGTCCTCCGCACGACGGCGGACGAGAACTTCGCCATGATCCGCGAGACCATGCAATACCTCAAGGATCACGGGCGCGAAGTGTTGTTCGATGCCGAGCACTTCTTTGATAGTTACAAGGAAAGTCCGGACTTCGCCCTGGCGGCGCTGCAGGCGGCCATTGATGGCGGCGCGGACAGTGTGGTGTTGTGCGATACCAACGGGGGTTCCCTGCCGCACGAAATCCATGCCATTACGCAGGCCGTGGTGGCCGCGGTGCGCGTGCCCGTGGCCATTCATGCGCACAACGATATCGGACTCGGCGTGGCCAACAGCCTCGAGGCCGTTCGGGCCGGGGCCAGCCAGGTTCAGGGCACCATCAATGGATTTGGCGAGCGGACCGGCAACGCGAACCTCATTCCCGTGATCGCCAGCCTCGAGTTGAAGATGGGTTGCACGGCCGTGCAGTCGGGGCAACTGCGCACGCTGCGCGAGGTGTCGCTGTTTGTCGACGAATTGACGAATCAGCGCCACGATTCGCGCGCCCCCTACGTCGGCCAGAGTGCGTTTGCACACAAGGCGGGGCAGCACGCCAACGCCGTGCAGAAGAATCCGCGGACGTTTGAGCACATCGATCCGGCGGCGGTAGGCAACGAGCGGCACATCCTGATCTCCGAGCTGTCGGGTGGCAGCAACGTTCTGCTGAAGGCGATCGAACTGGGTGTCGGCAAGCATGCGTCGCCAGAGGAGGCGCGCGAGATCCTGGCGGCGCTGAAGCGCCTGGAGAGCAAGGGCTACACGTTTGAAGCCGCTGATGCGTCCTTCCGCCTATTGATTCAGAAAGTGTTGAAGGAGCACAAACCGTTCTTTGAGCTGGAAGGGTTCCGCGTGATCGTGGAGAAGCGCGGGAAGGAAGAGCCCTGCCTGTCGGAGGCGACGATCAAGGTGCGGGTGAACGGTGAGATGGAGCAGACGGTGGCGGATGGCGACGGCCCCGTCAATGCACTCGACTCTGCGTTGCGCAAGGCGTTGATGCGGTTCTATCCCGAAATTGCCAAGGTGTTTCTGACGGATTTCCGCGTGCGGATTCTCGACCCGGAGGAGGCGACCGCGGCCAAGACCCAGGTCATCATCGAGTCCGGCGACGGTCGCGAGACATGGGGGACGGTCGGCGTGTCGGGGAATATTATCGAAGCCTCCTGGGAGGCGCTGGTGGACAGCGTCGAGTACAAGCTGTTTCGTGAGGAAGAGAAGGCACGCCGGCAGGGCGCAACGCCGTCCGCCTGAGGCGACGACGGCGGCGGGATGCCGCACGGGCGTCGGAATCACATATGGAAAAGCACTACGATCCGCAGACCGTGGAACCGAAGTGGTACCAGCGCTGGCTTGAGGCCGGAGCCTTTCACAGCGATGCGACGCGCGGCGGAACTCCCTACTGCGTCGTCATCCCGCCCCCGAACGTGACGGGCATCCTGCACATGGGGCATGCGCTCAACAATACGATCCAGGACATCCTGGTGCGCTGGCGGCGCATGCAGGGGCGCAATGTGGTCTGGATGCCGGGCACGGATCACGCGGGCATTGCCACGCAGAACGTGGTGGAACGCGCGCTTCGCCAGGAGGGCAAGTCCCGCCAGGATCTCGGACGCGATGCGTTTGTGGAGCGGGTATGGGCTTGGAAGGAACAGTACGGCAACACGATTATCGGCCAGCTGAAGCGCATGGGCGCGTCCTGCGATTGGGAACGCGAGCGCTTCACGATGGATGCCGGGCTGAGCGATGCCGTGGCCGAGGTCTTCGTACGCCTGTTCGACAAGGGCCTGATTTACCGGGCCAATTACATCATCAACTGGTGTCCCCGATGCCAGACGGCGCTGTCGGACGAGGAGAGCGAACACCGCGACACGCAGGGCCAACTTTACTACATTCGTTACCCGCTCTCGCCGGGGCCTGCCCTGAGCGATGGCCGCGACCACGTCGTGGTCGCGACGACGCGCCCTGAAACCCTGCTGGGAGACGTGGCCGTAGCCGTTAATCCAAAGGATGAGCGGTATGCCAGCCTGCACGGCCGCACGCTGCGCCTGCCCATTCTGGGACGCGAACTCGTCGTGGTGTGCGACGACTTTGTGGATCGCGAGTTCGGAACCGGTGCCGTCAAAGTGACGCCGGCCCACGATCCGAATGACTTTGAACTGGGCCGCCGTCATGGTCTGGCCTCGATCAACGTGATGAATCCGGACGGGACGCTGAACGCCGAGGCCGGTCCCTACGCGGGGCTGGACCGGGCGGAAGGGCGCAAGCGAATCCTGACGGACCTCAAGGCCGCCGGCCTCCTGGAGAAGATTGTCGCCCACCAGCATGCCGTGGGGCACTGCTACCGGTGTCATACCGTGGTGGAGCCGAGGCTCTCACCGCAATGGTTCGTGCGCATGCAGCCTTTGGCGGGGCCAGCCCTCGAGGCGGTGCAAAGCGGGCGGGTCAAATTCACACCGGCGCGCTGGAACAAGGTGTACACGGACTGGATGGTGAACATCCGTGACTGGTGCATCTCGCGCCAGATCTGGTGGGGCCACCGCATCCCCGTGTTCACGTGCCAATCGTGCGAGCATGTCTGGGCGGCGAAAGGACAGCCCGTGAGCTGCCCCAAGTGCGCGAAGCAGGAGATCGTGCAGGATCCGGACGTGCTGGACACGTGGTTCTCGTCGTGGCTCTGGCCGTTCAGCACCTTTGGCTGGCCGAACCAGACGGCGGACCTGACGTACTATTATCCATCGCATGATCTGGCCACCGCCTCCGAGATCATCTTCTTCTGGGTGGCGCGCATGGTCATGGCGGGTTTGGAATTCATGGGAGATGTTCCGTTCCGGCAGGTCTACATCCATGGCACGGTGCGCGACGATCGCGGCCAGAAGATGAGCAAGAGCCTGGGCAACTCGATCGATCCGCTGGCGATCATCGAGCGTTTCAGTGCAGATGCTCTGCGCTTCAGTCTGATGATGATCACGGCGACCGGGCAGGATGTCTACGTTTCGGATGAGAAGTTCGAAATCGGTCGCAATTTTGCCACCAAGCTTTGGAACGCGGCCCGCTTCATGCAAATGCATGGCGAAGTGCCGCCGCCCGGTGCGGCGACCTGGCAAGGCTGCGGACCTGCGCCCTGGGCCGGCGCCACCCTCAGCCCGGACGATCAGCATCTGCTGGCCCAGTTGTGGGCGGGCATCGAATCCTGCAACGCGAGTCTTGAGGCGTATCGGTTCAACGACGCCGCCCTCGCGCTGTATGAGTTCATCTGGCACCAATATTGTGACTGGTATGTGGAATATGCGAAGGATGCGCTCTACAGCGACGACCAGGCGCGAAAGGCGCCGGTCATCGCCATCATGCATTACGCGTTTGCCAACGCCCTGCGATTGCTGCACCCCATGATGCCCTTCGTCACCGAGGAACTCTGGCATGCGATGGGCTATGGCACGGAAACGGAATTCATCATGCTCAGCTCATGGCCGGTGATCCCGGACAATGCCGGCCGCACCGCCGCCGGAGTGGATGTGCGCTGGGTGGCGTACGTGAATGACAAGCACGAGCTGATTCGCGCCGGGCGAACGCTCAAGGCAGACTACAATTTGGCCGCCGGCAAGTCCGTGAAATTCTTGATCAAGCCCGTCGATGAGCAGGCGGCCGCACTTCTGCAAGGAGACATGACCAGCCTGGCGTCCATGTTGAAGGCGGAGTCTCTCGTCATTGATCCGGGGCTCACACCGCCGCGCGCGGCACCCAGTGCCCTGAGCAAATTGGGCACGTTGTACATGCCCCTGGAAGGGCTGGTGGACGTGGAGGCGGAACGAGGCCGCTTGAACACCCAGCTGACGGCGCTGCTGCAGGATTTGGACCGCACCAGCGCCAAACTGGCCAACCAGGGCTTTGTGAGCAAGGCGCCCCCTGAGGTCGTCGAGCGCCAGCAGGCGCGCCGCCAGGAATTGCTTGAGAACAAAGACAAACTCACGCGGTTGCTGGACACGCTCGCCACATGATTCATGTCCTATTTCTCTGCGCTCGCAATGATGCGCGCAGCCAGATGGCCGAAGGGTTCGCCCGCGCCCGCCCTTTGACCGATGTCGGTCTGCGCAGTGCCGGACTTGCGCCGTCGGTGATACACCCCATGGCCATCAAGGTCATGGCCGAAGTCGGCATCGACATTTCAAACAGCAAGGCCAAGGCGCTCTCGGCCGAATCCGATCAACCGGTCGACATCGTCATCGATCTGGGCGCGCGCACCGCCTCGCCTCTGCTGCTGGCCGGCCGGCCCGAGTGGGTGCATTGGGACATCGCCGATCCGGATGCCGTCAAAGGCGCCGATGACGAGGTGCTGCGCACGTTCCGCGCCACGCGCGATCGCATCCGCGGCCTGGTTGACGATTTCTTTGCCAAGGGGTACTTCGGGGCGTTTGTCGATACCCGTGCCCGCACGCACTCGATTCTCAACAGCATTTCGGATGGCATCATGGTGACCGACCATGAAGGGCGGGTCATGTATTTCAACCAGGCGGCCGAGGCCATCACGGGCTACGGCTCGCGGGCCGTGCTGAATCAGAGTTGCACGCTGCTGTTCCCGGAAGCCTGCCTGCCGGGCCGGCGCACGGCCGATGCCCAGGCCGCGCCTTACGAGAAAGTCGAGATTACCATTCGGGGCGGCGAGCGGCGCCTGGTGTTCTGCCGGATTGTGCCGGTGCGGGATGGGACCGGTCGTGAAATGGGCACCCTGCTGTCCTTTCAGGACGTCCGCCGGGATCGTGCGATGGAGCGGCAGGTGGCGGAAACGTCGCGCTTCTCCGGCATTATCGGGCGCCATGAGAAGATGTTGGCCGTCTTCGAACTAATCCGCGAATTGGCCGACGTCAACGTGCCGGTGCTGGTCGAAGGGGAAAGCGGGACCGGCAAGGAATTGGTTGCCGCGGCCATTCACAACGAGGGCCCGCGCCGCGACAAGCACTTCGTGCCGGTCAATTGTGGCGCGCTCCCGGAGTCACTGCTTGAAAGTGAACTCTTCGGTCATGTGAAGGGCGCCTTCACCGGAGCGATCCGCGACAAGAAGGGCCGCTTTGAATTGGCGGATGGAGGCACCATCTTCCTTGATGAGATTGGCGATATTTCGCTGGCCATGCAGGTCAAGCTTCTCCGCGTCGTGCAGGAGGGGACCTTTGAGCGCGTTGGCAGCGAGCAGACCGTGAAAGTGGATGTCCGAATCATCAGCGCCACCAACAAGGATCTGACGGAAGAAATCCTCGAAGGCCGGTTTCGAGAGGACCTCTTTTACCGACTGAGTGTGGTGCCGATCCAATTGCCGGCGCTGCGCGAGCGCAAGAGCGATTTGCCGCTACTCGTGGACTTCCTGCTGGGACAGATTGCGCGCGGTTCAAACCGTCCGGTGCGCCGCGTGTCTGCGGCGGCCATGGAGGTGTTGATGGCGCACGACTGGCCAGGCAACGTGCGCGAGCTTCAGAACTGGTTGCAGTTCGCCCTGGTGAAGTGCCATGACGAGGAGATTCAGCCAGAGCACCTGCCCCCTGGTCGGCAGCTCCGCCGCGCGGACGAGAAGACCGGTCGACGCCGGAAGTTAACCGTCGATGGGGTGCGCGAAGCGTTGCGCAGGGCTGGCGGAAACAAGCTGGAAGCCGCGCGCGAGCTCGGCGTCTCGCGGGCCACGCTTTATCGCTTCCTCGAGGACGCCGGGATCGAGTCCTGACGTTCCGCCGCCCTGCGGTTCGTGTCTCATTGCGTCCCGCGTGTGTCAACTGTCCCACGCGTTCCTGGGAATTGGAACACACCTGACGCCACCGTTCGTTACTCCTGCGTCACAAGTATTTGGCCATCAATTGGTTGATATTTGGCGCGAGGGAAATTGCCACCTTGGCATGGATTAAGCACCAAGATGGCGTTCAGTGGAGCAAAGGGGTGGACCATGACGTGCATCAGCACGAAGTTTGTTCGCAAGGCGCTGCTCGCCGCTCAGGAGTTGACTGTGTTGGCTGACCAGGGAGAAACAGAAACTCATGACGACGGTTGTGCGATCCTCTTTGGCGTGATTCGTGATTGCGCCTATAAAATCCGGTCGCAGGCGGAGCGCGAAATGGTGGCGCGCAAATCGCGCGGCGCATGGGAAACGAGCACCGTGGCGGGCGAGGATTAAGTCCGGGACGACATTGGACGCGCGTTGCGGCGGTGAGCGTCAAGGGTGGGGGTGTGTGCACAGGGGGCGGCTGGCCCGGCGGGCGGATGATCTCAACCTTTCCGACGTCGCTTGTGTCATGCCCTCGAATGACGTGACCGCCCGTGCTTGATACATCATCCATGAGGCGTTAAACTGCCTGAATCACGGGTGATGGCGGCAATCTTCAAGCAAGGACTCTCATGATCAGCAAGACAATGCGCGATGCTCTTAACCAGCAGATCAACGCAGAACTGGATTCTGCTTATCGTTACCTGGCCATGTCGTCCTATGCGGCCTTCATCGGTTTGCGCGGCGTTGCCAACTGGTTCTTTGTGCAAATGCAGGAAGAACTCGTGCATGCCCGGAAAGTTTTCGACTACGTGAACAGCCAGGGGGAGCACGCGATTCTGGGCGCCGTTGGCCAGCCGCCGGCGGAATACGAATCACCCCTTCAGATGTTCCAGATGTCGCTGGCAAACGAGCGCAAATTATCCCAAAACATCAACGATTTGGCCGGTTTGGCCTTGCAGGAAAAAGACAACGCGACAGCGGTCTTTCTGCAGTGGTTTGTTTCTGAACAGGTCGAGGAAGAGAATCAGGCTCGCGCCATTCTCGACATGTTCAAGCTGGCGGGAAGTCATGGCGAGGGGCTCTTCCTTGTGGACAAGGAATTGGCCACGCGTCAATTTGCGCCTGCTGTCGGCTCGCAGGCCTGATCGGGCGGGCCGGGCACGGAAAGATGAATCGCATGCGTCACGCGGTAAGCATGGCCGTGGTCCTGTTGCTTGGCGTTGGACTTGCCCGTGCCCAGGACAACGTCGGCGTCTCGGCCGCTTGGCGCGAGGTGGCAGCCGGGCGCCTGTTGGTGGTCGATTTTCGCGTGCCCGCTGGATACACCTTGTACGCGAACCGGATTGCGGTGGTCCCGGTTGGCGCCATCACGCTGCAGGCGATCGACATTCCTCCCGCAAAGGAGAAGAAAGACACGTTTACGGATGAGATGGAGCGTGTATATGACCACGATTTCACGCTGACCTACACCGTATCGCCCGCCGCGGTACAAGCCATGGACCTGGATGTTCGGTTCCAGGCCTGCGACGAGACCGTCTGCTTTCTGCCTGCCAAACGCCGGCTGACCGTGACGGGTGGTGTTCCCCAGTCGGCGGAAGCCGCCTTGCAGGCACTTGATGCTAGGGCAGGGCCTATTCCAGTGCCCCCGCAGTCGGTGTCATGGCAGGACGAGATTAGGCGGTTTCGCATTGGGGCGACGACCTCGGGCTTTGTCCCGAGCGCAGCATTCGTCGCCTTTCTCGATCGCGGCGAGAAGGGTGAGGGGGCGGCCAAAAGTCCTATCCAGGAAGCGTTTGAGAAGCGGGGCATTTGGGTGGCCAGCCTGCTGATCCTTCTGGGAGGACTCCTGTTGAATCTAACGCCCTGCGTCTTGCCCATGATTCCAGTGAACTTGGCCATCATCGGCGCAGGCGCGGGGGCGGGGTCGCGGTGGCGCGGACTCGCCCTTGGTTCGGCGTACGGCGTCGGGATTGCCCTGGTGTACGGGATCTTGGGGGTGGTTGTCGTCCTGACGGGGGCGAGCTTCGGCACGCTGAACGCCTCCCCATGGTTCAACATCGCGATCGCGGTCATCTTTCTTGTGCTCGCCCTTGGGATGTTCGATGTCATTCACATCGATTTCTCCCGTTTTCAATCCGGGCTGGGCTCCAGCGGCGGCGGGCGGGGTGGGTTGTGGACCGCGCTGCTGCTGGGCGGCGTGGCCGCACTGTTGGCGGGGGCTTGCGTGGCGCCCGTGGTGATTGCCGTGGTACTCATGGCGACCGATCTATACCGCCGCGGTCACCAGGCCGGCTTGTTGCTTCCGTTCCTGCTGGGAGCCGGCATGGCCCTTCCATGGCCGCTGGCTGGCGCCGGGATGTCCGTGCTGCCACGGCCCGGCCGTTGGATGGAGCGAATCAAGATGGCGTTCGGCCTGATCATTGTGCTCGTTGCCCTATGGTACGGCCGCCTTGGCCTATCGTTGTTGCGTGAGCGTAGCGCCGCCCGACAGCCGGCGGCGGGAGACGCGGTCGCGTCAGCGCCGGCGGAAGGCGACTGGTTCACGTCCCTGGACGACGGGCTGGCAGTGGCCCGGCGGGAGGGCCGCCCGGTCTTTATCGATTTCTGGGCCAGCTGGTGTAAGAATTGCCTGCACATGGATAAGACGACGTTCATGGACGCCGCCGTACAAGCTCGACTGGCGGGATTTGTGAAGGTGAAGTATCGGGCTGAAGATCCCAGCGATCCGCCGACTAAAGCCGTGCTGGATCATTTCGGGGCGCGCGGCTTGCCCTTCTACGTCGTATTGCTGCCGCAAGCGACTGGGCCATGATTCAGGCGTCGGTCGTCGCCGGCGCAAGTGGAGTCCTCACGCATGACCGATTTGAATGACCATCTCAGCATCATCGTGGTGGGAGCATCCGGCCATCTGGCCCGCACAAAGGTCTTGCCTGCCCTTTTTGCGCTCTTCTGCCAGGGCTTCCTGCCGCGCCATTTTCGCATCCTGGGCTATGCGCGAACGCCGCTGTCGGATGACGACTTTCGCCGGACGGTTGAGGAGAATCTGACCTGCCGCTATACGCCGCAGGAATCCTGCGCGGAACGGATGGGCGAGTTCCTGGCGCGGTGTACCTATCGGGGCGGGCAATACGACTCGGCGGCGGACCTGCGAGCGCTGGGTCCTGCGCTGGCCGAGGCGCACGACGGGCAACCCGACAACCGGGTCCTCTACCTGGCAGTCCCGCCGCACGTCTTTCTGCCGGTGGCGCGTGCCCTAGGCGATGCCGGTCTTGCGCAGGCCCCGACCCCGGACACGTGGTGCCGTGTTGTGATTGAAAAACCGTTCGGGCGTGACCGCGAATCTTCCACCCTGCTGACCCGGGACATGGAAACCGTGTTCAGCGAGGAGCAGATCTACCGGATTGACCACTACCTGGGCAAGGAAGTGATCCAGAACCTGCTGGTGCTGCGGTTCGCCAATGCGATGTTCGAGCCCATTTGGAATCGGCACTACATCCAGAGCGTGCAGATCACGTGGAAAGAAAACGTCGGCATCGAAGGGCGCGGCGGCTATTTCGACGAGACCGGCATTATCCGGGACGTCATGCAGAACCATTTGCTGCAGATCCTTTCGTTGGTCGCCATGGAGCCACCGCCTCGGCTCGACGCCACGCATATTCGGAATGCCAAAGTGAATGCGCTGATGTGCGTGCCCCCGTTGACGCCGGACAATCTGGTGCTGGGGCAGTATGTGGCGACGAACCGCGGGGGCCTGTCTATTCCGGGGTATCGCGACGATCCCTCGGTGGCCCCGGATTCGCGAACGGCCACCTATGCGGCGGCGGCCCTGCATGTGGTAAACGCGCGCTGGGATGGGGTGCCCTTTCTACTCCGATCCGGCAAAGGGCTGGATGGGCGACTCTCCGAGATCCGCATCCAGTTCCGGCCCGTGCCCGGCCGCATGTACGTGCTGCCCAACGGGGCTCCCAATGAGCTGGTGATCCGGATTCAGCCCGATGAAGCGATCAACTTCCGGATCTGGAGCAAGGTTCCCGGGTTGGAAACGCAGCTGGAACTGCGTGACCTTGATCTGCAGTACAAGACCGCCTTCTCTCAGCTCATCCCGGATGCCTATGAGGACTTGCTGCTGGATGTTCTGCGCGGGGAGAAGAGCCTCTTCATCCGGGGGGACGAACTCGCCGCGGCCTGGGACATCGTCACGCCGGTTCTCCACGACATTGATCAGAATCAACGGGAGCCGACCACCTACGAATTTGGGACCCGAGGCCCCGCCAGCGCGGATGAACTGGCCGCCCGCTATGGCGTGCTGTGGCATCTACAATGAGCACACGCACATGGTGACCTTTCGTGAATTCGGGAGCCGACGTGACCTTGAAGACCACGCGGTGGAATTACTCGCGGAAGCGATTGGGGAAGCATCAGGCGTGCCGCGCGCCATCATGCTGACCGGCGGGAAAACCCCGCTGGCCGTCTATGCGCGGCTGACGCGGCAGCGACCGGCGGCGGACGGGTTGCACCTGATGATTAGCGATGAGCGCCATGTGCCCGAGAGCAGCCCGGATCACAACGCCGCCAAGATTCGTCCGCTGGCGGAGGCGCTGGGCCTGCCGCCGGAGCGGTTCCTGTGCGTGGAGACGCGTCACGAGTTGGACGACGCGGCCCGGCGATATGACGCGGCGTTGCAGAGCTTTCTGCAGCGCGGGCGCATCAGTCTGGGCATTCTCGGACTCGGGGCGGATGGGCATCTGGCCTCGCTGTTTACCGATGAGGATGTGCAACGTGGGGCCGGGCAGTTGGCGGTGGCGGTGCGCCGGGCCTTGCCTCCCCACCGCGTGTCGGTGACCCCGGCGCTGCTGTGCCTCGTGGAGCGTCTTGTCTTCTGGGTGGCGGGGGCCGACAAGTCGGACGTCGTGCGACAATGGCGCGACCGACCCGACGCCATTGTTGCGGGGCGGGTGGTCAAGGACCTGCCGCATGTTGAGTGCTGGAGTTGCGTTTGAGAGGCAGGACGACCATGTGCGAAGTTGCCGTTGTGAGGAGCGTCACCGTGGCCCGTTTCTGCCGCCTGACCACCGTGCTGGCCATGTTCGCGCATCTGGCCTTCGGCGATGTGGGCGAGGACATGGCGGGCGCTGATACCCATGGGGATCCGCCCGCGGCGACCGCTGACCTCATCCAGCAGGCGACCACCTTGCCGCCCGCCGCCGACACGACGGGGGTGGCGGTGGTGAAGGCTTCGATTCCCGTCCCGCCGCCGCTGCCGGCGTTGTGGTTCCCGGTCGGTGAGGAGCTGGTCTACGACATCTACTGGGGTGTCATCCCGGTGGGTGAAACGCGCATTACGACGGAGTGGATTCAGGAGGACGGGCGAGCGCTGCTGGCCATTCGCTATCGCACGCGCAGCAACAAAGTGATTGCCAAGCTGTATCCTGTGGACGATGTCATTGAGGCGGTCATCGAGCCGCGGACCTTTTTGCCCGTGCGCTTTATCAAGAACTTGAAGGAGGGGAGCCACCGCTACCATGAGCTGACGACGTTCGATCATCAGAATCTCAAGGCGCACTGGCGTTCGCTGCGATCAGATAAGACCAAGACGTTTGCCATCGATCCGGATACGCGCGATCTGGTGACGCTCATGTACTTTCTGCGCTCTCGCCCGGTTCGCGAGGGTGAACAGTACGAGTATCGGGTGATGGCGGACGAAAAGATCTATGACCTCTACCTCGAAGCGGTAAAGGTTGAGTCGGTCAAGCTGGATGGCATCGGCCGGGTCCCGAGCATGCGCATCGAGCCCAAGGCGAAGTTTCAGGGGCTCTTTGTCCGCAAGGGCAAGATGACGGTCTGGGTTTCACGCGACGCCCGCAACCTGTGCACGCAGGTGAAAGCCAGCGTACCGGTGGCGGATGTGAACGTCGTGCTGCGTGAGGTCCGCGGCCCGGGCGACGACCAATGGGTCAAACGGTCGCCGAAGGATTGACCGCGGTCCGGCGGGCGCGCCGCTCATCGTTTCCGCCTGGCATCTCGGGCCGCATTGCGCGCCACTTCCGGCAGCGCGGGGTGGATGAAGATCATGTCGAGCAGGTCGGCTAGCGTGCCGGATGTCTTCATCAGGGCGATGAAGAGATGAATCATCGTGGCGGCCTCGGCGCCAACGATATGCGCGCCAAGGAGTCGATCCGAATGGCGGTCGACCAGGATCTTGACGAGTCCATGGTCGAGGAGGCGGGTTTCGCCCGGCGTGCTGTCCTGGTAGGTCGCGCGGCCGACGATATAGGCGATGCCCCGCTCCCGCAGTTCGGCTTCCGTTTGCCCCACGGCGGCCACTTGCGGCTGTGAGAACACGGCGCGCGGAACCGGGCCGTAATCGAGGGGGGCGGTGGAGTCGCCCCGCACGGCGGTGCGCATCAAGTATTCGCCTTCGTAGTTCACGGTGTGGCGATACGGGTGGCGCCCGATGCAGTCACCCAGTGCAAAGACGCCGGGGGCCGTGGTCCGCAGGCGATCATCCACCGCGATGCTCCCTGACGGGTGGCGCTGAATCGACGTCGTGTCGAGCCCGAGATTGTCGGTGTTGGGCGTCACCCCGGTTGCCACGAGGAGCGCATCGCCGTCTCGTCGCACGCGTTGGCCCGTGGCGTCGACGCCCTCAACCCCGAAGATGCCGTCGGCGTGCGTGACGCGTTCGACCGAGAACCCGCTGTGGATTTTATGATGCCTTGCGAAGACGCGGGCGAATTCCGCCGCGATGTCCTCGTCCTCATGGCGCAGCAGCCGGGTGCGCACAAACAGTTCCACGTCAGATCCAAAGGCGCCGTAGGCGAAGCCGAGTTCGGAGGCGATGTAGCCGCCGCCGAGAACCAGCAACCGTTTCGGGAGTTTGACGTTTTGCAGCGCCTCGGTGCTGGTCATGAAGGGGGTTCCTGCCAGGCCGGGGATCCTCGGCACGTGGGGGCGGGAGCCGGTGGCGACAAAGATCTGATCGGCGTGAACGCGGGTGTCGCCTATTTGCAGCACGTGGTCCTCCAGGAACCGGGCGTGCTCCTGGAACAGGGTGAGGTTGGGGCAGGGCTCGTGCAGGGTGCGCTGTTCGGCGGATGTCGAGGCGACGGAGTGGCCAATGCGGCGCACGATCGACGGGAAGTCGGGGCGCGGCTTGCCGATGCCGCCGATGCCCAGGCGGCCAGCCTCGCGCGCGAGCGCGGTGATTTCGGCAGGATAGATGAGCATCTTGGAGGGGATGCAGCCGCGATTCAGGCAAGTGCCGCCGAAGGCGTCACGCTCCACAAGGGCGACACGTCGCCCAAGCGCGGCCGCCGGCCGGGCCAGCTTGGTGCCACCGCCGGACCCGATGATCAGGATGTCAAAATGTTGCATGTTCTGCCACTATGGCACGGCTGCATTGACTTTCGCGAAGGTCATTCATAGTCTCTGCGCCGTCGCCGGTTCAACGCCACGCCAGCATAGCTCAGTTGGTAGAGCAGCTGATTTGTAATCAGCAGGTCGTCGGTTCGAGTCCGACTGCTGGCTCCAGATGGATGCCTGCCCGGCGCGCGTTCCTGCGGGTCAGAAGTTGACCGACACGCCCAGCGCGATCACGGGGTAGACGACGAAGTTCTTGAGGTCGTCCTGCAATTCGGCGACCTCGTCGTCGAGGGCCTGGTTGAGCAGTTCCTGATACGCTCCCGGGATCGGGGCTTGGGCGGAGGCCTCGACCTGAGGCTCCCCGTGGTACATCACGCCGAAATCGCACGCGAAGTGCCAGCGACCATCGTCAGCCGTCGCGTTCCCATAGCCAATGCCCAAATAGGCGCCCAGGTTGTCGAATGTGATGGCCCCGTCCAGGCTCTGGACCTGGAAGGCCACGTCATCCAGAATCAGGACCTTATCCCTGGCCGACATCGCCACCTCGTTATTGTTGATGACCGGGCCCCCCGAAATGCGGAAGCCCGTGCGGGCGGGGTGCCAGTCCAGCAGGATGGGGATCGTCTGTAGGTCGATCGTGCCGTCGACATGGGCCTCGTCCAACTTGACCGTATCGTCATAGCTGAACCAATTGTAGCCCGCGCGGATGTTCAGCGAGGCCGGCACGAGCGGGACTGTGACTTCCCCGCCCAGGCCCAGCGTGCCAACCTTCCCCGTCACGCCCACGGCGCCGGCGCGGGTCACGCGGGCGGGAAGCAGTGTGAGTGCGACCAGCGCCAGCAGTCCGCCTATGCGCCCCGCACGAGAGACGCCCCTCGACTGCGTGCACGTTCCCGCGTGCCGTGTGGGCGGGCGCCTGGTGGAGACACGGCCAATCGCGACTTCGCCTTGCATGGGTTCCTTTCTCGGGGGACTGCGCCCGATCAGGTCGCTTAGAGATCGAAAAGCAGGCTGTCGGGCTCTTCCACGATCTGCTTGATCTTTACCAGGAATCCGACCGCCTCCTTGCCGTCGATGACGCGATGATCGTAGGTGAGGGCCACGTACATCATCGGTCGAATAACGATGGCATCGTTCACCACCACTGGACGCTTCTGGATGGTATGCATGCCCAGGATCGCCGTCTGCGGCGGTGTGGGAATGGGGGTCGACAGCAACGATCCGAAGATGCCGCCATTGGTGATCGTAAAGGTGCCGCCCGTGAGGTCATCAACACCAAGCTTTTTCTCCCTTGCGCGGTCCGCGAGGGCGCGGATTTCCAGTTCGATTTCCGCGAAGGTCTTGCGCTCCGCATCGCGCAGGACCGGGACGATCAGGCCGCGGTCGGTGGAGACCGCCACGCCGATGTTGCAGTAGTGATGATAGACGATCTCATCGCCGTCGATCATGGCGTTGACACCGGGAAAGTCGGTCAGCGCCCGCGAGCAGGCCTTGACGAACATGGACATGAAGCCGAGCTTTACGCCATGGCGCTTCTCGAAGCTCTCGCCGTGAGTCTTCCGGATCGTCATGAACCGGTCCATGTCGATCTCGTTGAACGTCGAGAGGTGGGCGGCGTTGCGCTGGGACTGGACGAGGTTCTCGGCGATACGTTTGCGCAGCATCGACATCTTTTCGCGCGTCTGGCGGCCCTGAGGCGGTGCAGGCCGCGGTGCCGGGGGCCGCACGGGGGCAGTCGCCGCGGCGGCGGGCGCCGGCGGCACCGGGGCGGCCGGGGCCGGTTCTGCCTGAGCGGCTGGCGGGGGCGGTGCGTCCGGGGCGGGGGATGGCTTGGCGGCTGGCGCGGCGTCGGCCGTTCCCGCGGTGTCAATGGTGGCGACGACCTGGCCAACCGTGACTTCGGCACCCTCGGCAGCGGCGTGCGTCAACACGCCGCCGGTGGATGCCGGCACGGACATGGTGGCCTTGTCGGTTTCCAATTCAAAGAGCTCGTCGCCCTCTTGCACTGCGGCGCCATCGGGCTTCAGCCACTTGGCGAGGATTCCACCGCTGACGGATTCGCCGGGAGAGGGGACGGTGACGGCTTGCTTCATATGGGACTCCTCGGAATTTCGCCGTGATCGAAGGCCTCGTCCAGAAGGGCCTGCAGTTCGCGCTGATGCATGGAGTAGGAACCGGTGGCCGGGCTGGCGCTGGCTTTGCGGCCGACGTAGCGCAGGGGCCTGCCGCCGAGCAGCGCGTTGATGCGCTCGTGAATGAAGGACCACGCGCCGCGGTTGCGCGACTCCTCCTGCACCCAGCTGAACGCCCTCACGTGTGCGTACTTGCCCAGGACGCGCTGCAGTTGCTGCTCTGGAAAGGGGTACAACTGTTCCACGCGGATGATGGCCGTCCGGTTGTCGTGCCGGTTTTCGCGGGCCTGCAGCAAGTCGTAATAGACCTGGCCGGAACAGAACAGCATGACGTCGGCCTGATCCAAGTCCTGTGCGTCGTCAAGCACTTCGCTGAAATTGCCCGAAGTAAATTCGCCGAAGCGCGAGACGGCGCGTTTGTGACGAAGCAGGCTTTTGGGCGCCATGATGACGAGGGGCTTGCGGAACGTGCGCCGCATCTGCCGGCGCAGAACGTGGAAGTACTGCGCGGGCGTGGTCATGTTGCAGACCTGCATGTTGTTCTCGGCGCACAGTTGCAGGTAGCGTTCGAGATGCGCGCTGGAGTGTTCGGGGCCCTGGCCGGAATAGCCGTGCGGCAGGAGCAGCACGAGCCCGCTGCCTCGATCCCACTTCGATTCGGCGGCGGCGATGAACTGGTCGATGACGACCTGGGCGCCATTGGCGAAGTCGCCAAACTGTGCTTCCCATATGTTGAGCATGTGCGGCTGGGCGAGGGAGTTTCCATACTCGAACCCCAGGACGGAGTATTCCGACAGGGGGCTGTCGTACACGGCGAACCGTGCCTGGTCGGGCGAGAGATGATCGAACGGGCAATAGGGCGTGGGCTTTTCCTTGTCCGTATACCACCAGACAGCATGCCGTTGCGCAAAGGTGCCGCGTCCGGAATCCTCGCCGCTGAGGCGTATCGGGGTCCCTTCGGTGAGCAGGGTGGCGAAGGCCAGGGCCTCGGCACAGGTCCAGTCGATGTTGGCGCGCTGGTCATAGCGCTGGCGGCGGTCGGCGATGATGCGCTTGAGCTTCGGATTGAAAGGGATTTCGGCCGGCATGCGGGTGACGGCCTGGGCGAGAGGATACAGGCGTTCGTCGGGCACGCCGGTTTCGACCGGGGTGTGGTCGTACTCGCGGGTGAATCCCCGCCACTCATCGCTCTGGAACCCGGCATCCACCGTGACCGGCGGTTGCTTCTCGGCCGCGGCCAGCGCGGCGCGCAGTTCGTTCCGGTAGGCCTCGCGAAAGGCATCCTGCTCGGAGCGAGGATAGACGCCTTCGCGGTCCAACTCCTCCCCGTACTGGGTGGCGACGCTGGGGAGCTGGCGGATCATCTCGTACATCACCGGGTGGGTGAACGTGGGATCGTCCGCCTCATTGTGCCCGTACTTGCGGTAGCAGAATATGTCGACCACGGCGTCGTAGGCAAACTCCTGGCGGAAGCGGAACGCCAGGTCCATGGCGCGCACGACATACTCGGGCTTGTCCCCGTTCACGTGGAAGATGGGGATGGGCATGGACTTGGCCACGTCGGTGGGGAAGAACGTGGAGCGGGCATCGCGCGAGGCGGTGGTGAAACCGATCTGGTTGTTCACGATGATGTGAATCGTGCCGCCGGTGCGGTAGCCCTTGAGCTGGGACATGTTGAAGGTTTCCGCCACGACCCCCTGGCCGGTGAAGGCGGCGTCCCCGTGAATCAGGATCGGAATGACCTTCTTGCGTTCCGTGTCGCGCCGCCGCCGCTGGATGCCGCGCGCCTTGCCTTCGACGATGGGATCGACCGCTTCGAGGTGGCTCGGATTAGCCACCAGGCCGACATGGATGTGCGACCCGTCGGGATTGACGTGATCGACGCTGAACCCCAGATGGTAGCGGACGTCTCCGCTGCCCGTGTATGCAAAGGGCATTTCGTCGCTGCCAAACGTGGCAAAGATGCCGCTCGGTGAGCGTCCCAGCAAGTTGACCAGCACGTTGAGTCGGCCTCGATGTGTCATGCCCAGCACGATCTCCTCCACGTCGGCTTCGTAGGCCGAGCGGTCGATCAGGGCGTGCAGGGCGGGGATGAGGCTCTCGGACCCTTCAAGCGAGAAGCGCTTCTGGCCCACAAACTGGGAATGGAGGAAGTGCTCGAATTCCTCGGCCTTGATCAGGTCTTCCAGGATGGCGCGGCGCGTGGCGGTCTCAAGATGCGGGTGGTTGTTGCCGGTCTCGATGTTCTCAATCAGCCAGTTGCGCATGGAGCGGTTCTGGATGTGGAGAATCTCAACGCCCATGGCCGAGCAGTAAGTCTCTCGCACGCTTTCGATGATCCGGCTGAGCGGGGCGCGGGGCGGGGACAAGTATTTTCCCGCGCTAAACTCGACGTTCAGATCATCTTCGGACAGATCGAATTCGCCCAGCGAGAGTTCCCGGTAGTCGCCGCCGACGGAGTCCCGCAGCTTGGCCATGCCGGGCGTGACGTAGCCGCGCAAGGGATTGAGGTCCGCCTGCAGGTAACCGATTTCGCGATAGGCCCAAAGCAATTCGCTGACGCGGCTCTGCTTGTAGACGTGCAGAGCGGCCGCCATGTTTTCAGCCTGGACGGGGGCACTGGGGGCGGCGAGGTGGGGCGTTCCGGCGTTACGGTTGAGCCCCTCGAAGTACTCGCGCCAGTCCGGCGGCACGGCGGCGGGATTGCCAGACCAGAGCCGGTACAACTCCTCGACGTACGGCAGGTTGGATGGATACAAATCCGCAGACATACGCGTACTCGCTCCGGGCCAGCGGTCAGGTCTTGAGTTTCTTGCGCAGCAGTCCGGGAATTTCGTCGGGCCGGTCGGCGACGTCGACACCCGCGCGCTGCAGGGCGAGGATCTTGGCCTCCGGGGTGCCCTTGCCGCCGGAAATGATGGCGCCGGCGTGCCCCATGCGCTTGCCCGGCGGCGCCGTGCGGCCCGAAATGAAGGCCACAACGGGGATGCGCATGTGCTGCCGAATGTAGGCCGCTGCCGCTTCCTCTTCCTCGCCGCCGATTTCTCCGATCAACACGACGCCGTGAGTTTCCGGGTCTTGTGAAAAGGCCTCCAGCAGGTCGATGAAGCCGGAACCCACAATGGGGTCGCCGCCGATGCCGATGCAGGTGGATTGTCCCATGCCGGCGGAGGTCAGGCTGTAGACCACTTCGTAGGTGAGCGTGCCACTGCGAGAAATGACGCCGATGTGGCCGGGCAGGTGGATGCGGGCCGGCATGATTCCCACTTTACACTGTCCCGGAGAAATCAGGCCGGGGCAGTTGGGGCCGATCAAGCGCACGCCATGGTCGCGCACGTACTGGTAGCTGGAAATCATATCCAGAACGGGGACGCCCTCGGTGATGCAGACAACCAGTTCCACGCCGGCGTCGGCGGCTTCACGAATGGCTGCATTGGCGAACTTGGCCGGCACGAAGATCACGGCACAGTTCGCGTCCGTCGCCTTGCGGCACTCGGCCACACTGTTAAAGACCGGAATGCCATCCATCTGCTGACCGCCCTTGCCGGGCGTCACGCCGCCGACGATGCGGGTCCCGTCCGCGACCATGGACCGCGCATGAAACGAGCCGTCGCGGCCGGTGATCCCTTGGACCAGCACCCGGGTCGAACGGTTGACGAGAATGCTCATGGCTTCTTCCCCAGCGCCACCACGCGCTGCACCGCCTCGGTCAGATTCTCGGATGAGGTCAGGCCGGCTTGGGCGAGAATTTCACGGCCTTCGCGGTCATTCGTTCCGATCAGGCGTATCACCATGGGCACGGGGATCTGGATCTGGTTGGTGGCCATCAGGATGCCTTTGGCGATGTCGTCGCAGCGCGTGATTCCGCCGAAGATATTGATGAGAATGGCTTTCACGCGCGGGTTGTTGAGGATGATCTTCAGCGCGTTCAGCACTTTCTCCGGATTGGAACTTCCGCCGACATCGAGGAAATTGGCCGGGTTGCCGCCGAAATGCTTGATCAGGTCCATGGTCGCCATGGCCAGGCCGGCGCCGTTGACGATGCAACCGATGTCGCCGTCCATGCTGACGAAGCTAAGCCCGACGCGGCGTGCCTGGCGCTCATCGGCACTGGATTCTTCCGGATTGCGCAAGACTTCCAGTTCGGGGTGTCGGACGAGGCCGTTGTCGTCGATGTTCACTTTCGCGTCAAGGGCGACGAGTTTATCGCCATCCAGCAGGGCGTAGGGATTGATTTCGACGAGCGAGCAGTCCTTTTCGACGAAGAGGCGGTACAGTTTGGCGACGGCATCCTCGGCCTGGGCCACGAGGGCGGGGGTTACAAAGGCCTGCTGCAGGATGGGACGGATGGCCTTGAGGTCGAGATTCGTCAAGGGATTGAACCGCACCTTGAGGATGGCGTCGGGATTCTTCACGGCGAGGTCTTCGATGTCGACCCCACCGGAGGCGCTGACCATGAGAACCAAGGCGCGGTTGGTGCGATCGACGGTCAGGCCCACATAGAACTCGCGGCGGATGGCCGCGGCGGGCACGACGAGTACTTTTTCAACGGTCAGCCCCTTGATCTGCATGCCCAAGATGCGGGAGCCCTGCTCGCGAGCCTCCGCCTCGTTGTGCACCAGTTTGACGCCGCCAGCTTTGCCGCGGCCACCGGTGAGGACTTGGGCCTTGATGACGGCCGGGTAGCCGACCTGACGGGTGGCCGTCACCACGGCATCGGGCGATTCCGCCACGATCCCGGCGGGGCAGGGAATGCCGTACTGCAGAAAGAGTTCTCGACCTTGATATTCGTGAATGTTCACAGGGCGCTACGCGGAAAGTCGATCACCCGGACTCGGAGAAACCATGGCCGCAATCTATAGCGATATTGGGGGCGGTTGTACATCCCAAACCGCGCCGGTTAACCAAGCAGGCCCGCCAGCTTGGCCTTGAGTTCGGCGAGTTGTGCCTGAAGGTCCGCCACGGTCGTCTCGAGTGCCGCCAGGCGCTCGTTCTCGAGGCGGACCTCGGCGATGGCACCCGCCGGCGCCGACGCCGTGGCGAGTGCGGGGGGGGCGGCGACGTCGTCACCGAGACGGTGGACGTAGCGGGGTTCGCGCTGACCGGGTGCGGCTGGCCGTTTTGCCACCAGGGGTTCTTCGCGCGCCATCAGGGCCTGCAGCACGGCATCCATGGAGGCGGCCTCCGCGAACGCGATCATACGGCTGGCCCGGTTGCGCAGTTCGGCTGCCGTCTGCTCGCCCCGCAGGAGCAATTCCGCGAGTACCGCGATCTCCTCGGGTGTGACCGGGCACTGGCTGGGGAGGTCGTGCTTGTACTTGGGGACGCGGTTCCCCGTCACGGAGACTTCCCACACAAGGTGCTTGGCCCGCAGGTCCTCGAGGGCGCGCGCCACGGACTTCGGCTCGAAGACCGCCACGGGTTCCCGGTTGGATTTCTGGTTACAGGCCGCATGCAGGGCATTGAACGTGAGCGGATAGTACTCCGGCGTGGTCAGCTCCTTCTCGATCAAGCATCCCAGGACCCGGCATTCGACGGCATTGAGAACAAGTCGCATGCTCATGACGGTATGTTGCCTCACGCCATCCGCGACGGGAAGCGAAATGCGCGGGTGGCAACGCGGCGGGGCGGTCCCCTTGTCCGGCCGGTCGTCGACGGACTCATTTCCCCGCGTGGACCCATCCGCGTCGGATCGCCCACTTTGCGGCTTCCAGCACCGGGATGATCGTGACCGCCACGCCCAGTAGCACGGGCCAGACGGAGAGTGGCAGCGCGAACGTGCCGAACGGTTTGTGCAGGAATGGCAGGTACACAACACCTGCCAGCAGCAGCAGTTCCCAGAGGATCGCCAGATTCAGCCAGCGGTTTGCGAACGGTCGGCGGAGAACGGTGTGGCGGTCGGACCTGAAGCTGAAGGCCTTGAAAAACTCCACCAGGCACAGCGACACGAAGACCAGCGTCATGCACTCGTCCATCGGGAACTGCTGGGCGCGGGCCCAGGCGAAGAGCCCCAGGTTCGCGATCGCTGACCAGACACCGCCGACGGTCATCAGGAACACGACGGGACGGCTGAAGATGCCCGCGCGCGGGTTCCGTGGCGGGCGTCGCATCAAGTCACGCTCCGGCGGGTCCACCGCCAATGCCAGCGCCGGCAGGCCGTCCGTGGCCAGGTTGATGTAGAGGATCTGGACGGCGCTAAGCGGCATCGGCATGCCCAGCACGGTGGCGCCGGCCATGATGAGCATCTCGCCGATATTCGAGGACAGCAGGAACATCAGGTACTTCTTGATGTTGCTGAAGATGCCGCGCCCTTCCTCGACAGCGGCCACGATCGAGGCGAAATTGTCGTCCGTGAGGGTCATGGCCGCCGCCTCCTTCGTGACGTCTGTGCCCGTGATGCCCATGGCAATGCCGATGTCCGCCTTCTTGAGCGCTGGCGCATCGTTGACCCCGTCGCCGGTCATGGCCACGATGCTGCCCCCCTTTTGCAGCGCACTGATGACCCTCAGCTTGTGAGCGGGTGAAACTCGCGCAAAGACGTCGATCCCGGCCGCCTCGCGCTCAAAATCGGTGTCCGAGATCTCGTCCAGCTGTGCCCCCGTGATCACGCGTCCGCCCTTCAGAATGCCCAATTCGCGGGCGACGGCCTGGGCGGTGACGGGGTGGTCGCCCGTGATCATGACAACGCGGATGCCGGCTTGTTCGCACTTCTGCACGGCCTCGCGGGCCTCGGGCCGTGGCGGATCGATCATGCCGGCCAGTCCCAGAAAGGTCATGCCATGTTCCGCGGTTTCGAGCGCTGCATGGGATTTTCGCGCCACGCCCAGGACGCGCAGGGCCTGATCGGCCAAGCTGCGGGCGGTCTCCATGATTCGTTGCCTTCCGGCGTCGTCGAGGCGCTCGTCGCGCAAGGCCCCGTTGTCACGGGTCTGCACGTGCGTGCAGGAGGCCAGGATGATTTCCGGCGCTCCCTTCGAGAAGGCGACCGTCCCGTCGGGAACGGAGTGCAGCGTCGTCATGCGCTTGGTCTCGGACGTGAACGGGATTTCGCCGGAGCGCGGGGCCTGCCGTTCGAGCTCGGCCTTGACGAGGCCGGCCTTCGCGGCGGCCACCACCAGCGCGCCCTCGGTGGCATCGCCCTTGATGTGCCAGCGCCCGTCGGCCTCCCCGCGGTTGCTGTGGGCGTCGGAGGCCAGTGTGGCGGCTCGCAGGAACTGCTGTAGCGCCTCGTCCGGATCCGTGGCCTGGCCGTCCACAAAGAACTGTCCGTGTGGGTCGTACCCCGCACCTGACACGTTCCACAGGCGCGCCGCCACGTAGACGTTGCGAACCGTCATTTCGTCTTTGGTCAGCGTCCCTGTTTTGTCAGAGCAGATCACAGAGGTGCAGCCCAGCGTCTCCACCGCCGGTAGTCGCCGCATCAGGGCATGCCGCTTGACCATGCGTTGCACGCCGATCGCCAGCGAGATGGTGACCACGGCCGGCAGCGCTTCCGGCACCACGGCCACGGCCAGGGCGATGCCGAAGATGAGCATCTCCATGAACGGCTGACCGCGTAGCAGGCCCAAGCCCACAATCAGCGCCACCATGACCAGCGCGACGCGCGCCAGCAGGTGGCCCACCTTGTCGAGGTTCTGCTGCAGCGGCGTGCGCTCTGTTTGTACCGACTGGAGCATCCGCGCAATCTTCCCAAATTCCGTGTTCATGGCCGTGGCCACGACGACGGCTCGGCCACGGCCATAGGTGGCCGACGTGCCGGCGTAGGCCATGTTCTTGCGGTCGCCCAGCGCGGTCTCCGTTCCTGCCATGGGGGCGGCGTGCTTTTCGACCGCCACCGATTCCCCCGTGAGTGCGGACTCCTCGATCTGGAGATTGAACGACTCGACGAGCCGCACGTCAGCTGGCACGCGGTCGCCCGCCTGCAGCAACACGATGTCTCCGGGGACCAGATGTTGGGCGGGCACCTCGAGTTCCTCACCGTCGCGCCACACCGTGGCGGTGGGGGCCGCCATTTTGCGCAGGGCATCAATGGCCCGCTCAGCCCGGAATTCCTGAATGAACCCGAGCCCCACGGCAAACAGTACGATGACGCCGATCACGATTGTCTCGACGCCTTCGCCCAGAAACGCGGAGAGCCCCGTCGCCACCAGCAGGATGATGATCAGTACGTTCTTGAACTGGTCGAGCAGCAACCGCCACGGCGAGACGCGTCGGGCCGCCTCGAGTTCGTTGGGCCCAACGTCGTCCAGGCGGCGACGGGCCTCCTGTGCGCTGAGGCCGGCGTGGTTGGTTTTCAGTTCCGCCAGCGTTTCGTCGACGGTCAACGCATACCACACGGGGCCGGAGCGGGGCGCCGGGGTGGCGGTCGTTTCACGGTTCAAAGTCGGCATCGGAAAAGCACCCCCTGGTCGAACACCACGATCCACGGATGGCCGTGCCATCGGTGGATAGAATGGGACACGCGGCATCATTCGACTAATACGTCTTTTGGATTGCATCCTGAGGATAAAGCTAAGACGTTACGTGGCATGGAGTGGCTCAATTACCATCACTTGCGGTACTTCTGGGCCGTCGCCAGGGAAGGTACCCTGAGGCAGGCCGCGGAGAAGATGGGGGTTTCGCAGCCGTCCATCAGTGCGCAGATCCACTTGCTGGAGGCGTCCCTGGGCGCGCAGCTGTTTCGCCGGAGCGGACGGCGGCTCTCGCTGACGGACATGGGGCAACTGGCCTTCGGCTACGCCGAGGAGATCTTCTCGACGGGACAGGATCTGCTGGATGCGGTCAGGGATAGGCCCGGCTATCGTCCTATGCGGTGCCAGGTTGGCGTAACCGACTCGGTGCCGAAAGTGGTCGCGAGTCGGATGCTGCGGCCGGCTTTCGAGTTGACGCAGCCCGTGCACATGCTTTGCCGGGAAGGTCCCATCGATACGCTGCTGCTGGAACTGGCGGGGTACCGGCTTGATCTTGTGCTGGCGGATGCACCCGCCGCCCGGGGCCTTCACGTGAAGACGTTCAACCACTTGCTGGGCACGTGCGGGTCCGTTTTCTGCGCGGTCCCGAAGATTGCCGACAAGCTCCGCCGAAACTTCCCGCGTTCCCTGCACGGCATGCCGGTTCTACTCCCGGCTGAGACGACGCCGCTGCGCATGGCGCTGGATGAGTGGTTTCAGTCGCTCAAGATAAGGCCTGTGGTGGTTGCGGAGTTTGAGGATCCGGCGTTCATGATGGTCATGGCGGCGGAGGGGCTCGGTTTTGTCGTCGCGCCGTCGGTCATCGCGCGTGAGACCTTGCAGCATTACGGACTGAAGTCGTTCGGCCGGACCGAGGCATGCGCACATCAGTACTACGCCATCACGGCCGAGCGGAGACTGAAGCACCCGGCCGCCATCGCCATCACGGATCACTCGCGGGCGACCCTGTTTGGGTGATCAGCGCCTGCGCGGGCTGATGCCGCTTATGACACAGAATCACGTTGCCGAAAGGGTTCCACTGTAATTCAATGTGCCCAGCGTGAAGAGAGCTTCGGCCGAAAGGCCGGAGCCGCCGACCGAGGTCCGGGGAGACCCACGGTGGCCTAACGCGCTCCGACCGTACGTGCGGTTGGGGAAACACAAACTCCCCGGGCATGGCCTCCGTGTCCGGGAAACCGGAAGGAGCATAGCCATGCCGCAGCACCTCTCGATCCGCGTTGTCGCGGACAATCCCACCCACCACCTGTGGGACAACAACGGGACGTGGTTCGTTCACTATACCGTTCATCCGGACCGCCTGACGGCGGAACGGGTGCGACGGTCGTTGGGCACGAAGTCCCTGCAGACTGCCCTCCGGCGTCGCGACGCACTGTTGGGCACTGTCACAAGGTCCATGGTTGCCCCCAGACGGAGGGAAGGAGGGCGGCATGAGCTTCACCCGCTATCCGGGCCTCGACCACACGCGCGCCGGAGGGTCGACGTGAAATCCCGGGAAACCAACAAGCCCGCGATCCGGACGCCCAGCCCATCGCCGCCTTCCGACGGCGGCAACCCGGACGCGGTCCAAAACAAGGGAACACAGGAATGAGCACGGACATCCCACTGGTCAACGCATCGCTACTCGAGTTGCAGCAACTCGGAGAGGAGCTGCTCAGCCGCCTGAGCGGCCTCACGGGCAACCCGTGGACGGAGGCCAGCGTCCCGAAGGATCCGGACCACACCTGGGGCGAGGAGGCCGGTGCGACGCTCACACGTTACCACGAGATCGTGAGGACGGCGCACACACGCAGGCGGATCTGCGACCAGCGGCTGCTGTCGCGATTCTGCCAGGAGATCAACTCTCCGGAGGGCGCCTCTCCGGAGATGCTGCGCTGGTGGTTGGCGAGGTACTGAGGAACCTCCGCGTTGGTATGGTGTGTGCGGGTGGTGTTCACGTGCCCCGACCGCCACAGCGGACCGGGGGAAACCGGGAAGGAACAGGACCATGACCTCTCACGACGATCTTTGTGCCGTTCGCTATGCCGACCTCGACTACACGTGGCGCCCATCGTCCTACTGGGATGCGCCCGGCGACGCCCTAGGGCTAATTC
This sequence comes from Lentisphaerota bacterium, assembly GCA_021413965.1. Taxonomy (GTDB): domain Bacteria; phylum Verrucomicrobiota; class Kiritimatiellia; order UBA8416; family JAIOPI01; genus JAIOPI01. The sequence continues at coordinate 3,099 of JAIOPI010000006.1, read as the reverse complement.
TTCACAACGTGAAGGGGACCGAGCGCCGGCGGGTAATCCGGGAGTACTGGCAGGCCGGTCGCTTCCATGAACTGGAGGATATCTTCCTTCAGGACGAGTTGACCGAGGCACAACGCGCCACCTTGAGCCGTGTTCATCCGGCATGCATGGGCGGTGAATACCTGCCGCCTGCCCGCCGGGGCGAGGTTACGATTGCCCGGATCGAACTGAGGTCTGTCACGTCTGACGTGATCGAGGTGCGGGCCAAGCCCGCGGCGGAGCGGATCCGCTACCGGATTGTGGACGAATATGAATCCTCATACTCCTGCAGCCCGCGTACCAGTCGCGAACCGCTGACGCTGGGGCAACTGATCGACCTGATCGATGACGCAGGACTGACGCTGGGATTTTCGCAGGCGAACAATTTTCCGGCAGTCCCCATCGGCGCGCTGCGAGCATTCACCCAGATCAGGTCCGACGTGTACGCCCACCTGACGACGCACGGCGACCGTGTGCATGCGGCATGGTTTGAGATGATATGCCGCAACCGGCGGCCTGCATCTCCTCGGCGTACTTCAGGATGTCGTTCATGACCCTGACCGCCTCGGCGGGGTACTTGCCTACCGCGGTTTCCGCCGAAAGCATGACGGCATCGGTCCCGTCCAGAACCGCGTTGGCGATGTCAGAGGCCTCCGCACGCGTGGGACGACTATGCTCCACCATGTGCTCCAGCATCTGGGTGGCGGTGATGACCATCTTGCCGCACGCGTTTGCCTTGGCGATGATCATCTTCTGCAAAAAGGGCACCTCGTAGATCGGCAGGCACACGCCCATGTCACCGCGTGCAACCATGACCCCATCCGCCGCGGCCAAAATTGGGTCTATGTTGCGGACCCCGTCTCGGTTTTCGATCTTGGCGATGACTTGCGTGCGCTCGCCTGACGGGGCAAGGCGTCGCCGTACCTCATCGATATCCGCGCTGCGCTGCACAAAGGACTGGGCCACGTAATCGAACCCCAGCTCTTGCGCGAAGGCGAGGTCGCGGCAGTCCTTTTCGCTGATGGCCGGAAAGTGTAGCCGGGCCCCGGGCAGATTCACCGATTTCCGCTGCTTGAGTTCTCCGCCCACCAGGACGCGGGTCCTGACCGACGACGAGGAGATGGACACCACCTCAAGGATCAGATTGCCATCGTCCAGGTATAAGCGGGTCGCACCCTTGAAATCGGTGAGGTCGCCTTCGTAGTCGACAGCAATATGCCGCTCGTCGCCCCGGTCTCCCTTGACCAGGTAGATGGTCCGGTTCTGGACCAGGGGAATGCTCTTGCCGCCCTGAAACGTCCCCACGCGAATTCGCGGGCCTTCCAAGTCTGCCAGCAACCGCACGTGGCGGCGTGTCCTTCCATTTACATTGCGCACCACCTGCACGAGGGCGCGGTGCGAGTCATGGTCGCCGTGCGAGAAATTGATACGGGCGATGTCCATGCCGGCATTGACCAGCTTTCGCAGCATCGTGGGTCCGGCACTGGCCGGACCGAGCGTGCAGACGATCTTGGTCCGGGGAATATGGCGCTTCACGGTTATCTCCTTCGGATGCATTTGCGGATCCATGATGTTGCTGGGCCACCGATGCACAATCGGGTACTGAGCGGGACATGATACCGCCCCTTGTCGTGCGGGACAATCATGGTGCGGAGGTTGGATGGCATTGACCAGGAGGAGCACATGGCGGCGTGAGTGCTCAACGCGATTTCGGGCACATGATGTTGCCGTGCTGAACCACCCGGCCAGCCGACATGCCGTCCGCGTTGTATAGGCTGGTGCTCTGGGCCGTCGCGGTGACGGCCAACAGCGCGATCATCAGGCCCGCCACGATTCCCTTCATGGCGCCCTCAGTGGGTTCCCATGCAAACCGCCGTTGTCGCCATCCGCATGCGCCTGTTGACCACACGGGCAAGCCGAATCGCCCCTGTTGCCCCGATGCCCCGAATGGCGAACACTTTGTCCTTCGTTGCCCCCTCAGCGAAAGGGCTGGATTTCCAAAGTGCATGAAGGACAATGGGTGGCATGGTCAGACGGGTGGGACAAAGCGGATCATCGGCGCGGTCATTGGCAGGTAAGCGCCGCCAGTCGATCAACGGCCTGGTGTTAGTCGGCTTGAGCATCTGCGTCGTCTTCATGCTTTTCATCGGCTCTGGCATTGGAGCCATTGGCCTCGGCGGCATGATCTTCCTGCTACTCCTGTTCAAGGGCGCTACAGGGTTCATCGAGGGCGAAATCAAGCAGCACCGGAAGCGCGAACGCCATGCCCTGCGGGGAGCCAGAGGGGAAGACCGCATTGCCGAAACGTTGGATGAATTTCCCGATGGATACGTGGTCTACCATGATGTCAGCACGGGCAACGGCGACATCGACCATGTACTGATTTCACCTGAAGGCGGCGTCTTTGTCCTGGAAACGAAGGCGCATGGTGGGCGGGTGAGCTTCGACGGCAACGGAATCCTGATTAACGGGAAGCCTCCTGAGAAGAACTTCATTGGTCAGGTGCTCCACAATGTCATCTGGCTCAAGCAGGAGATTAAGCGGCAGACGGGCGAAGAGGTTTGGGTCAGTGCCGCGCTGGTGTTTGCCAATGCGTTCGTGGAATGGCATCGTCCCATCAAAGGCGTCCATGTCATCAACAGGAAGTTCTTGGGGAAGTTTCTGGATGAGAGCAGGCCGCGACGAAAGATTTCAGGACTGGCGGAGAAAGTGCGCCTGAGTTGACGGCAGAGCGCGTGGGAGTCTTTGCAACCGTCATTCCGGCGCACCATTAGGCGTCCAAAATCGCTCAGTGAATCGCTCAGGAGGCCCGAATCGCCTCAATGATCCGTATTTCCCGGATTTGGGAAAGGAATGGGCGTTTCAGGCGATTTTGCTCGAAAAAAATGGGCACTCAGATCGCCTGAGTGCCTATTTCAAAGATGGAGCGGGAGACGGGGATCGAACCCGCGACGTCCAGCTTGGGAAGCTGGCATTCTACCGCTGAATTACTCCCGCTCAAGGAGGCCAGCAGCGGAGATAGTAGGGGAAGGCGACGGGGGCGTCAATCTTATCGCGCACGTTGATTGTACAGCGCCACAA
>JAIOPI010000008.1 GCA_021413965.1 Lentisphaerota bacterium | reverse complement strand
CCACGCAAACGGCGACACGACGATGCGGATGAACTGATCGCCTTGCCGCGAACGACGCCGAGCCAGACGAACCGCGAAATCGCAAGAACATGTCACGAAAACCGTTCATAAGTGCTGTTGTAAGGCCGACAGGCTCCTAGGTGGGCCGCGACCTCCGGGCGCGGCCTCCCCCTACCGCCCCTACCGCCCCTACCGCCTCCGCCGCCGCCCGCCCCCGCCACGGCGCGACCGCCCGCCGTCCGGCCTCCCGCTTTCCGTCCGCTCCTTCGCCGCCTGGGCCGGCTTTGCCGCCGGGCGGTACTCCGTCGGATGCCGGGCCTTGACAGGTCCGCGCTCCTCCCGCGTCCGCCCCTCGCCGCCCACCGGTACGAAGTCGATCTTGCGCTTGTCAAAATCCACGCGCGACGCCTGGACCTTCAGCCGCGTGCCCACGCGGTAAATCACCTTGCCCGCCTTCAGCATGCCGCCGTTCATCCGGTCGAAAGTGACGAACTCCTTCGACAGTGCCGACACGTGGACTAGCCCTTGCATCTGCAGGCCAATCACTTCGACAAAGACGCCAAAGTTGAGCGCCGCCACCACCACCGCCTCGTAAGTCAGCGGATTGCCGTCCTTGATCTGCTGATCCAGGAAACGGTATTTTTTGATTTCCTCCAGCGCCCGCTCGGCTTCGTCAGCCGTCTGCTCCGTCAGCGAGCAGTTGGCCGCAATGGGCACCAGTTCATCCTTCGTGTATGGCGCCCGCCGCCCCGCCGGCACCACCTGCGCGCCCCCCGCTCCCGTCGCCCGGCGCCCTTCCACCAGAGCTTCCAGCTGCCGGTGCACGATCAGGTCCGGATACCGCCGGATTGGCGACGTGAAGTGCGCGTAGTACGTCTTCGCCAGCCCGTAATGCCCGCCCTCGACCGCCGAGTACAGCGCCCGGTTCAAACTGCGCAGCACCGCCATCCGGATGTGCATCACCAGCGGCTCATTCTGCACCAGTTGCAGAAAACGCGACATGTTGCGCGGCTTCGTCAGGTCCCCCGGCTCCAGCCCCATCCCCTGCAACTGGATCCGCAGATCCTCGATCTTCTCGGGCTTCGGCGGTGCATGCAGCCGCGAAATCAAGGGCAGCCCGCGCTCGGTCAGCTCGCGAGCCACGGCTTCGTTCGCCGCCACCATGCACTCCTCGACCAGTTGATGCGACGGGTCGTTGGCCACCACGCGGATCTCCCGGATCCGGCCGCCCTCGCCCATCACGATCTCGCACTCCGGCATGTCCAGGTCCAGCGCGAACCGGGCAAACCGGTTCTGCCGCAATGTTTGCGCCAGCGTGTGCAGCGCCACAATGCGCTCCGTCACCGCCAGGGGAAAGTCCGCCTCCGCCTTCCCGCTGATCACCGCCATCGCCTGCTCGTAGGTGAGCCGCGCCTGCGAGCGAATGATCGCCTTGGCAAAACGGCTGTGCGTGACGTGCCCCGCGGCATTGATCGTCATGAACACCGAAAACGCCAGCCGGTCCTCGTTGGGCCGCAGGCTGCAGATGCCATTCGAAAGCTGCTCGGGCAGCATCGGCAACACCATGTCAGGCAGGTACACGCTGTTGCCGCGCAGGGCCGCCTCCTGATCCAGCCGCGAGTCGGGCCGCACGAAGTGGCACACGTCGGCAATGTGTACCCCGAGCTCCACCTCGCCGTTCCCCTTCGATTCCAGCGACAGCGCATCGTCGAAATCCCGCGCCCGCACCGGGTCAATCGTGAAGGTCACGAGCGCCCGGCAATCCAGCCGCTCGCCCGGCTGATCCATCAGGGCCGACACGCTCTCCGCCTCGCGCACCACGTCCTCCGGAAACGCGTCCGGCAACTGGTAGTGCTTGATGATCGCGAGCGTGTCCACCGTCGGGTCATCCGCCGGGCCGAGGGTCTCGATGATGACGCCCTCGGGATTGACGTGCCGGTTCTGCCAGGCCGTGAAGCGGCACAGCACGCGGTCGTTCAGCTTGGCATCGCCCACGTCCGGCACATAGATGTCGCGGCCATAGGACGGATCCATCGGGACCACGTAGAAGAACCGCCCGGTCGAGCGCAGCGTGCCGACGATCTCGTGGCGCGCGCGCTCCAGGATGCGGATGACCTTGCCGTTGAGCAGGCCCGGGCGGTCCGTCCGCCCTTCCGCATCGAGCCGCACCACGACGCGGTCGCCCGGCAAGGCCGTGTCCAGATCCTGCTCGGGCACAAACACATTCTGCTCGGGGCTGTTGACGATGCCGTGACCGGAGCGCAGCACCGTCAGGGTGCCGGTCACCAGGTCGGCCGCACTGCCCACCGTGTAGCGCTGATCGCGAATTTTGACGATCTGCCCGGACCGGACCAGATCGTGCAGGCTCTTTTCCAGCTTCTTCTTCACATTGCCGCGCAACTCGAGCGCCGCGGCGATTTCGGCGAAGGTCAGGGCCGTCTTGCGCGCAAGCAATAACGTCGTCACCTGGTCCGCCAACTCAATAACTTTCTTCATGTCTTCCTATCGCTTTCCGGGCAGCGCGCACGTGTTCTCACACTGCTGCTCCCAGCCGGGGTAATTCCAGGTATAGGGAAAATCCCGGCACTGTTGCGGACGTGCCTCGTACACCGCGCAGCCACCGTCGGCGTTGAGGAAGACGCAGGCACCATCCGTCTCTTCGCGCAGGGTCAGCCCCCGGCGATCTCGCGTCAGGGCCGTGTAACGCTCCGTGAATTCGGCCACCGAACAGGCCCGGTGGCGCGCGAGCGCCTCCAGGTCCGCATCGGTCACGTGCACGTACCCCGGCACACGGCAACAATGGCCGCACTGCCAGCAGGTGAATGTCTTCAATGTGGTCCCGACCTTCACCCCACGTGCCCCACCACATAGTCCCGTACCGCCGCCGTCTCCGCCGGCAAGGTCGTCGCGCGGGTCGCGGCGCCTTCCAGGGCATCCAGGATCGGATGGTGGGTCACATCCTCGCCGATGGCTTCCCGAATGGCCGCACTGAACTTCGCTGGGTGCGCCGTGGCCAGGCAGATCATCGGCTCCCCGCCCGCCAGATGGTGACGGCCCACATGCACGCCGACCGCCGTGTGCGGATCCAGCAGATAACCCGACTCCCGGTAGAACTCGCGGATCGTCTCCAGTGTCGCCGCCCGGTCGCCCTGCCCCGCCTCAATCAGCGGGTCCACGCCGCCTCGCGACGGTTCGATGTGCAGCGCCCCGTCGCGCGCGAAGCTCGCCATGAGGTCGCGCAGACGCTCCGCATTCTCGCCCACGCGATAGTACAGATAGCGCTCGAAGTTGCTGGCCACCTGGATGTCCATCGAGGGGCTCAGCGTCGTGTGCACCGTCCCCATCCGGTACTCGCCCGTTCTGAAAAAACGCGACAGAATGTTGTTCTCGTTCGTCGCCAGCACCAGCTTGCTGATCGGCAGGCCCATCCGCAGCGCGATCCAGCCCGCAAAGATGTCACCGAAGTTTCCCGTCGGCACGGCAAAGCGAACCGTCCGGGCCCCCGTGCGCCGCATGACCACGAACGCCGCATAAAAATAGTATACCACCTGCGCCAGCACGCGCGCCCAGTTGATGGAATTCACCGATCCAAGATGGCAGCCGTCGCGCAGCGCCAGGTCGTTGAACAGCTCCTTGACGATGCGCTGGCAGTCGTCGAACGTCCCGCCAACCGACAGGTTGTGCACGTTCTGATCGAGTACGGACGTCATCTGCAGTTCCTGCGACCGGCTGACGCGCCCCTTCGGATGCAGGATGAAGATTCGGATGCGGTCCTTGCCGCGCACGCCATGGATCGCGGCGCTGCCGGTGTCACCGCTCGTCGCGCCCAGCAGGTTCAGCGTCCCGCCGCTCTTCGCCAGGAGATACTCGAACATGTTGCCCAGCAGTTGCAGCGCCACGTCCTTGAACGCCAGCGTCGGACCGTGGAATAGCTCCACAATGTGCACGCCGCCCACGCTCACGACCGGCGCGATCTCCGGATGACGGAAGCTCGCATAGCTGCGGTCAACGAGTGCGCGCAGGTCGGCCGGCGGAAGGTCGACATACGGCTGCATCACGGCCGCCGCCAGGGCGGGATACGGCAGCGCCGACCACGCGTCCAACTGGTCACGCACGTCCGGGATGGCCGACGGCAGCAGAAGCCCGCCATCCCGGGCCAGCCCCATCATTACGGCGTCGCTGAACGACACCGGCGAGGTTTGGCCGCGGGTGCTGAAATACGAAATGGCTTTGGCGTTCATGTGAACCTGGTTAAGCGATGGGCGGCCGGAAACCGGCGCGGGGGGTGAGCGAACAAGGAGCTAACATCTGAAAGCAGGCTAGCGGATTACCCCCGCCAACGCAAGCGAAATACGGCACGTCGGCGCCTCGCCACTCAGTACCCGCCAAATTCGTGCGCCGCATCGAACATCGCCAGGATGTTCTCAGCCGGCACGTTGGCCTGGATGTTGTGCACCTGGTTGAAGACGTAGCCGCCGCCCGGCTTGAAGATCGCCAGACGCTCCCGCACGTGTTCACGCACCTCCGCCGGCGATGCCGAGCCCAGCACCGTCTGGGTGTCGCAGCCCCCGCCCCAAAACACGATCCGCCGACCGAACTCCTGCTTCAGCCGGACCGGATCCATGTTGGCCGCCGACGTCTGCACCGGATTGAGGATATCGATGCCCGCATCGATAAAATGCGGAATGAGGTGGTAGATCGAGCCGCAGCAGTGGAAGAACGTTTTCCACGACGTGTGCGCATGAATCCACCGGCACAGTTTCGTATAGTGCGGCTTGATCATTTCCGCCCAGAGCTCCGGACGGATGAACTCGCCACGCTGCGTCCCGCTGTCGTCGGCCGCAATCCCCCAGGCGAAACACCGGTCACCGATGGCCTCGTGCAGCTGCGACAGGCACCGGATGCTCGCCTCCACCGATTGATCCATCATGGCGTGGCAGGTGTCCTTCTCCGTCATCAGCATCGTCATCCACTCGCTCGGCTGCCCCAGGGTGACGTTCGAGCGCCGGTCCGTGATCAGGCTGAGGCCGAGAAAGCACACGCCGCCACCCCAACCCAGCAGCGCATGGTCGGTCTCCGTATGCAGGCGCCGGGCATAGGCCGCGATGCCGCTCAACGTCTCGTCCGGAATGTCGGTCACCGGGCGAAACTGCCTGGGGTCAATCGTGCCGGCCTGGTCGAAGCTCGTGTCGTCGAAATAATAGCCATTGCGAGGCATGCGATAGGCCGTGGGCGCTCCCTGCGCATCCAGCAGCAGCCAGCTCCCGTCCGCCTCTTCACGAATCCGCGTGCCCGGAGGAAAAAGCGCCCGCGTGCCGGAAAATAGTTGGCGCGGCACCCACTCGCTGACCGGCGCGGACTGCCCCAGCACCGTGGAAATATCCAGCGGCACCACGTCCACGTGGAGTCGTTCCAGCAGGCGCTGTTCAACCCACGCGATCATGAAGCGCGTGTCCAACACCTTGGGCACATCCGTCAATCCGAGCAGCCGGGCCATGCGGGCATACGCCTCGATCGCGATGCCGGAAGCCTTCAAGCCGCCCAAATCAACCGGCACGCGATCCGGCTCCTCAAAGCACAGCGCTCGCTTGACCCTCTCGCGTGAATTCATGATCTTCCCGTCCCCCTTTTCCCCAGTTCCGGCGGCCCGCCCGTGCGCCGCCACTCGTCAACCAGCCCAAGTTTATCCCCATCATCCAAATAGACAATACCAGAACCGCCCGTGCGCCGCCCGTTTGACAGCAACATGCGGCTCCCCTAAACTCGTGCATCCTCACACCACGGTCGTCAACACGGTCCGGGAGAACAGGCCATGCGTCGTTTCTTGTCGCTGTGCAGTATCTGGATGTGCATGCAAGTCGCAGTCGCGCAGGAACCGAGTGGGCCGCACATTGCGTGTGACGAACCCGAGTACAATTTCGGAACCGTGAGCGACGTGCCCGAAATTCGCCACGTGTTTGTCCTGAAGAACACCGGCGATGCGCCGCTGAACATCAGCCGCGTGCGGCCAACCTGCGGCTGCACGACGGCCGCGCTCGCCAGCAATCGCGTGCAACCCGGCGAAAGCGTCGAGGTGACCGCCACCCTGTCCCTCCAGGGGCGTCGCGGCCAGCAACACAAGGTGATCTACGTCGACTGCGATGATCCGCGCACCCCGCAGTACCAGCTGTCCCTGGTCGGTACCATCGAACGTCAGGTTGACTACACGCCCCAACAGGCCATGCTGCAAATCTCGCCTTCCGAGCCCATGGCCACCATGGACGTGCAGATTGTCTTCCGGACTCCGGAGCCCCACACCATCACCGACCTCGTTACCAATGCACCATTCTGCACCGCGGAATTGAAGGAGCGGCGCCCGGGGTATGAGTACACGCTGACCATCGCCACCCTGCCCGATCTGAACGTCCTCTCGACGTATCTGACCGGCAACATCGCCTTGCACACCGACCACCCCAGCCAGCCGCAAATCAACATCCCGGTCGTGCTGCACGTGATGCGCGACGTCGTGGTCGCCCCCAATCAGCTCACCATCTCCGCCGCGCTGCCGCCCGACACACCCTTCACGCAGCAGATCCTCGTCCGCAATCGCACGCCGGAGCCCATGCAGCTGCTCGAGGTCATCGCCCCCACCAACGGCGTAACCGTGACCTCGCACTCACTGTCCCCGGCCATGTACCGGATTGAAGCGATCTTTACCAATCCGCCCAGGGAGTTGAACGGCCAGGTGATTGCAGTGCGGGTCCAACGCCAGGGAGCCACCGAAGAGCGCTACGAAGTGCCCATCGTCATCACCGGGAACTAGCGCAACGTCGCCGGTTCGCGAGTTGCGCTAGGAGCCTGTCGGCCTTACAACAGCACTTATGAACGGTTTTCGTGACATGTTCTTGCGATTTCGCGGTTCGTCTGGCTCGGCGTCGTTCGCGGCAAGGCGATCAGTTCATCCGCATCGTCGTGTCGCCGTTTGCGTGG
>JAIOPI010000016.1 GCA_021413965.1 Lentisphaerota bacterium | reverse complement strand
CCGACATGCGCACGTTATGGATTACTCTTCACTACGGGCCGCAAGCCCGTCTGTAGCTCGGAACCGCCTGGTGCGGACCCGCATGCCAGGTGGTGTGGCACCCGCGGCTGGCCCTCACGGGTCAGTCGCGGGGAGCCGATTCGAGCCGGCCTTCAACTGCTCCAAGATGAATGTTCTGATTTGCGTCTTGTTTCGCATGTTCATTTGCGGACTGCCCTTCTTGAACTCGATGCGAAGAGCTGGGCCATCATAGCCTTCCACCGTGAGCCAGAATGCAAATTCATGCATAACGGGCTTAGGCGGGGCCGACTGCGAGAGTTCCCCCGAGACCATGTGGACATTTGGCATTGCATCAAGAACATGCCTCACCCGGTTGTACTGTCCATAATGTCCAAGTTCCAATCCCCAGTTTCCCAAATCGCCGATGTACCACAAGTGGAGTAGACCGATCGTGGACAGGACGGTCAGCGCTGCGAGGATACCTCCAATCGTAAGAAGGATGCCTTTAAGTATGCGCTTCATTGATTAGCTCGAACGCCCACACTCACCGGACAGGTGACCGCGGCGTGAATTGTGCTCCTTCGTCACCCGCAGAATTCATGCCGCGGGCACCTGGTACGTGTGCAGCGTGTTGTTCGGCCGGCTTGTTCTTGCTTCTTAGATTCCCCCACAAGCTAATCGCAAGTCCGATTAGCACCAACGGAAATAGCATCCTGAACATGCTCAGGTAGAATAGTGGACTCGTAAAGATTATCCCCTCGGTAGCCCATGATCTCACCAGTCCGATCTTCACCATGAGAACGATGCATCTTGCCAGAAAGTAGATGGGTGGGCCGACGATCAGGACGGTGCCAATTGTCCGGGGCAGAATTGCTTGTGAATTCGAGTCGTCCGGCCGCTGCGTGAGTGCCGACAATGCCCAGAGAGCGATTCCCACCAGAGTAATTGTGGCGGCCGTCATGATGCGACCGATGACGGTCGCGAAACGAATCCCCTGTTGCCAGTATCCAGGGGTGACGAATGCGAGTATTGCATCAGTGAGGTACCATGCGGGGAAGGAGAGGATGCCGAGGATGAGGGTGCAGGCACCTATTTGACGTGGCAGTATCATCATGGTGTGTCCTCTCTGGCCGAACACCGCGGTTCACCTGCGGGCGCATCGCCCGTCAGGTGCAACCGCCTGTTAGGCTCGCAAGCGGTGAGCGTGCAGAGGCCTCCGACCATTCCCAGGCCTACAGGCACTGCTATGGAGGCAGGCTAACCGACATTCAACGCCACGAACGACGGTGTGCCCGGCATTATCATCTCGCAGATTGATTAGAATGCCGGGCACATGACAGAATCGTCGGCCGAAGGCCCACGATTCTGGCCCAAGGGTCGACGTGGCAACCGTCCTCGCAGGTACCAGATTCTTCAACAGCCGGCCCCTAACTGGCTAAGCCAGAACTCGACGCAGCGAACGACGGTGTGCCCGGCATTATCATCTCGCAGATTGATTAGAATGCCGGGCACATGCCAGAATCGTCGGCCGAAGGCCCACGATTCTGGCCCAAGGGTCGACGTGGCAACCGCCCTCGCACCGGCCGGATTCTTCAACAGCCGGCCTCTACCTGGCTAAACCGGAATTCGACGCGACGAACGACGGTGTGCCCGGCATTATCATCTCGCAGATTGATTAGAATGCCGGGCACATGCCGGAATCGTCGGCCGAAGGCCCACGATTCTGGCCCAACGATCGAGGTGCCTCCCCGGGATCCCGCCGTCGTTGAGTAGCCCTGGTTGTGGCCTGGCCCCAGTTCGCAGCTCCGCCAACCTGAATCCGAAGAGTGAAGTAGCCAGGCAGGTTCGTTGCGGAGTTCCCCAGCAGGAAAAGTATATGACCAAATCCCGGAATGCCAGGTTGGACATCGATGTCGAACGACTCCCGACGACGTCGTAGTTGCCGCGACGATCCACCTAAAAACCTACCTGAAAGGCACGGCGCTTGAACTCCCAAAGCCCTTCGGCCAAAGCTCCGGATTTCAGGAAAGACCTGGATCTTCGAGTCCAGCCTCAACCAGGCAGAACAGATCCAACACGGTGCCACCAACGCCCCATCTGGCCACCCTACGTTTCGATGAGTAGCGCCTAACAAGTGATTGTATGATTTTTCGGTTTTTTAGCAGGCTTGGAACATGGCTACAATGAAGTTTCGCTTGATGAGGTGTGGTTTCTTTCTTGTGTTCACTCCGTGGGTGGTGATAGAGGGTTTTCTGCTTTTTCTGCATGAAGACCTTAGCACCAGCTCTGAAGGCGGCTTTCACCCGGCGTTTGGGTGAGGAGCAGGTGCAGTCGGATCAGCGGATGGATTATCTCAAGTGGCTGCGCTTCTACCTGGATTTCTGCGAGAAGTACCGTCACCCGCCACGGGATGTGGAGAGTCTGCAGCCGTTTCTGCAGAAGTTGGCGTCCAAGGGTCAGGCGCTCGCCTTGCAGGAGCAGGCGGCCGCGAGTATCGCGCTGTACTATGCGCTGATGCGCACCTGGGCCACGGCCCCGCAGGCCGACCGGGTGCGGGAGGCGGCGCGCGAGCCCTGGGACGCCTGCTATGCAAAACTTAAAGAAGAAGTCCGGCTGCGGCAGTATTCGCCCAAGACGCTGCAAACCTACCGGACGTGGATCGGCCAGTTCCAGTCCTTCCTCGGCGACAAGGGTCCCGCCACGCTGGGCAGCGATGACGCCCGGCGATTCCTGACGCATCTGGCGGTCACGCGGCGCGTGGTGGCGTCGACGCAGAATCAGGCGTTCAATGCGTTGCTGTTCTTCTATCGGCACATTCTCAAGGCGGATTATGAATTAGGGGATACGGTGGTGCGGGCCAGGCGCAGCAAATACATTCCGGTGGTGCTGTCCCGGGAGGAAGTGGACGAGATCATTGCGCGGCTGCCGCCTCCCTACCGGTTGGCCGTTCAACTGCTGTACGGTTGCGGCCTGCGTCTGGCGGAATGCCTGAACCTGCGGGTTCACAATTTCAATTTCGATCAGATGGTGCTGACGATTCACGACGGCAAGGGGCGCAAGGACCGGACGGTGCCGCTGCCGCGCGTGTTGTTGCCGGTCCTGCGGGAACAGTTGGCGCGGGTGCAGCATCAGCATGAAGAGGACTTGCAGGCGGGCTATGCGGGGGTGTTCATGCCGGGCGCGCTGGACCGGAAGTGCAGGTCCGGGGCCAGGGACTACATCTGGCAGTGGTTCTTTCCCGCGCGAACGCTGACGCTGGTGCCGCAGGCCGGCGAGTACCGGCGTTACCACATGCACGAGTCCGAATTGCAGAAGGTGTTGCGGAGCGCGGTGCAGCAAGCACGGATTCCCAAGCGGGTGACGTGCCATACGTTTCGCCACAGCTTTGCCAGCCATCTGTTGCGCGCCAACTACGATATCCGCACGATCCAGCAACTGCTCGGCCACAGCGACATCCGGACGACCATGATCTACACGCACACGGTCCAGAGCCGAACGATCAAGGAGGTCGGCAGCCCGCTGGATTTCGCACCGGAAGGGGTCTAAGCCGGAACGATTCGGCTGTTGCGCCCCTCACCCTACCCTCTCCCCCGGCGGGAAGAGGGCCGGGCGGCCGATAGCGTTACTCATATTGCGCACCGTTCTGTGAGGTTGATTCGGCTTCCTTGCGCCGCTCCCCACCGGGGGAGAGAGTTCGGGTGAGGGGGGGGGCGACGGGATTGTTCTGGCTAGCCGCTTGCGCCTTTCGTCGGCAGAATGGGGCGCCATGGACATGGATACTGAAGCAGGGCGGGCGGAGGTGGCGGCGTTCATGACGCGGCTCTATCAGCAGAAGCTGACGACGACGTCGGGGGGCAACATCTCGCTGCGGCTGGTGGACGGGACGGTGGTGATCACGGCGGCGGCCACGGACAAGGGGCGGATGACGGCGGCGGACGTGGCGGTGATGGGTCCCGGGGGGGAGAACCGGACGCCGGCGTTGAAGCCCAGTTCCGAGACGGCGATGCACCTGGAGATTTTGCGGCGGCATCCGCGGGTGCAGGCCATCGTGCATGCGCATCCGCCGGCGGCGAGTGCCTTTTGCGTGGCGGACCGGCGCTTGAACAGCCACCTGATCGCGGAGGCCTACGCGCTGGTGGGTGAGCCGGTGTTTGCACCGTACGCGCTGACGGGCACGGCCGGGTTGGCGGATAGCGTGGCCGGCAGCATCGGGCCGCAGACCGCATGCGTGCTCATGGAGAACCATGGTGTGCTGGCGGTGGGGCGTTCGCTGCTCGAGGCGTTCGACCGCCTTGAAGTGCTGGACAACCTCGCACGCATTCAGATTTACGCGTCTGTGCTCGGCGATGCGCGCGAGCTCAGCCAGGAGCGGTTGCGCGAGTTGGATGATCTGATGGGGCGCTAGGGGGCTCATTTCTGGCTTGTCGGCGGGGGGGGAGATGGACCATTTTGGCGGGTGACAGTCGGGGTTGGGAAAACCTGCAGCCGGGCGAATCCGGGCTGCGTAACCGCGGGGTACTGCGATGAGTCGATCGGGATGGATGCTGAGCGTGATGCTGGTGGCCGGTCTGGCGGGGCAGGTGCTGGCGACGGAAGGCGGTGGCGGGGCCTATCCGAACGGCGCGGAGGGCTTCATGACCGGTGCGGTGCCGCCGCCGGGGAACTACATCATCGACTACAACCTGTGGTACACCGCTGACAAATTTGCGAATGCCAACGGGGATGACTTTGTTTTTGTCGGGCCGAACGGGCCGACGGAGTCGCAGGATTTCGATCTGACGGTCGGGGGCACGGTGGTGCGCCTGATCCACGTGACGAAGCAGCACGTGTTTGGCGGCCTTTGGGCGCAGCAGATTTTCGTGCCGCTCCTGTACGTGGATGTTGATCACCCTGTCCTGGGCAAAGAGGACAAGTTTGGTCTGGGCGACCTGATCGTGGATCCGGTGGTGGTGTCGTGGCACAAGGGCAAGATTCACTGCGCTGCCGGCGTGGACACCTATGTGCCGGTGGGGGCCTACGACAAGGACGACGTGGCGAACATCGGGCGCAACTACTGGACGATTGAGCCGGTCGTGGCGTGCTCGTACCTGGATCGCGGCTGGGATGTATCGGCCAAGGCCATGTACGACTTCAACATGAAAAATGACGACACGGATGTGCAGTCGGGCGACGAGTTTCACGTGGACTACGCCGTCGGCAAGGTGGTGAAGAACTGGAAGCTTGGCGCGGGCGGCTATTACTACAAGCAGGTCAGCGACGACGACTATCCGGCGGGCTATCCGCCGCCGGCGCAGCTGGGCAAGGGACAGGCGATGGCGGCGGGCCCGCAGGTGGCCTATGCGATCGGCAAGCTGACGTTCGTGGCGGCGTACCAGGAAGAGTTTGAAGTGGAGAACAAGCCTGAAGGCCAGCGCATGTGGCTGAAGATTATCGCGCCGCTGTAAGCGCGATTTTCGGCTACAGGTTGGCACCTTTCAGCGGGGGAAGGCTCACGCAGAGCACACAGAGGTCGCCGAGCAGGCGCATTCGGCCTGAACCGCTACTCAGCGGTTCGCGTGCAGCCTCTGCGATCTCCGCGGACTCTGCGTGAGCGCCGGAAACGTGACCCCGACCACCGATTGCTGACCACTGAACACCGCCGCTTCAGGCGGGGATGGGGTCGACGACGAAGAGGAGGTCGTTGGTGTTCACGACCTGGCGGGTCGAGGGGACGACGCGGACGACGCGGTACTTGCGGTCGGGGCTGTAGAGCACGGCGCCATCTCGGTTGTAGGACGCCAGCGTGAGCGTCGTGAAGAGCTTCATGGCTTCCAGCATGCAGAGCTTCGTATCCACGTCGATGACATCGCCCACGCGCACCATGTCCGGTTCGCTGGGGGCGGGCGTCAGGTAGAAGACGCCGATGGAAGGGGCCACGACCTTGAGTTCGGTGGTGCCTTCGATCTGGATGGCCTCGAGGCTGAGCTCGGCGGCGGTGGTGCCCGAGGCGGCGGCGGAGACGCGGATGAGTTCATCCACATCGATGCGCTGCAGGAGCTTGGGCAGGTACGTCGTATCGTAGATGCCCTTCAGGAAGACCTCGTCATTCAGAATCGTGCGCACGAGGGGGATGTTGGTGGCCACGCCGCGGATCTGGACGCCGTCGAGGTAGCGCAGCATGCGGTCGACGGCTTCGCGGCGGTCACGTCCCCAGCAGATAATCTGGGCCACCATGTTGTCGTAGTACGGGGTGACGGTCTTGCCCGGGGCGATGCAGGTCAGCAGCTGCGAGTGGGGCATTTCGGGGAAGTAGCAGTTGGTGACGGTGCCCGGCGAGGGCTTGAGGGTGACCTGACCCTGCTCGTTGCGGACGACCATTTCGGCGTTGACGCGCACTTCGAGCGCGTGGCCGTCGTTGCCGATGTTCAGGTCGGCGATGCTGCCGCCGGAGGCGATGTCGAACTGGGCTTTGACAATGTCCACGCCGCTGACCATTTCGGTCACCGGGTGTTCGACCTGCAGCCGCGTGTTCATCTCCATGAAGTAGACGGCGGTCTTGTCGATGTCGAAGATGAACTCGACGGTGCCGGCGCCGGTGTAGCCGATCTGCTGGGCGATGGCGGCGGCGTAGCGGTGGAGGTCCTGCTCCAGGTTCTTGGGGAGCATGGTGGAGGCGGATTCCTCGACGACCTTCTGGTTGTTGCGCTGCACGGTGCAGTCGCGGATGCCGAGCACGCGGGTATTGCCGTGGTAGTCGCGGAGGATCTGGACCTCGACGTGGCGCATGGAGGTGACGCAGCGTTCGAGATAGACGTCGCTGTTGCCGAAGGCGCTCTTGGCCTCGGCCTGGATCTGGCGGAAGGCGTCGGGGAGGTCGTCCGGGTTGTAGACGACGCGGATGCCTTTGCCGCCGCCGCCATGGACGGCCTTGATGAGCACGGGGTAGCCGATTTCAGCCGCCAGCCGCTTGGCCGCCTGGGCGGTGGTCACGATACCGTCGCTGCCGGGCACGGTGGTGACATTGAGCGACTTGGCCGTGTTGATGGCGTTGGACTTGTTGCCCATCATTTCCATGCTGTAGACGCTGGGGCCGATGAAGTTGATGCCATGGGAGCGGCAGAGGTTGGCAAAGGAGGCATTTTCGGAGAGGAAGCCGATGCCGGGGTGGATGGCATCGACCTTCTCCTGTTCGGCCACGCGGATGACGCTGGTGGCGTTGAGATAGCTTTCTTCCGGCGTGTTACCGCCGATGCAGACCAGCAGGTCGCGCTCGCCGAGCTGGCCGGCGACGGCGGAATCGGCGTCCGCATCGGACTGGACGAGGACGACGCTGATGCCGTGTTCCTGGGCCTTGCGGACGAGCTTGGCGGCTGAGCAGCCGCGGGCGTGGATCAGGACCTTGCGGACGGGCTTGAGGAGCGACGCGTCGGCGACTTCGACGGCTTCTTCCTCGACCTCGTCCTCGGCGGTCGTGAAGCGGCCCTCGAGAATGCGGCCGACGACCTCCTCCACGGTTTCGCGGGGCAGGGGCATGCGGGGGTCGATGCGGGCGAGTTCCTCGTCCAGCGTCTCCCAGAAGGGGTGTTTGACGAGGCCACGCATGGCGCCCTCGACTTCGGAGAGGTAGTTGGAGAGCGTGGCGGTGGACGGCAGGTAGGAGGGGACGACGATCTGGCCGGCGAAAGGCATGTTGGTGCCGGAGAAGTAGTATGACTGGACGAGCGGATGGGTCACGAAGCTGGCCTGGGCGCCGCCGGTGCAGTCGCCGAACCCGAAGCAGATCACCGGGAGGTTGAGGTCGCGGATGAAGCGGGTGATGCGGTCATTGACGATGGGCATGGAGAAGAGGGCGCCGGCGCCTTCCTTGGTTTGCATGCCGCCGGAGGAGATGAAGCAGACCACGGGGAGGTCACGCTGCATGCATTCGCGCAGGAGGGCGCAGAATTTTTCGGCGCTGGCCATATCGAAGGCGCCGGCCTGGAATTCGAGGTTCGACACGGCGACGCCCATGAGGGGGCGGCCGGGGACGCCATTGAGGCGGCCGATGCCGGTGATGAGGCCGCAGGGGGTGACCTTGCGGGAGAGGGCTTCTTCGATGGAGAGCCGGAAGCCTGGGAAATGGGCCGGGTCGGCGCTCATCAGGTTGGCATCGAGTTCGTGGAAGTTGCCGAAGAACCGGTCGATGAGCATGCGCGAGGTGACGACCTGCTTGCGCTTGGCGCGGCCGAGCAGGTCCTGGATGAGCAAGTCGCGGTAGGCGATGGACAGGCGGTTCCAGAAATCCTTGATGCCGATGTTTTTGGGTTGGATGCGGCCGTCGTAGCGCTTGCCGCCGGATTTGGCCGTATCGAGGCGGGGCAAGAGTGTCTGGACGATAAAGGTGACGATGGCGAAGAGGGTTTCGGAGAGGCGCGGGAATACCTGTTTCTTCCAGGCCTCAATGGACTTGAGGGCTTCGGCGTGGTCGGGGAACTCGATGAAGCGCCGGATCCAGGCGTCGAACTGCTTGCGCAGGCGGTCCTCGAGATTCTCCTCAGGCGCACGGATGGGGAGCCCCTCGTGGCTGAGTTCCTTGGCGGCGGCGCGCAAGGCCGTATCGAGCAGTTGGCGGACGGACGCTTCCGCGATGGTGTTGGATTCGTGGGCTTCACGGGCGACGGCGCGCAGGTTCTCGATGATATGGTCGTAGGTGGCATCGAAGATCAGCAGGTCTTCGCATTCTTCGATGAACGTCTGACGGATGTTGGGCTGGAGGAGGACATCCAGCACCGTCATGTCGACGTCTTCCTTATCCGTCGGCGGTTCGCTGTGCTCAATCAGGTAGGTGATGAGCGAGCGGAAGTTGCCGGGCGCGGCGGTTTTCCACAGGTTGAACAGGTAGAGGGCGTACTGGAGGCAGAGCCGGGAGCGGGCCTCGGCGAACTGCATGTCCGAGGATCCGAACACCAGGCGGCGGAATCGACCGCGCGGTTCGTTCACGGCGCGGCGGCGCAGGCGGTAGACCTTCCAGGCCTTCAGGAGGCGGTCGTCATAGCGCAATTCGAGCGGGGCTTTGAGCCACTGCTCGAACGCGTGGCGCCGCTCTTCTTCCGCGCGCTTGTGCAGGTCGCCCTTGGGGATTTCGAGATCGCTGAGGCGGCCGTAGCTGTCGATGGAAATGGAGCGCAGGCGTTTGCGGAGGGTCAGGTAGCGGAGATAGCGGTAGGCGACGCCGAAGATGTTGAGCTGGGTGGTGGGGGATTCGGCCACGGACAGGGCGGATCCGGCGAGCATTTGCTGCAGACCGGGTTCCGGATCGACATAGCGCTCGATGCTGCGGCGATAGTGGTCGAAGACGACGGGGTTGCGGGAGACGAATTCGATGGCGGAGCGTTCGACGAGGGCGATGCTGGACAGGATGGCGCGCTTGAGGTTGGTCAGCTTGGCGCGCTCGCCGGGCACGAAGTCGATAATCCCGTCGATATAGCCCTGCTGGTAGAGTTCATAGGCGGAGACGCCCACGAACTTGGCGCACTCCTGCCAGGACAGGTCGTACTTGCGGGCGATATTGGCAAGCCCCTGCGGTTGAATGGTGTTGAAGACGCCATCGCGGACGGAGAGGAGGATGTTCACGGTGGCGAGGGGGATGGCGCCGCCGGAATAGCCGTTGCCCAGGATGATCCCGACGCAGGGAACGTCGATTTGGGCCATTTCGGCGATCAGGTGTGAGATCGAGTGAGCCTGGTTGCGCAAGTTGGCGTCGGCACCGGCATCGGCGCCGGGGGTGTCGATGAAGGTGACGATGGGCAGGCCGCGCTGGGTGAAGCCGCGGATGGCCTTGACTGCCTTGCGGTGGTGTTCGGGCATCCAGACCCCGTTGTTCTGGGAGCGGTCCTGGGCGAGAACGCCGATGCGACGCGAACGCCCTTCATCCTCGAGGATGCATTCAGACCAGTAAAGCGCGCCTTCTTCCCCCTCGACGAGGGGTTCGGCTTTCATGCGGCGCAGGATACGGCGGGCGTCCAGGCGGTCCTTGGCCTCGGAAGGCTGGACGGTTTCCTGGATGTAGGCGTCGACGTCGAGTGCGTCCAGTTCGCGCAAGCGCTTCTGGATTTCGTACTTGGGAAGGAGTCCCTCCAGGTGGGCAGCCGGATCCTCCCGCTGAGGGAACAGGGAGAAGTCATGGGCCATCTGTTCCGCGCGCAGGAACAGCTCGTCACGTGTGATGTACCTTTTGGACATAACAGGGGGGAAACTATTTACGACATCCGCGTTTGGGAGGCAATCCTGGAAAAGACTCTCTGAATAATGGGGTGATCCTAGGGAAAAGGGGCGCCGGAGTCAAAGCGGCAAAATGGGGGTGCCCGGCAGGCGATGCTTGGGGGCATGGGGACAGGTAAATAGGTGGGTAAATAGGTGGCAGGAATCGCGGAGTTGCCGGCCAGACGGTCAGGGGAGACGTGGGCGGGCGACGGCGCGACGCCATGAGAATGCGCATAACATGCACAGATAGAATAGGTTAAGCATGATCAGGATTTGCATCCAGAGGTCGGTACGGTCGTGATCCACGATCATGAGGGGGTATAGGACGGCAAGGACCGTGAAGACCGCCGCATCTTGAAGTCGCGGAAACCAGCCTTCCTGCCGGTCAGCGATCCGAAAGGCGAGGACCGTCAGAGGCAGCAGCGTGGCCGATATGGCGAATGGGGCTGCGAATCCGCTGAGGATGTCCGCGAGCCGCCCCATGAGTGTGTAGTGGAGCATGTAGAGAGCGGCCAAGAGGGCCACGATGGCCGGCCGCACACGCAAGCCAAGGATCAGGCGAGGGAGGGTCAGCATCGCCAGCAGCCATGCCGCTCCGACGGGCGCCTCCGCGAGCAGATGGGTGAAGTGGTAATCGGGTTGCTCAGCCTCGGGTAGCCGTATGCCCAGGTCATAGGAGGTGAGGGCGTTGTCCAGTTTCCATGTCAGGGTATAGGGCATGGTTGCGATGGTCGCCAGGTTTTCGGCAGGTGGCATCGAGCCGATCGGGTAGTCAAGTTTTCCGGGAGGGACTCCCTCAACCGTCAAAGCCACGCGGTAGCGCCCGGTCTGGGTCATGCGCTGGGGGATGTAGCGCAGGTACTCCAGTCCACGCGAGTGGTAGCGGATGGATACGACACGCGAGGTTCCGGCGGTCATGGGCAGCTCCCATGTCAGCGCGGACTCGCCGTCCGCTTCGGCCGTGTCCAGCAGTTGGTCGTCGATGCGGATATCGAGGTCGTCAAAGAGTCCGGTTTCGGCTGGCAGTGGGAAGGAGAGGTGTGCGGTGGTGTCCCATGCGCTGCGATTCATCACGGTGTAGCGGAGTTGCCAGTCGTCCTCGTAGCCGGCGTAATTGGCATTGCCCAGCCGGCGTGGATTGTTGCGCACGTGAATGGCGATCTCGGCGGCGGTGACGGAGCGCTGATTGACCGGAACGTCGCGAGTTTCCTCGCGGGTGGTAAACACAGTCGGCAGGCGGCCGTTGACGGCCTGTACGGGGGGTGCCTCATCTTTCCAATAGCACTCCGTGAGGATCCTGGGATCCTTGTCCTTCTCTTCGACCTGGAGCTGTCGCGTGACCCAGATCCGCTCGCGCGTATGCCGGACTTCCAGTTCAGACTGCTCATGCGGGTAGCCCCACTTCATCAGCACGGCTGAGCGATTTTCCTCGGTGACACGGCCGTGCTGGTGTTCGAAGAGATCCGCCTGTCGGCTGAGGATGGTCATGCAGAGCCGGGCCAGGAGGAGGAGGAGCAGGATCTTGAAGCTGCCGGTCATTCCGCCTGTCAGGCCCCCTCGCCAGCCCTCGCGCGCCAGGCCGCGGGCGACCACGGCTCGAAAGGCAGGCGCGGCCCACGCGGCGAGACAGGCCATGACGACGCCGGAGGCGGCCAGAAGGACGGTGCGTGTGGCGCCGTAGCTGAAGCATGCTCTCAACGTTCCCATCAGTGATTCGTACATATCGGCTCCTTGTGAATTCGAAGGGCGTCATCATGCAACGCGGGTGAGGCAGGGATGTGACAGCGGTGTGAAAAAGAGGAGACGGGGGGCGGGCGGGAGGGCACGTCCAACAAAGGAGGGCACGGCTGGGGGGGGCTAGGCAGCGGGCAGGGTGAAGCAGAGGCGGGCGCCGCCTTCGGGGCGGTTTTCGGCCCAGATGCGGCCATGGTGCTGTTCGACGATGGCCTTCGCCACGGCCAGCCCCAAGCCGGTGCCATAGTCACGGGCGACCCCCTTGGGCTCCGTGGTGAAGAAGCGGTCGAAAATCCGTTCGAGGTTGGTTGGTGCGATGCCAGGCCCCGTATCGGCGATGGTCGTGAGGATTTGGTTGTCGGTGGTGGGTTCCACGCGCAAGGTAACGCGGCCGGCTGTGGGCGTATAGCGGAGCGCGTTTTCCAGGAGGTTGGCCAGCACTTGCTCGATGCGCTCGGGCACGAGGCTGGCGGTGATGCCATCGTCCGGGAGGTCCAAGTCGAGGGTGGCGCGCGGGTCCGGCAGTGTTGGGAGCAGGCGCTCGACGATGGCGCGCACGCAGGCCGGGTAGGGGATCACCGTGCGCCGTTCGCGGAGGTCCTCGGTATCCAGGCGCGTCAATTCGCCAAGCTCGCCCGCCAGGCGGGTCAGCCGGTCGGCCTCGAAGCGCAAGTTCGCCAGGAAGCGGGCGCGCGCCTCGGGCTTGTCGATGGCGCCGGATTCGAGGACTTCCACGGCGCCGCGGATGGCCGTGATGGGCGTGCGGAGTTCATGCAGCGTCGTGGCGACGAAATCGCGGTTGTAGCGGTGGCGCGCCTCGAGGTCATGCGCCATGCGGTCGACGGCGCGGGCGAGTTCGGCGATTTCGTCGCGTCCGCCTACCGGCGGTGGCGGGGGGGCCTGGCCGCGGGCGTAATCACGGGTGGCGGCCGTGAGGCGGCGAAGGGGGCGGGTCAGCGACTGCGCCATGACGGTGGCAAAGACGGTGGCGAAGAGCAGCGCGGCGGCGAGCGCGAGGCGCTGACTCCGCGAGAGCACCTGGATGGCGGAGGAAATAGGGCCGGTGTGGCGTGTCACGCTCACGGCGCCCAGCACCTGGCGGCCGTCGCGAATGGGCGCGGCCACATAGAAGTACACCAGATGGCGGTCCGGCGTCAGCGCCCAACGGGCGCCATAGTGACCATACAGGGCGCTTTGAATTTCCGGACCGGCCGTGTTGATGGCGGGTGCCGCGGCATCGGCGGAGTCAAAGGGCACGGAGCCGTCGCAGGCGATGATGGCGAAGCGCGACGCGGCGTTCGTGGCGAAGGTGTGGAGCATCCGGTCGAAGCGCTGCGCGCCATCGACAATGGTCGAGGCATGACCGGGGGCGACGAGCTGGTGGTAGAGATCCGCCACCATGGCCGCGTGTCCGGCCATTTCCAGTTCGAGGGCCTGCCGGGTGTAGCGATCAAACTGGGAGACGGTGTAGCGATTGAGCGCGAACAGAGGCAGCGCGAGGCAGAGGACGGCGGTGAGCACGAACTTCCAGCGAATGCTTGTCACGGGGCGCGCTCCACGTCGGGGTTCAGCTTGTAGCCCAGTCCGTGCACGGTTTGGATGGGATCGAAGCCGGCGTTGAGTTCAGCGAACCGGCGGCGCAAGCGTTTCACGCAGGCATCGACGCTGCGATCGGTTACGACGTGTTCGCCGGCATAGAGGCGGTTAATCAGGTCGTCGCGGGTGAAGATGCGGGCGGGGTGGCGGGTGAGGCATTCCAGCAGGCGGAATTCGGCGCGCGTGAGGGTGAGGGGGCGGCCGGAGAGGCTGGCGGTAAGCGAGTCGCTGTCGACGGTGAGCGGGCCGTGGACGAGGCAGGTTGTGGACGTACCGGCGGCTGGAGCCCGACCATCGGCGGCGGCGCCGCGACGGAGGACGGCACGCACGCGGGCGGCCAGTTCACGCGCGCTGAACGGTTTGGTGACGTAATCGTCCGCGCCCAGTTCCAGTCCCAGCACGCGATCAATTTCCTCGCTGCGCGCGGACAGGATGATGACGGGTAGTCCGGCATGGTTGGTCCTCAGGTGGCGCAGAAGGTCGAGGCCCGGCATGCCGGGGAGGCCGAGATCGAGGATGACGAGGTCGGGAGGCGGGGAAACCTGCAGGGACGAGAGCGCGAGTTCGGCGCTGATGACGGAGGCCACATCGAATCCCTGCTCCCGCAGCACGTAGTCGACGACATCGACGATATGGGGCTCGTCATCGACCAGGAGGATCCGTCGGCGCGGCGCGTCGGGAGGCGTCATGACCCGGGGGGGCGGACGGCCATGCCAGGCATCCAGGCGAGAAGGTCCAGCAGGGTCGCTGGGCTCAGGGCCTGGGTGCTGGACGTTTCCGTCACGCGCGGGGTCCCTTACTTGATCGTCGACCGGGTGACCTTGACCAGGACTTTCCACAGGGCTTCCGGATCCTGGGGCACGAGGAGGGCCTTGCGGTTGTCGGGGTTCATGAATGTTTCCGTCAGGCCCGCCAGCAGTTTGAGGTAGAACGCGCTGGCGGCCACGGGAATGGCGAGGAAGAAGATGAAGCGGGTCTTGTTGCCCTTGGTGGCACTGCCGAAATCGATGCCATTTTCGCTGACGCCGAGGGCGAGGGCGAGCCCGCCGCCTTCAACGCCGCGCACGTGGGGAAATGCCATGCCGTGCTCGACAGCGGTGCTCAGGATGGCTTCGCGGCGCAGGGCTTCCTCGATCAGCTTCTCGCCATTATCGACGAAGCCTTCTTCGGCCAGCTTCATTCCGATTTCGTGGATGGCCTCATCCTTGGTGGTGGCGGCGAGGCGGGGGATCATCAGGGCGTGGGAGGAGAAGCGTGAGATGCCGACCTTGCGGGGGGCGGTGCGCCGCTGGGCCTTGGTGACGGTGCGCACGCGGGATTCCGGATAATAGAGCATGCGGGCGCAGTTGGGGCAGGCAAGCACTTCGCGCGCCTGGCGGACAGACTGGATGAAGCTGATGGCGAGACGCATGCCGCAGACGGAGCAGTGGCTGTCGGAGATGGCGGACACCACGATGGGATCGCGCTTGGTCAGGCGCTCGTACATGATGCGGGTGTCGGTCGGCAGTTTGCCGGTCATGGACTTGATCGAGGCATCCAACTGCTGCAGGTGCTGGCCCTGGGCCGCCACCTTCTGTTCGTCGCGAATGAGGGCCAGTTCCTGCAGCTGGATCAAGTGGTTTACAACGGGATGCATGTGGAACCTCCAGAATGCGCGCACTCAGTATCCATGACACGGGGTGGCGCCGCCCCCGCGGGTGTCTTGCAACACGCAAGGCGGTGGAGAACCTAGCCCAAACCGGGCGACATGTCAATTTTTTGACGGTTGACGGCGGGGGGCGTAAATCCGAGGCGGTGGCGGCGGCGCACGTGCAGCCCTGCCTGGGGGGAGCGGCACTGGCGCTTAACTGGCCCGGACCCGTAAAGTAAACGCATGATTGTCTTGCTTAAGGGAGTCCCTGAGTGTAATATTAATCATCGTCGATGGCGTGCTCTGGCGGAACGTGGCGGTGATCGTGATGTCCGATGTTCATCACAATTCGAGGCCGAGGCGCAGGCGATCCAAAGGATCACCGGCCCAGGGCTTCAGCATGCCGCTTGATTCAGAGGCCAGTCGTCACCCCATCGGCGGCTCGCCGGCGCCGTCCCCACTGGAAGATGGTCTCGATCGGCTGATGGCGGATTTGGCCCAGCTGGCGCGTTCGAGCGAACCGGATCTCCATGCCGATCAGGCCGCGTTTCAGATGCACATCGACGAGATCCTGGCGAAGACGGAACCCGGCTACGAGCCCGGGGCTGGCCCGTCCGGTCGGGGCCAGCCGGGTGGGGTGCTCGGGCGCACGCCCGGTGAGGGACTCGCGCCGCAGGTCCAGCAAGCAGACCGCGAACAGCGGATGCGCTATGTGGCGCGCAAGGCTGCCGTCAGTGCCGCGCGGGCGCCGTGCGGCGGTGCCGTCGGGCCTGAGGCCACGCCGGTGGACGCGTTCATGGGCGCGACCTCTGCACCGTTTGGCGTGGCAACCACGGGGGACGGGCAACGGCTCTATGCGGCGTCGGACGTTCGCGAACTGGCGACGGACGGGGTGGCCCGCGTGCCGCGTCGCAGGGCGATTGTTGCGGGCTTCATGCTGGCCATCGGTCTTGTCGTCAGGATGGTTGGCGGGGTCCTGAATTTTGCCACCGTTCGCGCCCTGGGGGTGGGCATCATCGTGACGGGTGTGCTTGGCGTTCCCCTGTTGTGCCTCTATCGATGGGGCGCCGACCGGCGGGCATCCGTGCGCGCCGGACGTTCGTGAGTCGGAATTGGTTGATCGGGCAAGGTCCTTGCTCTATCATCAGGCAATCCCTGAGTGTTTGAGCGTGAGACCGAGCGGTGACGCCAACGCGTGGCGGCCATGAATACCCGAGACCAGCGCCAACTCGTGACGATGCGGCCCGAGCATGCCCGGGTCGGCACCCACGTTCAGGCCCATGCCCGGTCTGCTGCCCAGGCATCCTTGACCGAGGAGTCTGCACGCTACCAGAAGCACAGCTTGGAACGGCTCATGTCGGAGCTGGCGTTGCACGCCCGGACGCGGTCGCGAACGCCGGGTTCGGACGACACGGAATTTCAGGCCTGCATGGATCAATTGCTGGCCAGCGTCTACAAATCTCGCGATCGGGAACACGCGCTCCTGGAGCGCATTGGCGAACTGGAGTCGGAGGGGCGCGAGTTGCGGCGTGAAATCGACGCTCTCCGGCGGGTGGCGGCCCATCAATCGCGTCCACGCCAGCCGACGGCGCCCCCTCCTGCCGCCTCGAGTGCCTTCCGCCGTGCGCACGAACCTGTCGTGGAGCGGCGGCGCACAACCGTCTTGGACCGTGATCTGCAGCGTCAGCCGTCCGATGCCGCCGCCGGCAATCCGGGGGACGATCTTTCACCCGCGTCGGAGGACGTGGTGGCCGTGGCGCCCGCGCGGCGGCGGTCGTCGTCACCGGAGTCGCTGCGCCGACAGCCGCGCCATCGTCGATCGCGCCTGTGGGACGTTTTACCCAAACTTTCTGGCGTGGTCATGACGCTTGGCGCCGTCGTTGGGGCGGTGGGCGTTGGCCTGGATATGGATTTCGTTCTGCGGGTGGGATTGGCGGTGGCGCTGATCAGCGGGTCACTCATGGTGGTCCTGGGATTGCCCCGGCTCATTCCCCGGCTGCGCGGCGTGGTCACGGGGACGCCGGCCCCCTTGCGTTGAGGGTCCCCGTTCCTGCGGGCTGCCGTCCTCATGTTCGAGCCGGGTGTCGCTGCGGCTTTTGACTTGTGACGCAGGGCCTGCCACCCGTACACTCCCGCGGACTTACATCGCCTTGCCGCCAAGGCCGGGCGCATGGGTCTTGACCACGGAGAGGTGACCGAGTGGCCGAAGGTGCAGCACTGGAAATGCTGTGTACCTCTAAAGGGTACCGGGGGTTCGAATCCCTCCCTCTCCGCCAATTTGCGCGCCGGGCGCGCAAATTCGATGCGCGCCGGACGGCGCGTGAGTTCTTCAGCGTTCCGGGCGCGGAGCGCCACCCAGCAGTTCCCCCAGCTTGCCCGGGTCCACGGTGGGTAATTGGCAGGCGTAGTGCTGGCAGACGTAGGCGGTGGCGCGGCCGCCCGTGCGGGTGAGGGTGGCGAAGAAGGGGTTGTAGCCGGCGAGCGCGTTCTGACCGGCGGCGCCGTCGGCCAGCAGCAGCACGTGGTTGGGCAGAAAGCGCCGGTAGACTTCCTTCAGCAGGGCGAGGGTGTCGGATGCCCCGGGGTCTCCGGCGATGACGATCAGGCGCGGCGGGTCGAGTTGGAAATCAAACGCGGCCAGCATCTGTGGCATGGCATAGGGCATGGCCTGCAAGCGCGCGCTGAAGGCCTCCAGGGTTTTGTCGGCCTTCGCGCGAAAGTCCGGCCGGTCGGTCATGCACGCGAGTCGCCGCAGATTCATCAACGCGATGGAATTGGCCGACGGCTCGGCGCCGTCGTAGTCCTCTTTCATGCGCAGCAACACGCTGGGGTCCTCGCCGGCGGTTCGGAAGTAGCCGCCGCCGGAGGCATCCCAGAATCGTGCATCCAGCTGCTCCTGTAACGCCACAGCCCACTGCAGCCACGGGATCTCGAAGGTGGTCTCGTACAGGTCGAGGAGGCCTTGGATGAGGAAGGCATAGTCCTCGGCGTAGGCATCAATGCCCGCCTCTCCGGAGCGGGAGCGCCGGAATAGGCGACCCGTGGACGGGTCGTTGTGGATGTTCTTGATGTAGCGTGCCAGTTGGATGGCGGCGTTCAGATAGGCGGGGTCGCCAAGCACTTGGTAGGCCCGGGCAAAGGCGGACATCATGAGGCCGTTCCAGGCGGTGATGGTTTTGTCGTCGAGGTGCGGGCGCGGGCGGCCGGCGCGCAGGGCCAGGAGTTTGGCGCGGGCATTGGCGAGCAGGGCCGCGGTGGCGGCCGGCGTGCGGCCGGCTTTCGTGGCGGTCTCTTCCAGCGGGTGGAAGACCATGAGCACGTTTTTGTTGGTGAATTCGTCATGCGGATCGCTGGCGACATTGCCATTCGCGGCCACGCCGTAGTGGAAGTTGAACACCGCGGCGTCTTCCGGGCCGAGGGCGGCCATGATCTCGCGCTCCTCCCAGACATAGAACGCGCCCTCGGCCTGGTGGTCGGGCTGTTCGGGCAGGGGGCTGTCCGCATCCTCGGCTGAGTAGCAGGCGCCCTGCGGGCTGGTGAGGTCGCGCTGCACATAGGCGAGCGTGCCGCGCACCACGTCGGCCAGGGCGGGATCGCCGGTGAGCTGGTAGGCATCCAGGTAGGTGCAGACGAGCTGGGCCTGGTCGTAGAGCATCTTCTCGAAGTGCGGCACATGCCAGCGTTCGTCGACGGAGTAGCGGTGGAAGCCGCCGCCGAGCTGGTCATACATGCCGCCCTGCGCCATGTTCCGCAGCGTGGTGTGCACCATGGCGAGGGCATCCGCGGCGCCCGTGCGGGCGTGATAGCGCAGCAGGAAGTTCGGCGCGGCCGGGCGTGGGAATTTCGGTGCGCCGCCAAACCCGCCGTACTGAGGCTCATAGCTGGACTTGAGCTGCTCGTAGGCCGTGTCGAGCAGCGCGCGATCGAGCGGCACGGCCGCGCCGGCGGCGCCGGCGGTGTGTTGCTGCAGGTGCGCGATGACGGTGTCGCCGGCGGCGACGATGCGGGCGCGGTTGGTTGCCCAGGCCTGGGTGACCTGCTGGAGGATGGAGATAAAGCCCGGCCGGCCCCAGCGGTCATCGGGCGGGTAGTACGTGCCGCCGAGGAATGGCTTCAAGTCCGGCGTCAGCCAGACGCTCATGGGCCAGCCGCCGCCACCCGTGGCCGCCTGCACGTAGGCCATGTACACGGCATCCACATCGGGGCGCTCCTCGCGGTCCACCTTCACGGGCACGAAATGTTCATTGAGAATGGCGGCGACGGCCTCATTTTCAAAGGACTCGTGGGCCATCACATGGCACCAGTGGCAGGTGGAATAGCCGAGGGAGAGGAAGATGGGCTTGTGTTCGCGGCGCGCCTTGTCGAAGGCCGCGTCGCCCCACGGGTACCAGTCGACGGGGTTGCGTGCGTGCTGAAGCAGGTAAGGGCTTTGCTCAAACACGAGCCGATTGAATTCGGGCCCGCCATCCGCGGGCAGGCGCGTGAGGGCCGCGCCGGCCGGCAGGGCGGATGCCCCGCCGGGGGACGAGGCGGGAAGGGGCGGCTGGCAGGAGGCGGTCATGATGAGCAGTACTCCCAGTAACGACGGTGGCCCATGGCGCCAGGGCCTGTGCGATTGCATGATCACGTTCCCGAAACCCGGTGCGAAACAGCGCGAGTGTAGCCGATTACGGGAGGCTGCTCCATGTAAAATGGTGGCGTGAACGTGCTGCCCCACGAATCGCTTGGCGCGGCGCATGGGGCGTGCGCATAATGCCTGAGGGAGACCCATCATGGAAACGTTTGCGATTCGCCGGTTGGTTGAGTTTGCGGACACGGACATGGCCGGCGTGGTGCACTTCACGGCCTACTTCCGTTTCATGGAAGCGGCGGAGCACGCCTTCCTGCGATCACGCGGCATCACGCTGATCGATTCGCAACGGCCGGGTCTGGTGTGGCCGCGGGTGAAATGTGGCTTCGAGTATCGCGCCCCCTTGCGGTTTGACGATGAGTTCGAGGTGCAGCTCAGCCTGGTGGCGGTCGGCCGGGCGTCGCTCACGGTGCGTGCGGAGATCATCCGCGACGGGCAGGTGCTGGCCGTGGGGCATAGCGTCAACGCCTGCTGCCGGCAGTCGCGGACAGGCAAGCTGAAGGCCGTGCCGATTCCGACCGCGGTACGAAAGCAGCTCGAGTCCGCGACGCCGCCGGCGCGCGGGAACCGGAATTCGAAGCAAGCGCGGCGCGGGGCATGAGGTGAGTGGCCCGCGACGACCGCTCAGCGGGGGTGGGGCATTCGCTGGCCACCGCCTGCCGCGCTTCGATAAAGCACACCCGCCAAGGTCAGCAGCGCCAGGTTCCTGAGCAAGTTCCACCAGCCGATGGCATCGCCTCCCGGTTTGACCGAGAAGCAGCCACAAGCGATGTCGAGTCCGCGCCAGAGGTCATAGGCGATCAGGGCCGTGAAGGCGGCGAGCAACACGAGCAGCACCAGGGCGGCGGCGCGGCGCAGGCGGGGGATCAGCAGGGCGACGGACGTCGTCAGTTCGATCCAGGGCAGGTAGATGGCCATGGCATTAATGGCCCAGGGCGGGGCGAACTGGTGGCGGTAGATGGCGAGGGCGAAGTCGTGCGGGTCGGCGATTTTGGGCAGGGCGGCGACAATGAAGACCGCGGCGAGCGCGAGCACGGCGAGGCCCATGAGCAGCCGGCGACTCATGGCGTCTCCCCCGCGGGCGCCGCCATCCACGCTTCGTATCCGCCGGGGAAGATGGACACATTCGTGTACCCTTGATCGCGGAGGAACTCACCGAGGCGCAGGGATTCGTCGCACTCGCGTCCCGAGCAGTACACGAGCAGCGGGGTGGCGGGGTCCAGGGCGGGGGCTAGCGGGGGAAACGCCACGTCGACCTCATCGACCGGCAGGGACAGCGCGCCGGGGAGGTGTCCGGCGTTGTAGGCATCCGGCGGGCGGGCGTCGAGGATGAGATGTGCCCCGGTGGCCACGAGGCGCCGGACTTGGGTGAGATCGAGCACGTGCAGCCCGGCATCCGCGGCCCCGCGTTCGACGTGGCGCGTCCAATCCTCCGTCCACGGAATGCGGCGGGGCGAGAGCAGGTTGGCGGCGGTTCCCAGCAGGATGGCGCCGAGGAGCATGACGGCGAGACTGGCTGGCGTGCGATTCACGGTCATCCCGCCGGCGGCAGTTCGACGATCGAAAGCCAGAACGTCTTGATTTCGCGCACGACGTCCATGAAGCGATCGAGGTTGAGGGGTTTGGTGACGTAGCAGTTCACGTGCAGGTCATAGGAGCGGATGATATCGCTTTCCGCCTTGGACGTTGTGAGCACGACCACGGGGATGCGCCGCAGGTCGGGATCACTCTTGATGTCCGCGAGCACTTCGCGGCCGTCTTTGCGGGGCAGGTTGAGATCGAGGAGAATGAGCTCGGGCCGGGGGGCGGTGGCGAACGTATCCTCGCGTCGCAGGAAGCGCAGCGCCTCTTCGCCGTCGCGGGCGACGTACAACTCGTTCATCACCTTGTTTTCGCGCAGGGCTTCGCGCGTGAGCTGGACATCGCCGGGGTTGTCTTCGACGAGCAGGATGCGGATGGGGCGCGACCGTTCCGTGTGCATGACCGTGTACCCTTTCAGATGGCGGTGGCTCCCGGGCGGGTTCACCCGGCCGGCGCGGGGTGCGGGGGCATGTCCGCCGGCAGCTCCATATGGAACGTGCTGCCCTGACCGGCTTGAGAGTCGACCCAGATGCGACCTCCGTGACGTTCCACTATTTTCTTACAGACGGCAAGTCCAATGCCCGTGCCCGGGTAGTCGCTATGGGCATGGAGCCGGCGGAAGATGATGAAGATGCGGTCGGCGTACTTGGGATCGATCCCGATGCCATTATCGCGCACCGTGAAATGCCAGGCGGCGCCGGCGCGGGTGGCGGCGATATGCACGCGCGGCGGCGCGGCGCTGCGGAACTTGAGCGCGTTGGCGATCAGATTCTGGAAGAGTTGAATCAGCTGGGTGTCGTCGCCGGGAATGGAGGGCAGTGGATCCGACGTGACGTCGCCGGCGACATCGCGAATGGCAAACTCCAGGTTTCGCAGGGTGAGTTGGAGGACCTCGTTGAGATCGACCGGGCGGAACGGTTTGCCGTGCGTGCCGAGGCGCGAGTACGCGAGCAGATCGTTGATGAGGCGCTTCATCCGGTCGGCACCGTCCACGGCGTAGCCGATGAATTCGTCGGCATCGGCGTCGAGGCGGCCCTTGTAGCGCCGCGCGAGGAGTTGCACGTAGCTGCTGATCATGCGCAGCGGTTCCTGCAGGTCGTGCGAGGCGACATAGGCGAACTGTTCGAGTTCCCGGTTGGAGCGTTCCACGTCGGCCACGGCGCGCTGCAAGTCGGCGGTGCGCGCGGCGACGCGGCGTTCGAGGGCCGCGTTGAGGGCCTCCAGTTCGCGGGCGCGTTCGGCGGCCATCTGGCCGAGGTGCACGCTCAGCATGACGAGTGCCGCCAGGATCAGGCCGACGATGAGGGTGGCTTCGGGCAGCGAGGAGCGGACGCCAGCCGGGCTTCCGGCCTGTCGTTGGACGCTGAGCATCCAGGTAAGGCCGGAGAGTTCGATCCGGATGGTGGCGCGCTCGCCCTCATGGCTGTCATCAGCGGCGTAATGCGGGCCGAACACCGGTCGCCCGGCATCGCTGATGTGGGCGACGTAGCCCTGCAGGATCGAGTCCGAGAGTGTGCTGTGGAGAAATTCGGGGACGCTGACGGTGGTCGCGAGCAGGCCGTCGAATCGGTTGCCGATATACAGGGGGACGCAAATCAGGAACGCGGTGCCGCGATTGGGCGTCATGAAGCTGCTGGAGAGGGTGGTCTGGCGCAGGTTGCGGGCGCGTTCCAGCGCGGGGAGGAGTCGCGGGCTGATGGCATGGGCGGCCCAGGCGACGTCCTTCACGTCGAACGGCATGCCCCAGCGGGGCTTCAGGTCGGCATCCAGCCAGAGGATTTCGACGAGGCTCGGCAGATCGCCGATATAGCCGGCGGCATCCGCTTCCCAGAGTTCCCGCGGCGTGCCGCCGCTGATCTCCCAGCGGTGGGCCATGCGTTCTCCGCGGTCGGCCTCTGCGCGCAGCTGGGACACGATGTGGGTGCGGATCGCAATGGCGGCGCTGGAGAGGATCTGCTGGGAATGAAGGCGGTCGAAGACGGTGAGTTCCCACCAGACCACGAAGGTAAAGACGGCAAGGCCAATGCCGATGCACATCGGCAACCAGGGGGCGCGGCGGGTGCGGTGCGGGGGGGAGCGCGTTGCCGCGAGGCCGATGAGGCCGATGCCCAGCGCCATGAGCCCGGCGGCGGAGAACGGCGGGAAGTCGATGCCCTGGCCGGGTGCGGAGGGGCTTGCCAGGTTCAGGGCTTTCACGAGCAGGGAGACGAGGGCCAGGGCGACGATGGCGGAGCCCTGCGTGGCGATCACAGGATACCGCCAGCGGCGCCCGGCCGGGCCGTACGTGAGCAGGAGGGCGCCCGCGTGCATCAGCAGGCACAGGGCGGCGGCGGGAGGCGTGGTGGCGACCATGCTGAACCATGTGTGCGTGGCCGGATGGGCGGTGGCCTGCGTGGTGTAGGCGTGGCCCAGCAGGAGGACCAGCGCGAGCAGCAACTCGAGCCGTGCGAACCACAAGGCGGCACGGTTGTGCGGGTGCGGGTCGGCGGCGATCAGGATCAGGCCGACTCCGCCCACGAGCAGGCCCAGGGCGAAGGGCAAGGTTCGCGGTTCGCTGGTCGGCAGGGTCTGGCACCAGGGGCAGACATACAGGACCAGTACGAACGCGCCGATGGCGGCGGCCACCGCTCCGGCGATGCGCGTGAGGCTGGCGGCGATCCGCAGCGATCGGTCCAGTT
This sequence comes from Lentisphaerota bacterium, assembly GCA_021413965.1. GTDB lineage: Bacteria > Verrucomicrobiota > Kiritimatiellia > UBA8416 > JAIOPI01 > JAIOPI01. The sequence goes on along the minus strand of JAIOPI010000016.1, from coordinate 25,380 downwards.
CGGCCATGCGGAACGTTACCTCCAAGCGGTCACCCGGCGGGCACCACCGGCTGCTGGGCATCGAGCACATCCCGGATACGCCGGGAGAGGGCTTCGGGCGTGAATGGTTTGCCGATGAACGGCGTGTCCGCGGCGATCAGGCCGCGCTGCAAGATGGCATCGCCGGGATAGGCCGACATGAACAGGATTCTGAGGTCCGGGTTGATGGCGCGCAGGCCCTCGTACAATTCGGGCCCCGAGAGGTCGGGCAGGACCACATCGCACACGATCAGCGCGATGACTTTGTGATGCGTGTCCATCAGTTGCATGGCCTGCTGGGCGGTGGGGGCGGCGAGGACGCGGTAGCCGAGGCCCTTCAGATACGTCAGCAGCATGTTGAGGATGTCGGTTTCATCCTCCACCAGCAGGAGCGTTTCCGTGCCGCGGGCGGGGGCCGCCGGCGCCGGGGCTCCCGCGTCGGACGAGCGGGCTGGGCGGTCCGCGCGCGGCAGTGCGATCTTGAAGGTGGTTCCATGGCCGGGCTCGCTGTAGACCCAGATGTGCCCGCGGTGCTGTTTGACGATCCCGTAGACCGTGGACAGGCCCAAACCGGTGCCTTGTCCGAAGGGTTTCGTGGTGAAGAAGGGATCGAAGACGTGCTGCGCCACGGTGGGCGGCATGCCGACGCCGGTGTCGGTGACCGCCAGTTGCACGTAGGCGCCGGGCTGCACTTCCGGGTGGCGCTTGACCCATGCGGAATCGATGACGATGTTCTCGCACGCAATCATCAACCGGCCGCCGGCGGGCATGGCATCGCGCGCATTCACCGCCAGGTTGACGACGACCTGTTCGATCTGGCTGGCGTCGGCTTCGACCTGGCCGAGATCGGGAGCGGCGGACACGGACAGCGTGATGGTTTCGGTGAGTGTGCGCTGCAGGAGCTGGGCCATGCCCTTGACCACGACGTCCAGGTCCAGCACGCGCATCTGGAGGACTTGCTTGCGGCTGTAGGCGAGCAACTGCTGGGTCAGGCGGGCGGCACGATCCGCGGCCTGGGCGATGGCGGAGATGTCGTGGCGGGTGGCATTGTGGGCGGGAAGGGTGTCCAGCAGCAGGCGCGCATAGCCCTGGATGACGGTGAGCAGGTTGTTGAAATCATGGGCGATGCCCCCGGCGAGGCGGCCGACGGCCTCCATGCGCTGGGCCTGGAGCAGTTGCTCCTGGACGTCGCGCAGAACGACGGCATTCTCCTTGCGTTCCATGGCGTACCGGATCGCGCGCAGCAGCAGGCGCGTCTCCAGTTCGCCCTTGAGCAGGTAATCCTGCGCGCCTTCTCGCAGGGCCTGCGCGGCCACCGATTCATCGTTCAGTCCCGTCAGGACGATGATGGGCGTGCGGGGGGTTTCCTGCGCAAGGCGGCGCAGCGTATCCAGTCCCTGGCTGTCGGGGAGATGCAGGTCGAGCAGGATGGCGTCAGGCGTCTGGACGGCGAGATAATCGCGGGCGGCCTTCAGGCTGGTGGTGCGGGACATGGTCACCGGAGTCGGGGCGGCCTCGCGAAGCGCCTCCTGCAGCAGGCGCGCATCGCCATCGTTATCTTCGACCACCAAGACGTTGAGGCGCTGGACCACGAGTTCCATGGGTTGTCGTTCCCGGCTGCGCTTTCGGCGATTGCGCCAAATCGCATGCGGGATTAGAGTCTAGGCCGAACGCATGAAGAAGTCTAATGCCAAACGGGTCTGGATCCTGGTCAACCCGCGTTCCGGTTTGCGCTGGTCATTTGACCGCATGCGCAAGGCGGTGGACCGGGTCTGGGACGTTCCGGGCAACGAGGTCAGCTATCAGTTCTGCCAGAGCGTGGACGATGGGGTGGCCAAGGCGCAGCGGGCCGTGGAGCGCGGGGTGGACGTGATGCTCGTGGTGGGCGGGGACGGCACGGTCAACACGATCGGCCGCACGCTGATTGGGACGGATGTGGCGCTGGGCATTGTGCCGGTGGGAAGCGGGAACGGGTTTGCGCGGCACTTCGAGATCCCTCTGCTGCCGGAACGGGCGGTCGAGGTCCTGGCGAGTGCCACGGTCAAGTCCATTGATGTGGGCGTTGTGGGCAAGCGTCCCTTTCTCGTGACCTGCAGCATGGCGTGGGAGGCGGCGATCGCGGAATCCTTTGCGCGTTCGCCGGTGCGCGGCTTCATCCCGTACCTGTTTGCCGGCGTGCAGGAATTTCTCGACTACGTGCCGCAGGATTTCACGGTGATCCTGGACGGGCAGCGCGAACTGTCGTTTCGCAAGCCGATGCTGTTCACGGTGGCCAATCTTTCGCAGTACGGTGGCGGCGCGCAGATTGCCCCGGATGCGCGTGCCGACGACGGCCACCTGGAACTGGTGGTGGCGTTGCGGCAGGATATCGCGCGCCTGATCGGAAACATCGGGCGGCTCTTCAACGGATCGCTGTCGCGTCTGCCGCAGGTCAAGACGCACCGGTTTCGCACGATGACGGTGCGGCGCATGCATCCGGCGGCCATTCAGGTTGATGGCGAACTGCTGGACGCGCCCGCGGTCGTGGACGTGCGGGTCCATCCCGCGAGCTTGAAGGTGCTGGTCCCATCGCCGCCGTGAGGCCACGGCCGCTAGTACGTCTTCTCGTATTCGCCTTTGCCCAGTCGCTTGAGTTTGTGGAAACCGGCGGCCTTGGCGCGGTCGTCGAGGCCGCTTTTTGAGCCGCCGACGGACGGGGCTGAGATCAGTTTCACCACGGGGGCGCCACAGCGCGGGCAGACGGTCAGGACCGTATCGCTGAGCCGCTGGAGGCGCTCAAAGCCGTGGGCGCACGTGGGGCAGGATACGTGTTCGTCGCGGGCCCGATATTCATAAATCGGCATGGTTTCGTCTCCGCAGGGCCACTCGTACTTGCTTCGGCGGCGAGAGCAAGTCTAGCATGATGCCGGGGTCCGAGACAACCCTCGCCGCACATGCCCATTCATCAGCCCCGCGGTTCGCCGGCCGAGGACGGACCACGATGCACATTGCTGGAGGTGACCGTCATGACCGACCAACGCCCCGATGCTCCGGATGGCAGCCTGGAGGACCAGCTTCAGGATGTGTTGCGCCGCGCGAATCTTTCCTTCTTCGTCAAGCGCGACAAGACCGCGCCTGCCGCGGCCGACGGCCCCCCCGCGCGCGAGCCGGCGGAGCCGGCCGAGGATCCGCTGGAGTCCATTCGCGCGTTCAACCTCAAGCCGCGGGACATCCGCGACTACCTGAACCGCTTCGTGATTCGTCAGGACGAAGCCAAGAAGGTGCTCGCGGTGGCGCTTTGCGACCACTACAACCATGTCCGGCGCTGCCTGGCGGATCCCGCGGCGGGCGAGGTGGAGTATGCCAAGCACAACATCCTGTTCCTCGGTCCCACGGGCGTGGGCAAGACCTACATGATGCGCTGCGCGGCCAGGCTGATCGGCGTGCCTTTCGTCAAGGCGGATGCCACCAAGTTCAGTGAAACGGGCTACGTCGGGCACGACGTGGAGGATCTCGTGCGCGATCTCGTGAAGGCCGCCGACGGTGACGTCGACCTGGCGCAATACGGGATCGTGTTCATGGACGAGATCGACAAGATAGCGGCGCAGTCGACGGCCGGCGGCAAGGACGTGTCCGGGCGCGGCGTGCAGATCAACCTGCTCAAGCTCATGGAAGACACGGACGTCGGTCTGTTCAGCCAGACGGACATCATCGGGCAGATGCAGGCGGTCATGACCATGCAACGCGGGAACGAGCCGCCGCGTCAGTCGGTCAACACGCGACACATCTTGTTCATCGTGAGCGGGGCGTTCGACAAGCTGGCGGAGCAGGTGCGGCAGCGCCTGCAGAAGAGCCAGATCGGGTTCGGGAGCGGGGCTGCCGGCGAGCGCAGCGAGGGGGACTGCCTGCGGCAGGCGACGACGCGGGACTTCATGGACTACGGGTTCGAGCCGGAGTTCATCGGGCGGCTGCCGGTGCGCGTGGTGTTCGATCCGCTGGACGTGGCCGACCTCGAGGCCATCATGAAGCGTTCCGAAGGGAGTGTCCTGGCACAGTACCGGGCGGACTTCGAGGGGTACGGCCTTCAGTTCCGCATGCAGGATGCGGCGATCCGCCGCGTGGCCGAATTGGCCCACGCGGAGAAGACCGGGGCGCGCGGGCTGATGACGGTGCTTGAGCGCATGTTCCGTGACTTCAAGTTCGAGTTGCCGTCGACGACGATCAAGCGATTTGAGGTCACGGAGCAGACGGTGGCGGATGTCCCGGCGGCGCTGGCGGCGGCGCTCAAGCAGGAGGAACGCGCGCATCGGGCGGCGCTGGAGGCGGACCTGCGGGCGTACGCGGTGTCCTTTGAGGCGGCCCACGGCATCCGCCTGACGTTCGCCAAGGAGGCGCGGGAGGCGCTCGTCGACCTGTGCCTGGCGGGGCATCGCACGGTGGCCGAGGTGAGCGGCGAACGCTTCCGCGACTTCGAGTATGCGCTGAAGCTGATTGCGCGCAACACGGGGCGTAATCGGTTTGCGGTCACGCGCAAGCTGGTGGAGTCGCCGGCGGAGGAACTGTCTCGCCGCGTGGCGGAGAGTTTCAACGGATAGGCTTCAAGCCGGATCGAATCAGACGGCGTGTTGGATCGGCTGCGAAAAGGCACAAGGGACACCGCATGGGCATGCGCATGCTGGCCGTGTGGGGTCCGCGTGGCGGCGTCTGTGCCTTTTTGAGGTTTCCGGTCCTCTCGTCTGGGCCGCTCCGGCTGCGGCCTGCGAGGGCCGGGGCTGGCCGGGACACGGGGAGTCAGGCATGACCGAGGATTTCTCAAAGCATTTTTCGAAGGCGTCGTTTTGGAAGAAGGTCAAGACGTACGCCCGGCAGATTGGACGCGGGAGTCTGCACCAGGCGCTGATCCTGTATTATGTGGGCATTGATCCGAAGACGCCGGCGTGGGCCAAGGGGGTGGTGGCGGCGGCGCTGGGTTATCTCATATTTCCTCTCGATGCGATCCCTGACCTGACGCCATTTGCGGGCTATGCGGACGACGCGGGGGCCATTGCGGCGGCGCTGGCCGCCATTGCCATGCGGATCAATAAGCGGCACCGCGACCAGGCCAGCGCGCAGCTGAAGGCCTGGTTTGGAGATGACACCTCCGGTGCGGCGGCCGTATCCTCGTCGGCATGAAGATACTCACAGGCAGCCTGGCGAGCGGAACCACGCACCCCTCACCGAGCCTTGCATGCTGGATGCCGGAACACAAGGGATCCGGTCTGGGGCTGATCATCTTTCCGGGCGGCGGCTACGGCGGTCTCGCCGAGCATGAGGGCCGGGGCTACGCGGAGCATTTTGCCAAGGCGGGGGTGGCGTGCTTCGTCGTGACGTACCGGCTGGGGTCCGCAGGGTTTCGGCATCCGGCGATGCTGGAAGATGCGCTGGCGGCGATTGGCACGGTGCGCGCGCACGCGAGCGAACTGGGCGTCGATCCGAATCGTTTGGGCGTGATGGGATCCTCGGCGGGAGGGCATCTGGCGGCACATGCGATGGGCGCGTGGGATCGCTACGCGAGCGACGTATCGCTGCGCCCGGACTTCGGGGTGCTGTGTTACCCCGTGATCCTCGCGCGGGGCGCGCATGGCCACGCCGGGTCCATGCGAAACCTGGCGGGGGACCAGGCGTCGGAGGCGCTGTTGGAATCGCTGTCGTGCGAGCGGATGGTGTCCGCCACGTCACCGCCATGTTTCCTGTGGCACACGGGGGATGACGGGGCGGTGCCGGTGGAAAACAGTCTGGCCATGGCGCAGGCTCTGCGGCGGCACGGCGTGCCGTTCGAGCTGCACATTTACCCGAAGGGGGCGCACGGCCTCGGCCTGGGCGCGCCATATGGGTGGGCCGCCGACTGTCTACGGTGGATGCAGGAGACGGCGGGCGCCAAGCCGGCGCGATCTGTTGCGGGCTGAGGCTTAGGCGAGGGCGGTGGCGCGCTCAACTTCGGCTTTGAGTTCCGCCACGAGGGCGCGCGCGCTGGCTTCGTCGGGCGCTTCCGACGTCAGGCGCATCACGGGTTCGGTATTGGACATGCGGGCGTGGAACCAGCGGTCCTTCAGGTCGACGTGGACGCCGTCCAGCAGGCTGATTTCCTCATGTTCGTAGCGGCGCCGGATGGCGCGCAGGATGCCGACGGCGGCCTCGTTGCGAATCGGAATCTTATCCTTCACCATGTAGTACGTGGGCGTCTCGGCGCGCAGCTGGGAGACGGTCTTTCCGCTCAGGGCCAGCAATTCAAGGACGATGGCCATGCCGGTGAAGCTGTCGCGGCAGGGATGGATGGCGGGGATGATGATGCCGCCGTTGCCTTCGCCGCCGACGACGGACCCGACGCTGAGCATTTTCTCGGTCACATTGATTTCGCCGATGCGGGCCAAGTGGAACGGCACGCCGCGCTGCTCGGCCACGGCGCGCACGCATCGGCTGGTGGACATGTGCACCACGACGGGACCGCGCGCGTGGTGGTCGAGGACCTGCCGCACGCCGAAGGCCACGGTCAGATCTTCGCCGATGGGCTTGCCGAACTCGTTGACGAGGGCGAGGCGGTCGCCGTCGGGGTCCTGTGCGAACCCGATGACGCAGTGTGCATCGCTGACCAGTTGTCCGAGCGTGCCCAGGTTGCCGGGGAGGGGTTCGGGCTCGCGGTCGAAGTCGCCGGTGATGCGGTCGCCGCACGTGACGACCTCACAGCCAAGGGCCTCGAGAAAAGGGCGCGAGTGAAGGGCGCCGACGCCGTTGCAGCAATCGACGGCGACTTTGAAGCGTGCGCGGCGGATGGCCTCGACATCGACATAGGCGAAGATTTTTTCGCGGTGCCAGGCCATGGGGTCGGTGAGCAGGGTGGCGCCGGGAATTTCATTTTCGGGCACCATCTTGAATTCGCCCTGGTGGTAGACGTCGAAGAACTCCGTGGCGCGGGAGGGCGAGAGGAAGAGGCCGGAGGAATCGACGAACTTCAGGGCGTTCCAGGGGGCCGGGTTGTGGCTGGCGGTGATGGCGATCCCGCCACGCGCGCCGAGTTTGCGCGTCAGCATGAGCAGGGAAGGCGTGGGCACGATGCCGGCGAGGATGGGCTGGCAGCCCGCGCTTTGGAGGCCGGCGATGACGGCCTGCTCGAACATCTCGCCACTGGCACGCGTGTCGCGCCCGACCAGCACGGATCCGCGGCCGCCGTAGGAGCCGAAGGCGTGGGCGAAGGCGGCGGCGAGCTGAGGGGTGAAGGTTTCGCCGGCGATGCCGCGCACGCCCGAGATGCCGACCTTGAGATAGTCCTTCACATCAAGTGCTCCAGTGAGCGGGCCGCATCGACGGCGCGGCGTTCGGCCACGTCGGCATCGCGCGACTCGGAAATGATGCGCACCATGGGGGCGGTCTGGGAGGCGCGCAAATGCAGCCAGCCGTCGGGCCAGTCCACGCGCAGGCCGTCGAGTGCGCTGAACGTGCCGTCAGCGCGCCAGTCCTCGGTGCGCGCCATGCGTTCGAGGGCCTGGTACCCGCGCCGCGGTTCGCCCGCGACCTGGCGCTTGACGATGTGGTAGCGCGGCAGGTCGTTGATCAGTTCGGAGGCGCGGCGCCCGTGCAGGGCCATGGCTTCCAGGATCAGCCCCATCATCAGGAAGGCATCGAAGGCGCGGCTGAAGGACGGCAGGGCCACGCTGCCGTTGCCCTCGCCGCCGATCACGCCGCGCTCGTCCGCGAGGGACGAGATGACGTAGGCCTGCCCGACGCGCGTCTTGGTGACGGTTGATCCATGCTTGGCGGCGACGTCGTCGATGGTGCGCGTGCTGCAGCAGTTGGTGACGAGGACGCCGGACTGCCGGGCGAGCACGTGGTTGGCGATGATGGGGAAGGTGTATTCCTCGCTTGCGGTTTCGCCGCTTTCGCTGACGATGGACAGGCGGCCCATGTCGCTGCTGGAGACGAATCCGATGTTGGCGGGAATATGGGTCATGAGCGCGGCGACCTGGCGGGCGTTGCGGGGGCGCGGCTCGGGGTCATGCGCCAGGTGGCCGGATTCGACATTGTTGAGGGGCAGGACGTTGATGCCGAGCCGCTCGCCGAAGGGCTGGATGAATCGGCAGCCGGCGCCGTTGACGGGGTCGACGACGACGGTGAATCCGGCCTTGCGGATGGCGTCGGTGTGCAGCGCGGCGGCGAGCCGTTCGAAGTAGGGTTCGACGTAATCGGTGACGCGCCGGACTTTGCCGAGGGTATTCCAGCGCGCCTTGGTGAAATCCCGCGCGTGGTAGATGTCGAGGACGGTCTCGCCCACGATCGGTTCGATGTAGGCGCCCTGCGCGCCGATCAGCTGGAGGGCGTTATGGCCCATGGGGCTATGGCCGCCGGAGATGGAGACGGCGCCGGCGGCGCCATAGGGCTGGGTCGAGAGCTGCAGAATGGGGGTGGGGCAGACGCCGAAATCGAGGACGTCGCAGCCGGTGGACATCAGGCCGGCCAGCACCGCGGAGTGGAGCATGCGGCTGGACTGGCGCGTGTCGCGTCCGACGAGCACGGAGCGACCTTCGAGAAACGTGCCGAAGGCGGCCGCGAAATCCATCACGATTTCAGGCGTCAGCCCGTCGTTCGTCGAACCCTGAATTCCGAAACTGGCGAGGCGCAGCGTGCGCATAGCATCCTTAAAGTTTCGCGCAGCATAGCCTAGCCCGGGCGGTGGCCGCAACCAATTCGGTGGGATGGGATCGTGCGACGGCCTGCGGGCGTCGAGAAGCGCCGCCCGGATTGCGCGCGCCTCATTCGAGGTCGAACATGAGCCGATAGTAGCGCGCGCGATCCGTGGCGATGTCGTTGGTGTACGCGAGCGGCTGGTCGTTGCCGGAGACGGCATAGATGGGCCGCCACGGCTCGCTCAGGTTCGTGACGCAGAGCACCGTGTAGCGGCGATTGGTGACGGAGTCCCATTGCAGGACGAAGCGGCTGTTGGTGCCGGCCGTCGCCACGCCGGCAACGCGCGGCAGGCTGTGGGCTTGCTGGGGGTCTGTACCGGCGATGCATTCGTCCGCATTGGCATAGCCGTCGCCGTCATCATCCCCGGCGGCATCGTTGGCCAGAGGGTTCAAGCCGTGGCGTGCTTCCCATCCGTCTCGCATGCCATCGCCGTCGGAGTCCGGATTGGCCACATCGGTATCCCCCTGGGTGGGGGCGTAGTCGCGTGAACCGTTGAGCATCTGCTCCTCGTAGTCGCTGAGCCCGTCTCCGTCGCGGTCCTGCTGGCGGGAAAACACGACCCAGAAGGTGCCATGGCGTTCACTCACGGGCTCCTGCCAGGCCAGGTCGGCGCCGAATTCGGAGGCCAGGCTGCGGCGTGCGATGACGAGCGGCGACGCCATACCCGGCGGGGCGCCTGGATTTACGCGCACCTGCACGGATGCCAGGGATCCGCTGCCGGACGCCAGGGCGCGCGCCCGATACACGCGGATGAAGACAGTGCCGTCATCGGCCTCAGCCGAATGCTCAAACTCGTCGCCCGGAGTGCCCGGGGCGTTGGTGACGCCGACGACCGTCAGCAGGTTGGGGTCGAAATTGAGCTGCACATCGGCGGCGGCGACGCCCGCCGCCGAGTCAATCAGGATGTCCACCGTCGCGACTTCGCCGGGTTGGCCCTCGACGTCGGCGGCGCTCACTTCATGAGCGGCGGCCGTGGTCCCGGCGCCAGCGAGCGTCGCGATCAGGACCAGCATGCCCCACGGATGTCGGCTGCATTTCATAGGAGTCAGGGATTGATGGATTCGCCGTGAATGAGGCGCAAGTGCAGCGGGATGTCCTGGGTCTCCAGCCGCCCGTTTCCGTCGAGGTCTAGCGCGGCCAATTCCTGCGTCGTCGGTGCGCGCGCGTCCCGCTGCAGCAGCGCCATCAGGAATTCATGGTCGCTCATATCCAGCACCCCGTCGCCGTTGCCATCGCCCAGGAAATAGGTCATGGCCACGGTGAAGACGGCCACATCGGCGGCGTCCACGGCGAGTGCCTGTCCGGCGGCGCTGTACAGGGTTGCCGCGCTGAAGCGGTTTGTGCACGCGGTGCCCATGGGGGCGTTGGTTGCCACGACAAAGTGAACGTCGAACAGGTGGCCATTGCCGATCACGGTCCCTGCGGAACCGCGAATGATTAGCTCGCCACTGGCGCTGAGCCCATTGTCCGTAAAGGCCACGTCTTCGGTGAGGGGCGTGCGCCACACGGTGCTCCCCTGACCCGCTTGAGCGGCTGGTGTCAGCACGTTTGGATCGTAGGTGATGCCGAGTAGCAGGTTCTCACCCGCGAGGCCGGTGGCGGGAACCACACTCAGGCGCAGGACGGCGGTTGTTCCCGGCGCCGCCTGGTAGTCAGGCATCCAGATGGCGATGCTTCCGGCGGTCGCGCTGACGATCCGCGACGGATCACTTTCTCGCAGGCGCGGGGTGCTGAAGCCGGGCAGTCGGGCCGAGGCCAGCGACGTGGCGTAATAGTGGTACGTCACGCCCGGCACGACGTTGGTGTCGGTGTAGCCGGGAACGCGCAGGATGTTGCCGCCGGCGATCCGCTCGAACGGCCCATCGGGTGAAGTGGCCCGATAGAGATAATAGCCCATCACGCGATACTGGCGATCCGGCGCCCAGGTGACGAGGATGGCATCGGCCGCGCCGCTGGCCTGCATGCCCGTTGGAATGCCAACGCGGGGATCACGCAGACAGAGCAGACCGCCGCCCTGGAATCCGGCAATGGCGTCCACGTCCCCATCGTCGTCGAGGTCGGCCAGGCTGGCGGTCAAGCGCGGTGCAAAGCCATTACCCGATCCTGCCCAGACCTTGCTGATCAGGGCATAGTGGCCCAGACCGTCCCCGTGGAATTCCCAGATGCGACCGTCCTGGTCCGACGCGACGACGTCGGTGACGCCGTCGAACGTAATGTCCTGCAGGGCCAGCCCACAGGCCCCGGGGATCACAGCGGGCAGCCAGTGATGGATGACGCTGGCCGTGGAGAAGGGCGCGCCGGGCGTGCCACTATTGAGATAGAGGTGGGAGTCACCGTCGCCGGTGACCACGAGGAGATCGGGGAAGGTGTCGCCATTGATATCGCCGAGTGCGGGGACGGCGTGAGCGGCGCCGACGGCCAGGGTGAATTCGTCGCCGGTGACGGCACCTGTAAACTGAGCGGCGGAGGCCAGCAGGCGGACGGTGCCGTCGGTGGCACCCAGCGCGAGATCCGCGGCGCCGTCGCCATTCCAATCGCCCAGGGCGGGATATCGATACGTGGGGGTCTGCTCCGGATCGCCCATGATGCCAAGCGCGACGAAGGCCGCTGAGCGGTCCACAAAATCCAGCGTGTGCGCGGACCCGACATTTTCAAAAACCGCGAGGGGTTGGCCATCCGTGCCAACGAAGAGATCCCAATCACCGTCGTGGTCCCAGTCGCCCAAGGCGGGCGCACTGTTGGTGCCGAAATGGCGGCCAGTGACGGGCGCGGGCCAGAAGGTGAAGACGTTCGTGAGTACGCCGTCTTGCAGGGCATACTCAAGGCGCTCGAACATTTGCAGGTTGAGCGTCGCGAGGCCGGAATCGCGCGCCGAGCATCCCCCGGTCCAATTGACGTCCAGAATGTGTGGGTGCCAGCCCTGGCGGTATTCCTCGCGCAGCGTGGCGCCGTCGCCATCCGGGTTGGACTCGGGTGAGGTCGTGGGGCCATCGGCATAACGCCATTCGAACCAGTCCGCCACGCCGTCGGTATCCTCATCGGCAATGCGCTCAAAGTAGTGTGCTTCCAGCAGCAGGTCCTGGGTGACGACACACGACACCTGACTCAGCGCCTGCCCGAGCGCGTCGGCTTGCCGCTCGCCATTTGCCGACCAGAATCCGAAGGCGTAGACGTTGAGCATGGGTGGCGCCTCCGGGGTGGTGATCACGGTGCCGGTGGATACCAGGCCCTGCAGGCTGTCGAGCACGCCGGCGGGGAGACTCGTGATCTGGTAGGCGCGCAAGGCCTCGCGGCTGAACGTCAGGGGGCGTGAATCCCGCGCCGAGACGCCACCCGCGTGCAGGTTGTCGGCCACATGCGGGTTCGTGGCGAGCCCGTACTCGCGGCGCAGGTCGGCGCCATCCCCGTCCGAATCCTGTCCGCTGTCCGGTTGCAGCGCGCCGGTGTAGCGCCACTCGAACCAGTCCGCGGCGCCGTTGGCGTTGCCGTCAAGCACGCGTGGCAGGTAGAGGGCCACGAGCTGCGTGTCCGTGGTCACCGTCAGCGAGACTTGCGTCCGCGCGGTTCCCAGGGCGTCCGCTTGGCGGACGCCATTCAGGGACCACTGGCCGAAGGCGAATTGCCCGTAGAAGCCGGGGGCCTCGAGGGTGGTTACCCGGGCGCCACCAGGCAAGGTGAGGTTGGCGGTGGGGAGCACGCCATTGGGTTCGCTGCGCTCGGTGTAGGTGTAGCCGGAGGCACGCAGGAACGTCAGCGTGACACTGTCACGCTGCGATACGCCGCCTGGACGCGTGCTATCGGCGATGCGCGGGTGCCAGCCCCGTTCATATTCCGTGCGCAGACCGGCGCCATCGAGGTCATCGTCAGAGTCGGCGGGGAAACTGGTGTCGCCCAGATAGTAGCGTTCATACCAATCGTTCACGCGATCCGCGTCGGCATCGAGGCTGCGCAATTGGTACGTGGCGACGGCGGCCGTGTCCTCGTACAGCGTCAGGGCGACCGGGTTGAGCGCGACGCCGAGGAAATCGTTCGCGCGCGTCCCGTTGATGGTCCAGTGGATGAATCGGTAGTTGCGGTACTGCGGGGGCGCCACCTGCGTCGTGACCGAGGCGGGGGTGGTCACGGTGACCGACTGGCTGAGGACGTCGGCGGGGCTGGAGGATTGGGTGAATTGCACGGAGGCGCGCGGGGTGGGCCCGGAGGGCGCGCCGGTGGCGAGGGTGGCGAGCGCCACGAGGAGCAGGCCGCCCCAGGCGGGTCGCTTTGGACTCCACGCTATGGTCTTCGAGCGCATCGTGCGGAGCTGGCGGGCACGTGGTTCTGAGGCCGGGTCAGGGCAGCGGCACCACCCACCAGGCGTAATCATCAAGATCGGGAGCCGGGCGCAAATCCGCGGTGTCAAAGGCATAGGTGTTCACGCTTTGCGGCAGGTTGCCAATCTGGTTGATCGGGGCCCACTGGTGGACGACACCCGGGGTACTGCCCTCGCGTGCCTGCGCGACCTCCGCCGGCGTGGCGGCCCGCACGTGCAAGCGGTCGAAGAGGAACGCGAGGCCCGACTCCGTGGTTTGGCGGCCACTGGCCAGGGCCGCGTTGGCGTAGGGCGCCTTCACGCCGTAGACGACGCCGGAGGCCAGCGAAATTTCAGGATCGCCGGTGGCCACGAGCCAGTGCCAGCAGTCGAGCAGATCCTTGGCTGTCACGGGGGATTGGCTGATGGTAAGCAGCGCGTTGGACCCGTTGGCGGGGATGGTGAGGAAATGAAAGCCGAGCAGGTTGCGTCCGTCGTTGGCGAGGACACGGAACGCGATCTGGCCAATTTCGGCGTCCCAGTCCGCGGCGGCATTCCATGTGAGATGCAGCGGCGTGCCGGTCGGCACGAGCGCATTCACATTCGACGCTGTGCCTTCCGCCAGCGAGGAGAGGGGCAGAATGTGGGCGAGATCATCGGCGCCATCGACCAGGCCCAGGACGGCGGCATGGGCGGTGGGGCTGTCGCCATCGTGCACCATGAAATCGAGATCGACCAATCCGGTGCCGGAGCGCTGCTCCGCGCGCAAGATGGCCGGGCGCGGCACGGCGTTGGTATCCATGGTGCGGTAGCCGCGGCGGTAGACGAGGATCTGGTATTCGACCGACGAGGCGTAGAGCGTGCCGTCAGGGCCCTGGGCCACGTCGACCGGGCTGGTCCGGATGGTCGGGACGGGTGAGGGATCAAATGAATCGGGTTCGAGCAGCCCCTTGCCGGCTGTGATCGTGGTGAGCGCATTTCCAAAGAGATCACAGACGACAATGTCGCTGGCGCACTTGAAAATCAGGCCATCGTCACCGATGGGGATGCTGCCGGAAGGTGACAACGCATCCTGGATGCTGAACTCACGGACAAATGTGCCATCCGGCCGGAACACCTGATTGCGCAAAGACGCATTCACGTACACCAGGCCGTCGGGGGCCGCATCTACATAAAGGAGGATGATATCAAACTGGCCGGGCAGGGTGCCTTCCTCGCCCCACTTGCGGATGAAATTTCCCTGCGTGTCAAAAACCTGGATGCGATGATTGCTGCCGTCGGCCACATACACGAGGTTATCCGGTCCGATGTCCAGGCTCCACGCCACGCCAAACTGTCCATCCGCCGAGCCCGAGGCCCCCCATTTGCGAAGGTACTGGCCGGTTGGGCTGAACACTTGAACGCGGTGGCCCCGTTGTTCGAGCACATAGACATTGCCGTCGGCATCGATGGCGCAATCCACGGGGTGGTTGAACTGGCCGTTGGCACTACCCGCGGACCCCCAGCGCGCCACAAACAATCCGGTTTTGGTATCCCAGACATGGACGCGGTTGAGATCGTCCGCGATGTAGAGCCAGCCGTTGGTGCCCAGGGCGAGCCCCTGGGGGGTGGTCATCTTGCCTTCGGTGCTGCCTTTGGAACTCCAGTGGTCGGCCAGGTACCAGTGATCCTGCGCCATTTCGGCTCGGGCAGGCGGGGCGTGGGTCAGGGCCAGGACGAGGGCCAGCGCGTGCGCGCCGTACCACATGTTTTTCGCACTCATGGTCTGTTCTCCTATACGGCCTGAAGAAACGCGCCACGCGCGGTCGCGGGTGGGGATGGCGTGGGGTACTCGCGGCATCCCGCCTGAGGGGTCCAAATTACGATACTGACCATGTCGGCTGCAATGTCCATCTCGCCGTGGCTGGAACGGGCGCTCCAGCGGGGCAAGCCTGCCGGGAGCGCGGGAGGGCAAGCCCGGGGGCTAGCGAACTGCTGGATATTGGGGGCGGATTGTGGTACGGCATGCCCCCCATGAGCACATTGGAATCGCTTTCACTTGGCGGGTTGGGGCAGTTCACGACGGATTTTGCGGGCTTCAGCGTGCAGCGCTATCACTTGCCGCGGGAATGGGATCACATCCTGGGGGATGAGCGCCTGTTCTGGCGCGTGCATCACAACGGCAAGAGTTACCTGCAGGAGAATCCGCCGGGCGGCATGTACTGGCTGCGCGCCAATGCCGAGCATGACACGCCGCCGTGGCAGTGCTTCCTTCTGCCGGACGGCGAGGCGGCGTCGGCGTTCACCAACTTCCGGGGGCCGCTGGCTGACGATGTGGTCACGGCGGAAGTGGCGGGCGAGTTTGAGTGCCGCTGGTATCCGGAGAAAGCGGTGTGGACGGTCAAGCGTGCCGGCCTCGTGGTCAAGACGGAGATGGCCACGTTGAGCCGGGTGGTGGCCGCGGCGTTGCGCATGACGGTGACCAACACCGGGTCCACGCCGCGCGAGGTGGTGGTGATGCCGCGTTTGACGCCCTGGCTGACGGCCACGCAGGCCGCGGCGTGGGACATGCCTTGGCTCTTCCAGACCTGCTCCTATGACGCCGCCACGCGCAGCGTACGCATGGGCATGGGCAGCCCGGCCGGCCGGCCGGAGCAGCGGCGCGCCCTGCGGCTGGTGACGGACACGGATTTCGAGCGGCTGAGTTTCGATGCGGCGGGGTTCGTCGGGCGCGGCACGCGCGAGTGGCCGGCGGCCCTCAAGGAATGGCGGGCGTGGCCCGCCGCGCGCACGTCGGACACCTATGGCTATCCGCTCTTCGTGGCCTTCGCGTCCACGGTGCGCCTGGCGCCGGGCGCCAGCTGGCAGTGCCGCATGGTGCTTGCCGACGACGTGAACCCCGTGGCGATGCTGCAGGAGACGCTGGGGCAGCTCGATGCCGAGATGGCGGCGGTGGCGGCGCACAAGCACAAGCTCCTGACGCGCGCGGCCGTGCGCACGCCGGACGCGGCCTTTACGCGCTACATAAACGAATACCTGAGCCTGCAGCAGCAGCTCGTGCTGCGGCGCGGCTGGCCGAGCAACATGCGCGGCGTGCGAGACACGGCGCAGGACTACACCGGTCCCGCGGCCTGGTATCCCGCCGAAGTCCGGCGCACGATCCTGGAGATCCTGGAGACCGAGCGTGCCGACGGCTGGTTCGTGCGCCAGTACTCGACGGACGGCCGCCACGGACGGCATGACGCGCGGCCCTATGTGGATTCGGGGCTGTGGGTCTGGGAGATGGTCTACGAGTACGTGTGCCAGAACCGCGACTTTGCGCTGCTCAACGAGACGCTGCCGTTTCTCGATTCCGACTCGACAACCACGGTGCTGGATCACCTCGGGCGCCTGCTGAACTACTACCTGACGCCGGCGAACATCGGCGAGCACGGACTGTGCAAGATCCTTGAAGGCGACTGGAACGACTCGGCCAACCGCGCCGGGCTGGAGGGGCGGGGGGAGAGCGTGATGGTGAGCTGCCATCTGATCTACTGCCTGCGGCAGGCGGCGCAGTTGCGGCAGCATCTCGGCGCGGGGGGGGTGGGATTGCCCGAGCCCGCGGCGTGCCTGCGCGCGGCGGACGAGATGCGCGGCCGCATCCGCCAGCACGCGCTGAACCCGCTGGGCTACTTGAACGGCGTGTTTTCTGACCGGGGCTGCTGGTTCTTCTCGGACCGTGATCCGGACGGGCAGGTGCGCTTCAATGTTCCGGTGAACGCATTCGGCATCATCGCCGGCGTTTTTGAGCCGGCGGAGTTGCCGGCGCTGCTCGCACGCCTGCGCGGGATCCGCACGCCGCATGGCTACCCGCTTTTCACGCCTGCGCTGGGCCATCCGCCGGTGGACGGACTGGGGCGCATCGGCAGCGGCGACCTGCCGCCGGGGCTCGGCGAGAACGGGACCTGCTACAACCATGGCTGCCATGGCTTCCTGGCGCGGGCGCTGGCGGTGGCGGGCGAGGGGGACCTGTGCTTTGACGTGATGGAGTATCTGCTGCCGTACGATCAGGTGCGGCATCCCATTGCGGCCTCCCGCAGCGCGCCATACGCGGTCGTCAATGTTTACAAGGGCGCGCCCGGCCGCGAAGGCGAGGGCGGCGACACGTTCTTCTCGGGGACCATTGCGGTGGCGGTGCGCAACGTGTACCAGTCCATGCTGGGGGCATGGGCGGAGCCGGGCGGGCTGCGCTTCAGTCCCTGCCTGCCGACGGCGTGGAAGCGGATGGATGCGCGGCTGCCGTATGCGGGACGTGACCTGGCCGTGGTGGTGGAGCGCCAGGAGCGCGGCTATGCGGTCAGCGTGGACGGGCAGTTGCTGGCGGATGGCTGGCTTCCGGCGCGGTGAAGGGGGCCGGCGCGACCGGTCGGGCGGGCCATCGCGTGGCCCGCCCGTGGAGGCGGGGCCACACCAGGGCATGTGAACAGCCCCGCGATGGGCGCCCGCGTATGCTTCACGCTTGTTTTCCCTTGTAAAGCCGGGGTGCAAACGCACTAATGTAGGTTTCTTTAAATCGACTGGGCGGGCGCCGTATGAAAAAGTTCGTTCTGTTTGTCTTCATTGTCGTCGCGGTATTGGTTGCGCTGCGTGCCCGTTACGAGCAGCGCCATCCGCGTCAGCCCGAGCCGCCTCCGGGCGTGCCGGTCACGACGACCACCCAGCCGGAAGCCCCTGCCGCAACCACGTCGACCCAGCCCCCGATGGTGCCGCCCCCGCCGCCGAGCACGAAGCTTGACCGGGGTGCCAACGCGTTCGTGTCCGGGGCGCTGGAACTCTACCCGACGTACTCCGCCGTGGGCCTGGAGATGTCGTACCAGGGCGATGCGAACACGAATGTGTCGGCCCTGATGAGCTGGCGGCGTGTCGGGGAATCGGGCTGGCGCGATGGCGTGGACGTGACGATCGATCGCGAGCGGCACCTGATGTGGGCGAGCATCTGGCCGCTGGAGCAGAACGAGCCGATAGAAGTGAAGCTGGCGTTCAGCGATCCGGAACCGCTGCCGGAGCCGCGCCTGATGCAAACGCGCACGCGGAGGATGGTGTTGAACACGGTGGGTGGGCGGACGCTGTACGTGTCGCCGACGGTGGGCGACGACGACAATCCGGGGACGAAGGCGGCGCCGCTGAAGACGCTGGCGAAAGCCACCACCGGGCTGAAGTCGGGGGACACGGTGTACGCCATGTCGGGCGTGTATCCGGAGTCGCTGCACCTGCAGTACATCAAGGCGCAAGAGGGGAAGCCGGCGGTGATCACGGCGGCGCCGGGCCACAAGCCGGTGCTCGACAGTTCGCGCGTGATTCGAGCGGGCGCGGGCTGGAGCCAGGTGTCACCGGGCATCTACTCCATTGGCGGGAATTTTCCGGATGACGGGCCGCACTACGTGGCGCAGGACGGCAAGCGGATGTTCTTTTACCCGACCGTGGCGGACCTGACGCGCGAGGAGTACCAGAACCGCCGTTGCTGGGCGTATGATCCGCAGAAGAAGCGCCTGTTGGTGCGCACGGGCGATGCCAAATCGCCGGGGTCGCACAGCTACCACGTGGCGATGGACGATTACGGGTTCTACCTGGAGGGCTGCAAGTACGTGGTCATATCCGGATTTGAGATCTGCCACTACGGCAATTCGGCCATTCGCATCAGCGGGTCGGGTACGATCGGCAACGTGGTGTACGGCAACCTGGTGCACAATGCGCAGCAGGGCATCTTCGTCAAGACCGAGACGTCGGAGAACAATGCGATCTGGTACAACACGGTTGCCGAACCGGGGATTCGCGATTTCAGCTGGATATCCATCAAGCACTCGGAGTACTCGCGCCAGGGGATCATTGTCTGGTGCGCGGGGCGGGGCAACAGCGTGTGCCATAACAAGGTGCACGACTGGTTCGACTGCATCGACGTGGAGAGCTGGCTGCACCCGAACGACCTGGGCATGAACCGGGACGCCGACATCATGTTCAATCAGATGTGGAACGTCGGCGACGACGGGGTGGAGCTGGACGGCGGCGGCATCAACATGCGCTTCCATGGCAATCGCATTCGCAGCGCGCATTCGGCCATCAGCCTGGCGCCGGTGGAGCGCGGGCCGGTGTACGTCACGCGTAACGATGCCACCTACCACACGCTGTTCCTGAAGATGAGCGTGGGATCGGACTCCGTGGGCTGGACGTACATCTACAACAACTCGGCCTACACCATGGACAAGGCGGACGGCGCCTCGATGGTGCGGTTCAACAGCTACGAGCTGGCGGATCGCAATCGCGTGCTGAAGAACAACGCCATGATCGGCAGCGAGTTTGCCGTGAACCGCGGGCGCACCGGGCATGTGCTGGACTACAACTGCTACTACAACACGCCCACGAAGCCGTTCCGCAAGTTCGATTGGGAAGGGCAGGTGTACCGGTCGCTGGCGGAGTTTCAGCAGAGCACCGGGCAGGAGCAGCATGGCATGTACGCGGACCCGATGTTCACGTCGACGCCCGACCTCGGCAAATACGGCGAGGACGAGCTGCCGGTATACGACAATCCATCGGTGGGCGATTTGCGGCCTGCGCCGGGAAGTCCGCTGATTGACCGCGGCGTGGTGATTCGCGGCGTGTCGGACGTGTTCAAGGGCGCGGCGCCGGATATTGGCGCGTTTGAGGTGGGTGACGGGTCCGGCGCGAAGTGACGGGGCGGCGGGGGTGTTCCGGTTTGGCGCGGCAGCCACCCCGCCCGGCGAACCCCGAGTCGTGGGAGGGGCCTTCACGGCATGACGCGCCCCTTCGGCTCACACCGCCGGATGCAGATAGATGGGCTGGGGGGGATGGAGGGCGGCGCCGCGCCGCAATCTTTGCCCGGCGATTTCGGCCAGTGCGCGAGCGGTGGGGTAGTGAGGGGCGCGCAGCAGGGTGGCCGAGGCGGGGACCGCGGCTTCCAGGATGGCGCCCAAGCGTTCCCAGTCCGGTGTGACGACGCACGCCTGCGGGGAAAGGGCGGCCGCCAGATCGGCGACGGGCACCAGGACAGGTTCGGCGAGGGTGTCCAAACCGGCGGGGCTGCCGAGGCGATAGCGCGCGAGCCAGCAGCGACTGCGGCGCGCATCACCGACCGTGATGATCTCGGTGCTCGTCGTTTGTCCCCTCGCCTCCCATGCCAAGGCGGCCGAACTGGGGAGCCCCCTGACGGCCACGCCGCCGGGGAGCGCCAGCCCATTGGCGGCGGCGAGGGCAATGCGAATGCCCGAGAACGCTCCCGGGCCAAGCCCGACCACGGCCAGCCCGATTTCCTCCGGCGCCACGCCGGCATCGCGCAGAAAGCCCGGCAGGATGGCGAACAGGTGCTGATGCGGGTACTGCTTCTGGGACCAGGAGAAGGCGGCGCGGCAGGCCGCCTTCTCGGTCAGCGCCAGGCTGGCGAGTCCGGCACTCATGTCGATGGCAAATTCGTACATGGGCGGAGGGTACGGGGGCGTTGCGGCAAAAGAAAGTTTGAAGTTTTTCTGGCAACGGCGGTATGGTTCCGGGGCCGCGGACGCGCCGGTCGCGGCGCGACCGTTGAACCGGAACGTTCTGCCTCCCAATGGAGAAACCATGGCCCTGAATATCGTGGAGCGGATTGATGATCGCGTCAGCGTGCGGCACGTACTCCTGAGTGTATCGGACAAGACCGGCCTGGACGTCCTGGTTCCGCAATTGGTGGAGGCGTGTCCCGGCGTGCTCCTCTATTCCACCGGCGGCACCCATGCGGCGATTGAGAAGTTGCTGGGGCGCGAGCGGGCGGCGCGCCATCTGCACGCGGTGTCGGACTACACGGGGCAGCCCGAGATGCAGGGCGGGTTGGTCAAGACGCTGGACTTCAAGATCTACCTTGGCTTGCTGAGCGAGACGTACAATCCGGCGCACCAGGACGACTTGCTCCGCGTCGGCGGCGTGGCGTTCGACATGGTGGTCGTCAATCTGTACCCGTTCGAGAAGACGGTGTCACAGGACACGGCGACGATCGAGCAGGCGCGCACGAACATTGATATCGGCGGGCCCTGCATGGTGCGGGCCTCGGCCAAGAATTTCCTGCGGGTGGCCTCCGTCACGGATCCGGCGGACTACCGAAGCCTGCTGGACGAGTTGCGCCGGTTGGGCGGCGGGCTGAGCCTGGAGACGCGGTGGCGTCTGGCGTGCAAGGCGTTTGCGCACACGGCCCACTACGACACGACCATTGCGGCCCACTTCGCCTGCACGACGTTCATGTCGGTGCGGGACTGCTATCGCGTGGAGTCATGATCGATCTTCACGCGCATTCCACGTATTCCGACGGGACGCTAACGCCGGCGGAACTGGTCGAGCGCGCGGCGGGTCTGGGGCTGAAGGCGCTGGCCCTGACAGACCATGACGGCACGGACGGGGTGGGGCCGCTGCTGGACGCGTGTGAGGCGCTGGCGCCGGAACGCCGGTTGGAAGGCATTCCCGGGGTGGAAATCAGTGCGGAAGTGACCCGCGGGACGATGCACCTGCTGGCGTATTTTGTGGATGTTCGGAACGGACCGCTGCAGGAGACGCTGGCCCGGATTCGCGCCGGGCGATCCGAGCGGAACGTCCGGATCCTGGAGCGCCTGCGGTCGCTGGGCTGTCCGCTGGATCCGGACGTGGTGGCCGCCAAGGCGGGGGAAGACGTGGTCGGGCGGCCACACATCGCGGAGGCCATGGTGGAGCGAGGCTACGTGAAGAACCGTCAGAAAGCGTTCGAGCAATTCCTGGCCAAGGGTAAACCCGCTTATGTGGACCGGTTCCGGTTGCCCCCGGCGGAAGCGCTGGCGGTCATCGCGGGGGCGGGGGGGGTTGCCGTCGTGGCCCATCCCATTTCGCTCGACCTGTCGAGCAAGGCGCTGCGCCGCGTGCTGGAAGACTTGAAAATGATGGGACTTCAGGGGGTGGAGGTCTATTATCCGCTGCACACGCAGGAGCAGACCGGGACGTTTACCGTGATGGCGAAATCCCTGGATCTGGTGGCGACCGGCGGTTCCGATTTTCACGGCGGATCCAAGCCCGGGCTGGAACTGGGCCGGGGGTTCGGAGACCTCGAGGTCCCGGATGTGGTCGTTGACCAACTGCGGGCACGGCGCGGGCATTGACCCCGCGGGCGGGGCTGGGTGGGCATGAGCCATTGGGAAAAGAATCTGTTCGCGCTGATTCGGCGCACGTCGACGGATCTTCCCGCGGACGTGGAGCAGGCCCTGCGGCGGGCGCTGCGGGAAGAGGAGCAGGACAGCCACGCCGCGTGGGCGCTGGAGACGATCCTCGACAGCGTTCGCCTTGCCCGAGAAAAGGACATCCCGCTGTGTGAGGACACCGGGACGCTGATTTTCTACTACAGCGTGCCCGTGGGATTTGACACCAACGCCCTGGCGGCCCGCACGCAAAGCGTGGTGGCGCGCGCGACGCGTCTCGGGTATTTGCGCCAGAACACACTGGACGCCGTTTCCGGTGCACCCTTTGTGACCAACGTCGCGCAATCGTCACCGGTGATGCACTTCCAGCAGGGGGCGCGCAAGACGGTGGACGTGCGCCTGGTGATGAAGAGCGCGGCGTCGGAGAACGAGGGGCGCCAGTACGTCCTACCCGACATGGAGCTCGAGGCCGACCGCAGCCTGGGGGGCGTGCGCCGTTGCATCCTCGATGCGCTGTGGCGTGCACAGGGCAATGCCAGCGGGCCGGGTGTGATCGGCGTGTGCGTGGGGGGGGACCGTGCCACCGGCTACGCGCAGTCGAAGCTGCAATATCTGCGGCGGGTGGGCGCCCGATCACCGGTGAAGGCGCTGGCCCGGTTGGAGGATCAGGTGCTTAAAGACGCCCGCAAGCTGGGTATCGGGCCCTTGGGGCTTGGCGGTCGCAGCACGCTGCTGGGCGCGTGTGTGGACGCCCTGAGCCGGCTCCCCTCATCCTATTTTGTCACCGTGTCGTTCATGGGGTGGATGTTTCGACGGCGCGGTGCGCTGCTGGGGCCGGAGGGGGGCGTGGACCGGTGGCTGTATTGAGTCAATTCGGGCGAACGGGACGGCTGTTGCGGTGACGTAAGCCCGGGATCCGACAGGGATCCGAATGGACGCGCTTGGAAGGAGAACACGTATGAAGGCGCATGCGTTGCAGGCGCCGTTCACGGCGGAGGCGGTGGCCGGGTTGCGCGCGGGGCAGCGGGTGCTGCTATCCGGCCCCTTGCATACGGCCCGCTGCCGCGTGACCAAGTTTTTGCTGGATGGGATGGTCAGCCCGGCGAAGATCGAGCATGGCGCCATCTATCATGGCAGTCCAATCATCGTGCGTGAGGGGCCACATTGGGTTGTGCGCGCCGCGGGCGCGTCGGCCTCTGTGCTGGTGGACGCGTATGTGCCCGATCTGATCGAGAAGTATCGCGTGCGGGTGCTGGTGGGGACGGGCTGCCTGGGGGACGCGACGCGGCGGGCCTGCGCGCGATTCGGGTGCGTGTATCTCCAGACGGTGGGCGCGGCCAGCAAGTTGACCGGCAACATTCGCAGCGTGGCGGGCGTGCATTTCCTGAAGGAGTTCGGCGCCGCTGATGCGATGTGGATTTTGGATGTCG
Organism: Lentisphaerota bacterium; assembly: GCA_021413965.1. Classification (GTDB taxonomy): domain Bacteria; phylum Verrucomicrobiota; class Kiritimatiellia; order UBA8416; family JAIOPI01; genus JAIOPI01. The sequence goes on along the minus strand of JAIOPI010000016.1, from coordinate 1,786 downwards.
AAAATCTCGAGGCCGTGGTGGGTATTGATACGGGCGGGCGCAGCGTGCACCGCCGCATCAAGGCCGCGTCGCGCCGGGCGCTGGATGAGTTGCTGTCCTCCTTGTAGCGGAAGGGGTACCCTTGAGCCGTCGGGCCGCTTGACAGGGGCGGCGTTCCACTCGACACTCGTCGATCATGTCGTTTCGAGCGATATTCATGGGGACGGCTGACATCGCCGTGCCGATTCTACGGGCACTGTGTGCCCTGCCTGGGGTGGAGGTGGCGGGGGTGGTGTCGCAGCCGGATCGGCCGAAGGGACGCAAGCTGGTGCAGACGCCGAGTGCGGTGAAACTGGCGGCGCTGGAATTGGGTCTGCCGGTGCAGACGCCGGAGCAGGTGAACACGCCGGAGAGCGTGGCGGCCCTCGGAGCGTGGCGGCCCGACGTGATGGTGGTGGTGGCGTACGGTCAGATTCTGCGCGAGCCATTGCTGCGGCTGCCTCCGCGGGGGTGCGTGAACGTGCACGCCTCGCTCCTGCCGCGCTACCGGGGGGCGGCGCCGATCCAATGGGCGATCGCGCGCGGGGACGTTGTCACCGGTGTGACCACCATGCTCATGAATGCCCGCATGGATGCGGGCGACATGCTGCTGCAGCAGACAGTGGCGATTGGACCGGAGGATACGGCCGGGGTGCTCCAGGTTCGGCTGGCGGCGGCGGGCGCCGACCTGCTGGCGCGCACGCTGCCGGCGTGGATGAGCGGCACGCTGGTCCCGCGGCCGCAAGACGAGACCCTGGCCACGCTGGCCCCCAAACTCCACAAGGGCGATGGGGAAATAAACTGGACCTTGAGCGCCACCGAAATCTACAATCGCGTTCGCGGATTCAACCCGTGGCCCGGTGCCTACTGCCTGGTTCCCGAGGTATCGGACGCCGGTGCAGCGCCGACGGTGCTCAAAGTGCGGCGCGTGGCCGTCGAATCCGGCACGGGCGAACCGGGGTGTGTGCTGGACGTGGGAGGCGGCGGGCCGCTGGTGGCGGCTGGCAGCGGCGCGTTGCGCTTGCTTGACGTTCAGGCTCCGGGAGGCAAGGCGATGGCGGGCGAGGCCTACTTGCGGGGACGACCGCTGCGGGTTGGGACGCGGTTGGGGCGGTGACCGGTTTTCGTGACGCCAGACGTTTTCGGAGCGGAGTTTCGTGATGAGTCGAATCGTCCATGTTGATCTCGACGAGCGGTCCTACGACATTCACATCGGGGCCGGCTGTGACATTGCGTCGTTGCGGCAGGCGGCGGGGCAGCGGGCGCTGATTGTGTCGGACGAGAAGGTCGATCCGCTCTATGGGGCGCGCGGCGAAGCACTGCTGACGCAGTACGGACTGAAGGTTCAGCGCGCGGTGGTGCCGGCGGGCGAAGCCACCAAGGATCTCAAGTATGTTCAGCAGCTATACGACCGGGCGGTCGAGGCGGGGCTGGACCGGAAGTCATACCTGGTGGCGCTGGGCGGCGGCATGGTGGGGGATCTGGTGGGATTCGTGGCGGCCACGTACCTGCGCGGCATCCGCTTCGTGCAGGTGCCGACGACGCTGCTGTCGCAGGTCGACAGCGCGGTCGGCGGCAAGACGGCGATCGACATGCCGGCCGGCAAGAACCTGGTCGGCGCCTTCCACCAGCCGTTGCTCGTCCTGGCCGACATGGGAACGCTCGGGACCCTGCCGCGCCGCGAGCTGCTCGCCGGCTACGCCGAGGTGGTGAAGTACGGCCTGATCGACGACCCCGCCTTCTTCGCGTGGTGCGAGACGAACGGTGC
>JAIOPI010000022.1 GCA_021413965.1 Lentisphaerota bacterium | reverse complement strand
GGATGTGCTGGCGGGCGGCCGTTACATGTACGTCTCGGCCGAACTGGAGATGGCGCCGGACTACGAGGCGGTGGATGCGATCAGCGCGTCCGTCATGCAGACGACGGCGCAGGCTATCCAAAAGAACGTGGGTGGCGACGTCAAGCAGGATGCGGGCGAGATGGCAGAGGACCTGGCCGGCTTGAAGGAGAATGTGGGCGAGGCGGCACGGGAGATGGTGCGTGACCGAGTCCAGGGGAAGGTCGATGAAACCGTCGAGGACATCATCGGGCGCATTGACGCCATTGCCCCTCCCGGACTGGGCCCTGATAACGGACTGGGGGACGGGCGGGGCACGGTTGGTGACGCGATTCGAGCGGAGATCCGGGATGACGTTCGCGATCGGCTGGATGACGTGGGCGAGGCGATGCGCGATGCGATTGCCGACGCGGTGAAGGAGCGCCTGGATGCCCGGATGGACGAGATTCAGGGGGACGCGGAGGCCATTCGGGACGAGATTCGCAAGGCGGCCGAAGCCTCCATCGACGACCTGAAACGCAGCGCGTCGAAGGAGGTCCGCCGGGCGCTGGAGGAGGCGGAGCGCAGATTGGCGGGCACCATCGAGGAGGGGATGACGGCAGCGGCGGACGCGGACCTTGCGGAGGAGCGGGAGTGGGTGGATCCGTATGTGGGAGCGCGTGCCCGACTGAACCTGACGGAGCGCGTGTATGTCGGCGGGCGGGCGGACATTGGCGGCTTTGGGCTCGGGAGCGAGCTGGCGTGGCAGGTGTTTGGCGGGGTGGGGATGCACGTGACGCCACGGGTCGACCTGGAAGCCGGGTGGCGCCATTTGGACATCGATTACGACCATGACAACTTGAAACTGGACTTGGCGCTGTCGGGCGTTGCGGCCGGCGTGAGGGTCCAGCTGTGAGAATGGCATGAACACGGCCTCTGAACCGCGTCAATTTGAAAGGCGCTGGCCAGTGGCGCTGGCGATCGGGACGGTCGTGCTGCTGCTGACGTTCCTGCAGGGCCGCGTCCGGCTGTTTCCTCCGTGGCTGATGTATGCGACCGGGATCCTGCTCGTGTCCGCGCTGGTGCCGGTCGGACTGGCGTCAGTCCGTGAACGATGGTTAGGCGTTGAGCGTGCGGTGATGACCCTCTTTGTGGTGGTGGTGGGGGTGGGGAACCTGGCGACGCTCGCCGAGGTGGTGCGAATGATGATGCATGGGGGGGCGGAGCTTGGCGGGCTGCAACTGCTCGCGTCGAGCGTCGCGGTGTGGGTCAATAACGTGCTGGCGTTCTCGCTGCTCTACTGGCAGATCGATCGCGGTGGTCCCGAGTCCCGCCTGATGGATTCCGGTCGGCGGGCCGACTGGCTGTTTCCGCAGATGGGGGCGGCCGAGCACGTGCCGCCGGGTTGGAACCCGACGTTCGTGGATTACCTGTACCTCGGGTATTCGACGGCGACGGCGTTCAGCACGACCGAAGTGGCCCCGCTGACTTCGCGCGCCAAGCTTCTCATGATGGCTGAGAGCACGATTGCGCTCATTACGCTCGTCGTCGTGGCGTCGCGTGCCATCAATATTCTGGGGAGTTAGCGGTCTGGACCTGACGGCACGTAACTAGAAAACGGGCAGCCGGTGTGATCGACGCCATGGTCGTGGCGGAAGATGTCAGGTGCCGAGAAGGCGTAGGGGGGTGCGGAAATCTAAGCCGTGGGAATCGAATGACGGCGTGAAGCGGCGCTCTGCGGGATGCGCGGGGCGGATGTGAGCGTGAGCAGTAAGACAGCAGAATAAACAACAGGTAAGGAGCGAGGTTCATGAAGGTGAGTACAATCGGAATGATGGCGGCGGTGTGGCTGGCGGGGGGCGCGGCGGTGGCCGCGGAGGTGTCGCCTTCGACGGCACCCATCGCAGCGCCATCGGGTTGGAAAGGTGAGCTCACGCCCTACGCGTGGTTCATGGGGATTGACGGCGACGTGACGGTGGGCGGGCAGAAGACTGAGTTTGACAAGTCGGCCAGCGACATATTTGACGCGGCGGATTTTGGCGGTTCGCTGCTGGCGGTGGCCCAGTACGACCGGTACCTCGCCTGGGGACAGGTGGACGTTTTGTCGACCGACACCCAGAACCTGGATGAGGAAGATCAGCCTCAGGGCGGCCAGCTCGAGACAAAGTCCATTCTCGGGGAGGCGGCGGTGGGCTACCAAATTGACGGCTGGGCGGAAGGCCAGACGTTCGATCTCCTGGTCGGTGTGCGCACCTTGCACATCGAGAATGATCTCGAGATCTACGGCGTGGGCAAGGCCGACAGCGAGAACGATCTCGTGGACCCGATCTTCATTGTGCGGCCCAGCATTCCGGTGTTCCCGTCGAAGATCGATGGGTTGCGGTTCAATCCGACACTCGGGATCGGCGGCGGCGGCGATTCGGATATCGTCTATGAGCTGCAGCCGCAACTGCAGTACCAGATCACCGAGAACCTCGCGGCGCGCGTTGGCTATCGCAACGTGGGGTACAAATTCAAGGGCGACAATGCCGAGAATCCGATCGTAAAGTCGAAGGTCACCGATGACGACGAGTTGAACATCAACTTCTCGGGCATGATCGTCGGTCTGGGCGTGACGTTCTAGGAGTCGGCCAGCCCGGGGCGGGCTGTCCGATTCCATCAGCCGGGGATGGCGTGGTGCCATCCCCGGCGGGAGTGTCGACCGGGACGAGAGAGGAAGGTGCGCCGATGACGCTGGCATTCACAGTAAGAAGGTCCGTATGGGGTCTGGCGGCGGTGGTGGCCGTCTGGTCCGTGACGTCGTTTGGCGGGCCGCCCGGGCTTAGCACCAACCCCGGCAATCATGTGATTTTCCCCGCCAAGGGGCAAACGCCTGAGCAACAGAAGGTGGATGAGCTGGCGGCCTATGACTGGGCTACTGCGCAGACCAGTTGGGATCCCTACCAGGCGCAGGGTGCCGTAGGAGCACAGAGCGTATCCGACACGCAGATGGCCAAGGAGAGCCGGGGGAGCGCGGTGGGTGGCGCGGCGCGCGGCGCGCTGCTGGGGGTGGCCATTGGGGCCGTGGCGGGCGATGCCGGCAAGGGCGCGGCCATCGGCGCTACCGCCGGAGGCGTGACCGGAGGCATGTCATCGCGGCGCACACGGGGGGCGGCCAAGGCTTCGACGGCAGCGGCGGTGGGGGCGTACAATCAGAAATTTGCGCTCTGGGACAAGTGCTTTGTCGCGGCCATGGAAGGCAAGGGCTACACCGTGAAGTGAGAATGGTTGCGCGGGCGGGACGACCGTATCATTATCCAACAGGAACCCAGAAGAATGAATGCCAGACATATCCGTGCGTCCGCGTGGCTTGCCGTGCTTTTGCTCGGCGTCCTCTCTTGCGGCGGTGCGTTGGGCGCCCCGGTTTGGACGTGCGCCATCACGAGTGCCTTTCAGTGCGATGACGATGGAACGGTGGGCCCGCCCGATCTGGGCGGCCTCGCCCGCCCCACCTTTCTTCGCGTAGATGCGAACACGAAAGCGATCACCATTCTGGCCCCGGATTCGCGGCGCGGCGAAGTCACGAAGATCGGCACCGTGGTCGACGGCAAGGATCTGTGGCTATTCTCTGGCATCGAGGATGGCCGGGCCTGGAGCCTAGTGATCAATGCCGAGGGCCACATGACGCTGTCAGTCGCCAGTGATGGCGCGACGTGGTCCGTGTTTGGCAATGCCATGCAGGAGCGTGTAAACTCAGCCGACGAGTAGGCAATCGGAGCCGAATCACGGGGACTCCCGTGTGGGATGACGTATGAGAATATTGCGTGGGCATGGACGATGGTTGGCCGCAGTCGCCTGCGGGTTGGCGTTGGCGGGGGGCTGCATTTCGGATCAGCCGGGGTCGGCGAGCATCGCACATGTGGTGCTCGAGAGCGCGACGCAGGCGCAGGCGCGCGCGGCGATCGTGCGGGTGTTTACCGACGAAGGCTATCACGTGACCGATGAAGCGGTCAGCGGACTGACCTTTGAGCGCGAGGGCACGCAACGCGATCGCGTGATGTACGCGCGTTACCAAGAGGCGCTGATCATGCGGGTCGTCGTGCAACTGGAGCCCCACCGTATGGGTGGCACGCTGGTGCGGGCGGACGCGTTTGCGATTCATGACGGGAGTGACGAGCAGAAGGTGCTGTGGATCGGTCGGCGGCCTTACCAGGCCATACTGGACAGCGTGCGCGCCAGCCTGGTGACGTCGGAGAAGGTGCCGTAAGCAAGCCAGGTGACGCCGGGATGCATGCAGAAACCGTTGGAGCCGGCCGTCCCGGCCGGTGGACGGTGGATGCGTGTGGAAAAGCCAACGGCGGGGACCGCCGTCTCCAAAGGACCAAGGCGGCCATTTCGACAGATAATGGATAAGGGGAGGGTGACGACGATGACAAAGACAATATGGATGACGGCGGCAGCGGGGATCGTGGTGGCGGGTTTGCTGGCGGGGTGTGCGTCGACGATGCAGACGCGCGGGGCCGACAAGTCGGGGTTCCTGGGCGACTATTCGAAGCTGCAGCCGGGGCAAAGCGGCCAGGCGCAGCTGGTGTATTTCAGTCCCAAGGCCAATTGGAAATCGTACACGAAGGTGAAGCTCGATCCGATCCGGGTTTATGCGACCAAGGACAGCGACCTGGGCAAGGTGCCCCGGGAGGATCTCCAGGGGTTGGTTAATTACCTCGACGCCGCGTTGCGCGAGCAACTGAGCCAGGACTACCAACTGGTGTCGACGGCGGGGCCGGGCGTGCTGCGGATGCGCGTCGCGCTGACTGATGCGCAAGGCAACAAGCCCGTGCGGGGGCTGACGTCGACGCTGATGCCGATCGGATTGGCTCTGTCAGTGGTGAAGACCGCCGCGACGGGGACGCCGATGGCCGTGGGGTCGGCGCGCGTGGAGGCTGAGTTCCTGGATGGTCAGTCCAATGTGCGGCTGGCCGCGATTGTGGACGAGCGCGCCGGACGCAAGGTGGACGTGGCGGGCAATTTCAGCAAGTGGGATGATGTACGCGACGCGTTCGACTTCTGGGCGGCACGCACGCGCGAGCGGCTGGCGGAACTGCGCGGCGGGGCGCGGTAACGCGGGCGAAGGATGTGCGGCACGGTCATGACCGGCGCCGGCTACTTGCCGGTGGCGGGCGGGCTGGGGTAGTGGCGCAGGAGTTCGCGGATGGCGCCGTCGCAGCGCGCCTGTTTCCGGTCGGTGGGCAACTGCATGTCGATGTCGGCCTTGATGGCGCCCCGCCACAGCAGGTGGCTGTGGGCGCTCTCCACGATGTCCACGATGAGCACGCCGGCGCTGTAGTTGAGCGCGGGGGCGGCGCCGGTGCGGGCCGGAAACGCGAGCAGATCCCCATAGGAGCGGTTCAATTCCGCTTCGTCCAGCGAGGCGCCCGCCAGGACTGCGAAGCCCACGAGGTAGTCGGGCGAGGTGTTGGTGAAGACGAATCCCTCGCCCGGGAGGGCGCTGAGCAGAGACTGATGCAAGCGCTCTTCGACTTCCGAGAGGGACACGTTCAACGCCGGGTCCACGCGCAACAGGCTGATGCCCCAACCGAAGGTGCCGGTGACCGGCAAGGCGCGGGTGTTGTCGAACAGGACTTCGACGGATGGATTCGTCACGCCCTCAATGGGGCCGGCCGCGGTGGGTTCTTCGTCGGTTCTGCAACCCATCAGAAACGCACTGAACACGAGGGGTGCCAGGATGGTCAGGCCGGTCAATCTCATGCGCCGCCTCGCCGGGTAATGTTCGCGACGATCAGGTTATACAGAGTTTCCGATTTCTTTAGGTTTCCCTTGGTCCCTATTCGCATGCGAAACGTTGTCTGGCCCTGCCCCGCATCATCCAGTTTGACGGCGATCTTCTCCTCGTCCCACGCCGCGGCTTCCAGATGTCCCGACAACGCGTCCCGATTGCCGGACACCAACCGGAATCCATTGGCTTTTAGTGTGCTGGCCGAGGCGAGCCAAACGTCATCCACGGCCCCGTCGCAGGTGGCCTTGAATTCGCCATCGCAGAAGACGACCGAGTTGACGCCTTTCGCCCCGCCCGAAACGGCGGAGCCGACGCCGGTGACGGCGGCCTCTCCAGTCTTGTAGACCCCGTAGCCGACGAGTCCCACGGCCCCGACGGCCACGACCGTCGTGCCGACCAGAAGCCGGCAGCCGGGGAGGATGCCGCATGCCGCGGCGAGCAGGAGCGTGGCGGGTAGGGTGCGCGTGATCGTATCCAGCCACGACCGGGCGAGGTGGTGGATGGGAGTGGGCTGTTCGCGCATGCCTAGCTTGTACTAAGGCGGTGGCGCTTGCGCCAACACTTTGTGGCAAACTCGGCGATGCGCCCAAACGGGGAAACCGTCCGAATTGCAGTGGCGCAATGTGCTGGGCGACTGGTACGCTCGCGCCGATCGCTTTAAGGAGTTCCTATGAGCACGTTGCGCATGTCCCTGTTCATGGCCGCGGTTACCCTCCCGGTCTGGCTGGCGTCGGCCGATCCCGTGGCGGGACCCGCCACGAACGCGCCTGCGGTGGTGTCACGCCCGAAGATCGGCCTGGTCCTGGGGGGCGGGGGGGCCTTGGGCATGGCGCACGTGGGCGTGCTGCAAGTGCTCGAAGCACGCCACATCCCGGTGGATTACATCGGCGGCACGAGCATGGGCGCCATCATTGCGGGGCTGTATGCCTCGGGCATGTCGGCGGATGAGATTCAGAAGCTGCTGCTCTCGGTGGACTGGTGGAACGTGCTCAAGGATCAGACGCCGCGGCGGGAGGTTTACTTCCGGCGGAAGAAAGATGATGGGCGCTACTTCGGCGGCATCGAGCTGGGTATGCACCACGGGCGGATCGTGGGGCGGCGGGGCACAGCCTCGGGTCAGAAGTTCAATAATCTCATGTCGGCCGCCACGCTGCGCAGTGCCGGCATCGCGCGCTTCGACGACCTGCCGATCCCCTTTCGCGCGGTGGCCACGGATTTGCAGAGCGGCACCGCCTATGTCATGGATCACGGCAACCTGCCGCTGTCGATGCGGGCCAGCATGGCTGTGCCGGGCGTCTTCACGCCGGTGGAGATCGAGGGGCACACGCTGGTGGACGGCGGGATTGTAAATAACCTGCCGGTGGACGTGGTGCGGGCGATGGGGGCCGACGTCATCATTGCCGTCGACGTGGGCGGTTCTCTGGCCAAGGCGGGGGCGAAGCAGAAGTATGAGGGCATTGGCGACATACTCGGGCGCACCTACGCGATCGCGCAGCGTCCCGAGCAGGACCGCCAGCTCGCGAAGGCCGACGTGGCAATCGTGCCGGAGCTGATCGGGTTTTCGGCCGGCCAGTTTCATCGCGCGGCGGACATCATGCCGCGCGGGCGGACGGCGGCGGAGGGACAAGCCGCGCAGTTGGAGCGCTATGCCATGGACCCGGAGGCTTACGCGGCGCACCGGGCGGCGCAATATCGGCCGGCGGCGAATGGGCTGATGATTTCCAACATTGTGGTCACGGGTCTGTCGCGGGTGGATCCGCGGGTGGCGGCGGGGCGAGTGGGAACCCAGCCCGGGACGCCTATCGAACTCAAGCACCTCAACCGGGACTTGATGCGTTTGTACGCCTTGGGCGAATTCGACCAGGTTGGCTTTCGCTACCTGGCGCCACCGCTGGGATCCAACACGCTGGAGTACGTGGTCGAGGAGAAGGCCTGGGGGCCGAACTACCTGCATATGGGGATGCGGCTGACCAGCGACCTGGACCAGGAGTCGAGCTGGAACGTGTTGTTCAACCACCGCCGGACCAGTCTGAACCGCCTGGGAGCGGAGTGGGATACGGATGCGGAACTTGGCAGTGAGCGGTCGATCAAAACCGAGTTCTACCAGCCGCTGGATTTTCAGGGCATCTTGTTCGTGGCGCCGCATGGCGGGTACGAAGTCAAGAACCAGGGGATTTACGAAGGCGAGCAGCGCGTGGCGGAGTACCAGGTGCGCACGTGGGAAGGCTGGCTCGATGGGGGCGTACAGTTGCGGCGCTATGCGGAATTGCGGTCGGGGTATGTGTTGCGCGACGTATCGGCCGGACTTGAAACGGGCGACGCGGATTTGCCGGATTACACGGCCACCGAGGCGGCGTGGTCTACGCGGCTGGTGTTGGATACGCGCGACCGGACGGTTTTCACGACCTCGGGCCGGATCGTGGAATTGGAGGCGGAGTTGGGGCGCGAGGGACTGGGCGGCGACACGGGCTACGACCGGCTCTCGGCGCGCACCCTGCAGGCCATCCCGCTGGGGGCCGGCGCGCTGCACGTGTCGGCCATCTACGGTACGGACTTGGATGACGGGTTGCCGTCGCATGCGCTGTTTGAACTGGGCGGCGAGACCTCGTTCATGGGGCTGTCGGAGGGGCAGTTGCGCGGTGAAAAGGTTGCGGGTGGTTCTCTGGGGGTGCAGCACGCGCTGGGAAAACTGCCGCCGAATCTCGGCCGGGCGACCTATCTCATCGTGCGCACGGACATCGGCGATACGTGGATGGCTGACGAGGACCCGGACTGGCTCATCGGCGCGGGGGCGGGGCTGGGGGCCGACACGATCCTGGGGCCGCTGTACTTCGGGTATGGCCGCGCAGAAGGCGGGCGCAGCAGCTTCTACCTGTCGATGGGCACGTTCTTCTAAGGTGGATGCCGGTGAGCCTTGAAGGCCAAACTGGCGCGGGTGGAACAGCGCCCTCAGGCGGGACCGGTCAGGTTGACGGTTCCGGGACAGCGGGTGCTTGAAGGAATTGGAGGAGATGCCATGGCGCGGTGGATTCAATGTGGCTTGATGCTGGGTGCACTGGCTCAGGCGACCGTACTGTATGGTGAAGCGGTAAAGAGCGAGGCGCCGCTGGAAGCGCGACTGACGACCCTGGCGCAGCAGGCGGATTCGCCCTGGATCATTCTGCCCTACCGGCCGAATTACATCATGCCGCTGACCTACAGCTCACACCCGAACAACCTGCCGCTGCGCGAACTCGAGGGAGACAAGGAAGAGTTCGACAAGGTTGAGGTCAAGTTTCAACTCAGCCTGATGCTGCCCCTGGCCGAGGATTTGGCCGGGGATAACGGCGATCTCTATGCCGCGTATTCGCAGGTCTCGTTCTGGAATGCCTACAACCGTGACGCCTCGTCGCCCTTTCGCGATACGAACTACGAACCGGAGATGTTCGTGCTGTTCGACACCGACGTGGATGTCGCGGGATTCAAGAATCGGGCCGTCAGTTTCGGCGCGGTTCACCAGTCCAACGGGCGCGGCAGCGAGGATTTATCGCGCAGCTGGAACCGGCTCTACACGAGCACGCTGCTTGAACGCGGCAACTTTGCCATGAAGGTGAAGCCGTGGTGGCGCCTTCCCGAGGATAGCGAAGACGACAACAACCCCAATATCGATCGTTATGTGGGCTACGGGGATGTGGCGGCCTTCTACAAACAGGGCGAGCAGCTGTTTTCGGCCACGGTGCGCAACAACCTGCGGTCGTCGGGAAACAAGGGGTCAGTCGAACTGGGGTGGAGCCACCCGCTGCACAAGCGGCTCAAGTGGTTTGTCCAGTACTTCAATGGCTACGCCGAGTGCCTGCTGGACTATGACCAGCACAACCAGCGCGTGGGCGTGGGGCTCATGTTGAGCGACTGGCTGTGACCGTCGTGGCCCCCCGCGGGTCGTCCTGGCGGCATCGTGTCAATACGGGATCGGTGCCTGGTGCTGTGGCGAGTGGTCTTACCAAACGATAGCAGGGGGGGGCGGTGACGGGGCGATTCCACAGAGGCGCTTGTGGGCTTTTGCTGGCCATGGGGCTGGCGGGCGCCGTGAGGGCGGCGGATTTCGCCGTCATCGAACCGCCGGAGGCGGCGAGCGGTTATCTGGCGCGGTTGTTGATCAACGAGAACCCGTTTCCGGGCGAGCGGGGCTACACCAGCGTCGTCGATTCCAAGGCGGGCATGCTGCAGGTGCTGTGGGTATTGCATGGCCGCATGCATTACATCCCGGCCGGCTACTCCCAGACGCAGATCGCCTCGGTGCGATCGAAGGACGTCCTCGATGTCATCACCGCCAAGAACCAGTGCGAGGGATTCTTTCGAGACGCGCGGGGCCAGCCGGCGTTCGCCCCGCGCGTCGAAGCGAGAGTGAGCTATCTGAAGAAGATTGCCAACAGCGGCGGCCAGCCTGGCAAGTTCGCGGAACTGCTGAATTACGGGCAGGGGCTGGCGCAGGCCTACCTGGGCGGCGGGCTGGAAGAGGCCGACCGGTTTGCCGGGCTGTCGGTGGTGAATCGCATGCCAGTTACGGGGCACGCCTATTCGTGGATGACCGATCTTGATTGCTACCATCCGGGCGGCAACTTTGTGGCCATCCCTGACGAGCAGGGCGGGGCACCCGGGGGCAACCGCTTCTATACGCTGCGAAAGGATCCAAAGTGAGCAACGGGAAGACGACTGGCGTGAGGCGTGTCGGGGGGCGGGGGATGTCGCCGTCGATCGGGGGCGTGCTGGCGGCCCTGCTGGTTGCGGTGGCGTGTCCGTGCCGGTCGGAGGCGCAGCCGGCAGAGCCTCAAGCGGGGTCGGTCACGGTCACGGGAGCGGACGTTCCGGCGGTGTTGACGGACGCCACATTCCTTCAGGAGGTTGTCCGTCACGTCTATCGCTGGCATCTCGACGAGAATGATGTCGACCGCCTGTCCGGAACGCAGGACTTCCCCTTCTGGGTGCGCATGCTGGACGTATCGCTGGATGCGGGCGACCACAGCCAGATGGCGGAGATTGTCATGCCGCTGGTCGGCACGACCGTGACCGTCAAGAAGCCTGACTACCGCATTGCCGAACTCGACCTGGTGGTGACCAGTGGGGTTTTCCGTGTCACGCATGTCTCCAAGATCGGCATTCCCGATGCGCCTTTGCCGGCGCATCAAGTGGTCAACGTCAACTACGCCGAGATGAAGGCGTACCTGTTCCGGACGCGGACCGAGTCCGCATTCCCGGACGCCGCCCTGCTGGAGCGGCTGCGCGTGGCCGTGCGGCGGGAACTGGGGTTGCCGCCGGACGAGCGGACGCCGGGGCGTCACATCGTGCACATGGCTCCGCTGTCGCCGGTGGCCAACGAGGTGTGGGTTTACCTGGAGAACGATCAGCAGCTGGTCCGCTTTGCCTCGGACATCGACCTGACCAATCCCGCCGTGTGGGCGCATGAGTCGCTGATGGTCAGGGCCTGGAACGCGCGCCGCCAGGTGGTGACCTCGCTGGATGAAGTGGCCGGGAGCAACGCCTTCATGACGCGCGATCAAATCGGCCGAGCCCTGTACAACTGCATCGTGCTCGGCCAGCGGGTGGAGATCAACAACCCGTCCGAGGCGCCAGGCGGGGCGGCGGAGTAAAGGCAACGTCGTCGCCGCACAGGCCGAGAGGCCGCGTTGAATCCTGGACGGTACTGACGCGCGCCGCCTTCCGGCGAGCGTGGTCGCCGAGATTGAGAGAAGGCGGTTCCGGGGTTGCTCATCGGCCGCCACATGGTGTAGGCTGATGATTCGGCTGCCTCAGGGATAACGGATGACATCGAACGACGAATACGTCCTGGAAGTGTTGCAGCGGAGGGGCACGGTGTCCCCCGAGCAGGCAGCGCATGCCCGCGGCGCCATTGGCGAAAACGGGATCACGGCGCTCGATTTTCTGGTCCAGGACGGGCATGTGGCGGAATCCGACGTGCTCGACGCCATTGCCGAGGAATTTGGCCTGCTCAAGGTCGATCTCAAGGACGTCGACATTCCCTCGGACGTGCGCGAAAAAGTGCCCGCCGATATCGCCCGCCGCTATCGCGTCATGCCGGTGTCACGCAATGACAGCGGGATCGTGGTGGCCATGACGGATCCGCTGGATTTCGACGCGCTTGACACCCTGCGCCACGTGCTGGACTGCCACGTGGAAGGGGCGGTTGCCACGCCGCTCGACATCAAGGCGGCCCTCGATCGCTACTATCCCGTCGAGTCCGACATGGAGGCGATGCTCAACCAGATCACGGACGGAACGGTTGAGCTATCCGTGACCGGGACCGAGGATATGGTGCAGGACGGCGACGCGACGGATTCGGACGCGCCGATCATCCGCCTGGTGCATCTGATCATTCTCGAGGCCTATCGCAACCGCGCTTCGGATATTCATCTGGAGCCGATGGAGAAGCGCTTCCGCGTGCGGTACCGCATTGACGGCGTGCTGCACGAGGTGGACAGCCCCCCCAAGCGACTGCAATTGGCGATCGTCAGCCGCGTCAAGATCATGGCCTCGATGAAGATTGCGGAGAAGCGCACGCCGCAAGACGGGCGCATCCAGGTCAACATCATGGGGCGGGAGCTGGACTTGCGCGTGTCGACCGTGCCGTCGAACCACGGCGAGAGCGTGGTCATGCGTATTCTCGACAAGCAGAACCTGGCGCTTGGGCTGCCCCAGCTGGGGTTCTTTGCGGACGACCAGCAGATTTTCGAGCGCCTGATCGGTCTGTCGGACGGCATTCTGCTGGTCACGGGACCGACGGGTTCGGGCAAGACGACGACGTTGTATGCCTGCCTCGGCACGATCAACCGTCCGGACCGCAAGATCATCACCGTGGAAGACCCGGTCGAGTACCAGATGTCCGGCATCAACCAGGTGCAGGTCCGCTCGGACATCAACTTCACGTTTGCGGCGGCGCTGCGGTCCATCTTGCGGCAGGCGCCCAACGTGATCATGATCGGCGAAATTCGCGACGTGGAAACGGCCACGATTGCGACGGAAGCGTCGCTGACCGGGCATTTGGTGTTCAGCACGCTGCATACCAACGACGCCCCCAGCGCCATCACCCGGTTGCTGGACATCGGCGTGAAGCCCTTCCTGGTGGCCTCGTCGCTGCGGGCCGTGATGGCTCAGCGGCTGGTGCGGTCGATCTGTGAGGGGTGCCGGGAGGAGTACAAGCCGACGGACCACGAATTGCGGCTGCTGGGGCAGGCGGCCGAACAAATGCAGCAAACGCAACTCTACCGGGGCCACGGTTGCAAGCGCTGTTCGCTGACGGGGTACAAGGGCCGGAAGGGGATCTTCGAGATCTTCGTCCTGACGGATGAAATCCAGCGCATGATCTTCGAGACGGTGTCCGCGACGGATTTGCGGAACCGGGCGCGCGAGATGGGGATGCGCACGCTGCGCGAGGACGGGCTGCGCAAGGTGATCGCGGGGGTCACGACGCTGGACGAAGTCATCCGGGTTACCATGGGAGACGCGGACTGATGAGCAACGTCAACGCCAACGAAATTGAGATGAGCGACCTGCTGCAGCTGGCCGTGGATGAGGAGGCCTCTGACCTGCACCTGACGGTCGATTCGCCGCCGGTGCTCCGCATCCACGGGTCGCTGCAACCGCTGGATTCCCCCCATTTGCGACCGGAGGACACCGAGCGGCTGATGAAGAGCATCACGTCGCCGGAGCACCAGCAGAAGCTGCGCGAGTTCGGCGGCTCGGATTTCGGCTTCAGCTTTGGCACGGCGGCGCGTTTCCGCGTGAGCATTTTCAAGGCCAAGGGCAACATCGGGCTGGTGCTGCGTCAGATCCCGTCGAAGTTTCTGAAGTTGGAAGACATCGGCCTGCCGCCCCAGGTGAAGGAGCTGCTCTTCCGCCCCCGCGGGCTGATCCTGGTGACCGGCCCGACCGGCTCTGGCAAGTCCACGACGCTGGCCAGCATGGTGAACGTGATTAACGAGGAGCGGGACGCGCACATCATCACGATCGAGGACCCGATCGAGTACTACCACGGACACAAGAAGTCCCTGATCACGCAGCGCGAAATCGGCGTGGACGTGCCGTCATTCAAGGAGGCCCTCAAGCGGGCGCTGCGCCAGGACCCGGACGTGATTCTCGTTGGTGAAATGCGCGACCTGGAGACGATGGAAGCGGCGATCACGGCGGCGGAAACCGGGCACATGGTGTTTGCCACCCTGCACACCACGGGCGCGGCGCGCACCGTCGACCGCATCGTGGACGCGTTTCCGACGGACCAGCAGGAGCAGATCCGGACCCAGCTGTCCGTGGGTATTGTGGCGGTTATTTCCCAGCTGCTGCTGGTGCGCGCGGACAAGCCGGGGCGGCTGGCGGCCTTCGAGGTGATGATTTCCACGCCCTCGATTCAGGCACTGATCCGCGACAACAAGACGTACCGCATCACCTCCGACATCCAGACCGGCGCGAAGTACGGCATGGTGACGCTGGACGCACACCTGATGGCCCTGTACGACGCGGGGCTGATTCGCTACGAGGATCTGATCACGAAGGCCCAGGATCCGGGCGCCATCGTGCAGCGGCTGGAAGAGCTGGCCAAGACCAAGAAGAAGTAGGCAGGCGATGGCGGAAACCCAACAACTGGAGCCCCTGTTGCAGTTGCTCGAGGAGCAGGAAATCCTGCCCCGCGCCCAGCTTCTGCAGATGCAGGAGGAGCATGTTCAGACGGGGAAGCCGCTGCGCAACATCGTTCTGGACGCCGGCGCGTTGGGGGAGGATCAGCTGCTGGAGTTGATCGCCGGCTACCAGGGCACGCGCGTCATCAACCTGCCGGCCACGGACATTCCTCAGGACACCCTGCACAGCGTGCCGGCCAGCGTGGCTCGGATGTACAATTGTGTCCCGGTTGAAGCGACCAACAATTCCGTGGAACTGGCCGTCTTCGACATGATCAGCCCGCAGGTGATGGACGAGCTCATGTTTGTGCTCACGCGCGATGTGACGTTCGTGCTGGCGCGTGAGGAGGACGTCAAGACGAGCATCAACCAGTTCTATGGCGACGACAGCGCCGCCGTGAACGACATGCTCTCCGCGCTTGGCAACGAGATGGAGGAAATCACCGACAGCCTGAAGCTGGCGGATGACGACGAGAAGAGCATCGAGGAAGCGGCGGGCTCCACGCCCGTCATTCGCTTCGTCAACCTGGTGCTTTACCAGGCGGTAAACGATCGCGCTTCGGACATCCATTTTGAGCCATTCGAGAAGGAATTCAAGATCCGGTACCGCGTGGACGGCTCGCTGTACGAAATGTCTCCGCCGCCGCGCCGCCTGGCCATGCCGGTGATTTCGCGCATCAAGGTCATGGCCAACTTGAACATTGCCGAGCGGCGCCTGCCGCAGGACGGGCGCATTCAGATCACGGTGGGCGGGCGCCAGATCGACCTGCGCGTCTCTTCGCTGCCGACGCAGTTTGGCGAGAGCGTGGTGTTGCGCGTGCTCGACCGCTCCGTGGTGTCGCTGGATCTTGAGAATCTCGGCATGCCCGAGGACGTCTACGAGAGCTTTACGCGCGACATCGAGAAGCCCAACGGCATCGTGGTCGTCACGGGCCCCACGGGCTCCGGCAAGACGACCACCCTGTACTCCGGGCTGCGGCGGATCAACACGATCGACATGAAGATCCTGACGGCGGAGGAGCCGGTCGAATACGACCTGGACGGCATCGTGCAGGTGCCCATCAACGATGCCACCGGCAACAGTTTCGGGCGCGTGCTGCGCGCCTTTCTGCGGCAGGATCCGGACGTGATGATGATTGGCGAAATCCGCGACCTGGAGACGGCGCAGATTGCGGTGCAGGCCTCGCTCACCGGCCATCTGGTGTTCAGCACGCTGCACACGAACGACGCGTCCGGCGCCGTCACGCGCCTGATCGACATGGGCGTGGCCCCGTACCTGATTTCCTCCACGCTCGAGGCCGTCCTGGGCCAGCGGCTGGTGCGGACGATCTGCGAACACTGCAAAACAGGCTATGTGCCGGACCACGAAATTCTCCAGTCGCTGGGGCTGTCCGAACAGGACGTGGCCGGGCGGCAGTTCTTCTATGGCTCGGGGTGCTCGTACTGCAACGAGACCGGATACCACGGCCGGAAGGGGATCTATGAGTACCTCTCCGTCACGGGGCCGATCAAGGACATGATCAACCTGCGCAAGCCGACGCTGTTGATCCGCACCAAGGCCATCGAGCTGGGCATGCGCACCCTGCGCGAAGACGGCATCCGCAACGTGCTGGACGGGTACACGACGGTCGAGGAAGTGCTGAAGTACACGTAAGCTTCAGGAACGGCCCCGGCCCGTCCCTTCCTGCCTCCCCGACAGAACCTCCGAGCCCCCCCGGTCGGCCAGCGCCCGGGATAGCGTTGCCGTGGGGGTCGGGATGGGGTATAAATCCCGGCTGCCGCCAGCATTTAAGGAGACATGGCCATGGAGAAGGTGTTGATTATTGGGACGGGGCCCGCGGGCTACACGGCCGCGTTGTATGCCGCGCGCGCCGATCTGCAGCCGTTGGTCATCGAGGGGATGACGCCCGGGGGGCAGCTCACGACGACGACCGAAGTGGAGAATTATCCCGGTTTTGAAAAAGGCATCGATGGCACGGAACTCGTGCAGATCATGCGCCGCCAGGTTGAGCGTTTCGGCACGCGGTTCCGCGGCGGGGAAGTCGTATCCGCCAATTTCAAAGGGGCGATTCCCTCGGTGACGCTCTCCGAAGGAGACGTAATCGAATCGAAGACGGTGATCATTGCGACGGGCGCGAGCGCACAGTATCTTGGCTTGGAGTCTGAGCAGAAGCTGCGCGGTCGCGGGGTGACGGCCTGCGCCACCTGCGACGGCGCCTTCTTCCGGAACCAGGAGGTGGCGGTGATCGGCGGCGGCGACACGGCGATGGAAGAGGCCCTGTTCCTGTCGCGCCTCTGCTCGAAGGTGACGGTGATTCATCGCCGTGACCACTTGCGGGCGTCCAAGATCATGGCGGACCGGGCCATGGCCAATCCGAAGATCGCGTTTATCTGGGACAGCGTGATCGATGAGGTGCTGGATGTCGCCAAGAATGAAGTGACGGGGCTGCGGCTGCGAAACCTGAAGACGCAGGCGATCTCGGAACTGAAGGTGACGGGGTTGTTCCTGGCCATCGGGCACAAGCCCAACACCGATCCGTTCAAGGGCCAGCTGGACTTGAACCCCAGCGGTTACATACTGACCGAGAACACGCGGACCAGCGCCAAGGGCGTTTTTGCGGCAGGCGACGTGCAGGATCACGTGTACCGGCAGGCTGTGACGGCGGCCGGAACGGGCTGCATGGCCGCGCTGGAGGCCGAGCGCTACCTCGAATCGCTGGGGCAATGAGCGACCCCAATCCAGATTCGATGTGGTCGGTGTACCGGCGCTTGGCACGGTATGCGAAGCCGTATCGTCGGCGCATTGCGATCGGGGTGCTGGCCGGGCTGGCGGGAGGGAGTTCCCTCTACGGGCTCTTTCAATTGTCGCCTTACCTCGTGCGCCCGTTCGAGCAGCAGCCGTCCGCCGTGGCGGTGAGCGCGCCCGGGGGCGGGGGCGAGGCGCCATCGGCGCCGGCGGGCGGGAAGTTGCCCGGGGACTGGACGCGATTCGAGCGAGCCGCCGCCAAGGCCGGCGTGCCGGTGACCGATGCGCATGGCCGGCTGACCTGGCAAGCCATCGCCTTGGGGCTGGTGGCACTCCCGCTGCTGGGCATCATCAAGGGGCTCACGAACTTCATCAACCGCTACATGATGCGCTGGGTCGGCACCCGTGTGTGTCGCGACCTGCGGAATCATCTGTTTGCGCACCTGCAGCGGCAATCCCTGAAGTTCTTCGGCAAGTGCGACATCGGGCGGCTGATCAGCCGCTGCACGAACGATGCCGCCGTGGTGGAGAACGTCCTGGCCAACACGCTGGAGGATCTCACGCGGGCCCCGTTCGACATTTTCTTTGCGGTCATCTTTGCCGTTCACTTCACCATGGATCAGCACATGGCGGGATTCCTGGGCGGCATCCTGGTGGCGTTCCCGTGCTTTATCGTTCCGGTTATCCTGCTCGGCCACTACGTCCGCCGGCACACCGGCAAGGCCCTGGGGCGGATCGCCGACCTGACCTCCCGCATGCATGAAAATTTCACCGGTGTGCGCGTCGTCAAGGCGGCGCACATGGAGGCGCGGGAGATTCAGCGGTTTGAGGACTTGAACGCGGGCTACTTCAAATCGTTGATCCGGGCGCTGCGGGGTGAATTGATGATGGCGCCGCTGGTCGAAACCGTGGGGCTGTGCCTGACGGCCGCGTTCTTCGTGGCCTGCTACGCGCGTGAAATTCAGCTATCGCAGATTGTGCCGATCGCGCTGGCGGCCGTGGTCGTCTACCGCCCGATGAAGCAACTGACGCGGATTCAGCCAAACCTGGCCCGTGGCGCGGCGGCGCTCGAACGCATCTTCCCGATCCTCGACGCCGACGACCCGCTGCCGCAGTCGCCGCAGCCGCGCAAGGTGGACGGATTTCGCGACCAGATTGAATTCCAGCAGGTGGGCTTTGCGTACGAGGCCGGGGGGCAGGCCGTGTTGGCGGACATTGACTTCACCTTGAAGCGCGGCCAGGTGGTGGCGCTGGTGGGGGAGAGCGGGTCGGGCAAGAGCACGATGGCCAATCTGCTCGCGCGGTTTTACGATCCCAGCGCCGGGCGCATCCTCTTTGACGGCGTTGACCTGCGGGACTTGGAGGTGGCGGGCTTGCGGCGGCTCATGGCCGTGGTGACGCAGGATACGATTCTCTTCAACGACACGATTGCCGCGAACATCGCGTACGGGCTGGACGGGATCAGCCGTGGCGCGATTGAGGACGCGGCGCGGCAAGCCAACGCGCATGAGTTCATCATGGCGGACCCGGCGGGCTACGACCGAGTGGTGGGGGAAAAGGGATTTGTCCTCAGCGGTGGCGAGAAGCAGCGCATCGCGCTGGCGCGCGCCATCCTGCGCAACCCGCCCATCCTGATCCTGGACGAGGCCACGAGCGCGCTGGACACGGTGACGGAATCCATGATCCAGGAGGCCATTGGGCGGATCATGCAGCACCGCACGGTGTTCGCGATTGCTCATCGCCTGAGCACCGTACGGCATGCCGATCAGATCCTCGTCATTGCCGACGGGCGCATTGTGGAGCGCGGCACGCATCGCGATCTCCACGAGGCGAACGGGCGCTACCGGCGGTTGTGCGACATGCAGGTGCTGGGCCAGTAGGCCGTTCACGCCATGCTTGCGCTGCGACAGCGTGTCATCGCTTCGCCATCCGGATATGGGGCGAAACGTCTCGGCGAGGAGCGTTCACGCAGAGCCCACGGAGGCCGCAGGGCGATCGATTTCTGGCCGAACCGCGAAGAGGGCGGTTCGGGCCGCGAATAGACTGTTCCTGGGAACGTCTTGAGCTCAGAGGGTTGGCGATGAAATCGTTCCGCAAAGAACTGTGGTTTTGCACCAAAGGCCGGCGTGAGTTCATCAACATCACGTCGCACGTGGAGGCTGCGCTCGCGGAGAGCGGCATTCGGGAGGGCCTGTGCCTGGTCAACGCCATGCATATATCCGCGAGCGTCTTCATCAATGACGACGAGTCGGGGCTGCATGCCGACTTCGAGACGTGGCTGGAGAAACTGGTGCCCGAAAAGCCGCATTCCCAATACGCGCACAACGACACGGGAGAGGACAACGCCGACGCCCACTTGAAGCGGACGATCATGGGGCGCGAGGTCGTGGTGGCCGTGACCAATGGGGCGCTGGATGTTGGGCCGTGGGAACAGATCTTCTACGGCGAATTCGACGGCAAGCGCCGGAAGCGCGTGCTGGTGAAGATCATCGGTGAGTGATGTTTGCATGGTGGTGATTCCTGGTTTCCTGGCGTCCTGATTCGTCGTGATGGTGGCCCTATCCATGCAGACATCCGATTTTGATTTTGAGCTGCCGGCCGAGTTGATTGCGCAGGTGCCGGCGGCGGAGCGGACGCTGGCGCGCATGCTGGTGCTGCACCGCGACACCGGGCGCCTGGAGCACTGCGGCATCACGCAGTTGGGCGAGTACCTCTCGCCCGGGGATCTCCTGGTGCTCAACGACACCCGCGTGATTCCTGCGCGTCTGCTGGGGACGCGCCGGGATACGGGAGGGCGTTGCGAAGTCCTGCTGCTGGAGCCGGCGGTCCCCGCCGGTCCTGCCGCGACCGCGACCTCACCGCCGGCGGAGACCGCCGGGTCGATTGGGCCGGAGCACTGGCATGCGCTGTATCGTGCAGCCGGGCGCGCCGCCGTCGGTCAGCATCTGGAGCTGGCAGACGGGCATGTGCGGGCCACGCTGGTGCAGTTGCTCGGGGATGGACGGGTCACCGTGCGTCTGGAGGCGGATGCCCCACTATCGGCGGTCCTGGAGGCGCACGGAATCGTTCCGGTGCCACCCTACATTCGCCGGAAGGCGGATGCCGGTGCCCGTCGCGAGTTGGATCGCGAGCGCTACCAGACGGTCTATGCGCGATCGCCTGGCGCGGTTGCGGCGCCGACCGCAGGCCTGCATTTCACGGACGAGTTGCTTGACGGACTGCGCCGGAAGGGGGTGGGGGTGGCCACCATCACGCTGCACGTGGGGCCGGGGACGTTCAAGCCGGTCAAGGTCGAGTCGGTCGACGATCACGTCATGGACCCGGAGCGCTACACCGTCAGCCCGGAATCGGCGGCGGCCATTCGACAGGTGCGGCAGGCCGGGGGACGCCTCGTGGCGGTCGGAAGTACCACCGTACGCACGTTGGAGACGGTGGTCCAGGCGCATGGAGACGTGGTGGCGGGTTCGGGCCGCAGTGCACTGTTCATCCACCCGCCCTTTTCCTTTCGCGTGGTCGACCGCATGCTGACCAATTTCCATCTTCCGCGCTCGACGCTGCTGATGATGGTGAGCGCGTTTGCGGGCGCACGAGGCGGAGATCCGGACGCCGGCCGGCAGATGGCCTTGAAGGCCTACGCCGCGGCGATACAAGCCCGGTATCGCTTCTACAGTTACGGCGACTGCATGCTGATGCTCTAGGGGTGCCAGCTACCCACATTATCCATGTCAGGCGTGTCCAAACGGTACATTGCTGGTTGACGCAAGCGATGATAGAGTGCTAACCTCATGGCATAGTCGAAGTCGTTAGCCGCCGCATCTGGATGTGACAAGCGTAGGAGGCCGTTAAATGAAATCTCGGAAAAATCGTTCTCACCTTTGGTCGTTTACGTTGATCGAGCTGCTGGTCGTTATCGCGATCATCGCGATTCTGGCCGCCCTCCTGCTCCCGGCCGTATCGAAGGCCCGGCGCAGCGCCACGATGACGGCGACGGCGAACAACGGGCGCGGCATCTACATGCTGCTGTTTGCGGCTGAAATGGATGCTTTTGCCGTGGGTGGGCAGCAGGTTTATCCCACGGCCGGTGCGTCTGGCACGACGTCGGCCTACTTCCTGGGCTTGAAGGATGGCGTGTTGAAGGACGTGACCGCCTCGTTCTTCTCGGCCCCGGGCATTCCGGCGGCATCGAACTGGACGACGTTTGCGAGCGCCAACAACGCCTGGCGCATCACCAAGGGTGTCTCGCAGAGCACGCCCAACGATGTGCCTTTCCTGTTCACGCGCAACGTCACGGACGCGAATCTTCCGGTGAACGGCACGATCCTGCCCAACGGCGACCCCTTCGGCGCCGAAGGCATTGTTCTGGTGACCTCGGGCGGCTCGACGAAGAAGCTGCTGCCGGCCGATTTCAACGCGGCCTCCTTCAATCCGGCTGCCACGAACATGTCCGCCATGACGCCCTGAGTCATCAGGGTTGACCGGCCGGGAGCGATTCGCGCTCCCGGCTTTTTTTTTGCCCTGAACCCTCCGCGCTTGGAGGTGCCCTGGCGGCAGAGTATGATGCCGCCATGCCTGTCGTCGCACGCATTGCCACCCCGATCGCCCTGGACCGAAATTTCGACTACGCCATCCCTCCGGAACTGGCCGCCACCATTACGCTGGGGGCGCGGGTCCTGGTGCCCTTTGGCCGCCGCCAGACGACAGGCATCGTGGTCGAGTTGGTGGACCACTCGGAGCGCAAGGATCTCAAGTCCATCCTCTCCATGGCCGATGCGCATCCGCTGCTGGATGCATCCATGCTGGGGCTGGCGCGCTGGATTGCCGACTACTATGTGACACCGCTGGAGCAGGTGCTGCGCGCCGTGCTGCCGGCGCCGGTCCGCAAGTCGGGGGCACACGCCAAGACCCAGTTGACGGTGACGCCTGCCCGTGACCGCGCGGCGGCGGGGGCGGCGACACTCACGCCCAAGCAACTCGCCGTGATGGAACAGCTGTGGGCGCATGGCGCACAACCGTTGCAGGCGCTGGCCCGCGACCTGGACAGCACGGCGGCGCCGGTGCGCGTGCTGGAACGCAAGGGGTGGGTCACGATTGCCGATGCGGCCGTGGGGCGCGAACCGCCGTCGCGGCGCACGCTGATCGCAACCCCGCCGCTGGCGCTGAACCCGGACCAGGCGGCGGCGCTGGCGATCATTGTGGAGGTGATGGGACAGAGCCAGGCCACTGGCGCGGCTCACGCGGGCGGTGCGACCCCCTCACCGGAGGGGGCGACAGCCGGGGAGGGGCGAGGCGTCGCGCCGAGCCGATCGACCGGGGTCGTGCTACTGCACGGCGTGACGGGCAGCGGGAAGACGGAGGTGTACCTCCAGGCCATCGCGCGCGCCCTGGAGGCGGGGGGCGGCGCCATCGTGCTGGTGCCGGAAATTTCCCTGACGCCCCAGACCATCGACCGGTTTGTGGCGCGCTTCGGCCAGGCCGTGGCGGTCCTGCACAGCCACCTGTCGGATGGCGAGCGATACGATGAATGGCACCGCATCCGCTCCGGCGAGGCGCGGATCGTGGTGGGCGCCCGCTCCGCCGTCTTTGCCCCCGTGCGCCCGCTCGGCATCATCGTGGTGGATGAGGAACACGAGCCCAGCTACAAGCAGGAGGATGCGCCGCGCTACAACGCCCGCGACGTGGCGGTCATGCGCGGCCATTTCGAGCACTGCGCCGTCGTGCTCGGATCCGCCACGCCCGCCCTGGAATCATGGATCAATGCGCGCAAGGGCAAGTACCGGCTGGCCACGCTGCCGGTGCGCGTCGACGACCGCAAGATGCCGGCCGTGCGCGTGGTCGACATGCGCATCAACGCCGAGCGCACCGGGCACGTGAGCGTCTTCTCGAAGGAGCTCATTGACGCGATCCAGGAGCGCCTCTCGCGTGCCGAGCAGACCATCCTGTTCCTGAATCGCCGCGGATTTGCCACCTCGCTGGTATGCCCGAAATGCGGCTTCAAGGCGGAGTGCGAGCACTGCAGCGTGGCCGTGACCTATCACCGCCAGGACGAGCGGCTGCGCTGCCACCTGTGCGGATCGTCGCGGGCGGTTCCCGCCCTCTGTCCGCAGTGCCAGGATCCCGCCTTCCGCTACGCGGGCTTCGGGACGCAGCGCGTCGAAGGCATCGTCAAGAAGTGCTTTGCCCACGCCAAGATCGTGCGCATGGATGCGGATGCCACCACGACGAAGGGCTCGCATGACCGCATCCTGGGCGATTTCCGCGCGGGCAAGATCGACATTCTGATCGGCACGCAGATGATTGCGAAGGGGTTGGACTTTCCGAACGTGACGCTCGTGGGCGTGGTGCAGGCGGACCTGAGCCTGCACCTGCCGGATTTTCGGGCGGGCGAGCGCACGTACCAGCTGCTGGCGCAGGTGGCCGGGCGGGCGGGCCGCGGCTTTGCGCCGGGCGAGGTGATCATCCAAACATACACGCCGCATCATCCCGCGCTGCAGGCCGTGCGCCGCAACGACTACGCCGGCTTCTGCGACCAGGAGCTTGAGTTCCGGCGGGAGCTGGGATATCCGCCCTATGCCCGGCTGACATGCGTTACGCTGAGGGGGACCGTGGAGGCGCGCGTGTCGTTCTACGCGACGTTGTTGCACGAGAAGCTGACGCCGCTGCTGCCGGGCACGGTGCGGCTGTCGGACCCCTGTCCCGCGCCCATCGCGCGCGTGAAGCGGTTCTTCCGCTTCCAGCTCATGCTGCACAGCCCGGCGGCGGGCGCCATTGCCGCCCCGCTGCGGGAGGTGCTGCGCGCGCATCCGCCGCCCGCGGATATCAAAGTCAGCATCGACGTGGATGCGATGAGCTTGCTGTGAGGCGGCGAGAAGCCCGCGCCCGGAGGTCGCGGGCCACCTTGGCTGTGCCGATGGGCAAGCTGCCGCCGTGGCCTCAAACTCCCGATCAGATGCCACCTTCGCAAGGTCAGGGACAGCGCCTGGGGCTGGAATTGCGTTTGCCTTCACTGCCGGGGTTGGTAATGTTTCGGGAACCGCGAGGGGCATAGCATGGATCACCGCACGTTTTACGTCACCACACCCATCTACTACGTCAACGACAAGCCGCACATCGGGCACGCGTACACGACCATTCTCGCGGACGTGCTGGCAGGCTATCATCGGCTGGCGGGCGATCCGACGTATTTCCTGACCGGCACCGACGAACACGGGCAGAAGGTGCAGCGCGCGGCCGAGCAGGCGGGCATGACGGCGCAGGAGCAGGCCGACGCCACCGTGGTGCATTTCCAGCGCCTCTGGGAGCGGCTTGGCATCACGCATGACGATTTCATCCGCACGACCGAGGGGCGGCACAAGCGCGTGGTGCAGGCGTGCCTGCAGGATCTCTTCGATCGCGGCGAAATTTATCGGGCGGAGTACGATGGCTGGTACGACGTGACCAGCGAGACATTTGTCACGGAAAAGGATTTACCGGAGGGAAAGAAGCCCGAGGACCTGCCGAACATCGTCCGCATCAAGGAAGCGAACTACTTCTTCAAGATGAGTCAGTACCAGGCCTGGCTGGTCGACTACATCCAGACGCATCAGGACTTCATCCAGCCGGAATTCCGTCGCAACGAAACGCTGGGCTTTCTGCGCAAGCCCCTGCAAGACCTGTGCATTTCGCGCCCGAAGAGCCGGCTGGCGTGGGGCATCGAGCTGCCCTTCGATTCACAGTACGTCTGCTACGTGTGGTTCGACGCACTGGTGAACTACATCAGCGCCATTGGTTATCGCGGCGACGAGGCGATGTTCAGCAAGTGGTGGCCGGCCGTGCACCTGATCGGCAAGGACATCCTGACCACCCATACCGTGTACTGGCCTACGATGCTGAAAGCGCTGGGCGTGCCGCAACCGCGCACCGTGTTCGCCCACGGTTGGTGGCTGTTCGGCGACGCCAAGATGAGCAAGTCGTTGGGCAACGTGGTCAACCCGATGGACATGATCGACCGATTCGGGGTGGATGCGTTTCGCTATTTCCTGATGGCGGAAATGATCCCCGGTCAGGACGCCAGCTTTTCCGAGGACGGCTTCGTGCGCCGGTACAACGCGGACCTGGCGAACGATCTGGGCAACCTGCTCAATCGCGTGACGAACATGACCCGCCGGTTTTGCGACGGCAAGGTTCCCGCCCCGCCCGCCGGCCTGATGGAGCATCCTGAGCGCCTGGACGCTGCCGCGCGCGAGGTTCGGGAAACCGTGCTGAGCGCCGTGGAGCGGCTGTTTGCTCACATCGAGGCCTACCGCATCGATCTCGGGCTGTCGGAGTTGCTGAGTGCGGTGAAGCGCGTGAACAAGTACCTGGAAGAGAAACAGCCCTGGACGCTGGCCCGCCAGCCTGACCAGACCGATCTGCACGTCTGCCTGTATGTGTCAGCCGAGGCGCTGCGCATCCTGTCGCAGTGCCTGCACCCGGTGATGCCGGCGAAGATGGATGCGCTGCGTGCGGCGTTGGGCCTGCGCGGGCCCTGCACGCCCGCGGAGTTGCGAGTCTTTGGAATGTTTCCGGCCGGGCGCGACGTTCAGGAGCCCGGCGCCCTGTTCCCACGGGTGGAGCGCGTGGTGCCGTCCTCCCAGGCCGAGGCTGCCGTCACGACCGAGGCCCCGAAGCCCGTGACGCCGGCATCCCCCCCCGCCGCGGCGGCGGCCGCACCGGTGGGTGTGGCGACGATTGAGTTCACGGATTTTCAGAAGGTGAAGCTCAAGACCGCCCGCATTGTGTCGGCCGAAAAGGTGGCGGGCGCAGACAAACTGCTGAA
Organism: Lentisphaerota bacterium; assembly: GCA_021413965.1. Classification (GTDB taxonomy): domain Bacteria; phylum Verrucomicrobiota; class Kiritimatiellia; order UBA8416; family JAIOPI01; genus JAIOPI01. The sequence continues at coordinate 238,472 of JAIOPI010000022.1, read as the reverse complement.
GCTGCAGATCGAGATCGGGGGCGAAACTCGCCAGATTGTGGCGGGCATTGCCCAGCATTACCAGCCCGAGGAACTACCGGGGCGACTCATCGTCGTGGTAGCCAACATGAAGCCAGCCAAGATCCGGGGCGTGGAATCCAACGGCATGCTGCTGGCGGCCTCAGCGGGCGGCAAGCTGCGGCTCGTCAGTGCCGATCCGGAAATCGGCAGTGGCGCCGACGTCAAGTAGCTAGCCTGCGCTGCGCGCAGGCTAATGCGCATTTTCCACGGCGACCGTGGGAAATGCGGTAATGGGGGCTGGATTCCAGCCTGTTTTACCCCTGTTCATAACTTGTTCATGAGTGCCTTGTCTGGCACGCATGGGTGGGGCGATTGCCCATTGGCGGGCGAACGGGGCTGGCTGCGCGAGCCTTGCCGCGCGGCGGCGAGCCGCGACGGTGCCGCGCACGCTCTCATGCGCCAGTAAAAAGCGCGTAAGCTGCTTTACATCAGCGTGATGCGACTGTGTCGGCAAGTCACCTGAGCGCCCATTTGCCACGCCTGCGGTCCCCTGGAATCCCCCCAAAATGAGCCTGGCGCGTCAGTGTCAGGCTCATTAGTGAAAAAAATCACGAGAAAAATCCTAAACCTGTTGACACTCGGTGGGGCAAGGTGTTGAATCGTGTCACGCTGAGTCACGCAATGGAGCAAGATAACACCAGTTTGGAGAGCCAGGTTTCAGGGCTCGGGATGTTCGTGGGCAACTTTGTCCACTCACTCGATCCGAAGAGCCGCATCACCATTCCTGCCGTCTGGCGGGCGCAGGTGGGGAAGCCTGAGAGCGTCTACGTGTTGCCGGACTTCCATCACAAGTGCCTCAACGTGTATCCGGCGGGCGAGATGATCCGGAAGTTGGAATCGCTGCGTCGTTACAAGATGGCTGACGAGAAGGCGCGCCGTTTTTCACGCGTGCTCGGCGGCAACTCGGAATTGTTGGCGTGGGACACGCAGGGGCGGATTCGGATCAAGGACGAACTGCTGACCTTTGCGGGGCTTACGGATCGCATCGTACTCGTGGGGGCCTTGGATCGATTCGAGCTTTGGAACCCGGAGAACAGTGTGCAGGGCGCTGAGTTGGGCCTGCAAAATCTCCGGGAGGTGGGCCCGGATGTCGAATTCTAATTTTGAGGGAACGACCGCATGCACGCCCCGGTCATGCTGGAGCAGGTGGTTGCGCACCTGGCGCCAGTGGCTGGCGGGCGCTACATCGATGGCACCGCGGGGCGCGGGGGCCACACGGCCGCCCTGCTTGAGTGCCTCGGTGCCGACGGGCGGGTGCTCGCCATTGACCAGGATGCAGAAGCGGTGGGGCGCCTACGTGCACGATTTGCAGACTGGGGAGACCGCTGCCTCGTCGTGCGGGGAAACTTCGGCGACCTGGCAGAGCTTGCCGCGCAGCACGCCTTTGTCCCTGTGGACGGGATCCTCCTCGATCTTGGTGTCTCGTCCGAACAACTGGACACCGCCGAGCGGGGATTCAGCTTCATGCGGGATGGACCTCTGGATATGCGCATGAACCAGGACAGCGAGCTGACGGCGGCGGTGCTGGTGAACGAATGGCCGGAAGCGAAGCTGCTGGAGATTCTGCGGGCCTACGGCGAGGAGCCGCGGGCGGGGCGCGTGGTGCGGGCGATTGCGCGGGCGCGGGCCGGGCGCCGCCTGGACCGCACGCTGGAACTGGCGGAGATCGTGTCGCAGGCCGTGGGTGGTCGGCGCGGTGCGCAGCACCCGGCGACGCGCACGTTTCAGGCGCTGCGCATGGCGGTGAACCGGGAGTTGGAGCGCCTGGAGACCGGGCTGGAAGCGGGGCTGCGGCTGCTCAAGCCGGGCGGGCGCATGGCGGTGATCAGCTTTCACAGTTTGGAAGACCGGCAGGTGAAGACGTGCTTTGCGCGGCACATCGGCCGGTGGGAATCGCTGCCGCAGGGCGGCGAGGCCTGGCAGGGCGTCGAACCGGCCTTGATGCGGGTGACGCGCAAGCCCGTGGTGGCAGACGATGCGGAAGTGGCGCGCAACCCGCGGTCGCGGTCGGCGAAACTGCGCGTGGTGGCGCGTTGTACGGGCCCGGGAGGCGTGCGGGCGGGTGGGGAAGCAAGCGCGTGGGGCCGGCGGCACGCGCGCGGAGGAGGCCATAGTGAGGCGTCGTAATCGAAAAAAGACGGTCCATGCATTTGCATTGCCGGTGCCCTTGGCGGGGTGTGTGGTGCTGGCCGCCTCGCTGGCGCTGGCCTACGTCTGGATGGTGTGCCGCTGCCAGACCCTGGGCAACGAGTTGAAGGAGCTGGAAGGCCACCGGGACGCGCTGCTCAAGGAGTACCAGCAGGAGCTGTTCAAGTGGACGCGGCTGAAGGCGCCGCAGAATCTCGAGCGGGCATTGCGCGATCATGGCATCGGCATGACGTGGCCCTCGAGCCGCCAGATTGTGCGCCTGCGGCCGGACGACGTGCGTGGCGATGGATGGGGGGGCGCCGAGGAGCAGCAACTGGCCCGGTTGGACCGGCCTGATCGGAAGGCGGATTGAGACTGCGCGGGACCAAGGGACGCATCGCGGGTTGTGCCTCGCTGCAAACTCTGGCCATGCTGGGGTTGGGCGCACGCCTCGCGTTCCTGCACTTGGGCCCGCACACCGCCGAACTGGCTGACATTCACCGCAACCGCACCTGGGCCGTTGAAATCGGCGTGGAACGCGGCAAGGTGTTTGACCGGCGGGGACTCGAGAACATTCTCGCCCTGGACCTGCCTGTCAAGGACGTCTGCGCGGATCCCGACGCCGTGGTCAGCAGCGGGCAGGTCGCCGTCGTGTCCGCCAAGCTGTCGGAACTGCTTGGCCTGCCGGTGAGTGACGTGGCACAGAAGCTGGACCGTCCCGGCCGCCGCTACGCCTGCCTGAAGCGGTCCGTGCAGGAAGAGGACTCTCAGCGGATCGCGGCGCTGCATCTCCCGGGCGTGTTCTTCGAAGACCAGACCGTGCGCTTCTACCCGCACCACGACTTCCTGTGCCATGTCCTGGGGTTCGTGAATCATGACGGCATCGGATCCGCCGGCGTGGAACAGCGCATGGACAAATTCCTGCGGGGGTGCCCGGGATTTCTTGAAAGCGAAAAGAATGCGCTGCGCAAGGAGATCTACTGGAAGCGTGACCGCTACGTGCCTCCGGTTGAGGGGGCCAACGTTTACCTGACCATTGACCAGAATGTTCAGTATATCGTCGAGAAGGCGATCGACACGATCGACGAGGGCCACGACTCGCTGACGTGGAAAGGGGCCTGGGCCATTGTCCAGCGTGTGAGCACCGGCGAGATTCTCGCCATGGTCAGCCGGCCGGCCTTTGATCTGAACGATTTTCGTGCGGCGCCGGACGACGCCAAGCTCAACCGTGCCCTCGGAACGGTCTACGAGCCGGGCTCCACGCTGAAGTCGATTGCCTTCTCGGCGGCGTTCAACGAGAAACTCGTGACGCCCGAGACGGTCATCGACTGCGAGAACGGCAGCTGGATGCACCGCGGCAAGGTTTTGCACGACTATCATCCGAGCGGGCGCCTGACCGTGGCCGACGGGCTGAAGAAGTCCAGCAACATCCTGACCGCCAAGCTGTCGATTCAGCTGGGGGATGAGCGGCTGTACCAGTACATGCGGGCGTTCGGGCTTGGCCAGAAGACCGGGATCGATCTGCCGGGCGAAGAGGCGGGGCTGCTGCGGCCCCGCTCGGATTGGTCCGGCATCAGCGGCAGCCGCATGGCCATCGGCCAGGGCGTGGCCGTGACGGCGATGCAGATGATCTCCATTTACGGGGCGATCGCCAACGGTGGCGTCATGATGCGGCCCTACGTGGTGCGGCAGGTGGTGGCGGCAGACGGCACGATCCTTGAGGAGCACCGCCCCGAGGAGACGGGCCGTCCGATCACGCCCGAGACCGCGGCGCTGATGCGGCGGCTGCTGGCGCGCGTGACGGAGCCCGACGGCACGGGCAAGCGTGCGGCGGTCGAGGGCTACCAGGTGGCGGGGAAGACCGGCACGGCCCAGAAACCGGTTCCCGGCGGCTATTCGTCGACCGCGCACATCGCGTCGTTTGTCGGATTTCTGCCCGCGCAGGCGCCGGAGATCGTGATTGTCGTGGTCGTTGACGAGCCGCAGCCGATTCGCACCGGCGGCATGGTGGCGGCACCCGTCTTCAAGCGTATTGCGTCCGAGGCGGCGCGCTATCTCGACCTGCGCGAGACTGAATCCTCCGCGGTGGCGATGAAATAGGACGCGCAATGGCCCAGGAAGGTTGAGGAAACCACGGAAATCGCGGATCATACGGGCATCGTTCGCCACCCGCCGTTCCGCGTCGACCGTGTCATCCTGGTGGCCTCGCCGATTACTGAATCTTCACCATGAAACTTCAACACATGCTGACCGGGGTGGCCTGCCGGACGGTATCGGGTCCTGCCGATCCTGACGTGGCTGGCGTGGCGTGTGATTCACGACACGTGCGGCCGGGCTTTGCCTTTGTCGCCATTCCCGGCGCGGCGCAGGACGGGCGGCGCTTTATTGCGGATGCGCTGGAGAAGGGCGCCATCGTCATCGTCGCGGAAAGCGCCGTGGATTTGCCGGCGGCGGTCAGCCGCGTGGTGGTCGAGGACGCGCACCGGGCGCTCGCGCAGCTTGCGAAAGCCTTCTGGCAGCAGGCCTCGGACCGTCTGCAGATTGTCGGTGTCACGGGGACCAACGGCAAGACGACCGTCGCCTACCTGGCGCGGGACATCCTGGAGCGGGCCGGTCGCACGCCCGGCCTGATTTCGACCGTGCAGTATCGGATCGGGCCGCGCACCATCCCCGCCACGCGGACGACGCCGGACGCGCCGAGCCTGCACCGGCTCTTCGCCGACATGGTGGCCAACGGCTGTCGCAGCGTGGCCATGGAGGTATCCTCCCACGCGCTGGACCAGCAGCGCGTGGCCGGCATCCAGTTCGACGCGGCGGTGTTCACGAACCTCACGCGGGACCATCTTGACTACCACCTGACGATGGAGGCGTATTACGTCGCCAAGCGCCGCCTGTTCGAATCCTTGGGGCAGGGCGGGCGGCCCGCCACGGCCGTGATCAACGCGGCGGACGCGTGGGGGCACCGGCTGATCGGCGACCTGCGCACGGAACTCAATCTGGTCACGTTCGGGGTGGACGTGGTGGCGGACGTGGTGGCCGAATCGTTGTCGCTGTCGGGGCGCGGGAGCACGTTCCGGCTGTGCTCGCCGTGGGGAAGCGCGCCCCTGCGGCTGGGCCTGCTGGGCCGTCACAACGTAAGCAATGCGTTGGCCGCGGCGGCGGCGGGGCTGGCGCTGGGGGTGCCGCTGGATCAGATCGTGGCGGCGCTCGCGCGCGCGAATCCGGTACCCGGGCGTCTGCAGGAGGTTCACACCGAGCGCGGCTTCCAGGTCTTCGTGGATTATGCGCATTCGGATGACGCGCTGGAGCGTGTGCTCCAGGCCCTGCGAGAAATCACCACCGGGCGGCTGATCCTGGTGTTCGGCTGCGGCGGCAATCGCGACCGGAGCAAGCGGCCGGCCATGGGCGCCATTGCCGCGCGCCTTGCCGATCAGGCGATCGTGACGTCGGACAATCCGCGCAAGGAAGACCCGCAGGCCATCCTGGCGGACGTCCTGGCGGGGGCGCCTGACGCCGGTGCGCTGGAAGCCGTCGTGGATCGACGCGAAGCCATGGCACGCGCGCTGGCCTGCGCAGCGCCGGGTGATATCGTGCTGATTGCCGGCAAAGGCCATGAGACCTTTCAGGAGTTTGCCAATCGCACCGTGCCGTTCGATGACGCGCAGATTGCGCGGGACTTGCTGGGAGCGTTGAGCCGAGCATGAACAGGCCTGACCAGCTGATCGGCGCCCCCCAGCCCGCGTTGGACGCGGGTGATCTTGCCCAGTGGAGCGGCGGGACCTGGGACCCGGTTCCGCCTCCGATGATCATCGGGGTTTCGAATGACTCGCGCTCGCTGGGCGTCGGTGCGCTGTACGTGGCCCTCAGCGGCGAGCGCTTTGACGGCCATGCCTTTGTGCGCGCCGCCGCCGACCGGGGCGCCGTGGGTGCCGTTGTGCGGCGGGACTGGCCCCGCGAGGTGGCGCCGGGCTTTCCGCTGCTGCGCGTGGCGGACACCACCCGCGCCCTGCAACAGATGGCCGGCGCGCACCGGTTGCAGGTTGCGCCGCGTTGTATCGGCATCACGGGCAGTGCGGGCAAGACGACCGTCAAGGAGCTGACGGCCGGCGCGGTCTCCGCCTGCTTTCCCACCGCGAGGAGTTTGGGCAACTGGAACAATGGCATCGGCCTTCCGCTGAGCCTGTTGTCCATGGGGCCGTCCACGAAGGTGGGCGTATTCGAAGTGGGCACCAACCATCCTGGGGAGATTCGCGACCTGTGCGCGGTGCTGCGTCCCGACTGGGGCATGATCACCAACATCGGCCCCGGGCATATCGAGTTCTTTCAGACGGAGCGGGCGATCGCCGAGGAGAAGGCGGACCTCTTGCGCGCCTTGCCCCGGGACGGCGTGTCCTTCCTGAACCGCGACGGGGCCTGGTTCGACCTGCTGGCAGGCGCCTCGGTCGCGCCGGTGGTGACGGTGTCGACTCGAGGTCCGGCCGACTACGTGCTGCGGCAGCGGACGGCCACGAACGACCAGGTGATCGCTCAGGAAACGGCATCGGGTGAGACATTCCAGTTTCGGTTGAACACGGGGGGAGAGTTCCAGGTGGCCAATGCGCTGATGGCCATTGCCGTGGCGCGCCGGCTCGGCGTCAGCCGGGCGGGCATCGAGGCGTCGCTATCCGGTGACAGCACGTTGCCCATGCGTTGGCAGCGGACGTCGGTTCTCGGGGTGCACGTGATCAATGACGCCTACAACGCCAATCCGCTCAGCATGCGTGCGGCACTCGAGGCCTTTCGGGACGAGCCGCTGGCCGGGCGCAAGTGGCTCGTCCTGGGCGCCATGCTGGAGTTGGGCGAACAGGCTGAACCGGAACACCGGTCGCTGGGGCGGGCCGTGGCCCAGGGGCCGTGGGCGGGGGTGATCGCGGTGGGGGCGGGCGCCGGCTGGCTGGCGCAGGGCGCCGTGGAGGCGGGGTTTGCACCGGACAAGGTCTATCCGTGCGAACGCGTCGAAGAGGCGGCGCGCCTCATCGTCGAACATGTCGTCGCCGGCGACGGGGTCCTGCTGAAGGCCTCGCGCGGCGCGCATGTGGAACATGTCCTGCGGCATTGGGACAACATGTGCGGGGCGGGACGAGGGTCGGGGGCCTAGGAGTCGGGTGGCATGTTTTACTATCTTCATCTGCTGGAAACGTGGGCGTCGCCGTTGCGGGTCTTTCGCTACATTACGGTGCGCGCCGTGCTCGGGGCCGGCACGGCCTTCCTGTTGAGTGTGCTGCTGGGCCCCTGGGTCATCGAACAGCTGCGCCGGCTCAAGGTGGGGCAGTATGTGCGCCAGGAGGAGGCCCCGCCTCTTTTCCAGATGCACGGCAAGAAGGCCGGCACGCCGACCATGGGCGGGTTGCTGATCATCGGATCCATGACGCTGTCGACCCTGCTATGGGCCGACCCGCTCAACGTGTTTGTCTGGCTCGTGCTGGGCACGCTGGTGGTCATGGGCGGCATCGGCTTCATCGACGATTATCTCAAGATGGTGCGCAAGCAGTCCAAAGGGCTCAGCGCCCGCGGCAAGTTTGCCATGCAGACCGGCTGGGCGCTGATCGTGGTGGTACTCCTGCTGGTGGTGCCGGCGACGCGCGAGTCGGCCGTGCAACTGATGGTGCCCTTCATGAAGGATCCGGCCATTGCGAACCTGGGGCTTGTGGGCACGTTTCTGTTTGTCGCGCTGGTCCTGGTGGGCGCGAGTAACGCGGTCAACCTGACGGACGGGCTGGACGGGCTCGCGATCGGCTGCAGCAGCTCGGTGGCCATTTCGTATCTCTTCATGGCCTATGCGACGGGGCACCAGCTTTTTGCCCGCTATCTGCACATTCCCCACATTCCGGGGACCGGTGAACTGGCCGTTTTCTGCGGCTGCATGACCGGGGCCTGCCTGGGCTTCCTCTGGTATAACTGCCATCCCGCGCGCGTGTTCATGGGCGACACGGGCAGCCTGGCATTGGGTGGCGCCATTGGCATGGTCGCCATTCTCATCAAGCAGGAGATCGTGCTGGTGCTGGTCGGTGGTGTCTTCGTGATCGAGGCGGTCAGCGTCATCCTGCAGGTGGCCTCCTTTAAACTGCGCGGCAAGCGCATTTTTGCCATGGCGCCGCTGCATCACCATTTTGAAATGAAGAAATGGAGCGAGACGCAGGTCACGATTCGTTTCTGGATCCTGTCGATTATTTTTTCCCTCTTAGGGTTGTTGACGCTGAAGATTCGGTGACAGAATGCTTCGATGAGACCTGCGCGCCTGTCGCCCGTGGGCTTTCTTAGACGATGGGACGGCAGGTGTCAGCCGCCTGACACTCGCTGGCGATACGTATGAGCACCGCCGCAACAAGCAGAAGTGACCACCGCGTGGCCTCGTCTCCGCGCACCTATCGCACGGCCCTGGTCCTGGGGCTGGGCGGCAGCGGAGAGGCCGCCGCGCGCCTTCTGCGTCACGAGGGCACGGACGTGGTGGTGGTGGATCGTGGTGATACGCCGGCGTTGGCGGCGCGCGCGGCGGCCTTGCGGGCCGATGGACTCGCGGTGGCGCTGAAGGTGCAGACCGCGCCGGCCGGAACTTTTGACATTGCGATTGTCAGCCCCGGCATTGCGCGGAATTCAGACTGGCTGCGCGCCGTCGTTCCGCCAGCCGTTCCCGTGATTTCCGAATTGGAACTGGCGGCCACGCGCTGCCACTGCCCGCTGCTGGCCATAACCGGAACGAACGGCAAAAGCACGCTGACGAAGCTGTGCACGGAAGCGTTGGTGCTGGCGGGCAAGCGTGCCGTGTGCGGCGGCAACTACGGCACGCCGCTGGCGGCGCTGGCGCCGCAGACCCGTGAGTTGGATTGGGTCGTCGTCGAGGTGAGTTCGTTCCAAATGGAGGCCGTCGATTCGTTTCATCCGCGCGTGGCGGTGCTGCTCAACCTCCAGCCCAATCATCTCGACCGCCACGGCGACCTGGACACCTATGCGCAGCTCAAGTGGCACGTGTTTCGCCGACAGGGACGGGGGGACACCGCGGTCGTGCTCGACACGCTGGCGCCGGCTGGCCGGGCGCACATTCCCGCGGCGGTGGACACGCGCACGTTCGGGCTCACGGACGCCGCGGGTTTTCGCTACATCGACCGCTGCGTACGTGCGGCCGCGGAGCCCGTCATCAATGTGCCCTTGCGCGGCACCTGCTTCGGCAATCCGATCCTGGGGCAGGCCGCCGCGGCGGCCGTCGCCGCGCTGGGGGCCTGCGGGGTGTCGGCGGCCGTCGTGGCGGAAGCCCTGCGCCGCTACCAGCCCCTGCCGCACCGCATGAATGAACTGGGCGTGGTGCGGGGGGTGACATATATCAATGACTCCAAGGCGACCACCCTGGCGGCCATGGGAGCAGCCCTCGGCATGACCAATGGGGGCGTGCACTTGATCGCCGGCGGGTTGCTCAAGGAGCATGATCTGGGGGGCGTTCAAGAAATGCTGGTCAAGCACGTTCGTGCGGTCTATCTTATCGGGAAAGCAGCAACCCGGATGCAGGCAGCGTGGTCGGATCGTGTGGAATGCCGCTTGTGCGGGGACTTGGAGCACGCGTTTGCGGAAGCGCGGCGTGAGGCGCGACCCGGCGACACCATCCTGCTCTCTCCTGGTTGCGCGAGTTTTGATCAATTCAAGAGTTTCGAAGAACGGGGCGAACGATTCGCTGACTTCGTAAGGAGGATCCGTGAGGAGGCCGGACATGAAGACGTCATGGGTAGTTAGTGCGGTGGTAGTTGCGCATTGTGTGGTGGTGGCCGGCATCTTGTGCGTGCAGGGATGCGGAACGACGACCGCTCCGACGACGAGTTCGCGGCCGCCCGAGCCGGTGATGCCGGGGGAAGTGGCCCAGCCGGTGGTGGCGACTCCCGCGCCGTCCCCGATGCCGACGATGCCCGTGGCGCAGCCGCCCGTCAAGACGTGGCCGTCCGAGACGACCCCCTACACGGTCCAGAAGGGCGACAGTATCTCGCTCATCGCGGCGCGTTTCCATGTGAGCAAGGCTGAACTCATGGGGCTGAACCGGATATCGAACCCGAACAAGATTGTGGTCGGTCAGGAACTGAAACTGCCGGGCAAGGTGGATCTCAGCGCCCCGGTGCCGCACAAGAAGCCCAAGCCTGCGCCGGTGGCCAAGAAGGCCAGCACGCCCAAGGCGTCCACAGCGGCAGCCCCGGGCGGCGAGGGCGACTACGTCGTGAAGTCGGGCGACATCCTGTCGCGCATTGCGGTTCGCAACGGCACCACGGTGGCGGCGTTGAAGGACGCCAACGGGCTGAAGAGCGACCGCCTCTCGGTCGGGCAGAAGCTCAAGATCCCGGGCGGGAAGAAGGCCAGTGCTTCGGAACCGGCCGCGACGGTGTCTGAACCGGTGGCCACGCCTGAGGCGGCGCCGGCGCCCGTTGAAGTTGCGCCCGCACCGGCCGCCACTCCCACGGGTGAAGGCGATGCCGATGTGGCGCCGTCCGCCGACGTCCCCGCGCTCCCCGGTATGGATGCGGCCGGAACGGCGGCGGCCCCGGTGGCCTCTGCCGCCCCGACCACCTTCCGCACGCACAAGGTGGAGCAAGGCGAAGACCTGTACCATGTCAGTTTGATGTGGGACGTGAAGGTTGAGGAACTGCAGCGGATCAACGGCTTGACCGGGACCACGCTCACGCCGGGCCAGGAATTGAAGATTCCGGTCCCGCAGTAAGCGGGCGACTCAGCCGTGTTTCGCCCCGGGCCGCGCGGCGGACACGGCCAACCGCAGTTGCAGAACTGGCAGCGCGCACTTTGCCCGGGAGAGTGCGCGCTGTTGGCGTCTGTATCCGGCGCGGAGCGCTGCATTCTGATCCGGGCGTCCCGCGCGGAGGCGAGTTACCATTCGGACCGCTACCACAGTCCTGGTTGTCAGTGTGTCCTGTTTGCTGGCGCTTGGTATCGTCATGCTGGCGAGCACCAGCAGCGTGCGTGCCACCGAACTGCTGCACGATCCCTCCTTCTACCTGCGCCGCCAGTTGCTCTGGCTTGTGGTGGGGTTGGTGCTGAGCTATGGCGCGGCGCGTCTGGACTACCGGCTGCTGCGGCGTTTCGTCGTCCCGCTCTCGGTGATGGCCCTGACCCTGCTGGTGCTGGTGTTTGTGCCCGGCATCGGCGTGAAAGTGGGCGGCAGTCACCGCTGGCTCGGCATCGGTCCGATCCGGTTGCAGCCGTCTGAAATTGCCAAGATCATGCTGGTCGTCGGCATGGCCGCCTGGATGTCGCGGGTCGAGCGGCGCGCCACGGACCTGAAGACGGGGCTGCTCGCCCCCTTGGCCGGGCTGGGACTGACCCTGGTGCTCCTCATCGCGGAGCCCGATTTCGGCACCACCCTGCTCTGTGGCATGGTTGGGATGCTCATCTTGTACGCGGGGGGCACGCGCTTCAGCTTTCTCCTGGTCACGGCGGTGGCCGGGATTTGCCTCTTCTTCCTCGCCATCCTGCATGATCCATTGCGATTGGGGCGGCTGCTCGCGTTCATCTTTCCGGAAAAGTACCCGGCTACCGCCTACCACCTGGCGCAGTCCAAAGTGGCGTTCATCAAGGGCGGCCTGTTTGGGGCGGGGCTGGGCAACAGCATTCAGAAACAATACTACCTGCCCGAAGCGCATACCGATTTCATTCTGGCCATCGTGGGAGAGGAACTGGGGCTGGTGGCCACCGGCCTGGTGCTGCTCCTGTTCCTGGCGATCATGGTGTCCGGTCTCTTTATCAGTTTCCGGGCCCCGGACACATTCGGCCGACTGACGGCCTTCGGGCTCACGGTCATGCTTGTGCTGCAGGCGGGAATCAATATTGGCGTGGTGACGGGGTGCCTGCCCACAAAAGGGCTCCCGCTGCCGTTCATCAGCTACGGCGGATCCAGCCTGGTCGGCGCATTGACGTCCGTGGCCCTGCTGTTGAGTATTGCCAATGCCGGCAGCGAACAGCCGGACGAAGTCAGCCGCTCGGTAAAGGATCGCACGCACAGTTTCTGACCATAGCGTTCACGGCCCAAGCACGCGGGAGTCTGGAATCATGCACCGAATCAACTGGTCGCACACCCTGATCGTTTCGTTCCTCATGATGGCGCTGGCCATGGTCTCCGGCTGCGCCCAACCGAAGACCGTCGATGCCGTGATGTCGCAGGCGCGGGCCAAGCTGGAGCGGGGCGATGTGGCGGGGGCCCAGCGCATCGCCGAGCGCGCCCTCGCGGCACCCGATCTGGACGCACAGCGCCCGCAGCTGTTCACCGCTTGGCTGCAGTTGCTGGTCGAGAAAGGGCAGGCGGAAGCCGCCGCGAAGGCGCTGCGGATAATGGCGGCGCAATCCGGCGGTGACGCGCTCGCCGACCGTGGCTACACGGTGCTTGCCAACCACCTGGCAACCAATGGCCACTGGCAGGCGCTGCTGGCCTGCACCGAGTCGTTGGACGGGCCGTCCCTCTCGCCGGCGCTGGCTGGGCGGGTGGCGCTGGACGGCATGCTGGCACGCATCGAAGTGGGCGACCTGCGCTCCGCCCTTGCGCGCATGCCGGCATTACTGGAAGGCGAGCCCAGCCCTGATGTGCGCCGCCTGGTGATGCTGCTGGGCGACCGGTTGATGCGGGCATCCGATCACGAGAGCCTGACGGCCCTGCAGGTGCAGTTGCGGACGGCGGGCGCCGGCCGACCGGCATGGGCGGCCCTGTCAGGTATCTTCGACGTTTCGCTCGCCGTGGCGGAGCGGCAGTGGGATGCGGCCATGGCCAAGTGGCAGGTCTTGAACGGGCTGGGCGACGAGATGGCCGCGCGTGATGCGCTGGCGGGGCTTTTGCATGCGCTGGCGGCCGCAGGCGAAGAAGGCCGCGTGGATCGGTTGTGCGTCGAAGCCATGGCGGGGAAGGCGGCTCCGCGTGTGCAGGCCGAGGCCGCATACCGATGGCTGTTGCAGGCGCGGCGGCTGAAGCAGCCGGCGACCCTGGTGGACCGGATGGGACTGGCCATTCAAAGCGAGTTGCCGCCGTCGTTTCTCCTCATGCTCTACCGCGAATTTTTGTACGACATATTGGGCGCGGATCAGATTGCCCTGGCGCAAACGGCCCTGGCCCAATCAGACCAGTTGGCGCCACGCCTGGCCCAACCGGAGCAGCAGGAGTCGCTCCGGTCCCTGCAGTTCGATGTGGCCTTCATGGCGGAGGACTACGCGCGCGTGCTGGCGCTGCTGGATGGCGGGCTGGCGGGCCGGGACGCGGACTGGCACGCCATGGCGCGCAACAAGGTGCTCGCGCATCAGGCGCTGAAAGCCGGCCAGCTTGACGAGGCCGTCGCCCGTTTTCGCGATTTCATGAGTTACGTGGACCGCACGTGGACGGCCCCGGCTCCGGACCCCAGTTCGGGGCTGCGCTACACGCGCGATATGGCCCTGGGCTTTAACGCGCGCCGCATCGGTGATATCCTTCTGCAGCAAGGCGCCACGAACGAGGCGACGGCGTCCTTTCGCGAGGCGCTCACCTACTACGCGAATGCCCTCACGAATGTGGCGGCGGGCAGCCGGGAATATCAAGTGGTGACCAATGAGTTGGGCCGGCTCGCGATTGTGCCGTGAGTGGCCCGAGGATCGCGGACAGCCAGAGGTCGGATTTCAAGCCGCCGGGCATGTCATGTCCGATGCGGTGGCTCGGTGCGACGCGGTCAGGTTGACGTTGTCAGATCACGTGAGTTCATCCATGAACGGACCCTATCAACGTGTCCATGCGCCATCGGCGTTTCCCGCCGTGCGCGCTATCGTCCTGGTTACCGTGGTGGCGTTTGTCGTGCAGCAGCTCGGGGACTTCCGCGCGCACGGCGGAATTACCATGGCGCTCGGACTGAGCCGGGACGGGGTGCTTGGACACGGGTGGGTCTGGCAGTTGGTCACCTACATGCTGCTGCACGCCGGCTTCCTGCATATCCTGATGAACATGGTGGTCCTTTACTCGTTTGGCCGTGACTTGGAGGCGATGATCGGCACGCTGCGCTTCGCCCTGCTCTACGTCGCCTCCGGCATCGTGGGAGGGATTGGCTGGCTGGTGCTGAGTGGTTCTGGCGCGGGATTATGCATAGGCGCTTCGGGGGCCGTATTCGGGGTGGCGGCCGCCTTTGCGGCGGTCGATCCAGACCGGCAGTTGAGCCTGATGATCTTCCCCATCCCCGTCCCCATCACCATGAAGGCGCGCACCATGGTGCTGGCCTACGGTGCCTGCACGGTCCTGTTATTGCTGGGGAATTTTGGAAACATCGCGCACGCGGCTCACCTGTCGGGTGGGCTCTGCGGTTACTGGTACGGGCGTCGGATTCGCAGCCAGGCGCCCCGTGCCCCGTGGCCGCCGGCTGCGCCCGAGGACGCCGCCCTGGATCCGGTGGACGTGGACCGCATCCTGGAGAAAATAAAGGCCGAGGGGCTGGGAAGCTTGACCCGCCAGGAGCGTGACATGCTGGACCGTGCCAGCCGGCGGTAGGCGGGGTGGGCGGGGGGTGACCGGACACGTGCGGGGGCACGACTACCGGCGCCTGCGCGCCTGCCGATCACCGGCGATCGCGGAAGAACTCCTGAAAAAGTTCCCGGCAAGGCTCCTCGAGCACGCCCGGGATGACCTCGCAGCGGTGATTCAGGCGGGGATGGTCCAGCAGATTGAAGACCGATACGCCGCCGCGCTGCGGGTCGGGAAGCCCATAAACCACCAGGGGGATGCGCGCCAGCACGATGGCACCCGCGCACATGGCGCAGGGCTCCTTGGTGATGTACATGATCGTGTCCGTGAGCCGCCAGTCATCGAGGGCTTCGGTCGCCTGTGTGATGGCCAGCATTTCGGCATGGGCGGTGGCATCGCGCAGTTTCTCGACCTGATTGTAGGCCCGGCCAATAATGGCGGCCTCCGCCCGCCGCACCTGCCCGGCGTCGACAATCACGCAACCGTTCGGCACTTCTCCCTCTTCCTGGGCCAAATGTGCCAGCCGCAGGGTTTCCTGCATGTACCGTTCATGCTGTTCGAATGTCAGTTCCTTCATGGGCGCCTTTCGCGAGGGCAAAATAGTAAAGCGGGCAGGCCGCCGCAACCACCGAATCGCCTCTCGTCATTTCCTCCGGGCACAGAATTCGGCTTGCCCCGGCACGGGTGATGCGGGAACATCGCTCCTCATGAAGTGCGCCTGCATGGCCCTGGCCCGAACGGCGGTGACGCTGGCCTTTGGCGTCGCGCTGGCCTCTGTGCGTCCCGCCTCGGGTGGCACCATCTCCATGCAGGTGACGTGCCGGGTGGACGGCACCAACCTGGTCGTCGAGATCGTGAACGCCGGTGACGAGGCGGCGCAGAATATCGTTGGCAGAGTCGACTTCAACGGGACCATCGTCGAAACGCCGCCGCTTCAATCGCTGCCGCCCTCCGAGCCGCGTGGCGTGCCGGTCGGGCTGTCCCTGGCCGGACTGCGTGGACTCTATCCGGTGATCGTCGTCGTCAATTTCGAGGACTTGAATGGCTACCCGTTTTCGACGGTCAGCGTGCTGCAGGTTACGGCCGAGGACGCGCAGCCGTCGGACCTGCTCGGGGTCCTGAGCGAGACGTCCATCCGCGGCAAGACGCCGATGGCCTTTCGAATCCGCAATGACCATGCGGATGCCATCACGGCGCGCTATCATCTGGTCGCCCCGCGCGAGTTGCTGGCGGGACCCGCCACCGGCGAGGTTTCAGTTCCCGGATCCGGGACGGCCACCGTGCCGCTGACCGTGGAGAATTTTTCGGCCCTGCCGAACAGCCGTTACGGGTTGCACGCGGTCCTGGAATACGATGCTGAGGGGCGGCACTATACGACCGTGGCATCGACCACGGTCACCGTGCTTCAACCGCGCGCCAGCGGCAGCCGATTCTTCCTGGTGGCCATCCTGATCGTGGCGGCCGCGATCGCCGGCAGCTTCTTGTTCAAGCGACCGTCCGCCTCCGTGCCGAATCAGATGGTCTGAGCATCGCCTGTGCGTGAGGGAGTCCATGGCAGCCGGCAGCCTCTTGAATAGCGGATGCGACGCCCTCGTGGTGATGGGCAAGCGCCCGATGCCGGGACGTCCACCCCGCGAACTCGAAGCGCGCGCCGCGTTTGCCGTTCTGCTGTGGCGGGCCAGCCGGGCGCGCCTGCCTCTGATCTGTGTCGAGGGGCATGACATTGAGGGCTACGCGGCCTCTGGCGCCGAGGTGGTGGCTGACGTGGCGAGGCGGGCTGGCGTACCGGATAACCTGCTGGACGCGCCAGCCCTGAGCAACTGCACGGCGCGGGAGGTTGAAGGGGTGCGTGACGTGCTTGCCAGGCGCGGGTGCCGGCGCCCTCTGGTCGTTACGCATGCGTATCACGCTCGACGTACGCGGGGGTACTTTCGAGAGGTTGGGATTGCGGCCGAGATTTGCGCTTGTTCGTCCCGATCGGCAGCACTTGCCACGGAAGGGGAGGGCGCGGGTGCCTTGCTGGAGGTCATTCGGAAAGGCGAACCTCCGGCGCTGCAAGTGGTGCACGAGCACCTCGTGGAGTTGATCCTGACCGTCCTGCACACGGTGGACCGTGGCGGGTCGTTTGAACGCTGGCTGTCGGATCGTATCCGGCGTGGGGGAGTCGCGGCCTGAGCCTCAGCCGCCGCCGGCGAGCCAGCGGCGGAGGGTGGCGGCGTCGGGGGCGAGCTGGCGGGGATCATCGTCACGCACGTATTCCAGCAGGGCGTACATGTCGTGGCCTGCTTCGCGCGCGTCATGCAGAACGCGTGACCAGCCGTCCGCCCCCTCCGCAAGTGGGTGGCGTTCCTCATGGGTGGGGGACCAGTGGTAGACGTGCAGGCCGCGGACCCACGGGAGCAGGGCGCGGAGGCCGGCCTGCGCTTCCTCGCGCGGGATCCCGGCAGGCGGTTGCCAGTAGGTGAAGACGGCGGGATGGTTGACGCTTTGCAGCAGTCGCAGGGCGGACGGGTGGGTGTCGGTCAGGGTGGCGCCATGAAACTCGAAGACAATCCGCAGGCCGCGCGCTGCCGCGAGGTCGCCGATGCGGCGGCTGTCGTCGATGACATGTTGCCAGTGCGTCACCGCGGCCCCGGTGGAGCCGCGATCCCCGGCCCAGACGCGAATGAGAGGCGCCCCCAGCGCGACGGCGCTTTCAAGGACGGAGGCGAAGGTCATACCGCGTTCCTCGCTGCTTCCGACGCGGTAGTATGAGCCATAGGCCGCGACGCGCAGACCGGCGCGGGCCGTGCAGGTCGCGGCGTCGCGGGCGGCGGCGAGGTTGCCATGCGGCACGTGGACATCGCCACCCCACTCGATACCGGCCAGGCCGGCGGAACGGGCCAGATCCACGATGGCGGGCACGGGTAGCGCACGGAACGTAATGGAGACGAGTCCGGGGAGAATGATCGCGGGTGCCTGGCGTGGCGGCGCTGGTAGCGGTGCATCCACACGGGTGTACATATCGAACGGCAGGCACAATACAAGCTTAACGCGGGCCTGACTTGTCGCCTCCCCCCGGCCTTGGTATCGTAGCGGGCGCGTTGTCATACCCCAGTAGCTCAGCTGGATAGAGCACGGGATTTCTAATCCCGCGGTCGCAGGTTCGAGCCCTGCCTGGGGTGCCAATGGA
Organism: Lentisphaerota bacterium; assembly: GCA_021413965.1. Classification (GTDB taxonomy): domain Bacteria; phylum Verrucomicrobiota; class Kiritimatiellia; order UBA8416; family JAIOPI01; genus JAIOPI01. The sequence continues at coordinate 220,626 of JAIOPI010000022.1, read as the reverse complement.
GATGAAGATGCGGGCAGGCGGATTTTCTGTATGGAAACGAAGGATGGGATGGCGGTGAGGCAAGCGGATGTGGATGTCGCGGCGCTGTATGTGGCCAGGGCCACCGCGGTTGCCATCGGCTCCCTGTCCGATTTGGACGACGAGGCTATTCGCCGTTATGAGGAGTCGGGATACCTGGCCGTGACGCAGGCGCTGACGCTGGAAGAAGCGCGCCAGGGCACCGAGGCGCTGACGGAACTCATTTTGCGGCCAGTTCCTGAAGGCTACCAGGTCCAGTTCGAAGGACAGCTCGGGGGCGCGGAGCCGCCGCAAGGCGAGGCCCGGCTCGATGCCGTCAGAAAACTGATGTCGTTCGTCAAGGTTGAGCCACGGCTGAACGCGATCGCTTCGCATCCTCACCTGATCCAGGCCGTGGAACGTTTGGCGGGTGGCCCCGTGCGCCTCTTTCAGGACATGGCGCTGATCAAGCCCCCGCGCGGCGGGCGCGAGAAACCGTGGCATCAGGACAAGGCCTACTTCGACTATCCGCTGGATACGCGCGTGGTGGGCGTCTGGATTGCCCTTGATGAGGTCACGGTGGCCAATGGGTGCATGCATGTGATGCCGGGTTCGCATCGCGAGGGGCCGCAGCCGCATTTCACCCGCCGGGACTGGCAGATCTGCGACACACACATCATGGGAAAATCCTGTGTCGCCGTCCCGTTGCCGCCCGGCGGACTGCTTTTTTTCGACGGCTTGCTGGCCCATGGTACGCCGCCAAACACCAGCCATCTACGCCGGCGCGCCCTTCAATTTCACTACGCACCCGTCAGCGTGGGGACTGTCGATCCCGCCATCCGCCTCCATGCCTTCGGTGGTGAAGGTCGCCACGTCACGTGCTGAGGTGATGGCTGCGGCACGGATCCTAGTTCACTCCCAGTGACAGGAACTGCACCTTGCGTACGTAGCCCCGGTCATTCTCGGTGATCAAGAGGTTGCCGTTGAAGTCGAGGGACACGGCGCGGGTCTCACTGATGCGCTGCTCGGTGATGTCATAGAACCACGTGCCATCGCCAGCATGGGTATCAGCGCCGCCGTTCAGGACGAGATGGACGTAGCCGGCCGTATCCACATACCAGACCTGATTGCCCGCATGGGTGCAGAGAAAGAACGCGCCCGTCGGCAGGAAGCAGACGCCCCGTGCGCCGTTCAGTCCCGTTTCGGTCGCGAGTTGGCCGTCACCGCCGCCCGTCGCCAGCCCATTGCCGGCAATTCGCACGCGGGCGGTGCCATTGCTGGTCACACGCCAGATGCTGTGGGTGCCGCGGTCTGAGACAACCAGATTGCCCCAGGGGTCCACGGTCAGGTTGGCGAGATCGGAGAAGCCGGTGGCGTAGTCCACGACCCCGCCCGCCGGCGTCCAGCGCTTGACGACGGTGCGGGATGCCACATAGGCCCGGGTTTCGCCCTCGTCGACCCACAGGCCGCGTCCGGCGGCGATGCCGCCGGGCACGCTGAAGAGCGTGGACACAAGCCCATTGGTGCCCAGGCGCCTGACTTTGCCATTATCGAGGTCGAGCACGTAAACCATGCCATTGCCGCTGACCCAGAGGCCGTTGGGATCGTTCAGCCCGACCTGCGTTCCAGGGGTGGGCGTGTCCGGGCCGTTGCCTGGGCGGTTGGTGCCCACGACGGTGATGATCGTGCCGTCCAGGCGCACCTCGCGCACGGCGTGCGCCTCCTTATCGACGATGAAGAGGTCTCCGGCGCGGTTGGCCATGGCCATGTGCGGGGTGGAGAGCCGGGCATTCGTCGCGGCCCCGCCCTCAAACGCGGGCAGCCATTCGTTATCGTCCGCGCGCGTCCCGCCGGCGCCGGCCACCGTGGTCAGCAGGCCGTAGGCGTGTGTGAGATTGGTAAATCCAGCGCGTCCCATGGACAGATCCAGCGCGCGCGCGCGGTAGAAGGCCGTGTGGCTGGCGTCCTGCAGATTCAAGGCGGCGGCGGGATTGGTGGTGAAGACATTGCCTGCGGGTGTCCAAGGCCCGCCCGCCGCGGGAGCTGCCTCCATGATACAAATGCCATTGGTGAACGCGCCACCGAGCCCGAGCGCCAGCCAACCATTGGTTGGGTTCATCCCTGCCATGCGAAATTGTCCATGGGCGGCCACGGGTGCCCACACCGCCAGTGCCGCGACTGCGATGCTCACGGAAATGGATCCCGGTGCATGCATCGCGTGCGCGCGGACTCTGGCGCGGGAAATGGACATGACAGGCATTGCGACGACCACGTGCATCACGGTTCTCGCCGATTGGCAGGCGCGCCATGCGTCCGGACCCGGTTTGTCGGGCCGCCGTCGCGCGATCTGCCGTTCCGACTGTCGTGTTTATCCCGGCTGTTCCCAGACGCGCAGGCCCTGGCGTGAGAGGTACAGGGGGATCGGCTTGTAACCTTTTCCGGTCAACGTGCGCAGGAGGTGCCGCTTGCGCGCGGTGTCACCATCGGTGAGGATCGTCAGCGAACCGCCGTCGCCTCCCGCTCCGTTGACCTTGCAGCCGAGGGCGCCAAAATCATTGGCAATCTGGATGATGTTCTCGAATGTGCGGCAGACCAGGGCGGGGTGCAGCTTGCGCTGCTCGTCCGTATTGGCATTCAGGCAGGCGCCGAAGCGCATGAAATCGCCGGCGTATAGCGATTCCTTGCCCTCGTGGGCCAGTTCGCGCAGGCGCGCCAGGCGGGGGTCCTGGCGGGCATCGGGGCCGAGGTCGGCGATGACTTTCTGGTGCGTGGCCGATGAACTGTGGGGCGACCCGATGTAGACGACCGCCAGCCGGTGTTCCAGTTCCCACCAGATGCTGCTGGGGATCTGGAGCGTGGAGACGCTTGCATAGGGGAAGGCGTGCATGTGCATGAAGCTGATGCCGCCATAGGCGCTCGCCAGCTGATCCTGGATCCCGCACTGCATGCCGAGTTTCTCCGTTTCGATGGAATGCGCAAGTTGGGCCACCTCGTGCGGCGTCAGGCGCTGTCCGGAGAGTGCGCCCAGCGCGCCGACCAAGGCGACGGAGACGGCCGCGGATGTGCCCATGGAGGCGCCCGGGGGTGCCTCCGAATACAGGTTGATATGCAGGGAGCAGTCGCGCGGCACCTTCATGAGATCCACGGCCGCCTCAATCAGCGGATGCTTGTCGTAGGTCACATGGTCAGGATCCAGGGCGTAGGTGTCGCCGAAGTTCTCCACGCTCAGCTGAACCCGCTTGCCTGAATTGCCTCCGGCTGTGGCGCGCAACTGCACTTCCACGTAGGGGTAAATCGCGATGTTGAACACGGCGCCGTGACCGGCAAACCAGGTGTCCGTCCAGCCGCCGAGGTCGCAGATGCGAGTCGGCGCGACCGCATTGATGATGCGGGTGTTCATGGTGCGGGGGCCGACGGGATGGCCGTCGGGGCCACCGAGGCGATGGGCTTGCGCATGATTTCCGTGAAGGCGGTGCCGCTGCTGCGGAAGTGGACCAGTTCCTTGCGCCCGTCGCCGAACTTGAAGATGACCAGCAGGTCGGCATGCCCCTCCTGGGCGCTGCTCATCAGGGCGGAGATGGTGTACTCGCCAGTCTGGCGAATGCCGCCGGCCCGGTAAAAGAGCTGGCGTGGGTCATCGTCCCGCTTCTGCAGGTAGATGGAGACCACATTCTGCCCGTCGGTATCCTGCTCGGAGATGGCCACGTCATCGAGCTTGTCGGCGTTGAAGTCGGCCCGCACCAGCTGCGATTGACCCGTTGTCGGGAGCGCCTCCGATGCCACGACCTCGTTGGTCGCGGTGATCGTGAAGGTGGTGGGGGTGGTTTCCGGTGCGGGCGGCGGTGGCGGGGGCTCCGGCTGTGGCGCGCGGGAGCAGGCGGCCATGATGAGCAAGGCAAGCAACCAGAAGACGTGCGTGGCGGAACGAATGAGCTGCATGGGCGCACTCCTTTCCAAGTCGGCTTGGGGCGTATCCAGCCAATACCAGCGGTGTCAGTGTGATGAAAGCGGTGCCGACATGCAATCCGGGAATGCAGGGGAGCGCTGGCCGTGTGGCATCCGCCAATGTGCCCGCGTGCCGCGCGTGCGAGCCCCGGGGCGTGCTTCAGTCGCGGGCCGGCCTTACGCGCACGCCGACACGATCGCAGCAGGCGGCGAGGGGGCAGGCGTCGCACTTCGGGGTTACGGGGCGGCAGCGGGTCTGGCCGAAGGAGACGAGGTGCCGGTTCCACGCCTTCCAGTAGCGTGGTGGGAGGATCTCGCGCAGCGTCATTTCGGTTTCCAGCGGTGACGTCGTGCGGATCAGGCCGAGCCGGTTGCAGATCCGGTGAACGTGGATATCGACGCAGATCCCGGGCTTGTCGAAGGCGACCGAGACCACGAGGTTCGCCGTCTTGCGCCCGACCCCGGGCAGTTCGCAGAGTTCATCGATTGACTCAGGGATGCGCCCGCCGAACTTCGCATCCAGCACATCGGGCAGTTCCTTCAGGTGGCGGGCCTTGGTGTGGTAGAAGCCGACGGGGTGAATCAGGGCTTCGAGTTCAGCCAATTCCAAGCGCCGGAGATCCGCGGGTTTCCGGGCCTTGGCAAACAGGCGTTTGCAGGCGGCGGCGGTGGTGGCGTCCTGCGTGCGCGCGCTCAGGATGGTGCCGACGAGAATGAAGAAGGGATCATCTTCCTGCGCCTTGATCAGCTCCATGACCGGCGCCTGGTGCTTGACGTATTCGCGTTCGAGGAGGCGGCTGACGGCGGGAAGGTCCGAGAGCTTCATGATGGTTCCGTACCGTCTTACGGGTGTATTCGCCGCCACCGCCAGGGGGGGCTATGGGATCCGGACGGGTTCACCCTTGGCCGCGCTCAAGTAAATGGCATCCAGCAGCTGCATGACAATCAGGCCTTCTTCGCCGGTGGCCGTATGCGGGCGATTATGCAGGATGGATTCCACAAAGTGGTGCATGGCGCTGGGAATGAGCTTTTTCGGCGCCTGTGGCGTGAAGTCAATTTCCTTGCCGTCCTTCTCCATGAAGATGGCGGCATCGAACTCGTACTTGCCGTTCACATTGTGCTGCACGAGACCGGCCTTGGTGCCCAGCAGGCGGGTTTCCATGAGCTCGCGCTCGCGGATGTGGCCGGCCCACGAGGCTTCCAATTCCAGGGTGGTGCCATTGTCGAATTTCACCAGCGCAACGGCTAAATCTTCGACATCGAAGGCCTTATTCTCGGCGCGGGCCAGCGGCGCCGCGATGTGATTGTAGTGGCTGGCCATCACCCAGCGCGGTTTGGGGTAGCCCATCAACCACAGGGCCAGGTCGAGGCGGTGCACGCCCAGGTCGATCAGCGGCCCGCCACCCGACATCGCCTTCTGGCCAAACCAGCCGCCGAAACCGGGCAGCCCCTTGCGGCGCAGCCAGATGGTGCGGGCGAAGTAGACGTCTCCCAGAATGCCCTTGTCCACTTCGGCCCGGATGGCCTGGGATTGCGGTGAGAACCGATACGAGAAGTTGATCATCAGGCGGCGCTTGGCTTTCTTAGCCGCCGCCAGCATGACGCGCGCCTCGGCGGCGTTCATGGCCATCGGCTTTTCGCACAACACGTGACAACCGGCGCGGAAGGCGGCCAGCGTCAGGGGCTTGTGAAACACGTTGGGCGTGACAATGGACACGATATCCAGATGTTCCTTGGCAAGCATCTCCTTGGCGGAGGCATAGCGGTTGGCAATCTGGAACTGGTCGCCCACGTCCGCCAGCGTGGCCGCATTGGTATCGGCAATCGCCACGATGCGCGCGGCGGGATGTGACCTGTAGCATTCCAGATGGGCGCGGCCCATGCGCAGGCCGATGACACCGACTCGGAGTGTGCGTTTTGAGGATGATTTCATAGGATGAAGGGCGGGCGGTCTCGGATTGAGGATGCCTGAACCAGCAGGGGAAGGATGGGCGCGCCACGCGCGTCCATCCTTCCCGCGGGTGCGATTGATCACCCTTTGGCGGGATCGTCGGATCGAATAATTTCGAGGGGTTTGGTGTTGGGGCACTGGTCCATGATGCGGACCGTGGGGCGCGCCCAGCGCACGGCATTGATCATGACCTTCATCACGTTGGCATCATAGTAGATCGGGTACGTCTCGTGCCCGGGACGGAAGTAGAACACGCGCCCGTTGCCGCGCTGCCAGCAGCAGCCGCTGCGGGAGACTTCGCCGCCTTCAAACCAGGAGATGAAGATCTGTTCGTCCGGGGTGGGGATGCCGAACGGCTCGCCGTACATTTCGACGTGGGGAAGTTCGAAATATTCGCCCAGCCCGGCGGTGATGGGGTGATGGGGGGCGACGTTCCAAAGCCGCTCGCGCTCACCGGCCTCGCGCCATTTGAGGGAACAGGTGGTGCCCATGAGGCGCTTGAAGATCTTGGAGTAGTGGGCGGAGTGCAAGGCGATGAGGCCCATGCCTTCCAGGACGCGCTTGTGCACGCGGTCGACGACCTCGTCCTTGACTTCGCCGTGGGCCATGTGTCCCCACCAGGTCAGCACGTCGGTGTTGTCCAGCACATCCTGGGTGAGGCCATGCTCGGGCATCTCGAGGGTGGCGGTGCGGACGCTCAGGTCCGGGGCCGCGGCCAACCCCTTGGCGATCGCGGTGTGGATGCCATCAGGGTACACGCGACGCACTTTTTCGTGTTTGCGCTCGTGGACGTTCTCGTTCCAGACGGTGACGCGCAGAGGTGTACTCATGTGGCAATGCTCCTGGTTGGGGGCTATGGTTCGCGGAATTGTAGGGGGCTGGGGCGGCAATGCAAGTGCGGAGGCGGCGCGACCTGGCGGCGGTTGGAGCCTGAAATCAGGACGTTCAAAAAAAGGGATTGCGTGACGAGCATGTTCCGGCATAGATTGGCGGCCGACTTTCCTGTGCGAGCGTAGCTCAGTTGGTAGAGCACCACCTTGCCAAGGTGGCTGTCGAGGGTTCGAATCCCTTCGCTCGCTCCAATTTCCGTCGCACCCGCGGGCCTGCCCCGCGAGTGCGACGGAAATTGTCTGTGGAGGCGTAGCTCAGTTGGTAGAGCAGCTGACTCTTAATCAGCGGGTCGTGGGTTCGAGTCCCTCCGCCTCTACCAGTTCCATACCCCTGATTTCCTCGGAGATCTCGGGTTCTTTTCAGGCCTGCCGGTGACGGTCTGACCGGCTCCGGCCCTTCGCTGCGGCTTGCGTGCTGCACACAAGGCGGCGCCCAGGGGCGGCATCACCTTGCCGTCGCCAAGGCTCTGCCATCTCGAACCGCGCGGGCCCCTTTCAGTCGTCGTGTGAGGATGGTGGAGGGGAAGCGTCTGCGGTCACGCGAGGTGGACCCTCCGGGCTGACCATCCGTTCAAAGTAGCGTGAGCGGGAGGACTGGGAAGGCTCCACGCAACGGATGAATCCTTCATCGCAGAGTATTTGCAGGTCCCTGGTGGCGGTGTTCGGGGAAACCCCCAGGATTTCTATCGCTTCCTTACGCGTCAGCTTTCCGTAACGCGTGAAGAGCGCCCGCAGGCGGTCGAGCCGGCGCAGCGGTGAGCGCCCCTTCTTGACCATGTGGTCGACTTGCTCGTCGCTCATGGAGCCGTCCGGACTGCGGGCCAGCATGGGGCGCGTACCCGGCCGGATCAATTGCTTCGGCGGCACCGCCATGGAGGGGGGGGGCGGAGTGGGTGCTGACGGCATGGTGATGGGCGGGCGGTTGCCGGCAGACGGGGGTAAGGAGCGTCCGGGGGGAGGGCTGGCGGGGGGCGTCGTCGCCCGGGGGCGAAGGGTCTGGAATCGCAGGTCGAGATCGTCGAAGCCATAGGCCAGCTTGTCGGAGTGCATCAATCGCATACGCTCGATCACGTTGCGCAGTTCGCGAATGTTCCCGGGCCAGTCGTAGGCGCGCAGGGCCTCGCGGAGGTCGTCCGTCATGGTGGCGTGGACGCCGATACGCCGCCCCAAGTCCAGAAAATGACGGGCGAGGGGGAGAATATCGTCCCGCCGGTCCCGCAGGGGAGGGACGTCAATGCCCAGGCGCTGCAATCGGAAGATCAGGTCCCGGCGGAAGCGCCCATCCTCTGCCAAGGCGGCCAGATCGGCGTTGGTGGCGGCCACGATGCGACAGGCAATCTGACGTGTTCGGGTGCTGCCGACCGCCCGGATTTCGCCGGTTTCCATGACCCGCAGCAGGGATCCCTGCAGGCGCGGCGAAATATCGCCGATTTCATCGAGGAGAATGGTGCCCTCGCCGGTGGCCTCAAAAAGTCCCTTATTGGCCTTCTCTGCCCCGGTAAAGGCACCCCGCTCATGTCCGAACAGCTCCGATTCCAGCAGCGTTTCCGTGATGGCACCACAGTTCACCACCGTGAAAGGCTTGTTTCGCCGCTTGCTGACCAGATGCAGCGCACGGGCGACCAGTTCCTTACCCGTGCCAGTCTCTCCGGTGACCAGGACCGGCGCATCCAGATCTGCAAAGCGCATCACGGCATCGCGAATCTGGGCCGCCAGGGCGCTCTTTCCGCGGATGATATTGACGCCGAGGCGCGTGGCTTCATCAACCTCCTCGGCATCAATGCCGGGCACCGGCGTGATTTCGCTGTCGGCGGCCGGAGAGGCGGGAAGGGAGCCGGTCTGCGCCTCGGGTTGCGCCTTGAGCCGCTGGATGCGCTTTTCCGCGGATCGGGTCAGGTCGACAATATCGCCACGGCTGAGTTCGCAGGCCAGGCGCAGTTCGAAGTCCAGTCGGCCCTTGGACCGGTAGACTTCAATGGCCTTCAGCAGCTCTGCGAAATGCTCGACGGCGCGGTTGCGGTTGGACATCAGGCGCTGGGCACGGGCCGCGAAGAGGTCGTCCAAGTAGTGTCTGTTGCCCCGCCCCTGCCGCATCTTGATCAATCGGAGGGCGCTCTCACCGTTTCCGGCGGCCAGTTCGGCGCGGATGAGATTGAAGGAGTCAAACCCCGAGGTGAAAATCGATCCCAGGACCCGGTTGGCCTCCAGTCGGGCAAGGCGAAGGGCGTCGTCTGTATCGCGGCGCAGGAGGGCGTGGATAACCGCCACCCATTTGAGGTTCTGGCGCTCGGCATCCGGCAGGGGGAGCGGGGTGTCTTCGGGGCGCAGGTGCATGAGCGCGAGGAGATCCTGATAGGCCCGAAACGGGATGCGCCCGATATCCTTTTGGGAGTGCAGGTTCGCCTGCAGGTCCGACATGAGCTGGGAGGCCTCCTGGGTGCGTCCGGTTTCCACGGCGTCGGTGAACTGTACAATCAGGACCCGGCTGGCCTTGAAGCGGTCGCTGCTCTGCCAGTTCAGTTCGCTCATTTCGGAGCGCGCTTCCATGCCCCGCCCCTGGAGCGCAAGGAAGAGGGCCAGTTCCCAGACGTATAGCCGACGTCGAGACGAGTTGGCCGAGATGGTCGTGAGGATCTCTTTCAGGATGCGCTCGCACTTCAACTTGTTGCCGGTGGTGTCGGCCAGAATGCTTTCGACCAGCATGATGGTGGCGATGACTTCCGGGTGGGTCGACTCCACAAAGAGGGCGCGCGCCCGGTGGATCAAGGCCTGGGCAATGGACGGGCGTCCGATCCGGCAGGAGAGTTCGGCCCAGCTCCCGAGAAAGAGGATCAGAAGCTCGGGATCCCACCCCACCAGGGGGACGGCCTGGGCCATGGCCACCGCATCCTTGGCGAGACGTCGTCCCTCGAGGCAATCGTGAAGGTGGAGGATGGCTTGAGCCAGCAGAGAGCGCGGCTCCTTGACCTCCTGAAGAATGGTAATCAGGGGGAGGTCGGTCGTCACGTAGCGGTCAACGACCTCGCTCGCCCGCTTCTGGCTCAGATCCGGTTCAATCATGATGTCAGCACCAAATGACCTTAAGATGCGCGCATTATGTAGCTAAATTGTGACGATGTCCAGATGTCTATTTGGCTGGCCATGTACGAGTTATGTGTTAAGTCATTTGTTGTAAACGGTTTAAGATATTAATCGAATTCTTGGCACGGGGGGTGCGTACAACAGACGCACCTGAGCGAGTTTACGTGTTTGCGAGCGTGGGAGCCGTGGGGAATGACGATCAGTCGATCAGTTGCTGTGCTCGAAGAGGTGAACTGTCAACACCACCCCGGCGTCCGTTCCGGTCACCGCCTCCAGTGTCGCGTGGTCCCCACCACCACAGGCCGGAGGCGGTGCCGGCGGGCGTTTCCTGGAAGTCGCTCAGCATGGTCGGGCGAGTGGCGGCGAGGGCTCGGGTTTCGCGGTGATGTCATGGGGCTGAGTGACCGGTCCCCGGGAGTGACGGTGGCGGGGGGGGGCTGCCGCCGTCGCGGACGGAACTATTTTTTGACAGATCGAAACTTGGGGTAAGCGTTGGATGTGCGGGTTAAGGTGACGTAACGCGTGATGAAAAACAACATGACTACCCGAAATTGGATTGCAGTCGGAAACGAGCGTGGTATACAAATCGGGAACCTGTGTAGCGAACAACGCGAACCGGCTACATCGTCATCTCGAGCCAGAACCAGCGGACCGATGCGAAGCACTGCTCAACGTACGCGGCGACGGGTAACCAGCCAGTTCCCGGATGTGGGAAGGTTCGCCGCCGTCTTCGTTGGTATGGCCGGACTGGCGCTCGTGGTACTCTGCGGCTGCGGCAAGAAGCAGGCGCCGCCTGCGGCCGGGACCGAACTGCCGACCACCGTTTCCGCCGTTCCGGGGCCAGTCGAGGTCGCTCCCGCTGACGCAAGTCGTTCACCCGCCGGGGAGGGTGCCATTGTTCCGATTGCCGCCGTGACGGAGCCGGTGCCGGTGGCCAGCCAACCTGTCGCGGTCGCGAAGGACGCCGAACCGGTGCCAGATGAGAAGGCTATCGTCATCCCTCCGGAATCCATACCCAACACGGCCCTGACGGACGAGGTCTTGAAGACCCTGACGGTCGAGGACATCCGGGCGCGCCACGACGCGGCGGTTGCGCTCATCGCCAGCAAGACCGAGCGGTTGCATGAACTGTCAGCTGTGGCGTCTGGTCCCGTTGTATCGACCAACCGGTCGCCGGCGCTGGAACGTATTGAGCAGGCGCGCCTGCGGTCTGATATCCGCGACGGCATTCGTGACCGGATGATTCTGGAGCAGGCCTTGCAGCAGCGCACGGGCGGCGCAATGGACAAGTGAGTCAGGCGGGCCAACGTATGCAAGAAGCCCGCGCTCACAACGGCATTTCGAAGCAGCATGAACTTGGCGTGAACGAGTTAAACCTGGGCAGAGTAACTGAGGGAAGTTTCCTATGAACTACGGTACCCAATGGATGCGTCGATGGGGGTGTTTCCGTGGCACTGGCGCCTGGCCGCTTTGGCTGGCCGTGATGCTGCTGTCTATAGGCCTGGCCGTTCCCGCCTCACGGGCACAGGATTTGGACGGCGATGGTCTGACCGATCCGGAGGAGTTGTTCCTCGGCACGGCGACCAACACGCCGGACACCGACGATGACGGCGTCCCCGAACTGCATGAAATCCTCGGGGATCCGACGGGTTCCGGCAATCCGGACACCCAGTACATCACGCACCCGCTCTACAGCATGGGCCACTATGACCTGACGCTGACGAACGTGCTGGGTCAGGTGCTGACCCCCCCCCGCAGCCTTGATCTTGCCGTGCCGGCCTCGACGGCCACGACATGGACGGGCATTCAACTGCCCGGACCCGGACGCTACACGACGCTGGGCGGCGGCAATGGGTGGACGCTCGAGACGTGGGTCCGGCCGTCGACAGACCTGACCGGCACGCTGATTGCCTATCGGCTGACAAACGGGTTGACGAGCGCGGAAATCGGCTTGACCAACGGGTACGCCTACGCGCGATTTCAGACGGCGGGCGGAATCACCTTCATGGCGGGCGGGCTGACGGCAGGCAATTTGCCGCTGGTGGCGGATCGCTGGCAGTACGTGGCTGGCGTCTGGGACCCGGAGACGCGCTCGATCAGCCTCTATGTGAACGATGCCAAATTCGCCAAGACGGCGCTGCTGCAACCGACCACGGGCACTGGCCGGATGTATCTGGGCGGTGTCGGCACGAACACGGCCAGCACCGTGCTGACCAGTGGCATGATGGACGAAGTGCGCATCTGGCGCCGCGCGCGCACCGCCGACGACCTGCGGCTCTGGCGCAGCAAGTTTCTCCAGGTCTCGCCCTCCGTCCCCAGTCAACTGCGCGGGTATTTCCGCTTCGACGACGCGGGCCTCACCATCCAGGACTTCTCCTCGACCGTCCTCGGACTCAACTCGATTCTGCCCACGGCCTACAATGTCCTGTACACGCCGTTCCCGAATTCCTACGGCTTGACCAATTTCTCTGACGTCGGGACCTCGACCTGGGTTCCCACGCAGAACGCCCTCAACCTGGAAGACATTGACGATGCCGATTTGGACCTGCTGCCGGACTGGTGGGAGAGTCTCTACGGGATCCAGCCGGACATCTACGGAGTCGACAACGTCAGTCTCGACCCGTTCACGGACATCGAACTGGATGGGCTCAGCAACCTCTACGAGTTCCGGACGCGGACCAATCCCTTTGACTTGGATACGGACAATGACGGCGTGGCGGACTCGCTGGAGGATCTCGATTCCGACGGGCTGAACAACGCGGGTGAAGAGCGCTGGCTGACCGACCCCCAGCAGATCGACAGCGACGACGATGGCTGGACGGATCGACAGGAAGTGGATCGCGGAACGAGCCCGCGGCACCCCATGAGCCGGCCCGACTATGCGTCGGCCAGTTTCGACGCGTCGACGAATCCGTCCCCGGCCACGGGCGTGGCGATTCCCGAAAGCTCGCGCTTCCAGTTCGGGGGCAGCGCGTGGACGATCGAGACTTGGTACTACCCGACCCAGGCTGACATCACCGGTGACATCTTCACCTATGTCGGACTGAACGGTGAGAGCTTCCGCATGGGGCTCACCAATGGTGTCCCCATTGGCCAGATCTACAGTGGGGCGGGCATTATCGCCTCCGTCGGCGGCACCAACACCGTCCCGCCGCTCCAGACCAATGAGTGGCAGCATCTCGCCATCAGCTTTTCGCCCTCTGACAATACGTTCCGTCTCTTCCGTGATGGCTTCCTCCTCATCGCGCAGATCACCTTGGCGCGCCCCAATATTGTCATGGGTGACGCCTATCTCGGCCGTGGCCTGACGGCCGGCTATGTGGATGAGCTGCGCGTCTGGGCGGAAGCACGCAGCGGGAATGAACTGGAACGCTGGCAGCACGATCTTGTGCCCAGTTTCGAGATTGTGGACGCGGGCCCCTTCAGCGGCTTCCTCTACACGCAAGAGTTGCTCCCGGTCGCGCCGCCGGCGCCGGTGGACGGCTACTGGCCGACGATCTACAAATACACCGACCTGATGCGTCTGTACTACCGGTTCGACGATGGCGGGCCGATGGTTGAGGACTTCAGTCACTTCCAGGACCGCACCTATTATCTGACCGCCGCGCCGAGCACGAATGGCGCCGCTCCCCTGCTGGGGGTTGACGATGCGGACGGCGACGGCGTTTCCGATTGGTGGGTCGACCTGCATAACCTGAGCCACTGGTTGGATCGCTACCATGGCACGGCGGTGGACACCCGCAAGGATCTGGACGTCGACGGCGATGGCGCGCCGGACCCGACCGGCTGGCTGGATGGCAATCAGGGCCCCTGGACGGAGCCGCCGCTGCCGGAATTCTGGCCGATCCCCGAGGCAGACGTGGGGTACATCATCAGAGACTTTGTCTGCTTCGGCTCCTTTGGCGGGTCGGCGCTCCACGAAGAGAACTTCGAGTACGTGGATGCGAAGTCCCGAATTCTGCATGATTCGGGCAAGTATGTGGCGCTGGTGAAGTATTTCATGCTGCCGGTGGATCCGACCACGGCGACGTTCAGCCTTCGGATCGATGCCGGTCGCGCCAATGACGTGCGCGTGAACGGGACGAGCATCCCGCTGACGGGTACCGGCAGCAACGTGGTGACGAGCCTGCTGCACAAGGGGCGCAACCAGATCTTCATCCTGGCCGAAGATACGGCGGGCGCCGTACAGACCATGCAGGTCACGCCCCCCGGTACCTGGCGCTACAATCAGGGTGGCGATCCGCCCCAGTTTTCGGATGAGCCGTGGCCCCCGCAGACGTTCACGTGGCCGCTGCTGACGATGAAAATCGACAGCGGACTCGTGGTCGATGGCCAGGAGATCATTGTCCGCGGTGACAAGACCAAGTTCGACCCCCGTTCCGTCTGGCACGGTCGCGTGTCGACCGATCAGGCCCTTATTCGCTACGCGGATACCGTCCTGCGCCTGCCGGAACATCCGGACTTTGGCATTGAGTTGGACTCGGATCTGGACAAGTTGTCCAACTACTCGGAGCTGCTGACCGGCTCCAATCCCAAGGACAAGGATTCGGACAACAACGGCATCCCGGATTCGGATGAGGATTTCGACAGCGATTCGCTCGGCAACCTTCAGGAGGATCAGGTCGGCTCCGACCCGCGTCTCTCCGACACGGACGACGACTGGCTCGGCGACGCGCTGGAAATCGCGCAGGGGAACAATCCGGTGGATGGCAACAGCCCGCCGATCAACCGGGCCGCACGGTGCGATGGGAGCGGCTATGTGGAACTGCCGAAGCAGCGTCGCTTCGCCTTGGACAGCTGGACCGTTGAAATGCGCATTCGTCCGAGCGCCCCGGGTGGACGCCTCCTCGAGCGCAATGTCGGTGCCGTGGGTGGAACGGGCCTGCCGCTCGTGAACTACGGGCTTCGCCTGACCTCCTCGAACACGGTGGTGGCGTACTTCTCGGACATTGTCGGCCGCCAGATCGCACTTGAAAGCAAAGCGCCGATCCTGGTGACCGGCAGCAACTGGACGCATGTGGCCGCTACCTACGACCTGACCACGCGAAAAATGAGCCTGTTCGTTGATGCGCAGCCGAGCGCTGCGCTCTCCACGAACAACAACCCGGTCACCTATGGTCCGGGCGGAGCCACCGTCAGGGCTGGGGCGGGCTACGTGGGCCTGCTGGATGAAGTGCGCATCTGGAACTTCGCCCGCACGCAGGGGCAGATTGAAGGGACCTGGCGCGCCACCTTGAGCGGCCAGGAAGCCGGTTTGGTGGGCTACTACCGGTTTGACGACGGCGGTCTCACCGCGCAGGACAGCCTCCTCTCCTCGCGGGCGGACTGGACCACCGGCTGGCGCAATGCGGCCACGCTGAACGGCTTCACGAACGAGTCCTTCACGGCGCTCAGCATCAGCGACCTCCCGCTGGATGCCGACTCCGACAACGATGGCTTGCCTGACTGGTGGGAAATTCAGTACGGCCTCGATCCGTTTGATCCTTCCGGCGATAACGGCGCCTTCGGCGATCCGGACGGCGACGGCCTGTGGAATATCAGCGAATTCCAGGCCCAGCTGAATCCGTCCAATGCCTCGACGTTCAACGACGGCGTCACGGACGGCTTCCGCGATTCCGACGGCGACGGCCTGAGTAACCGCTACGAGCAGGACAACGCGGGAACGCGCCTGGACATGGTCGACACCGATGATGACAACGTGACGGACTGGGAGGAAGTCACCGGACATCGCGTGCCGGGCGGCTGGACCCCCGTCGTCAATGCCACGCACACGCTGATTCAACCCTCGGCAGCAGCGGCTCCTGGTCCCATTTCGAATCCGCTGCGGTCGACCGATCCGCTGCAACACCGGTCCGGCTATTTTGATGGAACGGGCGCTCTGGTGGTCGGGCAGCAGGACCGGCATGCGCTCAGTTCGTGGACGTTGGAAGCCTGGATCAAGCCGGCGGCCGGCTCAGACGGCGTGGTCATTACCCGCGTCGTGACGAACACCTTGCTGAATGCCCAGGCCATCAACTACGAAATCGGCGTGACGACCAACACCGCTGGCGCCGTGATTCCGTATGCGCGCTATATCGGATTCACCCCGGGCACGACCAACCGACTCGAGGTTCGCGTCGACGGGCGAGGGGCCAGTGAAGTCATGGGCGGCGCCCTCACCACGATGGAGCTTCAGCCGGAGATCTGGACGCACCTGGCGGGTACCTACGACCAGGAGAATCACATCCTGAGCGTGTACCTTAATGGCGAACTTGCCTCCTATCGCCGGGATGCCTTCTCTCCCTGGGGCATTGGGGTTATTGAGGGGCAGGCCTTCCAAGGCGAGGTCATGGTTGGCGGCTATCGCTCCGCTTCAGGTGATGTCACGCAGGGCTTCGAGGGCAGCATCGACGAAGCGATGATCATCGGCGGCGTTGCGACCGCGAAGAGCGTGCGACAGAGTGCAACCGAAGGGCTTCCGATGCGCTCGGCCCTGCTGGCCACGTCGCGAACGCCGCCTTCCGGCCCACGCCAGCTGCCGCTCATCAAGGCGCTGTCCTACGAACATACCCCAACGGATATCCTGGTCCGGTTCCGTGACAACATCACGCCGGCCCAGGTCTCGGGCGTGGCCCAGGCGCTCGGGACGTCGGTGGTGCGCTCCTATCAGATGGTGCCCGTACACCTCGTGAAGGTCTCCGACGGGTCCACGCTGGAGCAGAAGCTGTCCGAACTGCGGGCTAACCCGAACGTCAGCTACGCGGAACCGAACTACAAGATCAAGGGCAGTCGCACGCCCAACGATCCATCGCTGACGCGTCAGTGGGGCATGCAGAACACGGGACAGACGGGCGGCACGCCGGATGCAGATGTGGATGCGCCCACGGCCTGGGACCGTGGCACGGGCTCCCGGGAGGTGACCGTGGCGGTCCTCGACTCGGGTGTTTCCTATACCCACAACGATCTCGCCGCCAACATCTGGACCAACGAGGGCGAGATTGCCGGCAACAATTTGGATGACGACGGCGACGGCTATGTCGACGACGTCTACGGCTACGATTTCTTCAATAACGATGGCGATCCCGTCGATGATTTCGGTCACGGCACGCATGTTGCCGGCATCATTGCCGCACAGGGTGACAATGGAATCGGAGTCGTGGGCATGAACTGGCGCGCCCAGATCATGGGCCTGAAGTTCATCGGCGCCGCCAACTATGGCACCATGGATGGCGCCGTGGCCGCCATCGACTTCGCCATCAGCAAGGGCGTGCGCATCAGCAACAACAGCTGGGGCGCCTATGGTTTCTCGCAAGCGCTCTACGATGCCATCGCCATGGCGCGGGCGCGCAATCATCTCTTCGTCGCCGCGGCGGGCAATGAAGGCGTGAACATTGATGAGTATCCGGAGATCCCTGCCGGCTACGACCTCGACAACATCCTGTCGGTGGCCGCCTCGGACCACAACGACCAACTGGCCTCCTTCAGCAACTACGGGCTGAAGAACGTCGACATCGCGGCGCCTGGCGTCTCAATCTACAGCACGATGCTGAACAACAGCTTCGGCAACATGAGCGGGACCTCGATGGCCGCCCCCCATGTGACGGGTGCTGCGGCGCTGTTGCTCTCGCTCTATCCGAACATCAGCTACGAGAGCCTCAAGCTGACCCTGTTGAACAGCGCGGATGAAATCGACGCCTTCAGCGGTCTGATGCAGACGGGCGGCCGGCTGAATACCGGCGCCGCCGTCACCGGCACGGGCATCATGCTGATGTACCTGCCGTTCGACGACGGTGGCAGCCTGTACGACAATGGCGAATCCGTCGAGGACTTCACCGTTGCCCAGGACTGGAACAACGCCTGGTCGAGTGCCGGCCGCTTCGTCGGCGGGGCGTCGTTCTCCACCAACTCCTACTACCTGTCCGGCAAGGACTCCAACGGCGACGGCATCCCCGATTGGTGGGCGGAAGCGTACGGATTCGATCCGCGCGGGTCGTCCATTGCAAACGCCGATGCGGACGGCGACGGCGTCAAGAACTACACGGAATACCTCGCCGGCACGCATCCGCAGATGGCCGACAGCGATGGCAATGGCACCCAGGACGCGGATGAGGATCCTGACGGTGACGGTCTGACGACGCTGCAGGAGCAGACGCTGCAAACGCACCCCTTGCGGGCTGACACGGATGACGATGGCGTCTCAGATGGAGTCGAGTCACACGACGGGACCAATCCGCTGAACGCCTACAGTCCGGAACATACCCGTGCCCTCGTGCTCGACGGCAGTCATCGCCTGCGCGTACGCCGCGAAACGTCGGCCAGCATGGTGGCCGACTGGAGTGTCGAGGCGTGGGTTCGCCCCGCCGCGTCCAACCAGACTGGCATTGTGGTTCGGCGCGCAGAGAAAACTCCCTACCGGTCGCAGCGTCGCGTTGACTACGAGCTGGGGCTGACTGACGGCGTGCCATACGTGTCGTACGCGTTCCGGTCGGGAGGTACGCTGGTGGTGGAGCGTGTGACCGCGCCGTGGACTGTGGACGGCGGGACATGGGTCCACCTGGCTGGCGTGCGCGATGCCACCAACAACCAGTTGCGCCTGTTCGTGGACGGGAAGCGCGTTGCCTACAAGCGCGCGGCTACGATCCCAAGCCAGACGGCCATCAATGCGCTGGATACCCTCATTGGCGGCGGCGATGTTAGCGGCAGTAGCGTGGCCTCCGGCTTTGCCGGGGCCTTGGACGCGGTTCGCATTTGGAGCTACGCACGCACCGGCTTGGAAATCCAGGGCACGCGCAGCACGGTTCTGCCGGAATACGTCGGCGGAGAAGCTGACGCGCTCCGCTCACCGACGCACTTGTTCAACTTCGACGACGGTGGCGCCTATGCCGAGAACAGCCGCTACTCGACCAACTGGGTGTTGAACTGGGCTGATGCGGCGGAAGTGGAAGGCAGCAGCAGCGGTGCCGTGTCCAATTACCTCGAGGACGCCGCATTCCCACCCGTGACCTTCGATGTGGATGATGACACCGTCTCCGATGAGACGGAGCGTGGTCGCAATTGGCTCGTGATGCGCTCCGAAAACCCGTACACCAACCGCTTCCTGCACTTCAGCAACACCGGCAGCAACACGGTCTACGTGGACGAACTGGTGGACAACGACAACACCCTGCAGTTTGCGACGACGAACTGGACGGTGTCGACGTGGGCGCGGCTCGGCGCTCTGCCCTCGTCCATGGTGCCTCTCGTGCGGCGGCGCTTGAACGACGGCGGCTGGGTTTCGTTTGAACTCGGCGTCCGTCCGATCTCGGGCAAGGCGCGGGCGTATGCGCGCTTCAACCGCGCCGACGGATCGCATGCGATGGTGACCCTCGTGGCCACGAACGATCTGCCCATTGGCCCCGCAGAGACGGACTGGGTCCACCTCGCGGCGACGTTCAAGGATGGCCGATTCGCTCTGGATGTCAACGGTCGCGAACTGACATTCCTCACCCTCGTTGGTGCCACGCCCATGATGAATGGCCCGGGAAAATTGGAGATTGGCGGCCCTGGCCTGTTGGGAGACCTGCAGGAAATTCGAATCTGGAAGGTGCCACTGAGCGACACGGAAGTCGCAAGTACCAGTCGGAGGACGCTGCTGTTCTCCTCCTTCCTGCTTGAGCAGAGCTACCTCGCGGACGGCGAAAATGCCTACCTGGCGCGGCCAACTCAGGACAGTGAGGACGGCTACGTCTATGACTACAGCACCACGCTTGATCTTCAAGGGGTGCTGCTGCTGACCGGCCGTGTCACCCACAAGTTTGCCGTGGAGTCGTGGGTGAAAATGGAGAAAGAAGCCCTGGGCGGCATCATTGCTGAACGCAAGATTGACGTGGGCCTCCTGCCTGACCAGCCGGATTGGCGCATCAACCACAGCTTGCGCGTCACCGGAAATGGCGAACCGCAGGGCATCTGGGAAGGCCAGGTGGAAGTCGCGACGCCGATTTACGACGCCAGCAACAACCTGACGCGCGTTGATGTCAATATCGAGCACGTACGCCGCAATATCACCTCGGAAGTGGATATCCGGGACGGTAAGTGGCACCACCTGGCACTGGTGGGCGATAGCCTCGTGGTCCGGCTGTACATCGACGGGATTCTCGATAAGCAGTCGCTGTCGTACTACGTGTTCCGGGCACGTCCGGCTCCGACCTTCGAGACCTTCTATGGGACATACCCGCCGGTCAAGAGCGTCCTGCGGGTGGCCGACGAAGGCATACAGGCCATACTCGATGAGGTGATGTTCTGGAACGAGAGCATCACGGAGGCACAGGTCAGGCAGCACATGGAGTTCGGGTTGGATAAGCGGGACATCAAGGCTGGGCTTTCGACCATCGTGCCGCTGCCCGAGTTTTCGGTCGACGACGGGCAGGCGCACCACCGTCTGGTGTCGTATCTGACCTTCGACGGCGGCGTGGACTCCCCGTTCATTCCGGACGTCGGCAATGTGCAGACGCCTTACCGAATGACGCCGCTGCCAGCAGGCAATGAGTTGGTGTCCCTCACGGATAACGTATGCCCTGTGAAGGTCGACCGCCTGCGGTCGCTGGAACGCAAGGTGGCTGGCTTGTTCACGGGCACGGATGGCGGTCGCTATCTTGAGAACTACATGCAGCGCAACGATCAGGACCATGCCGGCCTGCTGGGTACCGGCGTCTCGTTTGTTGAGGAGCCCGTCCTGGGGGGCGGGGACCCGCTGCCGCATATCTATGCCGATTCGGACGACGATGGCATGCCGGACTGGTGGGAGGCCGCATACCGACTCGACCCTGCCGGTGAGAGTGGGGATTATGCGCCCACCGCGGATCCGGACGGCGACGGGTTGAACAACCTGTATGAGTACCTCTCGGGTGCGGACCCCTGGAACCATGACGCAGACAGCGACATGGTGACGGACGCTGCGGAGGACGCGGATGGTGATGGCCTGACCAATCTTCGGGAGCAAACCGACACCCGCACGAATCCGCAGGATGCCGATACGGACGACGACACCCGTAACGACGGTACGGAACTCAGCGGGGCCACCGCGTCTGGCGGGCGCTACAGCACGGCGCCACTGTACTCGGGCGATCCGCGCATTGCGCGCAGCCTCGTCCTGACCGGGACCGCCGTCAAGGTTCCCGAGCCGCTGCGCTTTGATGTGACCGTCAACGAGGAATCACAGCAGTTCGAACGCCTGTCCAAGTGGGTCGTGGCCTGCCAGGTCCGCCCAACGGGGACGCAGACCGGGGCACTCGTGGTCCGTCGGACCCTGACGGGCGGCGTGACATTCGAACTGCGTCTGGATGCGAACGTCCCCACGGTGCGATTCACATCCTCTATGGGTACGGTCGTGTCGGTGACGGCTCCGCAGGCCATTCCAGCCAACGCCTGGTCGGCACTGATGGGTGTCTGGAGCCCGGACGAACACAGTCTGACCCTCTACGTCGACGAGGCCCCGGTGGCACGCCTGACAACCTCGGAGTCGTGCGCGACGGGGCACGGCACGACGTTGTGCGGTGAGGGGGTCGTGGGGCGGATGGACGATCTCTACATTGGTGAGAGTCTCCCCTCGGCCACGCCGATCAATGCCACCGATTTTGTGTTCATCCTGGACACATCGGGCAGCATGTTCGGGCAGCCGTTGGCTGATCTCAAGACGGCCACCCATCAGGCGATCGACTTGCTTCCGGCCAGTTCGGAAGCCGCCATCATCCTGTTCAACAGCTCGGCGGTGGTCGCGCAGGACTTCACGGCTGACCGGGCCGTGCTGCATGGCGTTGTCGATGGGCTGCAGGCGTCGGGTGGCACGGACTACTCGCCGCCGTTGCAGGCCCTGTTGACTCTCTACGGCAACCGCAACCCTGCTCGTAAGCGGGTGACGGTCTTCATCTCAGATGGCCAGCCCAATATCCCGACCCCGCAGTCATTGGTGCAGCAAGTTGCCGATGCCAATATCACGGTCAACACGGTCGGGTTCGGTGTGGCGATCCTGGGATTCACGCAGGAATTGGAGAACATCGCCCGCACAACCGGCGGCACGTTCTATTCGGCGCCAACCGCCACCGAGCTGCAGACGATCATGGGCGGGCTGGTGGTCGTCGAGGAAACCAAACTGCTGTATGCCTACTTCCCATTCGATGACGGCGGACGGCATGCCGAGAACTACGCGCATCTGTTGGACTGGGATTTTGCCATCCACAATGTGACCTTCGATGCCGCGAGCTATGCGACACATGCCACGCTCTACGGGTGGACCATCGATAACCCGACGGATACGTTGCCACAGTGGTGGCTGGATGCGTTCTTCTACGGCGTGGAGGATGTCAAGCCGGGTGACGATGCAGACGGTGACGGGCTGACCAACCTCTCGGAATTCCTCCTCGGCCTGAATCCCAACAGCGGGGACACGGATGGGGACCGGATTCGGGACAGCGACGAAGACGCCGATGGCGACGGTATCACGAACGCCAACGAGGCCGCGCGCGGCAGCGATCCGCTGCGGGTCGACACGGACGATGACGGCCTTGCGGATAGCGCGGAGTTGCAGCTGACGACCGATCCGGCCGATGCGCTCAGTCCGTACCAGATGCGCTACATCCATAACGACGGGCAAGGCGAGGTCGAGGTGCCCGGTCGCGTGGCGCGCAAGGATCAGGAGGGAGCGCGTTTCAATCTCCCGGTTTGGACGCTGGAGTCCACGGTACGGCTCAACCGGACCCCCACGAACAACGTGGTGCTGATCGGTCGCTATGCCGAGCCGTCCGGTCACGCCACATTCGAGATGGGCATCATGACCAACCTGCACCCCTATGTCCGTTTTGAGACTGGGCAGGGGCTCGAGCAGAAGCTGGTGGGCCCGTCGATGGTCGCGCTGAACCAGTGGGTCACGCTGGGCGGACGGTTTGCGGAGGACGAGAAGGCGGACCATACGCAGCTGTCCCTCTTCCACGACTTCTCCGAGAGCACCCGTACGCTGACGGATGTGACGCCCGCCCTTGGCACGCAGCAGGGCAACCTGGTGCTGGGGCGTTATCTGCCTGGCGATATCGATGAAGTCCGGGTGTGGAACGTCGCGCGGCGCGATGACCAGATCACGGCGTTGCAGCGGCGCACGCTGCTCTTCGGTGCAGACGTCGCCAACCTGGGATCGCTGAAGCCGAACAACGACTTCATGCTGACTCTGGACAGTGCCAAGTACATACTCCCGACTTGGACCATCAGCGCTTGGGTCAAGACCGGTTCCGGTGGCAATATCATCCAGCGTGATTCAGCTGGCCATATCAACTACAGCCTGGGTGTGAATGCGCAAGGGCGTGTGACGTCGTCCATGGACATCCAGATGCTCGCCTTGGTGCTGACCGGCCAGGGCGATAATGGTCCGGTGATCGAGACGCAGTTGCTGTGGGGGCGGCTCAACCTGACCGCCTTCTTCGGCAATGCAAGCGACGGCCAATGGCACCATGTCGCGACGACGTTTGATGGATCGATCCTCACCGTCTATCTCGACGGCGTCTTCTGCGGCTCGGCGACGCTTCCCGCCAGCAGTGTCACGAGCATTGCCTGGCAGTCGGCGGCTGGCACCGTAGTCGGACTGGCATCGACAGACTTTGCCCTGGCACTCGACCCGGGGGCTGTGACCGTGGGTACCGGATTTATCGACGGACTCATCGACGAGCTCGTGGTCTCCGGCGATGCTCTGTCGCGGACCGAGGTGATTGCCAGCATGCAGACGAAGCCGTCCATGACGTCTTTGGTGGGCTACTACGACTTCGACGATGTGGATATGTCGGCCGGAAAGGTCGTGAAGAGCCGTGTCGGGTCCGATGAAGGCATTCTGGTGGGCAGCGCCCAGGTGGCCGTCGGAACCGACCAGAACGCGCCAATCCGGATTCGCCCGCTTGATATTCTGGGAGACAAGCTGGCGGCGTACTTCCCGTTCGACGATGGTCGCTGGACGAACGCGGCGAACAGTGTCGAAGACTTCAGGTACCGCCTCGATTGGGATTATGCCGGCACGCTATCGCCGTCGACCAACTCCATCGACTTCGTGCCCTGGTTCAGCGCGTACACGAACTCACCGGATGAGCTGATCCAGAATCTGTACTCGCTGGCTCCAGCCGACACGCCTTGGCGCACGGATTCGGATGGCGACGGCATGCCGGACATTTATGAGCAATATTTCGGGTTCTCACCTGAAATCTCTACGGATGCCGCCGAGGATGCCGACGACGACGGCCTGTCGAACCTCAACGAGTACTACGCGCACACCGATCCGCTCTTCTGGGATTCGGATCGCGACGGCAAGTCCGACCTTGATGAGGACGGTGACGGCGACGGACTGTCCAACGGCCAGGAGCAGAACGTGTACTTCACGCATCCTGGGCGCACGGACACGGATGATGACGGAATCGGCGACCTTCAGGAACTGGTGGCGACCACGGACCCCCGCGATTCGCGGAGTCCGTTTGTGCCTCAGGCGCTGTCGTTCGGTGGCGCCTCCGATTCGAACAATGAAGTCGTGGTGCTGGATGCTGCCACGGGCGATTGGCCCACGGAGCGGCTCAGCCTGTCGAAGTGGACCATTGAACTGATGCTGTCGCCGTCGAATGTGCCGCCTGCAGGCGCCAACCAGTCGCTCATTCGTCGGATCGTGTCGTCGTCGGGCGGGGTGAATTACGAGGTGGGCATTACCAACCGGGTCGTCAGCGGTCAGCCCACGATCGTTCCCTATGCGCGGTTCGACGTGGCCGGCACCGCGACACCGGTGGTGCTCCTGTCGGGCCAGACGTTGTCGACCAATGCCTGGTCGCACATCGCGGCGCGCTTTGACGGCAGCACTTTCGCGCTGTTTGTGAACGGCCAGCAGTCAATCGCCCGTGCCATCAGCGCCTCCTGCGCGACCGGGGCCGGCGACCTGGTCATCGGTTCGGCGGACTATGAGGGACTCCTCCGCGAAATGCGGGTGTGGTCAGTCGTCCGCACCGACACCCAAATTCGCGACTTTCGCAGCCGGACTCTGTTCTTCGGTGGTGCCGCCGCCGAGGCTGCCTATCTGCAAGTCAGCGGCAAGGGGGCCGTCCGCGAGACTACCACGTCGCAACAGAGCGGCGGGAATCCCATTGACAACCTCACGGGCCAATGGACGCTGGAGGCTTGGGTGAAGTCGACGGCGCCGGGTGTGATCATCGCACGGCGTAATACCGCCGCTCAAACGGACGACGACTTCAACTACTATCTCGGCATCGGGGAATCCGGAACGCTCCTCGGGCGCTTCGCCTTAAGCTACTACCAGTATGTGGTGCAGAATAACGTTGTCGTCCCCATTCAGATTCTGGACTTCACCATCAACAACATCAGCGGATCCATCAACGTGATGGACGGGGCGTGGCACCATGTGGCCTATATTCGTGATGGCGCCAGCGTCCGTCTGTATGTCGATGGGCTCCTGGATACGAGTCAGTCCAACTTGCAGGTGCCGATCGGGGTCAACGTCAACAACCCGACTGTGCGTGCGCTGAATGGGCCACTCGTCTTCGGCGAAAACATGGTGGGCTCACTTGACGAACTAAGGGTCTGGAACCGCGGGCTGTCCGTGTCCGAACTAAAGGCCGGACGAAACTCGAACCTGACGGGGACCGAACTCGGGCTGGTGACCTATATCAATTTCGATCTCCAGCTGGGTCGGACGGCGGATGACCGCTCCGCCTTGCGCGATCCCGCCGAGGAGTACGGCATCTACGTCGGTGATGCCATTCGGGTGCAGGATGCGCTCAATGGGCCGCCGATTACCACGGACCCGGTCCGCCTGTATCAGCGGACATCGCTCGTCGGCTACTTCGGGGCGAACGACGGTGGTGAGTCGCTCGAGGACTACACGCATCGCTTCGGCGTCACGCCCTTCACGGGTGAAATGTATGCCGGCCGACTGGGTGGTTCGGTGAGTTTCGCGAATCTGCTGTCGGTTGGGGTCGATATGCTCACGGACAGTGACGTGGATGGTATCCCGGACTGGTGGGAGTCGATCTTCGGGCTTGATCCGGGTACAGCCACCGGCGACGACGGTTCATGGGCGGATCTTGATCTCGATGGGCTGTCGAACTTGGCTGAGTACGAGGCGTGGCGCAAGCAGGGGGTTGCCCTGGATCCCCACAATCCGGACAGCCTGAACACCGGACGCTACGACTTCTACGGCTGGAGTACGAACGCGCCGCCGAACCAGTACCGCATCTTCGGCGAAATCTATACGGACTTCGACGGCATGGAGGACGGATGGGAAGTCAGCGACGGCCTTGATCCCCGCGCGTACGACGCGCATCGGGACGCAGACGTTGACGGCTGGAGCAACCGATCCGAGTTCTTGTATGATGTGAACCCGGGGGATGGCACGATCAGCCATCTGGCGCGGCCAAACAGCAACACGACCTGGCCTCAGCCGAGCGTCAACTTCAAGATCTACTACACGGGCTTCCGCGATACCGGGCCCCTGCGCGTGTTCACCTACAATGCGGAGAGCATGGACGGGGTTCCGAGCGCCACCTTTGCGCTGGCCGGCCTGGCCGGACCGTATCCGCGAAGCGTGTTGACCACGAACATCGTCAGCGGCCATCTGCGCGAAGGGGCCACATGGTTCTGGGCGTTCTATGACGTGAATAACGATGGCACCTGGAACGCAGGGGAGCCGGCCGGCATGGCACGCAACCAGCCTGTCAACATCGGGTACTCCGCCGCTGACGCCATCGAACTCGACCTTACGGAGTCGCAGCCGAATTACACGAAGCCGGATTACGAAAGTCCGGGATTCGGGCGATTTGACTGGTCGGCCGTTCCGCAGGCCAATACGTACAAGATCAGCATCCGGAATAAGAGTGTTGATGGCTGGCCGGTGGTGTTGACTCGGACGGTGGCGGCGCCGCGTACGTTCTTCCACGAGCAGGACTATCGCATCGCGGGGAATCCGCTCGGACTCGCGCAAGCCGGTTATGAATGGTTTGTTCGTTACACTATCGCGCCGAATGGTACGGACGTGCTGCTGACGAATGGTCTCTTCACGGTCTGGTATCCCCCCAGCCTGGCAACGCCGACACTCGTGACGCCAAGTGGCATCATTTTGCGGCGTGCGTGGAATACCCTGCAATGGCAAGAGGTGCCTGGCGCGACGGCGTACCGCCTGCAAATTGCGCGCGATGCGGCCTTCACATCGATCGTCACCAATCACCTGGCGTCAGCGCCAATTCCGAATGCCCAGAGCCTGTGCGAAATGCGCATGCCGACGCGGGCGGGGGATGCTGGTTTCGGGAACGGCGTCTACTACTGGCGCGTGCAGGCGCTGGCGATGAACCTCGTGTCGCTGTGGCCCAGCGCGCGTTCGCTGACGGTGGACCTCACGGACAATGCAGCCGGTCCCTATTCCATCGCCGGCAGCCTGGTGTACTTCGGCAAGGTGACGAACAGCGTATTCGTCGTGCAGGCCTTCAAGTCGCGGGACTTCGCCCTGGAGCCCTTCGCCCAGACGACGGTGGCGAACACGTCGCAGTCGCGGTCCTGGCCGACAAACACCATGGCGTACGCGTTGAAGGGGCTGTCACCGGGGACGTACTTTGTGCGTGCGTTCCTGGATCAGAACAACAACCGGTTGCTGGACGATTGGGAGAGTGTCGGGTTTGTCCGCCAGAACGCGTACATCCCGAGGGCGCTCGTCGTGCCGCCGAGTTTGACAGAGCAGACCTTGCCGATCGTGTTTGCCGATACCGACAATGACCGCATTGCGGACGACTGGGAGTACCAGTACAACGGCAACTTGTCGAAATTCGGTGCGGGTTCGCTGCGAGGTTACACGGATAGCGACAACGACGGCATCCTCAATGACTACGAGATGTATGCGGGGTCGCCCATGAACCTGAACCCGCTGTCTGGCACGGCGGCAGGCCTTGACGGAGTGCCGATCCGAGTCAAATCGGCGTTCGGTCTGGATCCGCTGACTGAGTTGTACTTCGACATCTCGGGCATCACCTTTGATTCTCAGGGGCGAGCGGTGATCCAGTGGTACGCCTTGCCTGGCGCGGGGACGAAGCAGGGTGGCACGGGCGGACGGGCCACGCAGTCCAACGCGGGGGTTGCAGTGCAGTATCAGGTTCAGTATAGTCCCGATCTGCGCCAATGGTTGGATGTGCCGGCGCAGGGCGTGGTGACGTACGATGCGGTCAGCAATAAGTTCCTCTGCGTGGATCCGCCGGTCAGAAACGCCAAATCGTATCGTTACAGAGTGTTCTGGTCGTTCTAACGGTCGTGTGAACGGAAGCTGTGGCCGTGGCCGCTAAGGCCGCGCGGTAATTGACCGGACTGCCCATCGGGTGGTTGCCACGGCTCAATAGTCCTTCGGGACAGGATGCAGGTGGCATGAGCAATCGAGTCAATCAATTCCGGGTCGGGTGTGTCTTGGCGTGCGTGGCAGCCCTGGTCGGGTGCGAGTACGAGGGCAGCGGAGATTCAGGTTCTTGGAACTCTGCGTCCAGCTGGGTGAACTTCAGCGGCGTGTACAAGGCTTCCAGTGGTGGCGTTCTCGTCTCATCGTTCACCAGTGTTGGCGGTGGTTCAACCGTCACCAATGGCGTCGTTCAGAAAGTCGTCAACGAGCGAATTGGCACCGGAACCGGAAGTGACACCAGCTATAGCGGCACCTTGACCCACAAGCCGATTGTGCGCGGCTCTGTCAGCATCTCGGCCGGCGGCTTCGACTTGGCGGACAATAGTAATGGCGGTCTGTCGGGCGGCGGGGCCAGCGGTCTGATCGACTACGGAACCGGTGCCTGGTCCATTGACCTCGGCGATGTGCCGTTGGGCGGTGGAGTCGCCATCATTGCGGATTACGAGTATATCCAGACCACGGGCGGCGGTGGCGGTGGTAGCGGAGGTGACGGATCGGGCAGCTCCGGCAAGGCGATCTACTCGTTCACCGTCTTCCAGACGGGCAACAAGATTGAGATCACGGATAACAACGGCGCCAAGTACACCGGGCAGTTGGGCAGCGTGGCCACGACGACCGGTGGTTCAACGGCGGACGTGGTGCAGCCTTCTGTGGGCGATAGCGCGATCGCCGAGTACACGGCCGAGGGTACCAGTGCTGCCGGCGTGCACGTCATGCTGACGGGTACCTTCCAGGGCGTTGTCGGCCGCGGCACGGGAACCTCCATGTTCCTTGGTGATCGCCGGATGCTGGGGACATGGGTCGAGCCCAAGATCACCGGGGATATTAACGGACAGGCCTCACCGATTGGCTTTACGACGCCAACTGCGGTTCAATAATGGCGGATCTTCCGTTACAGGACATCGACGGCAACGTACGGTATCCGAAGCGGAGGCCGTGGCTGGTTCTGTTCGTGGTGGTGGCTGTAGGAGCGTTTCTTTTCTGGCGCCAGATGCGCACCCCGCATGTGGCGCCAGACGCGCCTTCACCGGGATCGGGCGCCCCAAGCGCAGGCAGTCCGGTGACGGCCGAGCCGGCAGCTGTCATTTCCGCCGGTGCGATCCCACCGACCCAGGCGACCTCCGCGAGTCCTGCGGTGGTGCCAGCCACAGCTCCACCTGCGGCGGGGCCTAATCTCAGCCGGTTGCTGCAGCAGGCCCGTGATGCTGAGGCCCTGGAGGCTCAGGATCCCGGTGCTTTGGCCGAAGCGCGCCGACACTACTTGGACGTGCTTAAACTTGGCGTAAACCCCACGATGCGCAAAGATGTCGAGGAGCGCCTCGGACGTATCAATACGTCCCTCGCCCTGTCCCCCTTGCCCCTGCCAGACGCCAAGGTCGACTACGTCGTGAAGAATGGCGACTCCATCGAACGGATTGCAAAGCGGCTGGGGACCACAACACGGCTCATCGAGCGTAGCAATCAAGTTGCCAATCCTAATCGAATCAAGGTGGGGGATCACTTTCGCATTCTGACCGGCAAGTTCGCCATCGCGGTCAACAAGACCACGAAGGACTTGCTGGTGACGCTTAACGGCGAGTTTTTTAAACGATACGGCGTGGGGACGGGAAAGTTTGGCAAGACGCCGACCGGTGAATTTGAGATTTATGACAAGATTCCCGAGCCGACATGGTGGCGACCGGATGGGAAGGAAGTTCCTTTCGGGAATCCCGAGAATATTCTGGGGACGCGCTGGATGGCCATACGCGCCGTTACCAATGCTCCGGATGTGCGTGGGTACGGCATTCACGGGACCTGGGACGATGCGTCCATTGGTAAGGCTGAGAGTGCGGGCTGCATTCGCATGCACAATCCCGAAGTTGAAGAGCTCTTCGACATCGTTCCGGTCGGAACACGCGTCATCATTACCGAATAGAGCCGCATCCGTTGCGGGCGGTGGGCGGTTATTTCATTGAGTTCGCCCCTCTCAGTCTGCTAAGAATCCCCGCCTATGCACATTTATCGTACCCACACCTGCGGTGAGCTGCGGCCGGATCACGCCGGTCGCGAAGTGCGGCTATCCGGATGGGTCTTCCGTAAGCGTGATCACGGCAGCCTCTTGTTTATTGACCTGCGAGATCACTATGGGTTGACGCAGGTGGTGGTTCAGCCGGATCGATCCTTCTTCGACGAATGCCAATCGTGGAAGCTCGAGACCGTGGTGACCGTGACGGGAAAGGTCTCCTTGCGAGCTCCGGAGACGGTCAATGCATCCCTTCCGACGGGGGCCGTTGAGTTGGTGGCGGAAAGCGTGGCGGTGCAGGGCCCTGCCGAACCCCTGCCGCTGTATTTGGCGGGTGACGAGGAAGGGCCCGAGGAAACACGCCTGCGATACCGATTCCTGGACCTGCGCCGTGACCGCATCCATCGCAACATCATGCTGCGGTCCGATGTGATCTCGAGCCTGCGGCGTCGCATGGTCGGGCAGGGCTTCCGGGAGTTCCAGACTCCGATCCTGACGTGCAGTTCGCCGGAAGGCGCCCGTGACTATCTGGTCCCGAGCCGGATTCATCGCGGCAAATTCTACGCGTTGCCACAAGCCCCCCAGTTGTTCAAACAGTTGCTCATGGTGGCGGGCTTCGACCGGTATTTTCAGATTGCGCCCTGCTTCCGCGACGAAGATGCGCGTGCCGACCGCTCTCCCGGCGAATTCTACCAGCTCGACGTTGAGATGTCGTTTGTGACGCAAGAGGATGTCTTTGCTGTCATTGAGCAGGTCCTCGTGGAGTTGTTCAAGGAGTTCTCGTCCTGGACCGTCGACCCGGCGCCGTTTGTCCGCATCAAATATGCCGATGCGCTGGTGCGCTATGGCACGGACAAGCCGGATCTGCGCAACCCCATCGTGATGGCAGATGTCAGTGAGACATTTCGAAATTCGGGCTTCAACGCCTTCCGGGATCCGGTGCAGAAGGGGACAGCCGTCGTCCGGGCGATTCCGGTTTCCGGGATTGCGGGGCAGCCGCGGTCCTTCTTTGATAAACTCGTGGAATTCTCCAAGAGTCTGGGGGCCAAAGGACTCGCGTACTTGATTTGGACAGACGATGGTGCCAAGGGGCCAATCGCAAAATTCCTGACGCCTGAGGAGCTTGGTGCGCTGCGGGCTGTTGGTGGCATGAGCACAGGCGATGTGACGTTCTTCGTGTGCGATGAACCCGCTCTTGCGGGTCGCATGTCCGGGGAGATCCGCACGAAGCTGGGGCTTGATCTTAACCTGCTGGAGAAGGACGTCTACCGGTTCTGCTGGATCGTTGACTTCCCCATGTACGAGTTGAACCCGGAAACACAGAAGATCGAGTTCTCGCACAACCCGTTCTCCATGCCCCAGGGCGGGTTGGAAGCGCTGACAACGATGGACCCGTTGAAGATTCTGGCCTACCAGTACGACATCGTGTGCAACGGCATTGAACTGTCCAGCGGCGCAATTCGAAATCACCGGCCGGACGTCATGCTGAAGGCCTTTGACATCGCCGGCTACGGGCGGGAAGAGGTTGAGACGCGGTTCCCATCGCTGCTGAACGCTTTCAAGTACGGCGCCCCGCCGCACGGTGGCCTTGCCCCCGGGATCGACCGGATCGTCATGCTGCTGGCCCACGAATCGAATATTCGTGAGGTCATTGCTTTCCCGATGAACCAGCGGGCGCAGGACCTGATGATGAATGCGCCCAGCGACGTCACGGAGAAGCAACTCCGGGAGCTGCACATCCGGATTCGCAAGCCCGAAGGGGAATAGGCCCAGTCCGTCGTGACCGCCGCCGGCAGGGTGCGGCGGAGCGGCCTAGGTCTTGAGTGGAATCTCCGTCTCGGCGCGGGTCTCAAGGTCCTTGAGGCGGGCATGTCCGCGCGATACATCGTCTGGTCCAATATAGATGGCAGACCGAAACGGCCGTCGGGACGCGCGGCTGAAGAAGTGCTTGGGCTTTTCGCAGGCCAGTGCCAAATCCACCTGCCGACCGTCACGCCGCAGTGCCAGAGCCAGTGTCGTGGCGCAGGCGCGCTGCTCAGGTTGCATGTAGCCAATGGTCAGATCGCCGCGCATAGCGTCGACCGGCATGCGTCCCCATTCCATCAGCAACTCCGCGATGACCACATCACCGAAACCGAGCCCAACGCCGGTTGTCGGTCGGCCGCCGACGCTGGCCAGCAAGTTGTCGTAGCGTCCGCCGCCGAAAAGGGCGCGGAACTGGCGGCGGGCATCGAAGGCCTCAAAGACAATGCCGGTGTAGTAGGCGAGTCCCCGGACGATTGAAATGTCGAACTGCATCATGTCCGCCATCTCGTGCTCTGCCAACAGGCGCGTGAAGAGCGACAAATCCGCCACGACGGGCGAATCTGGCGGCAGGATCGCCAGGGCAGCTTCAAGCGTTTCCAGCCGGAGCAGTCGCCATACGGCTTCACACTGGGAGTCGTTCAAGCCGGACGCGTGGAGCAGCGCGCCGATGTCTTCGTCGCTGATCTTGCCGCGTTTGTCCAAGGCCAGAAATGTGGCGGGATGATGGTCGGTCGCGATGCCGAAGGCGGTCAGCAGAGCCGCCAACAGGGCACGGCTGCTGTAGTGTATCCGGACGTCTGCGCGGCCAAGCCCGAGTCGCGTGAGGGCATCCACGGCGGTCGCAAGAACCTCCACTTCTGCCGACAAGCTGGGTTCCCCGATGATATCCAGGTTCCACTGGAAGTGCTCCCGCTTGCGTCCGCGCGTCATGCGCTCATAGCGAAAGCACTGCGCGATGGCATACCACTTGAGCGGAAATGCCAAGGAGCCCTGGCGGGCAGCAATCATGCGTGCCAGCGTCGGCGTCATTTCCGGTCGCAGGGCAAGGTCGCGCCCGCTCTTGTCCTGGAACGCGTAGATTTGGTGGACGATTTCTTCTCCAGCCTTGCGCTGAAGCAGTTCAAGGGATTCGACGACGGGTGCGTCGTACGGTTCGAAGGCGTGCATGTCTGCAGCCCTGCGCCACGTGTCGAAGAGGAGGTTCCGGAAAGCCATGTCTTCCGGATAGAAATCGCGCATGCCACGGGGGGCGGCGAAGGTCGGGGCTTCCGAACTCATACGTTAGCTTTTCAAGACCTGGGCCTTCATCATCTTGCCCGGCTTGAACTTCACGACCTTGCGTTCGGGAATTTCCACGACGTCCAGGGGGCGGTTGGGATTGCGGCCAATACGAGCCTTGCGCCGCGTAATCTCGAACACGCCAAAGTCGCGAAACTCGATGTGTTCGCCCTTCACCAACGACTCGGTAATGTAGTCCAGCGTTTTCTGGATTACCGTGTAAACGTCTTCCTGAATGATGCCCGTTTCTTTAGAGATTCGTACGACCAGTTCACGCTTCGTCATGGCCCAGCCTCCTTCGTCCCTCAACGGGCAGGCGACCTTTAAGTCGTCGTATTTCATACCATCGCAACTGTTTATGCAAGGGCAAAAAAGAAAGCGCTCCCCATTGCGTGGTCAAGGGCTGTACGGCCGATGCATAATCGGGGCAGGGGGAGCGGGAGGAATGGCGCTCTGAGGGGGACCGCCCGGCCTTAAGCACCCAGGCGGTGGTGTCCGCGTGGTTGCGGACATCCGTGGCGTCGATCGGGCGTACCCTGGGAATTCCGTACTAGGCGCTTGGGATTCCGGTCTGCTAGACTTCGCCCCCATGAATGCTCGCATGATGGGACTGGCTTTGAGTCTGGCGGCCGTTGTTGCGGGGTGTCGGCAGGTGGACATCCGCACGGCCGTGCTCTATGTGCCGGCCATGACGAACCAGGCCTGTGTCAACGTGGTGCTGAAGGCCTTGAACACGGAACAGGGCATTTCCTCGCCGCAGGTTACGGTGCGTCAGGATAGCTGCACGCTGGAAGTGCGATACGACAGTCTTCGCCACTCGCTGAAGAACCTCGAATTCACCGTAGCCGACGCGGGGTTTGCGGCAAACGATATCCCGGCCAACGTGGCCGCCCAGCAGGCTTTGCCTCCTGAGTGCCGGTGAACGCCGTTTCCATGTGCGGAAACAGCCCGCGGCTTCCGACAGCATGAATGTGCTGATCAGCCAATTCCTCGATCACACGGTGCTGGAGCGCGGGCTCAGCGATCATACCCGCCAGGCCTACGCATCGGATTTGACGGCCTTCTCGACCTTTCTTGTCAAGGCAGGGGTGGACTCCTTTAACGATGCGACGCGCCAGCACATTGTCGACTTCCTGATGGCCGAACGTGAGCGCGGCTTGGCCGTCAGTTCCATTTCTCGCCGCCTCGTGGCGATCAAGGTGTTCTTCAGTTTCATGATGCAGGAGGGGCTGCTTGGCCGCAATGTTACTGAAGCCATGGATTCGCCGCGCCTTTGGCGCCTCCTGCCGGGAGTCTTGTCGTTGAGGGAGGTGGACCGCCTGCTCCAGATGCCACCGGGAGAAGAGCGGTTGGCGCTGCGCGACAAAGCCATTCTGGAACTGCTGTACGCGACGGGCATGCGCGTGAGTGAACTGGCTGGCTTAGCACTGGCGGATGTGCATTTCGATGAGGGGTATGTGCGGTGCCTCGGGAAAGGACACAAGGTGCGCATCGTACCGTTTGGGGACCAGGCGCGCCGTTGCATGGAACGGTATCTGTGCGACGGTCGTCCGCACTTCGTCAAGCCGGTCACCGGCGACCATCTCTTCCTGACCTATCGCGGACGTGCCTTCTCGCGCCAGGGGCTGTGGCTGCTCATTCGCAACCACGCGCGGCGCGTGGGCATTGAGAAGCCCGTGCATCCCCACACGTTGCGGCACTCCTTTGCGAGCCATCTGCTGGCAAACGGTGCCCCGCTGCGCGTCATTCAGGAGATGCTGGGGCACGCGGACATTGCAACCACGCAGATCTACACGCATGTGGACGAAGGGCGGCTGCGACAGGTCCACAGCCGGTTCCATCCGCGGGCCTAGTGGCGCGGACGGTGATCGCGCAGCAAGCGCGGGCGCGGAGGAGTCATGATGGCGAAACGGGAATTTGGAGAGTTGGAGCAGCACCTGGGATATCGATTCAAGAAATCGGCACGCCTGACAGAGGCTTTAATCCATCGCTCATATCGTTATGAATGCAGCGGTGTGAAGGTCGACAACGAACGTCTTGAGTTCCTCGGGGACGCCGTGCTGAGTCTGCTGGCCGCCGCATGCATCTTCGAGGGCAACGCCGAACTGACCGAAGGGGCCATGACGGCGATGCGCACCCGGGTCATTAGCGGGAAGGCGCTGGCCCTGTGCGCGCAGGATGTGAACCTGGGGGCGTTTTTGCGCATGGGACAGGGGGAGGAACGTTCGGGCGGTCGGGTGCGGCCGTCCAACCTGGCCAATGCTCTGGAAGCCGTGATTGGGGCGGCCTATCTCGACGGTGGGCTCAAGGCGGCGGGGAAGATCTTCGACCGGGTGATCCGACCGCGTCTCGTGACCGCCGGCGGTGATCTGGCCGATGACAATCCGAAGGGTGCGCTGCAAGAGTACGCGCAGGCGCAGTGGAAAGAGAGCCCTGTGTACAAGGTCGTCGCGCTGGCGGGGCCGGCCCACGCCACGGAGTTCACCGTATCCGTCGCCCTGCCAAATGGGTTGCAGGCCACGGCCAAGGGACGCAGCAAGCAGGCGGCCGAAAGCGCCGCGGCTGAATCGCTGATGCGCGAGTTGCAGAACGCTTCGCCGGCTGATCGCGCGCCGGGAAGTGGGCCAGTTTGAGTTTGACTTACGCGACCAATCTGAGACACTAAACACTTCAATCTAATGGGAAATGAAGGGTGCCTGCCTGCCGGGCCCGACTTCTACGCCCCAACGCAGGACATGGAGTTTAGCGCGAATGAGCCAACATACGAGCCTCAAGTCTGCCAGCAAGATTGCCGCCAAGCGAAATGTGCTCAAGCGTTTCGAGCGTGTCGATCTGCTTCGGTCACGCGGCAAGTGGAAGAGCGGCGACCGTGGTTACGGATTGCCCAAGACCAAGGGCGCCTGAGCCTAGCCCGGTTGGTTCGTGCTCGGCCACCCAGATGGTGCACGCGCGCAGGTTCCGTCATGACCTCGTCGCAGATGCCGCCTTTCGTTCGCGCCTGCCATGCGAGACTTCTCAGGCGTCGGCCTGCCTGTCTGCTCTTCCTGTTCGTGGCACAAGCGACTTGTCCACTTTTTGCCGAGTCCACGTTTGTTGAAATCACGGCCGATCACGTAAATCTCCGGTCCTGTCCTGCCAGCGACGGCGAAGTCGTCACGCAGGTTTCGGCAGGCGATCGGCTTCAGTTGCGTGGTGAACCCAGCGGAGACTGGCTGGGTATTGTGCCACCACCGGCAGCCGTCTTGTGGGTACATGCCGAGCTTATTCAAGACGATCATGCGACCGTTGACAATTTACGCGTCCGCGGCGGCCCGGGGATCAACTACCGGGCCGTCGCCAAACTCGCCAAAGGTGACCCTGTTACGGCCGTGGGGCGAGACGGCGACTGGCTGCGAATCGCCCCGCCACCGAATGCTCGCCTCTGGGTGAATGCGAACTTTGTGAAGCGCGTCGCGGTCCCAGGCGAGGACGCCATGGAGGCCGTCCACGGGCCACCTGCGGAGCCTGCCTGGCGTTCGGGGCAGACGTCGCCCACGGGGAGTTCGGTGGCTACAGAGGGCATCCAGGCCTCGATACAGGCTTCAGGCGCAAGTCCTGCAGGAGGCAGGGGCCCAGTCGAAGCCATTCAACCATCCGGTGCCGCCGTCCGGAGGGTGCGGTATGTGGGTGTCATCAGGCCGGCGGGCATGGCCGTCTGGCGGAGGCCGAGCCGATTCCGGCTGGTTGACGAACCCGCATTGGGTAGCGCCATCACGCAGTGCTACGTCATGGGCGATGAAAAACAGATCGCCTCGTACGAAGGGCAAAAGGTGTCTGTCGAGGGGTGTGAAACATGGATGCGTGGTGTGCGCTATCCTGTGGTCGAGATGGAGGCCATGGAACCTTCCAACTGAGGACGCGCGAGGGCGCGTGTGCGGGTCATCGGCAAGCGAACGGGCGATCACATCGGGACGACGTAGTCTTGCTTTCACACTCCAATATCGAGTAAACGATACACCATTGTTTTCGGGGGTAGGCAATGATGGTCGAGATGTCGAATCATTCGCAACGGTGCGGCGCTGAATCAACCGGAGTGCCCGTGGACGAAGAGCGTGTATTGATCGTGGACGACGAAGAGGGCATCCGGGGGCTTTTCTCCACCATAATTTCGCAGGATCTCCCTGACGTCCAACTCGATCAGGCCAGCAACGGGGCGGAGGCGTTGGAACTTTTTCGCTGTGGCCATCACCAGGTGCTGATCATGGACTTGCATATGCCGGTCATGGATGGCCTGACGGCTTTTGGCGCCATCAAGCAGTTCTGTGACGCGGCGCGCGTGCAAATGCCCGCCGTCATCTTCTGCACCGGTTTTGCACCGCCGGCGACAGTGCGTGATATCATCAAGGGGTCGCCCTTGCACCATTTCCTGTCCAAGCCTGTCAAGGGTGAGGTTTTGGTTCGCGCCATCCGCACGCGCTTGCACTGAGCTCGTCAACGCAGGAGTGATCGTCGAACATGCTGGTATATTCGTCACCACGTGAGCTGGCGGCATGGCGTGACCGTGTTCGCGGCATGGGGCAGCGAATCGCGCTCGTCCCGACCATGGGGGCCTTGCACGCGGGACATGCCACTCTCTTGCGTGCGGCACGCGCACAAGCCGACAAACTCGTGGCCAGCATCTTTGTCAATCCGACGCAGTTTGGCCCGCTGGAGGACTTTGACCGCTATCCGCGCCAACTCGACGCCGACCAGGCTGTCTGCCGGGAGGCCGGCGTCGATATGCTCTTCTGCCCGCCGCGCGAAGACATGTATGCCGGGGATCACAGCGTATACGTTGTGGAAGGCCGGTTGACGCGCGGCTTGTGCGGGCCCCATCGGCCGGGGCATTTTCGGGGCGTACTGACGGTCGTGGCGCAGCTCTTCAATATGGTGCAGCCTGCGGTGGCCATGTTTGGACAAAAGGATGCCCAGCAAGCACGCTTGATTCAGCGGATGGTTCGCGACCTGCATATGCCGGTGCGAGTCTTGATTGCCCCGACCGTACGTGAAGCGGATGGGCTCGCCTTGAGTTCGCGCAATCGCTATTTGACGGAGGATGAGAGGCGGCGTGCCTGTGCCTTGTCGCAGGCTCTGCGCCTGGGCGAGGGCGCTTACCAGCGCGGGGTGCGGGATGCCGATGAGGTGTGCCGCCAGATGCGCAAGCATTGCGAAACGGTTGCCGCGCCCGTCGCCATCGATTACGTGGAAGCTGTCGATTTTGAGCGGCTTGAGCCGGTTCGCACGTTGGCGGATGGCGTGCTGCTGGCCATGGCGGCGCGCATCGGGGGGACGCGCCTGATCGACAACATCCTCCTTGGCCGTGAGCGGATTCTCGGCGCCTTTGACTTGGTGTGAGGAGCTGGCGCTCTGGACGTCACGCGACGCGGCGCTTCATGGCGAGGCTGCGCGCTTCAACCAGTGCCCGCAGCAGCTGGTCTTCCGGGTCCGTGTAGCGGACAAAGACGACTTCCGCCGCCAGTGCGGCTTCCTCCGTCCCGGGTTCCGCGTTGAGCACAACGAGGGCGGCGGCGGGACACAGCTTCATGACGGCCCGCAAGAGTCCTTTTGCCTCCATGGGGATGACCCGCTGGTCGATGATCAAGGCATCGAGCTGTCTCTTGTTTTCCATTCGAGCCAGCGCGGACACAATGTTGTCCATGACCTCCACGTTCACCGAGTAATTGCGCAAGTACTCCTGGATCCGGTGATGGCGCTCGCCCTGTGGGGTCAGTACCAAGACGCGCCAGTTGGCGATGTAGGGCGCGAGCTCGGCGGCGTACCCCGGATGGGACGAGTCGGCCACCAATGTCGTTTCATGGGGCAGGGCGACCCGATAGATGGGCGACCCGTCACTGCCGCGGAAGCACTCCAGCGTGCCGCTGGCCTGCTCGATCATGGTTCGAATGACGGAGACGATGACGCCGGACGAGCCCGCATCATCGCGAATCACGTCAGGCTGGGCGACGACATCCAGCGGGGTCGCGGCGACGAGCAGGATGCCGGCGAACTGCGGGCCGACGTTGAGAAGTGGATCATCATCGCGGGGGGACGATACGACGACGCGGAGGGTTCCTGGCGTGGCGGCACGGTCGGCCACGAGAAGTCCGAGGTTGAGGATGACTTGTTCAATCTTAATGCCGGTCAGCGACATGGGGGGGACCGCCGTGACTTTGGCGTCGATCTGCCAGGCCTCCGAGAGGCTGTCACGCAAGCTGCTGATGGCGACCTGCAGATACTCCACGCTCATGCGCGGGAAGGCGGTGGACGGCACCGGCATGGACAATTCCAGCAGGTGCGCTGCCAGGGTGGTTCCGCGCTCGGCACCTTTGGAAATGGCGCGTATCGAGCGGGGGACCTCCGGGGAGTCGGCAGGTAAGCGGGTAAGCAACGCGGCATGCCCGGCAATGGCGCACAGGAGGTTGTTGAAATCAAAGGCCACGCCTCGTGCGATCTGGCCGATGAGTTGCAGGCGCGCCACGAAGCGATTGTGAAGTCGCAGGACTTCCATGCGCGTGACATCGCTGACGAGCAGAAGAATCATGCCCTCGATGGGCTGGCTGCGGAATCGAAGTGTCCGCACCCCTGTCGGGAGGAACAGCTTCCGCTCGATTTCATCGGGGTCCGCCGCGGCCAGGAACGCGGCGACATCGTGCTCGTTCAGGCAGGCGAATGCAGCCTGCAAGGGTTGGTTGGGCTCGACCTCGGAACCCGTGATACGCTTGATGGCGGGGTTCGATCCGGTGACGCGCCCCCTGCGGTCGATCGCAATGAGCCCATCCTGGATGTAATCCATGGCTTCGATCAGTCGCGCCACCCGGCGGCGGCCCTCGGCGGCGGCGGCCAGCTGTATGCCCCACAACCCGAAGGCGCCGGCGATGAGCATGAACCCGAACGTGATAACGCAGATCAGGATCGAGGCGACGGCGTAATCATGCGTCTCAAGACGGTCTCCCAAGTAGCCGAGCACATGCCAGACGGCAATGGCCGCAATCCCGAACATGCAGATCAGCAGGACCGCATAGCGAGTCGCCTCTTTCGAGAACAACCTCATCCCATCCGCCTGCTACTTGTGCCGTTTGAGGTTGGTGCGCGAGCGCTTGGCGGCCTCATCTTCCTTGGCCTGGCGTTCCTCTTCCTGAGTCGCTTTACGAATTCCGTCCAGCTCGCTTTCGAAATTCCTGCGGCGGTGTTCGCTCTGGATCAGTTTCTTGTGTACGAGTTCCGCGTCCTCGGGAATGCCGGCTTCCCGGTACAGCGTATTCGCCTCGGCCAGTGACAGCGTGACGAAGATGATGGTTTCAATCTGCTTCTTGATGTCGGCGGTGTGAGAGAAGAGATACTTGCCGAGGAGCGGAATGTCGCCCAGGAGGGGGATTTTCGTAACCTGCTTGTCATCGCTGGTATCCGTCAGGCCGCCAATGGCCACGGTCTGCCCGCTGCGCAGGGTGAAGGTGGTCTTGATCTCCTTAACGGCAATGCGCGGCCAGGAATTCTCGCCGACAACCTTGTCCGGGAGAAGCCGGCGAACCAGCTTGGGTTCGATGCTGGCCTCGATCAAGTCCTCGGTCTTGACCACGGGAATGACTTGCAGATGAATCCCGGTCTGGAGATAGCCCTGCTTGATGTACTCCGTGTTCAAGGCGGAATCGAGTTCGGCCGTGATCTGGTCACCGGGGCTATCCTGCGTACCGCGCTGCACTTCCGTGCGGATGATAGGCTCTCGTTCGCCAACGGTGAAGTACGCGTCCCTTGATCCGCTTGCCACGATGAGTTTTGGATTTGAAATGACGCTGACG
The DNA here is from genome assembly GCA_021413965.1 of Lentisphaerota bacterium. GTDB lineage: Bacteria > Verrucomicrobiota > Kiritimatiellia > UBA8416 > JAIOPI01 > JAIOPI01. The sequence continues at coordinate 179,444 of JAIOPI010000022.1, read as the reverse complement.
CCTGCAGTCTTTTCCAGGGCGCTGATCACGGTCTTGAACTCCGCCACATCGAGCACGGCGGACTGGGCTTCGGCGGTATCCTTGGAGTAGGTCGAACTGTCCGTCGACGTATGCTCCTCCAGGGTTTCATGCGAGGCGCTGCCAGGAGGAACGGTGCCATTCAAGAAGCCATCGTCGGGATTGTCGGGGTTGCCATCGACCCATTCCCAGTCGGTGGGATCAGAGTAGCGCTTGCCGTCCTGGTCAAAGGCTGCCCGCTTGGTGTCGGCGTAATTGTTTTCGCTGTTCCGTGAGCTATTGCGGGCAATTTCACGCGAATAGTTGAGCGGCTGCAAGGATAGCGAGGTGCTCCACTCGTCGAGGGAGTCCCAGCGGATTCCCAGCTTCTTGGAGGCGCTGTCGGTGAGTTCCATGAACTTGGTTTCGACGACGACCTGGCGCCCGGGCACGTCCATCTGCTGCACGAGCGTACGAATCTCCCGCATGTTGGGTTCCGTGGTCTTGATGACCATGGCATTGCGCGATGGAAACTCGGACACGGCGGCATTCGAGACGGCGCCAAGCATCGAGCGCACGAGGGGGCCCATTTCCGGTACGGTCGTGAAATTGAGGAACAGGGTTTCAACAATCAGCGGTTCGGTCGATCCGGAGGGTTTGGGAACGATGGTATAAACACCGGATCCTGGGAGTTTCTCGATCAGCGCGAGGTCGTGGACATCCAGAATCGAGGAGAGGGCCGGCTTCCATTCCACGCCGCGCAGATTGACCGTGACGGTCCCGCCGAGATCGGCCGATGTGGTGACGATGTTGGCTCCCGAGATGCGGGCGAACATATTCACAACGTTTTCAAGCGTCTCGTTTTCCACGGTGACGTTGATCAGGTTCTGCCCCTCGAGATTTTCAATGCCAGTCTTCTCATCTGCCTTGAGGGGAATAACGTGATCCCCGCCTGCCTCCTGTGCAATCTGGGCGGCGGTTTCGACCGGGGGCGTGGCGTCGGACTCTGTCGTCTGGGGCGCGGGCGACGGCGCGGGCGGCACTTGGGGCGAGTCGGGGGCGGTCATGGTGGGGGACGGAATCCCAACCACCGGTTCGTCGGCGGAGAACAACGGGGCTGCCAGTGCAGCCATCACGATGCAGGCCAACAGCACGGTGGCTGGCTTAAATTGCTTGGCTCCATTCATCCTGCGCATGACTCACTCCTTGTCGTCAATTTCCCCTCGGCGCAGACACACCCAACCGCTGGGGAACGATTCCTTCGCTCGTGATAGACTTGATCTCCCATCGGTAGACCAGTCCACCGTACTTCACCGCCACGTTATCGCCTACTTCAACGACGCCAATTCCTTTGAGCACCGCCAGATACTGTCCGCTGGGCAGTTGGGTGAGGGCGGTGGGTTCGAGCATTCTGGTGGCTTCTTCCCAGCGCACGGGGCCTTTGAGTTGAGTGGTCGGCTGGCTATTCCTGGTATCCTCGACGGGAGGCGGCGTCCATCCGATGGGCCAGAAGGGGTCGCGGAGGCGGGACAAGGCCGCAAGATCCAGCGCGGCAGGATCCGCAGAGACGGCCTGCACAATGTCACTCTGGCTTTCTGCGCTGTGGGCGCCAAGCGAGAAGATCCCTAGTGCCACAGCCACGGTCATGCTCGTCTTGAGGTTCGCGATCACGTCACTCCTTACGACGACGCGGGCACAAAACTGCGCGCTTCGTCCAGGCGCTGTTCAAGATTGCGTCCGGTCGCGGGGTCGGCCCAGACAGGCCACTGCACATCCAGGCTCACCTGGTGCTGGGCTGGGTCCTCTGTGCGGGGGGTAATTCCGATGCTGGAGACGCAGAGATAGGGGTTTCCGGCTTCGATGGCCTTGAGGAACCGCACCAACTGGGGCATTCCCGCGCGCAGGGTCACACGCAGGGTATAGCACTTCAGGGCGCGTTCGTCTTTCTGTCCGGTGGCCACTGGTATCTGCGTCAAGCCCACTTCGCGGGCCGACTCAATGGGAATGCCTTGGGACGCGGCTATGCTCTCCACATATTCCCGCGCACCCAACTCGTAGTTGCCAAGTCGCGGCTGGAGGATGTACCCCTGTTGGTAGATCTTTTCGACAATATCTTCAAGCACGTGGGTATTCTTGTCCCGGTCCTGCATCATGCGGCTCACGTCTCGCTGGGCGGCATCGACAAGTTCCTTGACCTTGGCGATTTCCTCGGTATTTGCCTGCCGGCGCGCGCGCAGCGGTTTGACGACCAAAGAAACGAGCATGAAGATCACGGCGACCGCGCCAATCCCGATCAGGATCAGGATCTTGATCTTTTCCTTTGGGTCGGATGGTAGTTTCATTGAAAAACCCGCTGGGCGTACTGGCAAACAATCTGAAATACGCGCTCGTCGCGATTTGCCCCGGGCTCGGTATTAGCGCCGTAGACCGGGACGGTGACGCTGGCGGTGAGGGACGTAAAGGCCGGCGCGGTGATCAGTCTCGATTCAAGCGACTTGACGCTCTGCTCTGCTTCTGAGCTGACGGCCGTTCCGCGCATGGTCAAGGTGAAGAGGCGCGCCGGCTTGTCGTTCGTCAGTTGCAGGGTCTGCGCACTGGTCAATTCCTGCAGGTGGATGTTGGTGGGGACGACGGTCATAACGCCCTGAAGTTGCTCACTCCACGCCATGCGGGAGTGGCTCCAGCCCGTAAATTCAGCCTGCAGATCGCGGTGGGTCTGAAACTCAGCGATCAAGGCTTTGGCTTTCTCCTGCTGCGGGAGTGCACTGTCGTAGGTCAGCTTGATGCCGGTCAGTTCCTGGTTGAGCTGACTGACAATAAGGAACTGGCCGGCAAGAATCCCGAGGAGAATAACGGGCACGACAACCGAAAGGATGCGCAAGGCCCCCTTGGACGTAACCAGACTGCCGCTGCGCTTTTCCGTGTCGAGAATCAAATCTACGCGCAGATTCATGCTTCCTCGAATGTGGCCAGACAGGCGCCAACAGCAGCCGCCAGGCGCCACTCTTGCCCGACCAGTTCTGGGGGAATCGCATCCTTGGCCAATGTGAGTCCTTCGAACGGATTCCAGGTTTCCAGTTCCACATCCATCGACGAACGAATTTCTTCGACCGCGTCGTGGGAGCGCGATAGCCCGCCGGACGTGAACAGCCGTGCAATGCGGCAGTTCTCCCGTCGTTCAACGAAATCGCGTGACACCATGAACTGTTTAATCAGGGGGTCGAGTATGTCATTGAGCGATTGGGAAATGTCGAACGAGCCGTCCGTGATGATCCCCTGGGCGGTCTCGCGATCAACTCCGAGGGAACTCTGCACCTTCTCCAGCAGGGCGTTGGTCCCGAAACTGAAGCGACGCACCAAGGCCAGCATACCGCGATTGAAGAGGGCATAGGTTGTCGTGGTGTCGCCAAAGTCGATGACACCCACGGCCGTGTGTCGATCTTTTTCCGGGAGGAAGTGAAGGAAGGCCGCCATGGTTGCGAGGCCGGAAACTTCCAGTGAGCAGGGCGCCGGAATGCCCACAGGCAGCAATTGAGGAATGCGGCAAGCCTCCTCTTCGGCGTGGGCTACTGCTAGAATTCTGGACTCGGCACGGCCATGTCCCTCGCTGATCACCTTGTATCCGACGCGGTAACGCTCAGGCTCGTCGAGGCCCATGCTGTCGGTCACTTTGGCTTCCGCGCGTTCGTCAAATGCGCCAGGGAAGCTGAGCAGTTTGATAATGGCGCCTGGCGCGGTGAACGAGAGTGCAGCATACCGCGCCTTCAGCTTGCCCGGAATGTCGAGACTGCTAACGGGGCTGTCGGCTTTTTCGGGGACGGCGACGGGCGGAAGCACTCCGGCCGCGACCACCGTCACCGATGTCCCATGACTGCGCATCCGAACGGCCTTCACGCCGCTGCTGGCGACGTCTAGTCCCACCACATCAGTGGGACCGTGCTTCAATTGCGCAAAGGCATCTTTTATCGATTTCATGCTTCCGTTGACCGATTGTGGTCAGACTACGAGCAAGTTCCGTGCAAGACAACAAGAAAGTGAGAAAATGCGGTCCTCATTGAGGCCATTGGCAATTAAAAAGTGCAAATGCGCCGTCGTCCTTCTCATAAGTTGCACAGGGCCTTGCACGCTTGAGAAAATTGGAGAGTAACCGTGCGGACGTTTCAGACCATTCTGTTCCCGGGGTTTTGACATCATGCAGGATTGCGACGAGGTCCACAACGTGGCACGACCGGCCAGCAGAAACGTGCCCCGGCGAGGAGATGCATGCCCGACGAAGGGGCGGGCGGACGCATGGCAAGCCGACGCTCCTCCGTTTTTGATGTGGGCAAACGGCGGGCGACGTCCCTATAATAGCGCGCGCAACTTCGCAGCCAGTGAAGCTTTGGGGCGAGCGTGACGGATACGACGAATAACTCATCGCGAACAATGCGAATCGATCTGATTCCGGATGTGCCCAGTCGGCCGTCGGGAAATGAGCGGCAGCGTGTCGTCATAGAACCGCGCCGGGCACGCGCCGCGGCGGGGCGCCCGCGCGAGGAAGCCGACCGCGATCAGTCCCACTTTCAGAAGCTGCTCCAGCGACTCTACGATGCGGCGTTGATTGTGGACCTCCAGGGACGCATCCTTGACGTCAATGTGAGGTCCGAGGAATTCCTGCGCTTCAGTCGTCAGGAATTGCTCGAGATGACGGTGTTTGACGTCATCTCGGGGACCGATTCCAGCGTCATTCGCACCGTCAGCGAGAACTTGGAAAATGAGCGGCACACGCTGATTCAAGCATACTGCATTCGCAAGGATAGCACCTATTTTCCGGCGGAGATTGCCGTCAGCAAACTGGACCTGGGTACCCTCTGCTTGTGCTTCTTCATCCGTGATATCACCGTGCGGCGGCAGGCAGAAGAGATGTTGATTACAGAGCACAACGCACTTCAGAACAGCGGTAATGGCATTGCCGTGGTGGACTTGAATGGGCGGTTGGAATACGCCAATCCTACCATGGAGCGCATGTGGGGGAGCCACGAGCGCGATGGTCTGCTGGGCGTTCGCATAAGCGAGTTGGTCTTGGATCGTGAGGGCATGGATGCGCTGATTCAAGAGCTCCATCAGGGGGATGCGGATACAAAGGCCATTGAAATGCGGGCTCGCCGGCTTGACGGCTCAGAGTTCGACGTTCAGATCTCGGGCGCACGCAACCGGAATGCGGAAGGGGAAGTCGTTGGGTGCGTGTTCTCGCTGATGGACATCAGTGATCGTAAACGTGCTGAGGATGCGGAGCGGGAGTTGGAGCGCCGGCGGGTCATGCTGGAAAGTCTGGGCGCGGCGTGCCATCACCTAGGCCAGCCCGCGACCATGCTGCTGGGAAATCTTGAACTGCTGGAAGATCGATTGGCCAAATCCGATCCGGATTCGCGCAAACTTGTGCAGGGCAGCTTGGATGCGATGGAGAAGCTAAGTGCGGTTCTGCGCAGGCTGAATACGGTTAATGAGTACCGTACGACTCAGTATCTGGAGCCGAGCGATGATGGGCTGGGCGGGAGTCGGATCCTGGAGATCTGAGTGCGATCTGTTGCGCGCCCTTGTAGAAAGACGCTTTCTGCCCACCCGCCATTTGGCGACCTCATCCCTGGATAGTTCGGCCGAACGTATTCGCGGTCGGAGCGGCCGGACGATATATCGGTTCTACGTTCGCCCTCACGGCGACGGTTCGCACCACTCCGCCAGATTTCGCATTTCCAACCGGTGGAGAAGCGGTGCCTTCTATAAACAAAGAAAGCAACCCGCGGGGGTTGCTTTCTTTGTTACGAACTGTAGCTGAAGAACTTACAGCGTGTGGGCCGGCGCTGCCGTAATCGTGCAGGTCGGGTCCGTGCCGATGTTGTTCCAAGCATACGTGCCGTTCGCGGGGCATTCCGGCTTGCGATTGCCCTTCACGTACTGCAGAACGTTCGTCTCTTCCGGGCTGTTGTTCGCGACCGCGATCGTCGACCAGCCGTTCTCCATGGCGGCCTGCTCCTTGGCGGCATCCATGATGCGCAAGTTGTTGATGCAACCCTTCGCCTGTGACTCAGCGCGCGCCTTGATGAAGGACGGGATGGCAATGGCGGCCAACAGGCCGATGATGGCCACAACGATCATGATCTCGACGAGCGTGAAACCGGACTTCTTGCTGTTCATCGCATTACTCCTTGTTTGTTTTGGGCTGCGACCGTTGCCCGTTTACCGTGACTGTCAACGGTGGCGTATATAGCAGCGCGCGTGCCAACGTTATCCACAGAGTTGAAAAGCGTATATTATCAGAAATGATACGACATTGCGGGTCATTGTTTTGAATTGTCGCGCTATTATCTAGCGTTTATCAATCATGATCCTCGCAGGATGGGGACGGATTGCCACAAATGCAAAATTGACAATATCGAATTCAAGGATGAGAACAAAATGCACCCCCGGATGGGCGTGCAATATTGGACAAAATATTCGATTTCTGTCCGAACTTGGTCAGGTGGGATCGGCGTGCAAGACAGCGCCAGGCCGGATGGTCCCCGGGACCGCTAGTTCTTGAAGGGCTGGATGACAGACGAACTCCGCGGGTCAGTTGCCCGGTGACGATTCGCCGGTGGGCGATTCGTCTTCGTCTGGTAGTTTCCGATACAGCGTCGCAAGACTGATGTCCAGCGCCTTGGCTGCCTTCTCCTTGTCACCGCCGGTGTAGGCGAGGATTTGTTGAAGGTACTCTTTCTCTTTAGATCGTAAGAACGCCTTCAGTGACTTGCAGCGCTGCGGATCGATGACATCCTGAGAAAATCCCGTTGTTCCCGCTGTCTGAGTGGCCTTCTGGGCGGCTTGGCGAATCTTCGGCGGCAGGACTTCCGGGGTAATAACGGAGTCCAAGGCAAACGTCATGGCATGACGAATCGCATTTTCCAGTTCGCGCACATTTCCCGGCCACGGGTAGGACTCAAGAATGGCGGCCACTTCGGGGGAAATGGTTGGGGGTTGGGTTCCTGTGGGTGCTTCCTGCTTGAGTACATGGTAGACGAGGGGGAGGACATCCTCGGGCCGGTCTCGCAAGGGCCTGATTTCAATGGGAATGACGCTGAGGCGGTAGTAGAGGTCCTCGCGGAATTGGCCTTCCTTGAGAAGTGTCTCCAGTCGGGTATTGGTGGCGGCGATTACCCTGGCATCAATCGATACGTTCTCGTTGCTTCCAACCCGCCGGACCTCTTTCTCCTGCAGAACACGCAGGAGCTTGCCTTGGATGCTCAATGGCATTGATCCGATTTCATCCAGGAAGATGGTTCCGCCACAGGCGGCCTCAAAGAGGCCTTCCTTATTAACAGAAGCGCCCGTGAAAGCCCCTTTAACGTGTCCGAACATCTCGGACTCCAGCAGGGGCTCAGGCAAAGCTGCGCAGTTCACGGCCAGAAATTTCTTGTCCTTGCGGCTGCTGGACGCATGTATGGCCTTGGCCACTAATTCCTTGCCGGTGCCGCTCTCGCCGTAAATGAGAACTGTGGCATCCGTTGGGGCCACCCGCTTGATCATGTCGCAGACATTCTGCATGGCGGGGCTTTCGGCAACAATATTCTCAAGTCGGTACCGCGTACCGAGTTGCGCCTTCAAATTCGCATTTTCAGAGAGCGCCGTGCTGTAGTCGAGGGCCCGCTGAACGGTAATGAGCAATTCATCCACCTTGAAAGGCTTGGTGACATAGTCGAATGCACCAAGTTTCAGCGCTTCGATGGCCGTCTCAACCGAGCCATAGGCCGTCAGCATGATGACGGGCATGGCGGGATGCTCATCATGGGACAGGCGGAGAAGGTCCATCCCGTTGATCGGGCTCATGCGAATATCCGACACCATCAGGTCAAAGCGTTCACCTCGCAGGCAATCGCGTGCCTTTTCCCCGCCCAAGGCGGCCACGACGTCATATCCCTCCGCCTTGAGCAAGGTGCTCAAGACGCTGAGAATGCTGGGTTCGTCATCGACAAGAAGTATACGGGCCATGGTTGTTTCTCACTTATACGATTCTGCGGCTTTAATCTATCGGGGCGCGCACGCTCTGTAAAGAGCCGAAAGCGAGCACTCCCTTGCGGCGGCTTAGCGGGACACGATTTCCCCCATTTTGAAGATCGGGAGGAACATGCAAAGCACAATGCCGCCAATCACAACGCCGAGGAACACCATGAGCAGGGGTTCCAGTAGCGAAGTCAGGCCGGATAGCATGGTCTCGACTTCGTCGTCGTAGAAGTCCGCGATGCTGTCCATCATTTCGTCAATGCGACCGGTTTTCTCGCCGGCCTGCAACATGCGATAGAGCATGAGGGGGAAGACGGTCTGGTTGGCCATGGCGGATGAAAGGGGTTCGCCCACTTCCACGGACTTGCGAAGTTGCTTTACGATGCGTCCCGTCACCAGGTTTCCTGTGGCGCCTGCCACGATATCCAGGGCGCTGAGAATAGGGACGCCGCTACGGATCATCTCCCCCAGGGAGCGCGCAAAACGAGCGGAGGCCACCTTGCGCGTCAACTCGCCAAAGACAGGGGTCTTCAGGACAAACGAATCGAACGAATAGGCCCCGTGCGGCGTCGCCTTCCACTTTTTGAAGCCAATGACGGCGCCCACGACGATCACCAGCAAGTAGAGGCCGTAGTCGCGCACCTTATTGCTGACGTTCATGAGCACGCGCGTGGGGCCCGGCAGTTCCGCGCCAAAGTCGGAGAACATGCTGCCGAATACGGGTACGATGAACACAATCATGGCAACGGCAAGCGCGAGCGCAATACACAGCACGATGGTCGGGTACATCATGGCGGATTTGACCTTGCGGCGGAGTCGGCTGCTTGACTCGAGGAAGCCGGCGAGGCGCTGAATGGTCTCGGCGATCTGGCCACCGCTTTCGCCTCCCTTGATCATATTGCAGAACAGATCGTCGAAAATGGACGGGAATTGGCGCATGGCCTCAGACAGGGAGGCGCCGTTCTCGATTGCCAACCGGACCTGTCGGATGACGATTTTGAAATTAGGGTGATCGGCTTGCTCCTCCTGTGCTTCAAGCGCACTGACGATGGGCATGCCGGCTGACATCATGGCGCCGAACTGGCGGGAGAACCCGGGCAGCAGCTCATTGACGATCTTCTTCGAGCCCGGCACGCGGGTGCGATTCTTCAGCCACTTGGCTGGAGCCATCTTTCCCTTGGCCATGGGGGATTTCGTGGATGTCGATGCGGAAGAGCCCTTTGCGGCGGGGGCTGCCGAGCGGGCGGCGCTGCGAACTACAGGACTCATGCTGAAGCGTTCCTTTCGCTGGGGCTGTCCCTGGCGAGCCAACAAATTGCGAAACCAACTTAGGTCAGCCGTACGCAGGTACGCCAGCCACCTAGCAGTAAGCATGCCAGACTGCGCTTACTCGCCGCCGGTGACCTCGAGCGCGGCCTCCAGGCTGGTGAATCCGTCCCGGGCACGGGACAAACCAGCCTCTTTCAGCGTAATCATGCCGCCTTTACGCGCCAGTTCACGGATTTCCGACGTGTTGGCCCCCATCAGGATGCCATTTCTCAAGGCATCGTTGACCAACAAGACTTCCATGATGGCGCCCCGCCCTTTGTAGCCACTGGAGCAGCGCGGACAACCGACAGGTTTGAACAGTGTGGCGCCGGCGAAAAAGGCAGGGTCGATGCTGTTGATGCGGAGAATATCAGGGGGGATATCCGTCGGAGCCTTGCAGGCTGAGCAGAGTTTGCGGTACAGGCGTTGCGCCTGGGCCAGGATAAGGCAGGATCCCAGCATGAAGGGCTCGATTCCCATGTCGATCAGACGCGTCACGGCGCCGGGAGCATCATTTGTGTGCAGCGTGCTCAAGACCAAGTGTCCCGTAAGCGCCGCCTTGATCGCAATTTCAGCCGTCTCGCCGTCGCGGACTTCGCCGACGAGCACGATATCGGGATCCTGCCGCAGAATGGAACGGAGTGCGGCGGCAAAGGTCAGCCCAACGTCGGCGTTGATCTGAACCTGGTTGATACCTTCCAACTGATACTCGACCGGATCTTCGCAGGTGATGATATTGACGTCCGGCTTGTTTAGGTCCTGGAGGCACGAGTAGAGCGTCGTGGTCTTGCCACTGCCGGTCGGTCCGGTGACCAGGATAATGCCGTGGGGCTGGTTGATGGCGTATACCAAGCCTTCCTGCGATTGCGGGTCGAGGCCCAAGGCCGATAGGCTGGGGGACAAGGCGGATTTGTCCAGGATACGCATGACGACCTTCTCGCCATGCACGGCGGGCAGGATGCTCACTCGCAGATCCACTTCTTTGCCCAGTGCCTTGATGTTGAATCGACCGTCCTGCGGCACACGCCGCTCGGCGATATTCAAATCGGACATGATCTTGACGCGCGAAATGACGGCCGCCTGTAAATTCTTAGGAGGGCTGGGGCGCTCGACCAACACGCCGTCGATGCGGTAGCGCAGCCGGAGTTTCTTCTCCATGGGCTCCAGGTGAATATCGCTGGCTCCCGTGCGCAGGGCCTCGACCAGCATCATGTTGACCATGCGGATGACGGGGGCACCTTCGGCGCTCTCCAGCATCTCTTCCAGGCTGAGCTCTTCCTGCTGCTCCTCGACAACTTCGACGTCGCTCTCGCTTTCCCGCATCATCTCTTCCATGTCGAAACCCTGGGACGTTTCCTGGAACAGCTTGGACAAAGCCAGCGTGATTTCATGATCCGGGGCGGCCAGCGGCGTGATGGTGAGCCCAGTCAAGGTGGCAATTTCATCGATGGCCATGAGGTCGAAGGGGTCGCCCATGGCAATGGTCAGATTGCGTCCGAGGCGCGCCATGGGCACGACCAGGCGCTTGGCCATGGTCTCCCGGGGAATCAGCTCGAGCAACTGCGGGTCCGGCGTGAAGTGCGCCAGCGTGATGGGCGCCATCTTGAGGTACTCGGCCAACGCGAGCGTCATGTCGACGCTCTTGACGAGTTTCTTCTCGGTCAGGTACTTCTCGAGCCGAATTCCTTGAACGCGCGCTTCTTCCTCGGCATCCTGCAGGGTCTCCAATTCGAGGATTTTGCGCTGAAGCAGAATATCCGAAATTCTGCCGCTGTATTTCTTTTTCGCCATAGGAATTCGCGGCACCCTTGATCCGCTTGAGGTCGGTATTCTGTCACAGCAACCGCATGGTGCCAATCCCTTTTCTGGTGCAATCATCAGCCGGCGAGGCGGGCTCGCCGGCAGGCTTCGCATTTGACTTCCGGCGCAACACCAGCCTAAGCTCCGCGTGTGGAGTTGACGTCGTGCCGTGGCGCGCGGCGCCGCCGGCGGTGACCGGGGCACTCCATGTATCACGACGGAATGGCGGCATGAGCGACAATTCAGAGAAGCGTCAGCAGACGGCGGCTGAAGAGGAAGTATGGATTGCCATTTCGGCATTCGAGCAGATCCTCGAGGCGATGCCCAATGACCGCGCCTCGCTGGAAGCGCTGTCGCATGCCTACGGCCAGATCGGTGACTTGACGCGGGCCAAGGAATACCTGCTTCGTCTGGCCAAGGTCGTGCTGGACGAAGGGGATGCGGATGCCGCGGCACTCTTGGTGCGCCAGCTGGCGCCACATGCGGAGCAGGACCCCGCCGTCGCCAAAGTGCGTGAGAACCTGACGGCGCGATTCGCCGCCACGCGCGGTGACATGACGGACGCTTCCGATGAACTGCTCGATCTCGGCATCGACGAGCAGAGCGCGGAACCGCGCTTCGAAGCCTTCAATCTTGCGGACGAACTGTCATTTGCATGGGCGCTGCTCGAAGGCAACCATGTCAGCCAGGAAGAATACGCCAATCTGGTCCAGGACCTGACCGACATGTCGTCGGGGGATGGCAGCGCGACGGTTTCCGTCCTGCACGCGCTGGAATTCCGGGCATTCAAGAATCTAGAGCGACTGATGCTGGCGGTATCCAAGGAAAATGGCGCGCCCATTGTTTCGCTGGGCATGTTTGACATTCAGCCATCGGCGCTGACGGCCCTGCCTTTTGACTTCATGTTGCGGCGCGGGGCCGTCGTTTTTGACTCCATTGGAAACGAGGCGCTGGTGGTGGTGATGAACCCGGGCGATCAGAAGTTGCGCAAAAGCGTGGCCAGTATTGTGGGGCGCCCCTGCCACTTCTTCATGTGCCTGCCATCCGAATTCGACCGCGTGATGAACCGGGCACGCGAGGCACAGGCCAAGTCGGCTGGCAGCCCGGCGGTCTGATCCAAACCGTGGGCGGGGCTCCTACTCCACGGTAGAACCGACCTTCGCGAATCGGGTTTCTCCGCCAAATTCAAGTTTGGCCCCATATTCGCCGATCGAAACGACTTCAACGTCATCGATCTTCTCGCCCACGGTGACGATATGTCCATTGATGGTGGCGGCACCCCGCAATCCCTTGCCCACGACTCCTGATATCTTCAGCAACGGCCACGATTGCGGCGCGGTCGATGTGACTTCTGGAGCGGCTGGCGCGGTGCCTGCATCGACCGCGTGGCCCGAGGACACGTCACTTCCGGCAGCAGCGCTGGAAGCCATGGGGGCGACGGCGTTCGTGTCTGCTGCAGCAGGTGTCGTGGATGCGGTCGTCGATGCCACGTCGGGCACTGGTGCGGTGCCGGTTGCTGTCGAGGCAGCGCCTGCCGTTTGCTCGTGCAGCACCAGCTGCTGGGCCTCCTTGGCCTTGCGCCACTGTTGATAGGCAAAAAACACCATCCAGATTCCCAAGGCGCCGAGGATCCAGATGGCCAGGACAATCCTGACGATGGACATAATCGTACGTCGGCGCGCTTTGGGTTCTTCCACCGCGGCTATGGCCGCTGCGGCTTCATCGGTCGCCGGCGCCGACTCTCCCTCGCCGTCGGGTGGAGGAGATGGGGGGGCTGAGGGGAGCGGTGGCGGTCGGACAGCTTTTGGTGCGGCCGAGGCGGATGCGACAGGAGGCGGAGCGGGAGGCGCCCCGACTGGTGCTGGCGCGGCCTTCGTCGGCGGCGGAACGCCTGGCGTGCTTCCGCCTTCTTCCCGCTGGCGACGCAATGCTTCCTGAATCAGGCTCATGTCTGCCCCTCCAATTGTCGGATTGCGCGCTTGACGCACCGCGCATCAATAGCCTTGGTGCCGGTGACGTAACCTGCAAGCAGTGCGTGATCGCACACGGCATTAATCAGCCGCGGACCGCCCTTGGCATAGCGGTAGACTTCACGGGCGGCACCCTCATCGAAGACCAGCTCTCCATTGGCGCCGGCCACCCATAGCCGATGCCGTATATACAGCATGGTTTCTTCGAGTGTCAAAGGAGGGATGTGGTAGCGAACCGTGATGCGCTGCCGCAATTGGCGCAGATCCGGACGCGCGAGGCGCTCCTTCAACTCCGGCTGACCGCATAGCACAATTTGAATCAATTTATGTTGATCGGTCTCCAAGTTGGACAGCAGTCGAACCTGCTCCATGACCTCGGGCGTCAGGTCCTGTGCTTCGTCAATCAGCAGAGCAACATTCGTGCCTTCTGAGGTTTTTTGAAGCAAAAACTCATTCAGGGTCTCGATGTAGGCCAGTCGGTCGCGCCCCTTGACCGGCAGCCCGAAATCATTGAGGATGGCCCGCATCAACTGCGTTTCTGTCAGTGAGGGATTGAGAATGAGTGCGGTCTCGACGCCTTCGCCCAGGTTGGCCAGCACCGCACGGCATAGCGTTGTTTTCCCTGACCCCACCTCTCCGGTCAGCTCGATGAAGCCTCGCCGGCCTTGAATGCCGTACATGAGATGATCGTAGGCTTCCTGATGGTGCTGGGAAAAGTACAGGAAGCGAGGGTCCGGGGTGATGTTGAAGGGGAATTCCTTCAAATTGTAGTATTCAAGGTACATGCGTCGGCAATGGGCTGATCACGGAGCGCCTGGCAGGTGACCATCCAGATGTCGCACACCTGCGCAGCTGGCAGGATAGTGCCTGTAGCGGCCCACTGGCAAGCGATGAAATCCAGTCAGATACCAACCTGTCGACGGTTTACCTGGCTCGTGCTCGGCGCAGCGCTGGCCGTGCTGTTCGGCGTGGAACTTCTGATCCCCGGGCGCAGCCTCTTTCGCTGGGACACCCTCCTGTACACGTTGCCGGTGATCCAGGACGCGCGCGCGCAGATACTGTCCGGTCACTGGCCGTTCTGGTCGTCATCGGTATGCTCCGGCACGCCCCTGTTGGCCAACATCAATGCCGGGGTCCTCTATCCGCTGCGAGTGATGTGCTGGTTTCTGCCGTTGCGGCCGGGCCTGCACCTCTTTGTCTTTGCGCATGTCGTCCTGAGCCTCGCCGGGATGTACCTGCTGGTGCGACGCGGACTGCGGCGGTCGACAGCGGCCGCTGCCGTCGGCGCGCTATCATATGCGGCCTGCGGCTATGCGCGGGGCATGTGGGACACGTACAACATCGTGGCAATGCCCTGGATTCCGTTGGGTCTGGCGGCCCTGTTATTCGCCGGGCGCGACGCGTCACCCCGGTCGAGGATGGCCATTCTCGGTGCCGCCGCTTGCTGGTGGATGATGCTGGTGGGAGGCGATTTCCAGGCGGCCGTGCTTTGGGTTCCCGTCGCGTTCCTGCTGGCCATCCTGCATCCGCGCCGGCGACGGATGCTGCCCGCATTGGCCGTGGCGCTGGTGATGGGTGGACTGCTTGCGGCTCCCCAGTGGGTCCCCACGGCGTATGCCGAAGCCGATTCCTATCGTGCGGGCGGAATGCCGTGGACGGAAGCCATCGAACGGTCTTTGCATCCGGCAAGATTCCTTGAACTGCTGGTCCCGTATCTCTTTGGGCCGCGCGGGGCCTGGCTCGGTGATGCACTCGCGGCGCCGCAGGCCGACCACGCGTTGCCATGGACGGCATCGATTCACATTGGGCGCCTCGCCTTTGGACTGGTGTGGCTGTCGCTGGTCCGCCGTGCCCGGCCAGTGTTGCGTTGGTCCCTGCTGCTGTCTCTGGGCGCCGCGCTACTGAGCATGGGTGGGTTCCTGCCTGGATTCCGCTGCTGGCTGCAACTCCCCATCCTTGGTGGCTTCCGCTATCCTGAGAAATACATTCTCTGGCTGAGTCTGGGCTTGGCTGTCCTGGCCGCCTACGGCACCAGCATGCTGCTGGCTTGCGCACGTGCCGGACGGTGGCGGGACCTGGGGCGACTGACACGCGGCTGGCTGACGGTCTTGGCCGGCGGTACGGCATTGTCAACGGCGGTCCTCTGCGGACTGGCCATGCCCGCGAGCGAGGGCTGGTCATGGTCCCGTGTTTTCTGGGCGGAACTGCTGCTGCTTGTGGTATTGACGTTGGCTGGCTTGCGGAACCTGCGCGGCGCCTCACCCAGGGTGGCCGCAGGCATCGTGGTGGCGCTGGTTGTCATCGATGCCGGGATGGCATGGTTCATTGAGATTCCGACCACCTCGCATTTCGATCCGCTGACCACGCCCCTGGTGGCGCAAACCATCCGGCAATCCGGCGCTCGCGAGGGGCGTGTCCTGCATGATCCCGCCAGTGTCGCCGCCCCGTCCGAAGTCGACTTGTCCGCGCTCTCCGTTGACGAACGGCGGGTGCTGCTGAGTCGATCGCTGCTCGATTTCAACAGCCCGGTGCTCTGGGGCCTGCGCACGGCAGGCGGTTTCTCGCCGCTGGAATCCGCGACCATGCGTGCCTATCGGGATCGCGCCGTGACGCCCCCCGGCGGCGCCAGCCCTGACGCCAAGCCGCTCATCGCCTTCTGCCGGGACACCGCCGTCGAGTGGCTGCTGACCACCGGCACTCGCAGTACGGAATTCCTGGCGCTGGGTTTGGATGCCGAGCCCGCCTCCACGTGGGGCCCGAGCGGTGCGCTTACGCTGTTGCACTTGCGCCACGTTCAGGAGGCTGTTTGCGTGAGTCTCCACGAGCGTCACCATGAGGATGCCGAAACATCCCCGCGCACGGCTCGCGTACACCGCTTCCGCCCCGGATATTTTCGTGTGGATGTGACCGCCGGTGATCCCTGCGAGTTGCTGGTGCGCGAGACGTGGGCCCCCGGTTGGTCGGCCTGCGACCAGGGCGGTGGCCGGCTCGCGATCTCCCCGACACGCGTGGGACTCATGTGCGTCGCGCTTCCGGCGGACACCACCCAGGTGCGATTCCAGTATACCCCGGCGGGCTGGCGGGCCGGTCTGTGGCTCGCGCTGGCGGGCGTCCTGCTCGCGGGGCTGGTATGCGGGTCGACCGCCGTTCGCGCCAGCGCCACCTGGCGTAGCCCGCTCGTTTCAGCATCGGCATGTATCCTGGTGGCCTTGTCGCTGGGGCTGGGGGCGCGGGCGCACTGGGCCTGCACATTCGACGAAGGCTTCCACGTGGCGCGCGGCGTGGCCGCGCTCCGCACCGGCGATACGCGCCTGAGCTACTTTCATCCTCCCCTCCAGAACCTCGCGAGCGCCTATTTCGCGAACCTCGCCTTCGGCGAGCGCTTGACCATCCCGACGCGTGATCCCGGGTGGAAACAGGCCGACATCTGGTCCTTCTCCTGCGCCTTTGCTGACGCCAACCGCACGTTCTACCCGGACCTGATCCGCTCGGCGCGCAGCGGTTCGGCGGCCTTTCTGGCCTTGCTGATCGGGACCTGCGTGTGGTGGGCACATCGTTGGCGCGGGCCGACGGCGGCCTGGATAGCCGGCCTCGGGCTCGCGCTCAATCCAGCTTTGCTCGCGCATGGCAATCTCGCCACGACGGATATGGGGGTGACGGCATTTGCCATGCTGGGAACCGCCCTGCTGTGGCGGGCGATGCAGGCACCCGATGCGCGCTCCTTGGGATGGGCGACCCTCTCGTTTGCCGCGGCGGCGGCCACGAAACACAGCGGGTTGATATGGTGGCTGAGTTACCTCGTCATCGTGATCCCGATGGTGGCATGGACGAGGCGGTCCTGGCGCCCGCTCGCTCAACTTCCGCTTGGCATAGCCTCGCTGGCCGCGCTCCTGCTTGGACTCTACGGCTTCGAGCCGCAAGTCATTCGAGGGCCGGTGGACGGTTGGCTCACCGGGGTGGCCATGCCAGCTGGCCGTTTTGTGGAAGGACTGATCGCGCAGGAGCAGCACAGCCTCGCCGGCCATCGGGCCTACTTCCACGGGATGCAACTGCTGCGCGCCCCGTGGTGGTACATGCCGGTGGCGCTCGTTCTGAAATCGCCGCCGGTATGGGTGTTGGCCGCGCTCCTGGCATGCGTCGCGTCTTGGCGACATGTCCGGTTACAACGTGCCATTCCCTGGATTCCGTTCGGGGTCTTGCTGCTCCTGCTGGTCTTTGCCAACCGGCTCGCCATCGGCGTGCGCCACGCGCTGCCGGTGGTGACCGTGGGCATCCTGGCGGCAGCGCTCTGGGTGGCCAGCCTGCCCGCAAGGAGATGGCGCCATGGTGTGGCCGCCGGGCTGGTGTTGGCGTCGATCGCGGCGACGGCCTGCTATCCGCATTTCATCAGCTACTACCCCGCATGGGCGGGCGGCGTGTCGGGCGGTTCGCGCTGGATGGTGGACAGCAACTACGACTGGGGACAGGATATTGAGGAGTTGGAGGCACATTGGGCCGCCGTGACGGCGGCCAATCGAGGGCACTCACCGCACCTGCTATACTTCGGCTTCGTGGATCCGGTCACCATCTACGGCATGCCCGTGGCGGAACCTTCTTTACGTGGATTCATGGGGCGCACGCGTCACTGGCAGGCGGGAGCGGCCGACCATGCGGCCTGGGTGGCGGCCCTGTCACAGATATCTGGAGTCACCGTGGCCAGCATCTCTGCACTGCTGGTGGAACCCTACGGAGCCGATTTCAAGGCGTTGCGCGCCGTCCCGGAGTCCGGGATAATCGGCCATACGTTCCGCATTCGGGTGCCGACGGATGTCCGTCATGGCAGCGCTCGATTGATGCCTGGGCAGGGTGTCGAGCCCGAAAGCAACGGCAACGATGACGCCCGCCAGCGTTACCGAGCAGGAGACGGCCGTTGAGTATGTAAAGCGGCTTCTCACGCCGCAGCCGCTATCAACCGGCGCAAACTTGAATGGGCACGTCAACTGGTGAGACGTGCGCAACCGGTGTTGTCGAGTGCGACTCGGTCATCAATCCAGATCGAAGCGATCCAGGTTCATCACCTTGTCCCACGCCGCGATGAAGTCACGCACGAACTTCGCCTGCGAGTCCGCGCATCCGTATACTTCCGCGAGGGCGCGTAGCTGGGAGTTTGAGCCGAAGACCAAGTCGACACGCGTGCCGGTCCACCTGACTTGGCCCGTTGCGCGGTCGCGGCCTTCGAACAGGTCCGCGTCGCTCGAGACGGCCTTCCACGCCGTGCCCATGTCGAGCAGGTTCACGAAGTAGTCGTTCGTCAGCGATCCTGGCCGTTTGGTGAAAACGCCGTGTGGCGCCTGCCCGACGTTGGTGTTCAGGACCCGCAGGCCGCCGATAAGCACGGTCATCTCCGGCGCCGTCAGCGTTAACAGCTGCGCTCGATTCACCAGGAGTTCCTCGGCCGATACGGAGAACTTCGTCTTCAGGTAGTTGCGGAACCCATCCGCGACCGGCTCCAGCACGGCGAAAGAGGCCGCATCGGTTTGTGCCTGCGAGGCGTCCATGCGTCCGGGCGTAAAAGGCACCGTCACCTTGTGGCCGCCGTTCTTCGCGGCCTGTTCGACGCCGGCGCAACCGGCCAGCACGATCAGGTCCGCCAGCGAAACCTTCTTGCCGCCTTTTGCCGTCTTGTTGAATGCGCGCTGAATCCCCCCGAGCATCTTCAGCACCTTCGCCAGCGGGGCCGGCTGGTTGACCTCCCAGTCCTTCTGCGGTGCCAGGCGAATACGGGCGCCGTTTGCACCGCCGCGCTTGTCGGAGCCACGAAAGGTGGACGCCGACGCCCAGGCGGTCGAGACCAGTTGTGCGACCGACAGGCCGGACGCCAGGATCTTGTTTTTCAGTGCGGCGATGTCCTTTGCGCCAATCAGCTTGTGATTCACCGCGGGAATGGGGTCCTGCCAGATCAATGCTTCCTTGGGGACCTCCGGGCCGAGATAGCGCGCGCGCGGGCCCATGTCGCGGTGGGTCAGCTTGAACCACGCGCGGGCAAACGCATCAGCAAACTGATCCGGATGCTCCATGAAGCGCCGTGAGATCTTCTCGTAGACCGGGTCGTACCGCAGTGCGAGGTCTGTGGTCAGCATGGATGGCGCCGTCCGTTTGGACGGGTCGTGGGCGTGCGGCACGGTGCCGGCACCTGCCCCTCCCTTTGGTGTCCACTGCTGCGCACCGGCCGGGCTCTTCGTCAGTTCCCACTCGTAGCCGAACAGGTTCCGGAAGAAGTTGTTACTCCACGCCGTGGGCGTGGTGGTCCAGGTGACTTCCAGGCCGCTGGAGATGGTGTCTCCCCCTTTGCCGGTACCAAAGGTGCTCGTCCAGCCCAGCCCCTGTTCCTCGATGCCCGCGCCCTCCGGTTCAGGCCCCACATGCTTCACATCGCCGGCGCCGTGGGTCTTGCCGAAGGTGTGACCGCCCGCGATGAGCGCCACCGTCTCCTCGTCGTTCATGGCCATGCGCGCAAACGTTTCGCGAATGTCCCGCGCTGCCGCGACCGGATCCGGATTGCCGTTGGGGCCTTCCGGGTTGACGTAAATCAGGCCCATCTGCACGGCGGCGAGCGGATTTTCGAGGTCCCGGTCGCCGGCGTAGCGCCGGTCGTCCAGCCATTTCTTCTCGGCGCCCCAGTAGACGTCCTTCTCCGGTTCCCAGATGTCCACGCGGCCGCCGGCGAAGCCGAAGGTCTTGAACCCCATCGATTCGAGCGCGACATTGCCGGCGAGAATCATAAGGTCGGCCCACGAGATATTCCGGCCGTACTTCTGCTTGATCGGCCAGAGCAGCCGGCGCGCCTTGTCGAGGTTGACGTTGTCGGGCCAGCTATTGAGAGGTGCAAAACGCTGGCTGCCGTTGCCGCCACCGCCACGCCCGTCACCGATGCGGTAGGTGCCGGCGCTGTGCCAGGCCATGCGAATGAACAACGGCCCGTAGTGGCCGAAGTCCGCTGGCCACCAGTCCTGCGACTGGGTCATCAGTTCCGCGAGGTCCCGCTTCACGGCCTTCAGGTCGAGACGCTTGAACGCTTCGGCGTAGTTGAAGTCCGCGCCCATCGGATTGGACTTGGAGGACTGCTGGTGCAGGATATCGAGGTTCAGTTGGTTCGGCCACCAGTCGCGGTTCGACGGTCCACTTCCGGCCGTGTGGTTGAATGGGCACTTGCTCTGACTGCTCATAGTCGCTCCCATCGCGCTTGGCGCTTTGTGTGCGTGTCCCCGTGACAGGGATGATACCTCCCCGGTCGCCAATCAGCACGCACAAGGTGACAGACTTTATAATATTGTTGAAATACTTATTACGAATAGACAACATAGGCGCGGCCTATACATGGAAATTCATCAGCTCCGCTATTTTCAGGCCGTGGCGCGCCACGGAACCTTCTCCCGCGCGGCAAAGGCGTGTAACGTTTCGCAGCCGAGCCTCAGCCAGCAGATCCTCAAGCTGGAAGCGGAAATCGGACACGCTCTGTTCCGACGCACACGGCGCGGTGCGTTGCTGACGGCGCGCGGCGAACGGCTGCTTCCGCGGGCGCAGTCGCTCCTCAACGAATTGGGGGCGATCCAGGTGGAGGTGTGCGATGCTGCCGGTGCGCCCGGCAGAGAACTGGCCGTGGGAGCCATCCCGACCATTGCCCCGTATCTCCTGCCATCCCTGATCGACCGGTGTCTGCGGTCGAGTCCCGGGCTTCAATTTCGCGTCGCGGAGGAAACGACCGACACGCTGTTGCAAGCCATGCGCGAGGGACGTCTGGACGCAGGCCTAGCCAGTCCGCCGTTCCCGGGTGGGCGCGACATGACGGTTGACATTCTCATGGAGGATGAGTTGCTCGTCACGTTGCCGCGGCGTCATCCCCTGTGTCGGCGTACGGTCGTCACCGTCGAAGACGTGATGCACCATCCACTGGTCCTGATGAAGGAGGTGCACTGCCTGAGCCGCCAGACGCTGGAAGTCTGCAGCCGGACGCTGAGCGACCCGTTTGTGTCCGTGGACAGCTCGCAGCTCGACACCGTACTGGCCATGGTGGAAACGGGGCTCGGCATCACCTTTACGCCGCGTCTCGCCGTTGCTTCATTCAAGCATCGTCGCGTCGCCTTTCGCACCCTCTCGCCGCAGCCGGCCACGCGTCAGATCGCCCTCATCTATCCGAAGCGCCGCAGCCTTTCCCAGAGCGTCGCGATTTTCCGCAGGGAGTGTCTGGCCTGGCCGGCGGGCCACTGAGCGCATTCCCGATGTGTGGCGGGTGGCATGATCCGTAAGATGCAGGGCGCTTTATCGCCTTCACAGATGGACTGCTTTACTTGAACGGGCGATATGAATACGTCAAGGCTCTGACCAACGGGGTCCCACGCGGTTGCCCGCATCCCCCCAGTTGGACGACGAGCCGTTCGCCGTCTCGTTGAATGTGTGGCCGATCGATTTCGAGGAGACGCGGTTTCCGGGTCGGTCCGCGCGCGTCGAGTCGGCGAGGGAGGTCGGTGGTGTAGCCGACGTAGATATTGTGGTCGCTTAGGGAGAGCAGGACGTAGACGCAGTAGGGGAGCGGCATGGTGGTCTCCTTTACAGAGATAAAGGAGCGTGCGTGTTCGGATTCCGGAGAAATCCGCAGATATGTTCACCTGAAGGGCACCGGGCACCAGAGCGGATGGGGGCGTTGATCGCGCGACGCGGTTTGGTTTGGCTGGCCGCGCCAGTCACCGTGCGGCGCACGTAGGAAGCCGCTCTGGTGACTGGCACCCCCTAGGGGAGTCGAACCCCTCTTACCAGGATGAGAACCTGGTGTCCTAGCCGATAGACGAAGGGGGCGTGCCTAATGTGGATTTGGGCTGCGGGCATCCACCAACCGCTTGCGTTTTCCCCGGCAAACGAACCGAAACTATAGCGGGTCGGGTGGTGGGCGTCAATCGCCCAAGCGCTGCTTGTAGCTTGCCACCTGCGCGCGCATGCGGGCCGGCAACCGGCTGCCAAATTGCGCCATGTAATCGTCCAGATCCGTCAGTTCGGCTTTGAATGCGCCCAGATCCACGCGCATCAGCTCATCCCACTCGGCCTTGCTCATGGGCAGCCCCGTCAGGTCAAATTCGCCATCCGCAGGCATCCGCCCGATGGGTGTCGTCTGGCCTTGAACCTTGCCATCGGTACGTTCGCACATCCACTTGAGGACGCGGCCGTTTTCACCAAACCCGGGCCAGAGCCACTTGCCGTCCGGGCTCTTGCGGAACCAATTGACGTAGAAAATTTTAGGAGCCTTGGCGCCGAGCTTGTCGCCCATGTCGAACCAGTGCTGCCAGTAGTCCGCCACGTTGTACCCGCAGAAGGGCAGCATCGCCATCGGATCCCGCCGCAGCTTGGCCTTCACGTCTAGCGCGGCCGCCGTCGGTTCGCTGGCGGCCGTGGCGCCCATGAAGACCCCGTGATCCCAATCCAGGGCTTCGTGCACCAACGGCATGACCTGCGTGCGTCGCCCGCCGAAAATGAAGATATCGATGGGCACGCCCGCCGGGTCTTCCCAATCCGGGCAGATGACAGGGCACTGCCGGGCGGGCGCCGTGAAACGCGCGTTCGGGTGGGCGCCTTTTTCGCCCTTGCCCGGCGTCCAGGGATTCCCCTTCCAGTCCGTCCCCCCCTCGCAGGGCACGCCCATGTCTTCCCACCAGATGTCGCCCTGGCCGGTGACGACACAGTTGGTGAAGATCGAGTTTTCGCGGATGGTGTCCATGGCCATGGGGTTGGATTTGTAACTCGTGCCGGGGGCCACGCCGAAGAAGCCCGCTTCCGGGTTGATGGCGCGCAGCCGTCCATCCGGACCGATCTTCATCCAGGCGATGTCGTCGCCGACGCACTCACATGTCCAGCCGGGGATGGTGGGACGCAGCATGGCGAGGTTGGTCTTGCCGCAGGCCGAGGGGAACGCGGCCGCGATGTGGTAGCGTTTGCCTGCGGGAGAGGTCAGGCGCAGGATCAGCATGTGCTCAGCCATCCACCCCTCGCGCCGGGCGATCACGGAGGCGATGCGCAGGGCCAGGCACTTCTTGCCCAGCAGCGCGTTGCCGCCGTAGCCAGACCCGTAGCTCCAGATCAGGCTTTCGTCGGGGAAGTGCGCAATATACTTCTTCTCGATCGGGGCGCAAGGCCAGGCCACATCCTGCTCGCCGGGCTTGAGCGGGGCGCCCACCGAATGCAGACAGGGAATGAAAGCGCCGTCCTGCCCCAGCGCCTGCAGCACGCGCGTGCCGACGCGGGTCATGATGTGCTGGTTGACCACCACGTACGGAGAGTCGGTGATTTGCACGCCAATCTTGGCAATCGGGCTGCCGATGACGCCCATGCTGAACGGAATGACGTACAGGGTGCGGCCCTGCATGCAGCCCGCATACAGCCCGCGCATCGTCTGCTTCAGGTCTTCCGGGGCAACCCAATTGTTCGTGGGGCCCGCTTCGTCCTTGGTGCGGCTGGCGATGTAGGTCCGGTCCTCGACGCGCGCCACGTCGGAGGCGTGCGAGCGAAAATGGTAGCTGTTGGGGCGCTTTGACAGCTTGGTGGCCATGCCCGAGGCGACCATCTGATCCATGAAGCGCGCGTATTCGGCGGTGGATCCGTCGCACCAATAGACGTGATCGGGCGTGCAAAGCCGGGTGACATCGTCCACCCAAGCCAGAAGTTTCCTGTTTTGCGTCGGTGCCGTCATCCTGCGTCTCCTTGTACTGCGAAAGAAAACCCTGGGACCAGTCTCGGGCGACTGCAGACTATGCGTGTCGTCGAGTGGGGGGAGACGATAGTGGGAATGGGCGGTGCGCGCAAGCGCGAAGCACCTGGTTCCGACCATCATGGGGGGATGTGACAGGAGGGGCCACGCGTCCGTAGGGCAGGGGCGGGGGACGCGACGGCTGGCCGGCCCGGAGTCCGGAAGACCGGTCATAAAAAAAGCGAGCCCGACAGCGCGCGACTGCCGGGCTCCTGAAAGGCGTGAAGAAGGCGATCTACTTCTGCCAGGCCGAAACGCCTATCAGATCGGAGGCGCTCGACGTCACACCGGGCGTGGTCAGGATCGTTTTGACATACAACATTTCGTCGGAAGCGCCGCCCTTGTTGATGTTGCCCTTGATGATCATCTGCCCTTCCATGCGACCGTTTGATGTCTGCGTGAAACTGCCGGTCTTGGCATAGATCATCCCGTAGGTGGCGCCGCTGGTCTGGTAGTCGATGTTGCCATCGCGCGCGGCGATGGCGATGCCGGAATCGCCGTGGTTGATGACCGCCGAGCCGGCGAGTTTGATGCTCCCGGTGGCAAAGATCGACCCGTTGACAATGGTTGAACTGGAAATCTGGACATCACCGTTGACCCAGATCACGCCGCCGTTGGCGTTGTAGGTGCCGCCGCTCAGCGACCAGCCGCCATTCTTGACCTCTCCGTGACTAGCGGCCCAGGCATTGAACGGCGTGAAGTCGAGATCGGGGATCGGCACCAGCGGCACGGCCTGCTGGAAGAAGCCGCCCGTGGACGTGACTTTGGACGCGTTGTACGACAGCGTGGGCGACGTCACGCGACCGTTGATATCCACGCCGTTGGACAGGGTGATCTTGGTTGAGGAGCGGATGTCCAGTCCCACCTGGGCGTCACCGCGTATGGTCAGGCCTCCATTGGAGTGCAGCAGGGCCGCGCCGTTGGAACTGCTGATCGTGCCGCAGCCGCCAAAATCGAAGGTGCCGCCACACAAGATCGAGTAGTTCAGCGCGGACGAGTTTTGTACGGCATTCGAGCTCGCGCCGTAGTTCTTCACGTCGACAACAACCTGCGCGTCGGCCGTACCATAGTGCCCCTCGCTGGAGACCACGGCCACAAACACGCCCACGGTCGCCACGCTGACATCATAAGTGCCGCCCGCATAGGACGTGAGTGGGAATGGCGTGTCATCGAGCCGCGCATTGAAGTCATTCTGCAGAATGGCGTAGGCCTTGTTGGCGCCGGCTTCGGCAATGGACAGCGCGCGTACGCGGTCCGCCAGTTTGCGGGCGGTGAAGACGCGTTGAACGCTGGCTTTGCAGGTGATGCCCAACAGGGCGGCAATCACCAGGACGATCAGCATGACCGTGAACAGGGCGGACCCCTCACGCCTGTTTGAACTGCGGTGCGACGTTTGCATGACCACTTCCTCCTTTACTCCGAACACGTCCGACCCAACGTTGGCAATCCCCGCGCGCCCCTTCACGGGGCGCCGCACGTGACGTCCCGCCGACGATTGCACCATCTCGTCCATTCTCGAATCCGGCCCACCATCAGCGGCCACTGTTGCGCGGCGTCACTTCAGTGGTGGCGGCCGAGGTGATGCGGTTGCTGGTCCCGTGGGCGCGCGTGTAATCGAAGATCTCCAGATTCACAACCACGCCCTTCTTGATCGCCTGTCCGTTCACCAGCATTTCGAAAATGCCGTAATCCGGGCCTTTGGTGAACGTCCCGCCAATGTCCACGATCCTGGTCTCCGCCGGCCAACTGATGGCCACATCGCGCAGCTTGGGCGTCAGGTTCCCCCCGGACGAGGGTCGGAGGGTGGCCTGGAACTGAACGTAGCGCTTGTTGCCGGGATTGATCGCCCCGGGTGAGGTCATGGCGGCGAGGTTGGTCCAGCTGGCGGCGTCCGAGAGGTCGTTGCTATTGCCCGAGCGGACCCGCATGCCGAGGTAACCACCCGACGGAATGACGGAGTTCCACGCGATGCCGGTGAACGGAGCCGCGTTGTGTTGCGTATCGAAGATGGCCGACGTGTAGGTTCCGTTGGTGGGATAGGTCACCCACGTGGCCCAGACGGCCGGAATGGAATTGGTGGTGTAGACGTCCGAACGTGTACTCCAATTCTCGGCGGCGGCCGTGCCTGCCGTGGGGCTGTTGGAGGCGGCAATCATGTAGGCTCCCACGTAATCCATCGTGTTGGTCTCAAGCCAGCGCCAGGCGTTGCCATAGCCCGCCGTGGGGCTGACCAGATAGGTCACCAGGTAGCTCTTGCGCTTGTCGATGGGGAAGGTGGACGCCTGGTCGCACCACGACGCGCTGCCGCTGCTGCTTAAGGAGAGACTGTTTGCGCCGCCGAATCTCAGGCGCGTGGTGGTGCCGGGCACCGCGTCCATCGTGGCGATTCCATCCGTGGCATTGGCTTCGGCGATGAATGCGTCCGTGATGGTGAGCGGGCCGGTGCCTGACCGGAAGAGCACCCAGGTCTTGCCGCCGCTGAAATCGATGGCCTTGCCGGGCTCCATGTTCCGGCCGCGGATCAGCACGCGCACGGCGGCGCCCTTGACATTGTCGGCCACGGTCTGCCCACCGTAGGCGTCGCCGGTTTGGTTGGTGGCCCACCAGTTGTAGCTGTAGTTGCCTTCCAGGGCGACGACGAAGTCGGTGGGCGCCAGGCTCGTATCGAAGAAGACGGATGTGTCGTCGTGCAATTCGCCGGTGCTGCGGAAGTTGGTTTCCTCCCACCGGTCGTTCGGCAGTGTGAGTGTGAAGGATTGATTCGTGGCCGTCGCGGGGAAGGACAAGTGATAATTCCCGCTCCACGAACCGGCATTCATGTACACATTGGTCGGAATGGTCGTGCCCACGACCGCCGTGGCCGGCAACTGTGCCTCCGCCTCGCGGACGCCGTAGGACGGGGACATGAAGAGCGTATCCAGGCCGACGCGGTAGCCGGACGAACTGGGGTTCTTGCCGGTCACGCGGAACCGCAGGGTCTGGTTGCCATTGCTCAGCACCGTCGAGCCGAGAACTGCATCCAGGCTGCGCATGTTCGTGGCGGAGTAGCCGTCAAAGCTCGAACTCTGGGGCTGCACGCTCCAGGTGAACAGATTCTGGAAGATGACCTTGGTGGTGGCATTCGAGGAGTTATACGTGGCGGTGCCATTGCCGACCGTTGCCACGCTGTTCAGCTGCTCCTGCAGCTGCGTGACCGTCAGCGAATTGTCGCGCGGCGAGAAGGTGGTCTTGCGCAACTGGGTCGGATTCCCGGCCCAAACGTGATAGATCACCGTCCGATCCCACACGATCTTGCCGTCGGCCCCCACGTCCACAGCGCCATCGCCGTCGGTGTCGCGTGCCAGGGGCATGCTGATGGCCGTGTTGGTGACCGCGCCCTCGGGAAAGTAATAGATTTTCTCGAGTGCCGTCAGGCGGAGGTCCTTCTTGATTTCCTCGATGGATTGCTGGACCTGGATATCGAGTTCGTCCTGCGTGATGCTCTTGTTGGTTTCGGCCCAGATGTACACATAGCCGGTCATGGCGAGCGCCATGGCGACCACGAGGATCGACGTGGCGATAACCATTTCGACCAGGGTGAAGCCGGAGGCGGTGCGGGGGGGAGCCGTGATCATGGGTGCTCCGTGATGTCGGCCACATAGGACCGGATATCTTCTTCGCCAGGCACAAACTCCCACGTGTCACGATTGCGGATTTCCACCGTGACCCGCACTTCGGTCAGGTTGGCGGCAATGTTCGAGACCACCGTGGTCCGGCGAAAATCGCCTTTCGCGTTTGGCGCCCCCTGACTGTTCATCGGCACCTGGTTCTCCGCAAATAGGCTGAGTTGGCTGAACCCGAAACTCTTGGCGCGCTCCAACCGGTTCTTGGCCAGGTTAACGGCTACGTAGTGATCGCGTGCACGGTCGCTCGCTTCGCGAACCATCAGCACCAGCGCGCACATGCCGGCCACACTGCCGGCGAAGATGAATAGCGCAATGACCACTTCGATCAGGCCGACACCGGCGCGTGACTTGGCAGGCGGGTGCGCCGGTGCCTCGTCTATCGTGACGTCATCAGTTTTGTGAAACATGGCCATGCCAGTCCTCTCCCGCGGACCACCCGAATTCAAGCAACCCCTATGCCAAGCCGGATTATCGCCTCTGAGGCTCTGTATGCGGCGTAAACTTCTTGATTGTGAGAATATTTCGCACAATGAGTGATAATTTGCGACAATCTAAATTCTTGCTTCCGGTATGATCCGGTGGTTTGTGCTCGGAGTCGAGATTAATTGACGCTAAAACGTACTTGAATTAGCAAAAGGGGAGCGGTTCATCGTGCAGAAATGGCCGCGATTGGGACCCCTTCGCCTGCGCTAATGCGTTCAATCTCTGGCACATATCGTGCTAGAGTGCCGTTGGTTCTCGTTGGGCTTCGAAAGCGTGAATGTGTTGGTGGCTCTCGCCACAAGAGGGGGCAAGGCATGCATACAGATTCGGCGAAGACGTTCGCCAAGGGGCGCGGGTGCCGGCAGGGTTTCAGCATGGTCGAAATCATGATTGTACTGGGCATTGTCGGCATTCTGCTGGCGGTGGCCGTCCCCAGCTACAAGAAAGCGCGTACGGATGCGAAGCGCAAAGAAGCCCAGGCGGAGCTTCAGATGCTGGCGACGGCGATTCGCCAGTTGATGTGGGATACGCATTTTGTGCCCAATGGTTACGAAATAGACAATGTACCCGGGAGCCATGCCTCCAACGACGAGGTGTCGAATCTGGGCACAGCGGGCGCCGGTATTCTCTCGGCTTCGAGCGCTTATGTGAATTGGAAGGGGCCCTATCTGCGCAAATTGGAGAAGGATCCTTGGGGGAGTAACTACTTCTTCGATCCTGACTACGAAATCAATGGCGGCACGCACCGTGTGGTGGGTTCGTTTGGCCCCAACCGAACGGGGTTGAACGTGTACGACAGCGACAACATCTGCATCATTCTGGAGTAGGAACGTCGCGCGGGGCAGCCAGCGTCACGTCTCCACTCAGGAATACGCGCTCTGTACCGGCGGCTACACGCAGCCGGAGGTAGCCTTCTGGCGTCAGGCCTGCATAGTCGCCTTCGACTTCGCCACTGGTCGTCGTCAACCGCACGCGCTGCCCGGAGAGTCCATCGTGTTCGGCCCAAGCCTGCTGGAGTCCTGCGCATGCCCCGCCCATGGCAAGGGGCAGGAACCGTTCCAGGGCCGCCCGCAGGGCTTGAAGGACGAGTTCGGGTTCCAGTTCCCGCCCGGTTTCCATGTGCATGGACGTTACCGGCTGCGGCGCGGCGAGGTGGTTCATCGCGTCCGGCTTAAGGTTCACATTGAGCCCCATGCCCACCACGACCATGCTCGTTCGCAAGTCACGCTCACAGAGAATGCCCGCCAATTTCCGGCGCCCGACGAGCACGTCATTGGGCCACTTCACCTTGGCCGTAATGCCGTGCGTGGCCACCGCGGTGTGAATGGCGAGCGCGACCGCCGGGCCGAGCCAGCCCATTGTCTGTCCGGTGGCCCCCGGCAGGTGGAGGCAAACGGACAGCGTGAGTTCGCGCCCTCCCGGCGACAGCCACTGGCGATTGAACCGCCCGCGTCCGGCGGTCTGCTGCACGGCGCGGATGATGTCACCATGCCGGGCATCCGCGGCATGGTCCAGTGCCCATTGGTTGGTGGAGGGGAGGGATTCAAAAGTCAGCAGCCGCCCGCCCCAAAGGCCCTGTCCCGGCGCGGCGACGGTGTGTGGCTCGTTCTTCATGACGGCTCGATGGGGCGATCACCAGATCGCAGAGGCCACACGCCATGTCCGGCATCGGGAATCATGATGGTGGCGGACTTGTGGACGTCGCGATGCGGCGAGAGAGGTCCTACCGGTCCTTCTTCATCACCTGGCGGATCTCGGCGTTGAGATGTTGGTTCGCTTCCTCGCTTCGTCGCGGCGATGGGGTCAGCCCGAGCAGATTCTCGAGTTCGCTGC
This sequence comes from Lentisphaerota bacterium, assembly GCA_021413965.1. Taxonomy (GTDB): domain Bacteria; phylum Verrucomicrobiota; class Kiritimatiellia; order UBA8416; family JAIOPI01; genus JAIOPI01. The sequence goes on along the minus strand of JAIOPI010000022.1, from coordinate 149,601 downwards.
CGACCTTGAGTGGCGAAAACGGCTTCTTGATGTGACCGCGGACGGGGATGGGGTACGTCGGGGGCTTCGCGTGGCTCGACGCCTCGGCCACGACGACGGTCAGCGGTGTGCCTGCGACCTGCTCGGTCAAGGCCTCCCAGAAAGGCTTGCCGTCGACGGGGCCGATGGGGGTGTCCACCAGCAACACGTCGGGCGCCTCGGCTTGCAGGCGCGCCAGGCCCTGCTTGCCGCCACGCGCCAGCAGCACCTCAAACTCGCCGCGCTGATGGAGCCCAGACCCGAGCAGGACCAGGGGCGGGGCCTCATCCGACACGATCAAGATGCGGCAGAGGTCCCCGCCCGGGACCGCGCCGCGCGAGAGCAGGCGGTGCGTGCGGCTGACGAAGGAGAAGGGAGAGAAGGGCCGCACAATGTAGTCGTTGGCACCGTGGGCCAGCGCCTGCGAGACGGCGTTCTCCGAATTTCCCGCCACCAGCATGATGATGGGCAGACGGCTGTTCTGGGGGTCCTGGCGCAGGGTCTTCAAGATCTCGATTCCGCCTGCAGGCGGGAACCGCTCGTCGATGATGACCAGGTGGGGGCGATGGCGTGCAAACTCGGCCGCGACGTTGTCGTCCCACTGTTCCAGGCACGTGACGTCGAAGCTGTCTTTCTCCAGCAGTTGCCGCAGGACCTGCGTGGTGACGCTGTCACGCACGAGCAGGGACACGCGGGGCTGCCGGCGCGCGGGGGCGGGAGCCTGTTCGGACACGACCACGTTGCCGCCCTTGGCCGTGGCTTGATAGACGAAGTGATCGGCCTGCGCGATGACGTCGTCCAGCGCATCGGTCGGCTGGACGGCGACGACGCCGGCGGCGATCGACAGTCGGACGGTTTCACCGCCGGCCGTTTCAAAAGTCTGGTCGCGCAGTTTCTCGATGACCTTCTCGACGGCGCGCGTCCCGCCGGTGTGGTCCTCGCCCGGAAACAGCGCCGTGAACTCATACAGTCCCCATCGCGCGACGATGTCCGTCGAGCGCAGCGAACTGGACAGCAGCACGCCGAAGGTCTGCAGGAGATCCTCGCGTGTATCGGTATCGAAGCGATGTAGCAGGGCGCGGGAATTGTCGACCGAGATGGTGGCCAGCGAAAGCGGGTCGTTGCGATCTGCGCATTCCTTCTGGACGCGCTCAAAGGCCTCGCGCAGGGCGGCCCGGTTCAGCAGGCCGGTCAGCGCATCACGCCGGGCGGCGCGGGCGGCTTCGGGCGCCCGGCGCAGCCGGCCGCTGACCCACTGGACAATGGCGGCGCAGTCGCGGGTGTGTTCCAGGTAGCCGTCCGCGGCGTGCAGCAGGCTCTCCTCCTTGAGGGACTCGTCAATGCGCTCGGCTAGCAGGAGAACAGGGATCGAGGCGGTGATGGGAAGTTCGCGCAAGCGCGACAGCAGGATGCGGCCATCAAGATCAGGCAGCACGACGTGCAACACAATGCAGATTGCCGAGCGCTCCTTCAGCAGGTGCCGGGCCTCGGCGCCGGTCGGGGCATGCAGGAGGGGACGCCCGACATGGGACAGCGCGTCGCCTAACTGGGCGAAGAAATCCGGTTCGCCGCCGACGAGCACAATGGCGGGCTCCAGGCGCTGAGACGATGCGGCTTCGCGCAGGCGCCCAATCAAGTTCTGGGCTGAGGCCGCCAGTTGCGGGGGCTCGGCCTTCGCCAGTCGATCGGCGGACTCGCGCACCGCAGACCACGCAGGATGGTTGGCCGCCTGCTCCACGGTGGACGCCGCCAAGGCCCGCAGGGTGCTCTCGGCGTCGGAGTCATGTGAGCTGAGCCCCTGGATGGCCGCATCCAGCGCATCGATGCGGGCGCCAAGGTTCAGGCGCGCCGCCTTGTTTGGTTCGCTGTCTGTCATGAGGGACGCCCGCCTTCGCCGGACAAGTCGCGCACATGGACGGCAAGCCGCCCGTCTGCCAACGGCGTCACGCGGATGGCGCAGCGGACAAAGGCGTCACTGACGGTTCCACCGGCCAAAGACTGGGGCGCATACTGGTTAATCATGTGCTCTCCCGTGATGGCGACGCTGCTGACGATGGTGAGCATGCCGGCCCCCACCGCATGCATCAGGCTGGGAATGCTGTCCGTCGCGCGCACATCGCCGACAAAGACCACATTGGGCTCAAACATGAACGCGTTCGCGAGCCCCTTCTCCAGCGTGTCGATATCGGAGCCCAGTTCCGTCTGGATGATGATCGATTCGCCGTGCGCCACCAGGAAGGTGAGGGCGCGCTCGATGATGTAGATGACGAACCGCTGCGACTGGTTCAGTTCCCGCAGCAGGGCGTAGACCAGCGCATTGTTGCAGGTCCCGTCGGGGCCGGTGACGGCGATGATGCCGGACTTGGCGGAGCCCACCACGGCACTGGCCTGTCTGGCCGCCTCAGGATCGGCGCACACGTGGGCGAGGTCCGGAATCGTGTAGGGGATGACCGCGACGCGGGCCACCTTGCTGCCGCGCTGGGTGGCATAGTGTACCCGGAACCGGCCGACGGAAGGCATCGAAAAGGAAAAGGTGCCGCTCTCCCGCACCGGTTCCTCATCGTGGTGGCCCGCCATGCTGAGCAAGGCCTTCAACGTATCGTAAATGTCCCCGGCATCCATGACCACGTTCAGGGCCACTTCGACGCCCCGGAACGTGCGCGTGACGGGAGGGGCGTTCGGGGCGAGAAGCACCGCATGTGACGCATCGGGGCGGGACAGATACTCGATGATTTCAGCGGCGCGCTTCATGAGGCCCTCAAACGCTTATAGGTGGGAAAACGTAGCATAGGCGAGTGCGCGCTGTCGATTGTGAATGGCGCCCGCTGGCGGGGGCGTCCCGCCACTTGTCGATCGCGCCCGCTGCCGGTACGGCTCGCGAGTCCTGGCCGGGACGGGCGAGGGGGGCTCGCGCTAGGGCCGCATGGCGGCGAAGGCGGCATCGATGTCGTCCGTCGTGAAGCGGTCAGTCAGCTTGGTGCGGAGGTTGCCCTCGCGGTCGAAGAACCAGAACTGCGGCACCGAGGCAATGTGGTAGCGCTGTGCGACGGGATCGTCCCAGCCGGTGAGGTCGACCCGCTCGAACCTCAGTTTCCCGCGGCTGTCGTCGCAGCGGGATTGGACGTAGCCGCCCTGTCGTACGCTCGACATCACGGTATCCATGTGAAACTGAATCACGGTGACGGTACCGGTGTGGATGGCCAGGCGAAAGGTTTCGTCGTGCGGCACGGCGGCTTGTGCGGTGCGGGCGGACTCGGCGACGTGTTGCATGTCCCGCTGCATATCCGGCATGGCCTCAATAGACGCCACCTGCACGCCGGGAATCTGCAGATCGCCCGTGTCGGTGGCGAAAGCAAAGGTCGGCTTCTGGTAGCCGGTGAGTTGAACGCCGTTCAGATTCTTGCCGCCCCGGCGGTGCACTTGCACGGCGACGGGAGGAGATAGCGTGAGGGCCGTGACGCGTAGCTGGGGGTATTTGACGGGTTTGGCAGTGTCGGACTGCATTTCAAACTGGCCGCTGCGATATCCTTGAAAGGTGCCGGTCACGGTCTGCCCGTCGGCCAGCGTCAGCATATCGGCGGCCGGCGCGGACAGGGCGCCCAACGCGGCGGCCAGCGTCGCCATGCGCAGAACATGTTGAATCGTCATGAACATGAGGGGCTACTTTACAGGAGGGGGAGGAGGGGCGGCAATCCCGGCCTGCCAGAGTTTTGGGCACTGGAACCGCCAGGGACGGCGGGCATGGGCGCCGGCGTAGGCTACGCCGACGCGCGGACTGGCGACGACGTCGGCAGCCCCGACGGTGATCCCGGCATCCTCAATCCAGATCTGTCGACCGCCGAGGCTGATGCCGGTGTGGTCGGTCGTGATCCCCAGCGCCTGAGCCACGGTTCCTGGTCCGGTCGTGAGGGTTCGAGTCAGTTGCTTGCGTCCACGGCGGCGAAGCATGGTGGCGATGTCGTGGGTGGGGACGATCGCCCGGATGAGTACGGCATGGGGAACACCTGGCTCATGCGTGACCACATTGAACAAGGCATGCATGCCGTAGCACAGGTAGACATAAGCCGCGCCGCCGGCGCGAAACATGATGGATGTGCGCGCCGTGCGGCGATTCCCATAGGCGTGAGAGGCCCGATCTTCCGGCCCGGCATAGGCCTCAGTCTCCGCAATGATCCCGGCTGTGAAGACGGCCCGGGGGCGGCCATGTCCGCCGGCGTTCGTGGACGGGAGGCAGGTGCACAGGCGCTTGCCCAGCAGTTCGCGGGCTATGGCGACCACATCGTGTCGCCGATAGAAGGAAAGGGGGATTGTGCTTCCACGCGAGCGAAAGTCAGGTGTCGCCAGTCCCATGACCGCACGCGGCACCTGCTCCCGGGCGTTGTGGCTTGCACCGTCCTGTCCGCCACCCACTCCGACGCGCAAGTCGTCCGCCTTTAGAAGCGTACGTTCAGGCCGCCCGCGTAACCGACCTTGGCAAACTCCTCAATCCGGAAGTAATAGGAGACGCGCTTGGTCTGATACACCTCGATACCGCCGGTCAGGCCAAACTGGTCGTCACGTCCGTCGTCCACGTCATTGCTCAGGCTGGCCGAGTAGATGGGGCCGCCGAACAGGGCGATGCTTTCCGGCATGTACAACGAGACGCCGTTCAAGTCGTTGACGACGCTGGCGGTCAGCGAGGCCAGCACGTCCTGCAACGCCTGCTGCTCGCCGAAGACCTCGGTCTGGCTGCCGTAGTAGGTCAGGTTCCCATTGACGCGGATCTGGTTCTCCATCAGGACGGGGTCCTGAATCTCGTGAGTGAACAGGTCGAGATTCATCGAGGCGCCATACAGGAATGCTTCATCGCTCTTGGACGGCAACACCGTGGTGAACGAGGAATCGGTGATGCCGGCGATGCCATAGAGGGACATCCAGGGCAGCAGCGTGTGGCCGACGTAGACGGCGGTCTTTTTGTCGTCCAGCGTACCCGGGACGTCACTGACTTCGACCCGGCGTTCGCGCGCGTGGTAGAACATACCGCAGACCCAGCCGCTATTGTCGCTGGAACCCACGAGATACTCGCGGCCGAGATTGCTGCTACCACGCGGCTCTGCCTGCGCGGTCGAGGCGGTGATGAGGCACAGACCGAACAGGGCTACGACAAAAGAAGCATTGATTTTCATGCGGGGCATACTAGAAATGGGGGTCCGGTATGGCAAGGAGATATTTGTCAGGCGAGCCCTGCCCGGGCGGGGGCGTGCCGCGGCCGAAGCCGCGCCCCGGTCCGGACGGCCGTCACATGAGCGCGCGAATGGAAATCGTGATGGAACTCCCTTGGCGCGCGTGTTAATCTGAATTTCATGCGTTTGTTGGAGACCCGACTTGTGAAGGCGCCCGCAGCCGTGGGCCTGCTTCTGGTGATCAGCCTGGCGGGCTGCCTGCCGTGGAGCGCCCCTGTGCGGATGCCCGAATACACGCGCATCGAGGATGCCCGTGCCGCGGCCGTTGCCAACGAACCCCTTTTTCTCAATCTGTATGATCGCGGGCTGACGGCATTTCCGGCCGAGATCGCAACCCTTCCCTCCGTGGCCAAGCTGAGTCTGCGGCACAATGCCATCGGGAGCCTGCCGCCGGCGATTGGCCGCCTGTCGGATCTGCAATGGCTGGACTTGGGCGAGGCCCAACTGAGCGCCCTGCCAGCCGAAATCGGTGGGCTGGCGAAACTGGAATTGCTGTACCTCAATGACAACACGCTGAGTGCCCTGCCGGAACAGATCGGGGACTTGGCCAGCCTGCGCTACCTGAACCTGGATCGCAACGCCCTCACGGCGCTGCCCGCGGGCGTGGGGCGGCTAATCGGCTTGCGGTGGTTGCGGCTCAATAGCAACGCACTGGCAGCGCTCCCGGCGGAAATTGGCCACCTGCAGGCCCTGCAACGTTTGTATCTGCAAGGTAATCAGCTGCATGAGCTGCCGGCTGAATTCAAGTCTCTTGCCGGGCTGACCGACGTGAACGTGAGCCACAATCCCCTCGCCGTGTTTCCAGCCGTGCTCACGGAACTTCCCAACTTGCAGCGCCTGGATTTGGTCGATACCGGACTGTCCAGCCTGCCGGGCGATAGCGACCTGCGCCGCATGACGGGCCTCAAGTGGCTGCTCCTGCAGCGAAACCACATTTCCCCCGACGAGCAGCGGCGCATTCGCGACGCCTTGCCGGGATGCTACATCGTGTTCTGACAGAATTGCGGGATCGCGCATGCATACCGCTCAGTCTGACCGCCGCAACCTCGTGGTCGTCACCGTGGCGATCGTGATTGCGTTTCTGTTGATTGTGCTGAACCTGTCGGTTCAGTTCAGTGACCGGCTGTTTGATTTCCTGGCGTCGATGTCCCGCTTTCCACCGGCGACCGGGCTGATCAACTTCCTGTTCATCTGGTTGGCTTTTCTGCTCTGGCTCGCGTTGCGCCGGTGGCGCGAAGTGGCGGGCGTCAAGAGTGATCTGGAAGCGATCGTGTCCAGCATCAGCCCGGACACGCTACTGATCGTGAATCCGGACCGGACCATCCGCATGTGCAACGACTCGGTGGAGCGCATCTTCGGGCGCAAGCCGGGCGAGGTGCTGAACCAGAAGACGGATATCTTGTATTTCGACCGGCGCACGAACCAGACGCGCCCGCGGGAGATTTACGATGTCCTGGCGCGCAACGGTTTTCACTATGGCGTGGCCACGGGCAAGCACAAGAATGGGGGCACGGTGCCGCTGGAAATCATTTCCGGCGAATTGGTGGGGCAGAATGGCGCCGTGCTGCTGGTCCGCGACATCACGGAGCGGCAGGCCTTCGAGGAGCAGCGACGGCGGATGGAGGCGCGCGCCCTGCAGACCCAGAAGCTGGAGAGCCTGGGCGTGCTGGCCGGCGGTGTGGCGCATGATTTCAACAACCTGCTGATGATCATCCAGGGGCATGCCGATCTCATGATGCTCAGGGAACCCGTGGATCCCCAATTTCGGGACAGCATCCGCGAGATTCAGAAGGGGGCCAACCGGGCGCGGGATATCTGCCGTCACCTGCTATCCTTTGCCGGACGGGCACCGCGCGATGTGCGCTCGGTCAATCTGTCCAAGGTGGCGGAGGATGCGTCCAACCTGCTCGCGCTGCGAATCCCGGCCAAGGTGAGCGTGGAACTGAATCTGGCGGCCACGCTCGCACCGATCGAGGCCGACGAGTCCCAGCTTCACCAGGTGGCCTTGAACCTGATCACGAATGCCTGTGACGCCATTGGCGAGTTAACGGGGCGGATCGTGGTTTCCACCGGTGAGATGGACTGCGGCGCAGACTACCTCACGGACACCGTTGGCATTAGCGGCCCGGTGCCGGGGCGTTACGGATTTTTGCGCGTGACTGATACGGGCTGCGGCATGGATGAAGCCACTCGGCGGCGCATTTGCGAACCTTTCTTCACGACCAAGAAAGACGGCAACGGAATGGGCATGGCAGCCGTACTCGGGATTGTTCGCAGCCACCACGGCGTCATCAAAGTGGAATCGGTCATGGGGAAGGGCAGTACCTTCACGGCACTGTTCCCCGTCCAGGCCGTCCCGGCGGTTCAGCCGGCCTCCGAGGTGGCGGTCCCTGGCGTGCTTATGGACGAACGGCCTTGATCCGGTAGAACGCCGCGCGGTTTGTTCCCCCGGGGTGCACCAGCGAGTTGGAGGCTGGCGTGGGTGGCGCGTGCGTATACAGGACCTGCCAACTGCCGGTATCGGCCGACAGCGACGTGGCCCATTCCACAGACTGAACGGAGCCCGTGCCGCCTTTCCACCAGATCTGGACGTTGTTGGTCGCTGGCGTGATCCCCGTGAGTTCCAGCACCGACAGCACGTTCGTGGGATCGGTATCTGCCGTATACTCCGCCAGGTTGCTGGCCCCATCGCCGTCAGGATCGCCGTCGGCCCCGTCACTGCTGGTTGAACGCGACGGGTCGAGGCCGTGGGCGATTTCCCAGACATCGGGAAGTCCGTCGCCATCCTGGTCGGTCTCGGGCTGGATGAACTCAAACGCACCGATATCGAACTGGGCGGACCCGTTCAGGTCGCCGTTTTTTGGGCGTGGCGTGCCGTCGAAGTCGATGGCCGGTGCATGTTCGTCGCTCCCCGTATCGATGCAGGAGGAGCCGGCGGTCAGGCGGAGATTGCCGGATGTGACGTCTGCGAAAGCGGGATCGTTGGTGGTGTTGCCGTTGCCGGGCAATGGGCCACTGGAACAGACATAGTCATACAGGTGAGGGCTTCCAATGGCGGCCACGTCGAGTTCCAAGGGCGAGTAGTTCAGATTCACGATCGTGTTGCGCGTGAGCCCGCCATTGTTCGACATCAGGCCCCCGCCGTTGTTGCCGGCGCTATTCAGGCTGACGGTGCAATTCTGGAGCGAGCCGCCGTCGCGTGAGTACACGCCGGCACCCAGGTTGGCCGTGTTCGAGATCACCACGCAGTTGACGGCGAGGGCGGCGCTCCACAGGTACATGCCACCGCCCTTGTCGCTCGCCTGGTTGGACGTGAGCAGGCATTCGTGCAGCGTGCCGCCCGGCGTGCCGCCGGTTTCGCCGCCCTGGAATCCGCCCGCATCGTCTCCGGCGATGTTGAAGGCGAAGACGCAGCGCTCGAAGCGGCTCGTGGCCGTGGCGTAGGCGCCGCCGCCATCATCGCCGGATCGATTGCCGAGGATCAGGCTGTCGCGGACGCGCCCGCCGCCGATGGCGTAGATTCCGCCGCCATCGGCGGATTCCCTGTTTGCATCGGGACTGACGCTGACGTTGCCGGCGATGGTGCAGGACGTGACCTCGCCGTCGAGGTAAATGGAGATGCCTCCGCCGAAGTTGGCCGTGTTCCCCTCGATGCTGACGTGCTCAGCCAGCCCTCCCTGGTACAGGTAAAGTCCCCCGCCCGTGAAGACGCAGTTGTTCGACGCCACCGTGGAGTCGCGCACCGTACCGGCCTGGAAGACATAGACGCCGCCGCCCTCGTTGGAGACTTCGTTATGCCGCACGACGCAGTTGGTCAGCAGGCCGCCGCCGTCCAGGTAGGCGCCGCCCCCACGGTCGCCCCAGCCTTCACTGAGGGTGAGCCCGTCCACCACGGCGCCGGCGTTGGCAAGGTACAGGCATCGCACGGCGTGCCGTCCTGACAGCACGGTTTCGTTCGGACCGAAGGCTCCCTTCAGGGTGATGGCGCGGTTCAAAATCAGCTGGTTCTCGAGCGCATAAACGCCGTTGGAGACGAGGACCAGGGCGCCATCGACGGCCACGGAAAGCGCGTCTGCAATGTTCGTGGCCGCCGTGGACCACGACGCATAAGGCCACTGGTGCGCGCCCTGCAGCGAGACGTAGATGACCGGGGGACTGAGTTGGACGTAAGCGTCACGCGTGATGGTCGACACCTCGCCCAGCGCATTGCTGACGGCGAGCGTCACGGCATACGAACCGGGCAGCAGGTACGTGTTGGTCACGACGTTCAGGTTGGTCCCGGCGAGGTCGGTCGATCCGTCGCTATCGAAGTCCCACCAGTAGTGCAGCCCGGTGCTGCTCCCGCCATAGGTGACAGCCGTGAAGGTGGTGGCGAGCGGCCCGAAGCCTGATCGTGGGCTGGCGGAGAAATCAGACCGGAAGGAACCCAGTTCGTAGGCGCCCATGTCCACACCCAGGCCTTGCGGACGCGCGCTGCCTTCGATGTCGCCGGGGGGGGCGCTGGCGGCGTTGGCCGCGTCCAGGCAGGGGCTGGCATCCGAGAGGCGATAGTCGTGCAGGCTGAAATGCGCGCCGTTGGTCCCGAGGGCTGACGCATCGCCCCAGACCGTCAGGGCGTTGGTGGTGTTGGCGTGCACGAGGAACTGGCGCTGCTGCAGCGTGCTGGGATTCACCGTGCGTCCGGCGTGCTCGTTCGGCAGCCAGCCCCCGCCCGCGATGGTCAGGGTGGTAAGCCCGGTGCGAGGATTATAGGTGGCCGGTGCCGCCAGTGTGCCGCTTGGCGCGCCGCGCCATAGCGGGTCGGCGCGCAGGTTCTGGCTGCTGCTGGCCAGCGCCGCGTCGTCGATGTCCGTGTACGTGGCGGAAAAGTTGCCGCTGTAGATGGCCACTTCGTCCGCATCGCCCCACAGGATGCTGTTGACGGCGACCGGTGAGGCATCGCGCACATAGACGGCGGACGGCGTGTTGCCGCTGAACGTGCAGTTTATGAGTTGCGAATCGTAGACGCGCAGGAAGACGCCGCCGCCGACATCCCCAGCCGTATTGCCGGCGAAGAGGCAGTTGATGAAATTGACTTCCCAGCCGGTGGTCGTGGCATAGAAGGCGCCACCGCGGCCGCCCGGGGCGGTATTGCCCGTAAACCGGCAGCGGCTGATGCGCGCATCTTGGCCGACGACAAAAGCCTCACCGCCGATGGCGCCTGAACCACGATCGGCGCCGACCTCCGTGGCCATGTTGCCGCTGAAATCGCAATCCTCAATCACGACACCCGCGCAACGTCTCAGGTACATCCCGCCCCCGGCCGCCGCGGCGTTGTCGGTGAAGACGCAGTGAGACATGGTTAAGCCGGTCACCAGGTTGGCCCACAGGCCGCCGCCCTGGTTCTCAGCAAGGAAAACCGACCCCGTGGACGCGTTGCCGCCGCGGATGATCAGCCCGCTGAGCGTCAAATTGTTGGTTTCTCCAATCAGAACATGCCGTGCATTGTCCGCTCGACTGCCCCAGTTGGCGGTGTCGTTCTGCGCCAGATCGCCGCTCAAAATCGTCGGATGGGCGCCGATGGCCCGCTGGACAAGCTGGGATTCGATTCCGGAGAACCCTCCGTGCAGGGCGATGTTTTCGCGCAGGACAAAGGCCGCATCTGGCGTGTTGCCCGGCGTGTATGTGCCTTCCGCCACCCAGAGCTGGGTCAGGGGCAGGACGGTGTCCATGGCATCGGCCAGATCCGTGAAGGCATTGGCCCAGGACGTGCCGGTGTTCGCGCCCACGGCATCGTGGTCGACATAAGCCACGGCGGCGTCATCGTCGCGGATGGTGCCGGCGAAGACGGCAAGCGGGCTGATCACGGCATGCACGGCATTGGACAGGCGCAGCTGAAAGGTCTCGTTTCCCTCGGTCTGCGCGTCGTCGGTGATGAGGATCGACAGATTGGTATGTGTCTGGCCGGGAGGGAACAGGCAGGCACCCGCTTGGAATACATAGTCGGTGTCATTGACGGCATTGCCGCCATCGACTCCGACATCGACGGCAACAGGGAAGGGGGCCGCCGCCGACAGAGAGATGCCGACTGGCAGCGACCCCCCGCTCTCGGCGATCGAGGCCGAGGCTTGATCGAAGGTCACGCGAACCTGGTCGTTGTCGACCAGGGTGACGGTATGCGCGCTGTTGGTGCCAAGCGTGGCATTCAGCGGAAGGCTCAGCTGCAGCCCGATCGTCTCATCCAGTTCCGTTTCGCTGTCGTCGATCAGGCTGATCACCACCAGCAGCTCGGTCTGGCCGGGGGCGAACGTCAGGTCGCCGGGGGGCAGGTCATAGTCCACACCATTGGACGCCGTGCCGCTGACCGCCTCGACATGCACGGTCACGGCCAGTCCGTAGGCCTGGCTGAGCGTGACGGGGATGCTGAGCGTGCCGGGCGACTCCTGTGCACTGGACGCGGCCTGGCTGAAGGCGACCACCGGCGGCGGCACATCGTCATCGACAATTTGAAGCGTGAACAGGGACTGCGCGCCCAGGACGGCATTGGTAGGCGTGGCAAGCTGGATGACTGCGGTTTCGCTGCCTTCCGGCTCCTCGTCGGGCAGCAAGCGGATGGGGAAGGTACGCAAGGTCTGCCCGGGCGGGAAGCTCACCAGCCCGGGGTTCAGGATGAAGTCGTCGCCGTCCCCGGCGCTTCCGCCGGTGACGCGGTAATTCACCGTCACCGTCTGCGCCACGGCCTGGCTCAACTTGACCTGCACCACGGTGCCCGTGGCGGACTCCGCAACCGTGGCGCTGCTGACCGAGAAGGCCACGGCCACGCCGCCCCCAAGTTCATGCGCCCCGATATCCGGCGCGGAGCCCGTGAAGCTCAGATCGTTGACACCCGGAATGATGACGCCCGCGTTGACGGCGGGACTGTTGCTGGCGATGGTCATGATGCCATTAGCGGGATCGGAGAACCGGGGGTTGGCGGCAATGGCATTGGTCAGGAAGTAAAAGCTGGGATCGGCTTCGATGCAGTCGGCCGGCGTGTCGTAATAGGTGTGATAACTGACCGTCAAAAAATGCCCGCTCGGGGCGTAGATGATGTCCTTGGCCATGGTGACTGGCGAACAGGTCGTCTGCCAGTTGAACCAGCCGTCCACGGTTCCCAACCAGATGTTGTTGGCCATGGTGAGTTTCTGCCAGTTCGCATACTGCACGCGGAACGCCGGGGTTGCGGCGACGTCCGTCCAGATCGAGTTGTGGAAGAAGAACACGTGGCCCGTGTCCCCATAGTCCGTGCCGCCATTGCTCTTGATGGGAAAGCCCTGAAAGCCATCGATTGAGACGGCCGTGGATTGGCCGTGCCGGCGCAGATCGTTGTACAGCACGTAGGTCGGCCCGTACACGGCCTGGGCGATGGAGATGCCCGACAGGTAATTCGACATGTAGTTGCGGAACACGCGGACGTTGAGCGAGAAGCCGTCCAGTTCCATCAAGTCGTCCAGCGCTTTGACGATGGTGTTTTCGTAGCAGTCCGTTTCGCTGGTGTCCACGGCCGGCGCGATCGGAGAGGGGCACAGGTGCAAGCCGTCGAACAAGCCGTCAATCGTATTGCGGCGGAAAACAAGGCCGCGTCCGTCGTAGGGGCCGTAGACGTTGACGGCGCCGGTTTCAATGTAGCCCGAGTACCCGTAGCCATCGCCGCCCTTGGGTAGGAAGCCCCAGCGCGTGCAGTCATCGATGAACGTGCAGCCTTCGACCAGGAGCCGGTTGCTGTTGCGCTTCACGCCGATGGGGACGTTGACGTATTCGAAGCGGCAGTTGCGGATGATGATGTCGTTTGAATCATTGACGTAAATGCCCATGCCCTGGAAGAAGCGGAACGTCAGCCCGTCATAGATGATGTAGTCGTCCTGGCCGTGCTCGATGGCCTTGTCGCGGATGCTGACGCACATATCCACATTGCCGCCGGGAACGAAGGCTGGAGCGTAGAGCCGCATCGCGGAGCCGGAACAGTAGTAGGCGCCGGTGATGTTGTACTTTGCGAAGGTGTTGGCGGTGCTGCCGACGTACTTGTTCAGCACCTGAGACAGGCTGCTGACGGGGTAGCAGCGAAAGGTCTGGCCGGTGACGCGGTTGCGAAACGCGACCAGCCAGGTATCGCCTGAGAAACTGCGCGAATAGTAACCTCCGCTCCGGTCGGTCCAGCCGGTCTGGAGCATGTTTTGCGCGGAGCCGTCGAGGATCACCACCTCGTTGGTGGCGGCCCTGACGACGATGGGGGCCGAGGCCGTACCCGCGTTGGGCGGCGTCAGATCTCCCTCGTAGTAAGTTCCGGTGTGGATGACCACGTGCGTCCCGGGCACCGTGACCGCCGCGAAGGCGGCGCCGATGGTGCGCTTGGGCTGCAGCACGGTGCCCGGGTAGGCATCGTTGCCCGTGACTGCCACGTGGATTTGTGCGACGGGGTTGGGCGTGCCACCGGGCTCGGGCCGCGTGGTGCCGGTAAACGTTTCCGTCGCGGCAAGCTGGCGCGCAAGGTTGTAGTACTCGGCGCGGAAGTTGTACGTCGTGGCCGGTTGCAGATCGAAGACGGAGACGGCGAAGTAGTCGAATGTGGAGACGCGGACCGGGTCGAGCAGCCGGCGATTGCCTCCAGGCGTCACTTCGTACAGGCGGATGCCGCTGACGGCGTCTGCCGTCAGCGGGCCGGGGGGGCGCAGGACCAGGCCGAGGGTGTGAAAATTGCCGTACGCGTCAACGGTGGCACGCGCCTGGATGGCCATGACGACCGCGCACCACACGAAAAGTGTAACGGCCCACGTGCGACGCACGAGCATTCCCCCCGGGCAGCGGTCCATCGAGAACACAACCCGAGTATCATACCACCCGACGGCTAGTAGCTACAACAACAGTTGGGAACAGGGGTCACTTCGCCAGCCAGAAGGGTTGGGTCCACGCGAACTGTTCGCCGCGTCCCCAGCACTCAAAGCGCACGTACTTGGCGTCTTCCGGAACGTCGAGGACGAGTTCCTTCTTGTCGACGACCGCCACGCGCTGGGCCACATCACGCAGGGCGACGATGCGGTCGGCATTTCGCGTCTTGATGGAAATGCGCCGCCCCTTGACGGCGATGCCGGTGATGTCGACGCCTGTCGACGCGTAGAAGCGGCCGTTGCGCAACGCCTCGGCGACGCTGCGGGCGGTCGGTTTGGCGTAGACCACGTTCCACCCCAGGGCGAAATCCCCGCGGGGGGCGGCGTGGAAATCGTCATTGGCATAGCCCCAGACCCGGCGATCGCGCCACAGGAGGCGATCCCAGTAATCCAGCGCATAGGAACTGCCGTGCAGGCGGCCGATGACGCCGTTGTAGATTTCGAGCCCGGCATAGCCCTGCCAGCGTTCCAGCTTTTCAAAGGGACAGTGGTCAAACTCGCGAAACCAGTTGGGGTGGTTCACGATTGTGAAGCCGCGCCCGCGGGCGACCTGGTCAATGACCCACTGGCGATCTTCGTTCGGTTGCACGAGCCGGTCGGCATAGACGTGCAGCATGTGGACGCCGTGGGCGGAGATTTCGTTGCCGGGCAGAAGGACCAGGCCATGTGCGTTCAGGCCCTTGTAGTCCGCCTCGCTCGTGAAGACGTCGTGGTCGGACATCATCAGGAAGCCGTATCCGCCCTTGGCATACATACGGAGGACGTCCTGCAAGGGGTGAATGCCGTCACTGCGGGTGCTGTGAGTATGGAGGTTTCCCTTCATCCACTTGCCGCCGGTCAGGTTCTTGTACGGGTGCTCGATGCGCATGGTGCTCCTGGTGCGTTTGGTTGACAGGCGCGTATACGCCAGCGGCTCCCGCCCGTCGAGTTTCTTTATCGCCGGCCGCGCTGCAGTCGGCCGGGGCAGGGCACCCGAACACCGCGAAGGCCGCACCGCTTCTGAACCGTTGCGCGTCGGGGTAATCGTCAAAAATTTACCGAAAATTAACGTGCAGCAACCGCGGTTGCTGGGTAGGGTCACGCCTGTATGTTCACAGTTCCGGGTGTGCGGGATGTCGGGAGTCGGTTCGGGCGGGCGGCTTGGCTGGGCGTGTGCGCCAGCGTGGCCGTGAACGCCGGGACGCTCAATTTATATGCTGCCGGCGATGACGTGGCGAACGACACGTGCTTCGCCTGCCACGCGGATGCGGAGGATGCGCCGCGGGTGGACGCGGCGGTCCTGGCGGGCTCCGTGCATGCCGAACTGGCGTGCGTGGATTGCCACGCGGCGATTACGGAACTGCCCCACCCGGAGAAAATGGCCGCCGTGGCCTGCGCAACGTGTCACGCTGACGAGGGCGCGGAATACGCCTCCAGCATCCATGGCATGAGCAATGCGATGGGCAGTTCGGGGGCAGCCGGCTGCACGGACTGCCACGGCACCCATGGGATCTTGGCCGCCAAGGATCCGGCGTCCCCGGTCTTCAAGCTCAACCTGCCCCAGACCTGCGCGAAGTGCCACAGCAGCAAGGCGCTGACGCAGGAGTACCGGATGAAATATCCGGAGGCGGCGGCTCAATACGGCGAGAGCATTCACGGGCGCGCCCTGCTTAAGCTGGGATTGATCGTCGCCCCCAGCTGCAATGACTGCCACGGCGTTCACAATATCCGTCGCACGGTGGATCGCAGTTCACCCATTCACCACAGCAATGTCGCCAAGACCTGCGGCAAGTGCCATGTCACGGTGGAGAAGATCTACAATGCGAGCGTGCATGGCCAGCTGCTGGCCAAGGGCGGGCAGGCGGGCCCCGTGTGCATCGATTGCCACACGGCGCACGAGATCGAGTCCCCGACGGACGTTCACTTCAAGCAGGTCAGCGACCAGCGCTGCGGCCGGTGCCATGAGGATCGGCTCAAGTACTATCACGAAACTTATCACGGCAAGGCGATGGCGCTGGGCAAGCCCAACGTGGCGTCCGATGTCGCCGCCTGCTACGACTGCCATGGCCACCACGACGTCCTTCCGCCTTCGGACCCGGCCTCACGGCTGTCGACCAACAACATCGTCAACACCTGCCGGCAATGCCATCCGAAGGCCAATGACAAGTTCGTGACGTATATCCCGCACGCCAACCACCTGGATAAGATCCACTATCCGGCGCTTCACTGGACGTTCGTGTTCATGACGGCCCTCCTCGTGGGCACCTTCGGCGTGTTCGGGATTCACACGGCCTTCTGGGTGTTCCGCTCGGGCTATCTCTACCGCCACGATTCGAAGGCATTTCGCGAGATCAAGGTCCGCGCCCAGACGGGCGACGAGTGGTTTACGCGGTTCCTGCCGTTCGAACGCATGCTGCACTTCATGCTCGTCACCAGTTTTCTGCTGCTGGTGATGACGGGCATGCCCCTGAAATTCTATGAAGCGCAGTGGGCGCGGTTTATTTTCAACCTGCTGGGCGGCGCGGCCGTGGCGCGGTCGCTTCACCACTTTGCCGGCTTCATTCTGTTCCTGTGCTTTGCGCTGCATGTCACCAAGCTGCTGAAGGGCGCCTGGCTCCATCGCGGCCGGTATCGCAGCCCGGACACGGGACGCTGGTCGCTGAAGTTGGCCTTGGGCGCGTTGGTGGGGCCGGACTCCATGATCCCGACCGCGAAGGACTGGCGCGATTTCATTGCGCACCAGAAGTGGTTCTTCGGCAAGGGGCCGAGGCCTCAGTTCGATCGCTGGACCTACTGGGAGAAGTTTGACTACCTCGCCGTGTTCTGGGGCGTCTTTGCCATCGGTCTCTCCGGCCTGATCATGTGGTTCCCGGAGTTTTTCACGCGGTTCATGCCGGGGTGGGTCATTAACATCGCCCTGATCATTCACTCGGACGAAGCGCTGCTCGCGGCCGGCTTCATCTTCACTTTCCACTTCTTCAATACACACTTCCGGCTCGAGAAGTTCCCCATGGATACGGTGATCTTCTCCGGCCGCATCTCGAAGACGGAAATGCTGCATGAGCGCGAACGCTGGTACGATCGCCTGGTCTCCGAGGGGCGGCTGGATGAACACCGCGTCCGTGATGAGTGGATGAAGTGGCGCAATATCCACCGGACGTTTGGATACACGTTCTTCGGCATCGGACTCGTGTTGCTGGCCTTGATCGTGTACGCCATGGCCTCGCGCCTGCACGCACCGGAGGAGCCGCCCGAGCGGCCGGCCGCCGTGAGCGCACCACGAGGTGAGGGACCATGAGCAGGTGGCACCCACGGTGGGGGATGGGCCTGGTGGCGGGCATGCTGATGGCGCTGACGTCGGCGACGGGCAGCACGGCGGCCACGGTGGACGAGGACTTGGTCAACGACGCCTGCTTCACCTGTCACAACGATGCCGAGACGGCGCCCCTGGTGGTGCCGGAGCGCTACGCTCAATCTGCCCACGGCGGCCTTCAGTGCGTCCAGTGCCATCGCGACATCGCGGAGATTCCGCACGCGGAGAAGCTGGCTCCGGTGGACTGCAGCGTCTGCCATAAGATCGAGTCTGAAGTTTACTTGCAGAGCGACCATGGTCGCGCCGTGAGCCGTGGAGCCGATGTGGCCGCGCACTGCCGCGATTGCCACGGCGCCGGGCACTCGATTTTGGGCGCCACCGTTCCCGAGTCGCCCATCTATCGCACGAATATTGTGTCCACCTGCGCCGTTTGCCATGCGGACGTTGAAAAAATGCGCCAGTTCAAACTGACCCAAACGGCGCCCGTGGCCAGTTACGAGGCCAGCGTTCATGGGCAGGCCGGCATGTCGAAGATCGGTGAAATGGCGGCAACCTGCACGGATTGCCACGGGTCCCACGACCTGCACCGCGCGTCGCATCCCAACTCCAAGCTCTTCTGGCAGCGCATTCCTGAAACCTGCGGCAAGTGCCATGAAAACATTAGGCGGACATTTGACCGCAGCGTGCACGGTGCGGCTGTCGCCAGCGGCAACCACGATGCGCCGGTGTGTACGACGTGCCACGGGGAGCATACCGTCGACCCTGTGGCGTCAGAGGCCTCCAAAGTCTATCCCTCGCACATCACGGAAACCTGCGGCCAGTGCCACGCCGCCGAGCGGATCGTATCCAAGTACAACATGTCCGAGCATACGGTGGACACGTATGTCTCCAGTTTTCATGGGCTCTCCCTGCAGCGCGGGTCGCTGACGGCGGCCAACTGCGCGTCCTGCCACGGCGCGCATGATATTCTGCCGTCGAGCGATTCGCGCTCGTCGGTCTACAAGGATAGCCTGATCGAAACGTGTGGACGGTGCCATCCCGGGGTGTCGGCACAGGTGGCGAAGGGGCAGATCCATTCCGGGACCCAGCCGGGCGTCGAGCATCGCGTGGTGAGGCTGGTGCGGCGCATTTACATCTGGCTGTTCATCGTGGTCCTGGGCGGCATGTTCGCGCACAACCTGCTGGATTTCATCAAGAAGATGCGTGAGCACTACCTGCGGTCCAAGGCGTCAGGGGGGGCGCCGCGCATGCACCGCGTGGAGCGGGTCCAGCATGTCGTGCTGGTCCTCTCTTTCGTGGCGCTGGCGTACACCGGCTTCGCGCTGCGGTTCCCGAGTGCGTGGTGGGCGCGACCATTCCATGGCGAGTCTGACTGGCGGGGCATCGCGCACCGCGGCGCGGCGGTCATTTTCTGCGCCCTGTCGCTGTATCACCTGATCTACATGTTCGGGACGGCGAAGGGGCGCCGGCATCTCAAGGACCTGTGGTTTACGGGCGCCGATTTTGTGCAGCCTTTCCAGATGTTTGCCTACTATCTCGGCTGGCGCGATCACAAGCCCAAGTTCGCGCGGTTCTGCTACATCGAGAAAGCCGAGTACTGGGCGCTCGTGTGGGGCGGTATCGTCATGACGCTCACCGGCGCGTTTATGACGTGGGAAGAATGGGCGATGCGGCTCTTCCCGAAGTGGCTCTACGATGTTGCCAACGCGATTCACTACTACGAGGCGATCCTGGCCTGCGCCGCCATCGTCCTGTGGCATTTCTACTTCGTCATGTTCGACCCGGACGAATACCCGATGAAGTGGACGTGGTTCTCGGGCAAGGAATCCGAAGCTGACCGCACGCATCGCGACGAGCATTGAGCCGGCGAGTACTCCCTGACTGGCTCCCCCCCCCCCGGCGTTCCACACGCCCCTGTGACGCGCGTGCAGACGTCGCTTAACGGTCGTGATTTCCATTGCCCGGGCTCCAGGGCCGGAAACGTTTTCGGGAGACACGGCGCGAAAAGTGTGTATCATTTTTTGCAGTGTGGCTTCGCTTCGGTATGGGTGGGGCCGCCGGTGGCGGCTCAGGCGGCAAAGGGTGGACCAATCGGATGAAAACAAGCGCCGTTGTCTTCGCGGGTGTTGATCGGGTCGAGGTGCGCGAGCTTGACGTCCCGCCCCCCGGCCCGGAAGAGGTTCAGGTTCGCACGCATGTCTCCTCGATCAGCTCCGGAACCGAAGGGTGGTGCCTTCACAATCGGTTCACTTGGATGCCGACCCCGTATCCCTGCGTGCCGGGCTACCAGCGTGCCGGGACCATCACGGCAGTGGGATCGGCGGTTCGCCAGTGGAAGGCAGGGGACCGTGTCGTCGCCACGATCGGCGTCTGGAAAGACGGCGTGACGTCGTTCTGGGGCTCGCACGCCGCCGTGGCCAACACCCCGCAACAGGAGCTGTTTCGCATTCCGCCCGGCGTGGATGACCTGGACGCGGCCGCCACGGTCGTCATTCAGGTCGGTTACAACGCGGCCTACCGCCCGACGCTTCAGGCTGGGGATTGGGTGGTGGTCTACGGGGACGGGCTCATCGGTCAGTTCGGCGCGCAGGCGGCAAAGTCACGCGGTGCAAACGTGATCCTGGTTGGCCGACGGGAAGGGCGTCTGGCACTGGCCGCCCGGCACAGCGCGCATCATGCCGTCCAGAGCGGGCCAGACGCAGTGGCGCAGATTCGCAAGCTCACCGGGAGCCCCTATGTCGCCGTTGTCATCGACACCGTGCAGTCGGTGTCGTGCGAGGCCGAGTATCTGCCGTTGATGGAGCACGGGCGCGGGCAGATCGTGTATTCCGGATTCTCCCCGGGCGATACCTGGTCGAATATGGCCAAGCTGCACCAGGCCGAGGTAACGACGCACTACATCTCCGGTTGGTTTCCGCATCGCATGCACGCCACGCTGGCGCTGATGGCGCAGCAGAAGCTGAGCCTTGCGCCGCTGGTCACGCATCGTGTCCCATTCAGCTTGGCTCCTGACATGTACGCCATGTTGGCAAGCAAGTCGGAGTCAAATCTCGGGATAGTGCTTGATTGGAACATGCGCTAGG
Source organism: Lentisphaerota bacterium (assembly GCA_021413965.1). Taxonomy (GTDB): domain Bacteria; phylum Verrucomicrobiota; class Kiritimatiellia; order UBA8416; family JAIOPI01; genus JAIOPI01. Next base: position 129,083 of record JAIOPI010000022.1, on the reverse strand, counting down.
GGGCGCGATTGACGTGCACGCGTTGGCACGGGAGGAGCGTAGTCGATGAAAGTGGTCATCACGGGAGCGTGCGGATTCATTGGTCGCAAGTTGATTGAAGAACTTGAGCAGGCCGGGCACGAATTGCGACTGGTGGACAAGGCGCCGCCTGAAGAGGCAACCATCTTCCTGCCGACGGCCCCGGGCGCGCGTGGCGCGGCCCCCTTCAAGACGAGATGGCCGTTCGTGAAGGCCGAGATCATGGATGCCGCTGCCATCACCAGGGCGGTTGAAGGCTGCGACGCCATGATCCATCTCGCGGCTGCGGTCACGGGGCTGCCGGAGTTCGGCATCGATACCTTTCACGTCAACGCCTGCGGCACGTACATTGCCCTCGAAGCGTGCCGGCTGGCGGGGGTGAAGCGCTTCCTGTGCGCATCGAGCATCAATGCGTTCGGCACTTTTTACTGGCGCCTCAGCGGCAAGCCTTCGCCCTACTCGTCGATGCCGCTCACGGAGGCGTTCGAGGTCGTGCCAGAGGATTCCTACAGCCTTGGCAAGTACGTCAATGAGCTGACCTGTGCCACGTTTCATCGCGCATTCGGCACCACCACGGCGGCCTTCCGATTTGCGGCCGTGTGGTCGGACGAGGCCTATGAGGCCACGCGCAAGGCGGGGCTGAAGCCGACGACGAAGTGGGCGGATGACCTCTACCAGTGGGTGCATCGCTCCGATGTCGTGCGCGGCATTCGTCAGGCACTGGAGCAGCGGGATCTGCCGGGCTACGGCGCCTACACGCTCAGCGCGGCAGACACGACGTGTCCCGAGCCCACGATGGAAATCCTGCGCCGGTACAGGCCTGACCTGGCGGCGGTAACGGAGCCGCTGCCGGGGCGCGCGCCGCTGCTGTCCATTGCGAAGGCGCAACGCACCTTTGGGTACGCACCACGATTTCGACTGGGGGCGTGAGCGCAGCGGGCCGGTTCTTACCGCAGCCACTGGTCGAGGTGCTCGCGGACGAAGGTATCGTCGTTGAGGTGCGGATAGGCGGCGTAGACGCGGTCGATTTCGCGGGACTGGCCGCGTGAGAGGGTTTCGCGCGGGTTCAGGCACCAGATGCCTTTCAGCAGCCCCTGGCGGCGCAGCACCTCGTGCAATCCCGCGATGCAGCCAGCGAAGGCATTGGCCGCATCGAAGAAGGCGGCATTGCTGTCCGTGATTTCCACGGCACGGCGCAGCATGTCAGGATCCGCGCCTTGCCCGTCCGCGATGCAGGCATGGCAGGCCGCCAGCAGTTCGACGGCGTTGCGCGTCCATACGGCCCAGTGTCCGAGCAGTCCCCCCACGATGCGCCGTTCGCGCGCGCGGCCGTTGGTGGCGATGCGGTAGGGGGTCAGCAGATCGATGACGATGTTGTCGTCGTTGCCGGTGTACAGGGCCACGTCGTCGCGCCCGGCTTCGGCCAGTGCCCGCACGACATCGAACGTCTGGTAGCGGTTGAAGGGGGCCATCTTGATGGCCACGAGGTTCTCGATCTCAGCGAAGCGGCGCCAGAAGGCGTACGGGAGAACGGCGCCGCCGACGGCGGGCTGAAGGTAGAATCCGATGATCGGAATGACGCGTGCCACGGCGCGCGCATGGGCCAGGCGTTCGCGATCGGACGCTTTCGCCAGCGCGGCGAGGCTGAGCAGTCCGGCGTGGTATCCGTGTTTGCGCAGCAGTTCCGCCTCGCGCACGGCCTGCGGCGTGGGGCCGCAAATTCCGCCGATGCGGACGAGGGGGGTGGGGCGCGAGAGATCGGCGCGGTCCAGTTCTTCCGCGGCCAGCGCGAGCACGGGCTCCAGCAGGCCGATGGCAGGATCCCGGATTTCAAACTGAGTGGTGTGGACCCCGACGGCGACACCGCCCGCTCCGGCGGCAACGTAGTAGCGCGTCAGGGCGCGCTGGCGGTTTTCGTCGAGGCGCCGGCGAGCGGTCAGGGCCAGTGGATGCGCCGGGATGGCCATGCCGCGCTGCAACGGGGCGCGGATGCGCTTGTCTAGTTTCGCTGACATGGGGCGAGAGTATGCACCAACCGGGGCGCGGGCGAACAGGGAAAATCGTGATGCGATGCCCCTACGGGGTGTAGTTCAGATCGACGCGATAGAAGGGACGCACCCCGGCGGGCGGCGTGGCGTACAGCGTCATGACCGTGCCCGTTCCGGCGATGGGCGACACGGTGGGGGCCCCGTTGGTGGTGAGCGCGACCGGCCAGTACGTCCAGAGTCGCGAGGGGAGATTGGACGAGAGCTGCACGCGGTACAGCTTGCCGGTGACCGCTTGGAAGGTCAGCGCGTCGCGCAGGCTGACCGTGCGGGCAGCCGCAGACAGGGTCAGGACGCTGGCCCGATTGGTTGGGACGGTCCCCGCGTAGTACTCTTTCCAGTTCTCCAGGCCGTCGAGATCCGAGTCGGCATCGGCGCCGGCCTGGTTGTTGGGCAGGCCGTATCCCGCCAGCCACCAGCCAGGCACGCCGTTGGTGTTCGTGGTCAGCGCGTTGAAGCGGGCCGTCATACTCATGTTGGTCAGGACGTAGAAGCTGTTGGTGACGGTCACCGTCTGCAGACTGCCCGTCCAGGACTGCCAGGTGTAGGCGCTGTTGGTGACGGTGGCCCAGATCGTGACCAGCTGGTTCGTAGGGTAGGTCGGCTGGACGGGCGAGATGTAGACGGCGCCGGCCTCCACGGGCAAGGCGGCAAGGGTGACGGTGAACATCGGTCCCGTGTAATTGGTGCCGGCATCGAAATAGGCCGTGATCGTCATGTTGGTCGTCACGTAAAGGGTGTTGGTGAGAAATTCGCTTTCGTAGCTGCCGCCCCAGCCGAACCAGCTGTAAACGTCATTGGTCACGACGGCCCAAATGGTAATGGGGCGATTGGTGGGGTAGAGGGCGCTGACCGGGGCCATGTGAACGCTGCCGGCCTCGACGGGTGAACGCGCGAGGGTAAGTGAATAGAACGCGCCGGTGTAATGCGTCTTGCTGGCTTCCGCCGTGTTGCCGAAGGCGCCGAGGTTGGCCATCAAACCGTTGTAGGCGGGTTCGTTTGTGAAGGAAGCCGTCGGATCACCGGCGTCGATGCAGGGTGAGTTGGCCGCGTCGACATTCCAGAGCCCTCCGTGGTAGGAGCCCGCGCGTGACTGCAAATGGAAATCTCCGCGGGTGCTGTCGGCGAACAGGGGGTCGACTCCCAGGCTGTTGGGATCCTTCCAGGAGACGGACTGCCAGTCCTGCAGGCTCGAGCAGGCGGTGGAGCCCCAGCGGCCCGCGCTGGCGGCCGTGGTCGCGTACAGGCAGTTGCGGTCGCTAACCATGACCCCGTCGCCGGCAGGGATGTTTGGCACATCGATTCCCACGTGCCCGGGGTCCGTCGTCCAGATGATATTATGCCGATTGGTAACAGCCCAGGGCGCGGCCCAGTAGATACCGTTGCCGCCGTACAGCGTGTTATGTTCGAACCGGATCACACTGTTCGCCCCGTAGAAGTTCACGTTCACATTCGTGTTGAGATACACGAGGTTGTTGATGCAGACGAGCCCGCCGTCGCCGGACGTGTCGAGGCCTTCCGCCCCGTTGCCGTAGACGGTATTGCCGCTGACTTCGAACCCGCCGCCGTCCAGGTTGATGCCGTCGTTGTCGTTGGCAAAGACGCGGTTGCCGCGGATCAGGCCGGCATCGCCCGTGACGCTGATCCCGTTATTGGCATTGCTGTAGCTGGCGTTGAAGAGCACCTGCTCGCCGCCGATGCCGGTGCTCACGAGGATGCCGTCATTCTGCCCATAGGCCGTGTTGTAGGCAATCGTCGGCGCGCTGGAATTGCGGACGCGAATGCCGCTGAACGTGTGGCTGAAGACGAGATTGCTGACGATGGAGGGCGCGCTGCAGTCGCGCAGGTAAATGCCATTGTCATTGTTGTAAATGGTGGAGTTTTCGATGCGCGCGTCATCGCAGAACTGCAGGCTCACGGCGCCGTCCGACCCCGCGTAGGTGTCGTGCACGACGCATTGACTGACCTTCAGGCCGCGTGTGGGGGTCGAACTGTCGCCCAGCACACGAATACCGCGCCGGCCGCCCGTGATCTGGAGCTTGGCGAAGGTCAGGTAAGCTTCCGTGGATCCCGCCCATGCCACGTTGATGACGTCGGAGAAGATGTCCGCGCGATCCAGGATGGTGCCGTCGGCATGGGGAGAGCCGCGGAACATGACGTCGGCCGAGAGGCCGGCAGAACCGGTGTCAGCGGCATCCAGGATGAGCGTGTCTGGCAGGACGTACAGGCCGGTGTCGATAAACACGGTGTCGCCCGGATTGAGATCGTATGCGTCGATGACAGCTTGGATGTCTTCCTTGGGCGTGGCACTGGACAGGCCGCTGTTGGCATTGGTGCCGAGGGCGGAGCAGTAGACATCATTGGTCACATTGCGATCGTTGACAAAATAGTCTTTTCCCGCGGTGGTTTGGAACGACGCGGTGGCGTCCGCCCAATCACTTCCGGCGGCGTTGCTGGCGAAGCAGCGGTAGTAGTACGTTGTTGTGGGCAACAGGCCGCGCACTTCCGTTGAGAATTCGGCCGCCTGCTGGCCGATGAGATTAGTCCTTCCCCAGGCGGCCGGGGTGGTGCCGCCATTGCTCGTGCCCCAATACACCCGGACCTGCGGGTAGGGGATGCCGGCCAGGACTTTCCCGTTCAACTGCGCCATACTGCCCCGAACATCGGTGGCGCCGCTGGCATTGGACACTTGTGGCGGCAGGGCATCGTCTTCGAGGATGACGATGGACTCCCGGTCAGACGTGGCGAAGGCGGCGAAGCCAGGATTCGAAAGTTGAAAGACGAAGTAGCGGTCCCCCTGGCTGACGCTGTCGTTCAGGATGGGGATGGTGATGGACCGCGTGCTGGAGTCCCCCGCGCTCCACGTCAGGCGTCCCGTGGCCTTGAGATAGTCATCGCCCGCGATGGCGGAGGCATCCACGGTGGCGTAATTGACGTCCACGAACCGCCCCGAGACCGGGCTGAGATTGACTCGCACCGTGATGCTGGTGCCGCTTTCGGAGACACTGTAGGGCGAGCCGACGAACGAGAGGAGGGGCAAGGGGTCTTCATCCTCGATTACGTAGCTGAGGGCGCTCGGAGCTCCCAGCCGCGCATTTGCGACCGATGTGATGGCAATGTCGAAGCGCTCATTGTTCTCGTCCAGCGCGTCATTGACGATGTAGGCGGTGAAATTCGTGGACGACATGCCCGCTCGTATCACGACGGTGGTCGTGGCAAACGTGAAGTCACTTCCCTCGGTGGCCGAACCGGCCGAGCGCCGGCACGACACGGTGACGTCGTCCCCATAGACGGGAGGCGCCGACAGGGCGATCGGGAAGAGCATCGGCGTGACTGATTCCAGGTTGGTGGACGATCCCGCCGTGAATCGCACGGTGGGCGGTCCGGTGAAGAAGCTGACGGTATTCGTTGCCCATACCAACCCGAGTTGATTGCTGGCCGCGCAGCGGTAGTAGTAGGCGGTGTTGGTGGACAGGCCTGTGACGCGATTGGAGAAGGCGCCCTGGCTCAAGGTGCCCAGAAACAGGTTGTTGGCCCATGCCGCCGGGTTGGTGCCTCCATCTGCGAGGCCGTAATAGGTGCGCACGTAGGTTACGTAACCACCCGCGGACTCCAATGTACCATTCAGCGTGGCGGCATTGGAAGAGACTGGCACGGCGCCGAGATCGTTGTTCAGGCGCGGGGGGCTGAGGTCGTCGTCGATGATCGATACGGCGACTGGATTGGTGCCTGTCACCACCGCGTTCTCGGGGCTGAACAGGTTGACAAAGAACTGCTCGACCGGCTCCGGGGTGTCGTCGCTCACCAAGGCAACCGTCAGGACGGCTTGCGTCGCGCCCGGGGGGAAGTTGAGTGTGCCATTGGTGGCGATGTAGTCCGATCCGGCGAGTGCCAGTCCATTCTGCGTCTGGTACTGAACGGCGACGCTGCTGCCGGATGCCGGACTGAGGCGCACGGTCAGTTCCGTGGAGGCCGCCCCTTCACTGGCTGAATAGGGGACGTTGGCAAACGAGAGGCCTGGCAGTGCATCGTTATCGGTGATGGTCAGCGTGTATGAGTCGTTGTCGTTCAGGACGGCATTGACTGGTGCGCTGAGTGAGAGGACGGCGGTCTCGGTGGACTCGTTGAGTCCGTCATCGAGGAGCCTGAGCGTCACATTCGTGCTCGTGCGACCGGCGGGGATGGTGATGTTGGTGATGGCGAACAGGTAGTCAGTACCCGCGGTGGCGGTCCCGCCGTTAGGCGACACGGTGACGGTTACGGGGACGGCGGATGTCGCGTTCAGGGTGATATTCAGGGTGAGGGTGACCGTCGCCTCGGCTTGTGTCGTTGCGGTGGGCGTGAACTGGATGACCGGCGGGGTGGTGGTGAACACCGCGTTCGTTGGCGCCCAGGCCTCGCCCAGTGAGTTGGACGCGTAGCACCGGTAATAGTAGGTCTTGTTGGCCAGCAGGCCATTGACGGTGCGAGCGAATGCGCCCACGCCGATGGTGCCGAGATCCTCGACCCGGTCCCACTGGCTGGTGGATGTGCCGCCGATGTTGTCGCCCCACGCCATGAGTACCCGCGGGTTGGGAGAGCCTTGCGTGAGTTCGCCGTTGAGGGTGGCCGAGTCGGGGAGGACGGGGGACGCGCCTGCCTCGTTATTGACCTGCGGCTGGCCCGAGGCCTGGTAGATGGCCTCGATCGTGATGTAGTCGAAATTCATCTGGCCGGTTGAGGCGGCGCGATTGAGGATAAGAAACTCCGCGTTATTCAGTTTTTGGTCGGTATCCAGCACCGCCGCGGCCTCGTAAACAGTTTCCACCTCGTTGGATGTCCACGGGATGTCGGCGCTGGTGAAGGTGGCGCTTCCCGTCCCGTTTGTGTACCAGCCTGACTGGGATTTGTCGGTGCTGATGAGAATCTGAAAATTGCCGCTCTTCCCGGCCAATCCCTGGTGTTGAATATGGAGCTTTACCGAGGTCAAGGAGGCGCCGACGGGGACGGTGTTCGTGAAGTACACGCTAAACCAGCGCCTGCTTGTCGAAAGGGAGTCGCCGGGGTTGGCATAGCACGGCGTCGGGTTCGAGAGCGCGTCGTTCAGGTCGGTGCGGATGTTGGCCAGCCGATTGGTGTTGGTGGAGAGCTTTGTGAACGTGCCGAAGGGCGTGGTGAACATAACGCCATCAAGAACGGGGCTGGACCAGTAGGTGCCGGGGCTGATGGTGAAGCCGGTATTATACGGGGCGGCGTTGAAGACGGGGCCGGGATCGGCGGCGCTGTAGGTCCAGTTTCCAGCGGTGCAAATGGCCGCCAGAATCTGGCCGCGGACGCCGGTGTGAGGCGATCCGGCGCTGTAGTACCCGTTCAGCACGCTGGCGCCGGTCTGGAGGGCGGCAACGGTATTGTCGGCGTAGGAAATGCCGGCGGGTGGCGTATAGGCGGTCGCCTTGGTTTCAATGGCGAAGATCGCTGTGGCGCCTTGATAGACGATCAAGGCATCGCCCGCGCTTTCAAAGTTGTAGTTTGCTTTGGTGAGCGTTCCCCCGACGGACGTGGACGTGGGCGTATCGCCATCCTTGGGGTTGGTCACCACGACTGTTGTTCCGGCCGCAACGCCCCCGGCGGGGACGGTCCATGTAATGTCGCCTGCGCTTTCGACGTCAAACTTCAGCTGCACGCCGGCGTCAAGGGGCACAAGGCAGACGAAGGCGAAGTTGTCATTTCCCTTGCCGTTAAACCCCGTCACGGCCACATCGCCCGGGACCAGAACGCTCACGGCCGACGACACGGTGGTGAGACTGGCCAGCAGGGCGCAAGCGATTACCCAGACGTTCCGCGCGGTTGGAGGACCGCAACGCCCGGACCGGGTGGGGCGGCAATGGTTGTGCTGCATGTCAATTCCTGTAAACGGTTGTCACTGTGAACTCCCCTGTATTGTAGGTCAGATTCACACTGCGGGTCAACGTGAGGGGTTGGGCGGTGCGGGTGGTGCAACGCGGGGACGAGTACGAGCGCGAGCGTCCGGTGGATGCGGCCGATGGGGGGCACTTTTTCCGGACATGCGCTGGACGATCCGCAACAAAAAGAAAGCGGCGCGGGAGAGTCTCCAGCGCCGCTTCACATGAACATGTTCGACCGTTTACGGGGCGTTCGTCAACAGCGACGGCCGATAGAAGCTCCGGACAGCCGGCGGGCTCGGGTCAAACCAGAGGTTGGTACCCGTGGCGCTGCGCGGGATGTTCGTCGCGACCAGGATCCAGCCATTCGGGAACGAGGTGGCGGGCATGTTGGTTGCACGGTACATCGAGTAGGTCGTGGTGAACCCGCTGTTGGTCGAGCCCAGCCACTCTACGCGGCTGACGGTTCCGGTCCGCTGCATGACCATGACCTTGAACACGGCCAGCGGATTCGAAGGATCGGTTCCGTTGTAGTACTCTTCGAGGTTCGTTGCGCCGTCGCCGTCCGGATCGTCGCCCGTGCCGCGTACGCCCGGCGGCAGGTACTTCTCGACCCAGCATTCGTAGGGGGTCGCACAGGGCGGGTTCGAAGGCGTGTTGGCGTTGACCACGACGTCATCGACGTTGCCGGCGCCACTGAATTCGATGCCGCTGAAGTAGCGGTTGTTGGGGACGCCGCTGCCGAAGCCGCTATCCGCGCACAGGAACCAGTGGTTGGACGTGCCGACGGCGCCGCCGGAGGGATACTCGGCATCCGCCTCGGTGACGGGGAAGTTGGTGTAGGCCATCGGGCTGGTGAGCAGCGTGCCGTTCATCACGACGGAGTAGTAGTGGTCGTTGTAGAAGTCATCACCTGCGCTGCGATAGTCCATCGTGATGGTCAGGCGCACCCAGTCGTTACTGCCGACCGGCGTATGCTGAATGGTTGTCCAGGCACGCGTGAGCCCCTGAAAGGCATTCGTGTAGGCCGAGTTGCGCACCGTGAGCAGACCGTTCGTATTGAAGAAGGCAGCGAGCTGAACGGCCGAAGGAGGTTCCGGACCGTCGTCGTTGCCATAGGGCAGGCGGCCAGCCTGCACCATGCAATCGATAAAGACATTCGTCACGCCAACAGTCTCGTTGGTGTTGAAATTGGCTCCCACATCCCCCAAGACCTGCATCACCTTATCGTGGGTTGCGGTGGATAGCGGATAGCCATTAGGTGGCGAGGGCGGTGTAATGGCCACTACTTCGCCTGCGCTATTGGACGACGAGAAAGGGGTTCCTTCCCAACCGAAATACCCGACACTGTTGGTATCCACAATGGCCGTGCCAGCAGCCAGACCTTCAAACGACCACGACGAGGGGAGCGCGTTGGTGCCCGCGGCGCGAGCTCCCGTCGTTGCCCCGATCGCGATAAATACGGCCAACCACAATCCGAGGCTAACGCCCCGCCCTGATCCCTGCTGTTTCATGAGGTCTCTCCCTTTGTCCATGGAAGACGCGCGGCACCATGCTCGACCCATCGCCATTTACGATATCAGAAATTCCGTCCACGTGTCCACATTCAAAACAATAGAGGGCATGCGCAAGTGCGTCAACACGAGAGTTGTTACAAATGCGGCGCTAGTCGAAATGGAGGGCCTGCGCGCGAACGCGGCTTGCCGAGCTAACCGCCACGGGTTAGGATTGTGCAGTGGTCGGTGGTCGCCACTGGAAACCGATGGCGGTGAGCCACGCCGCGTCGTGGGTGCGGCACAATCGGACGCGTGAGCATGTTTTTTGTTGCGCATCGCGCCAAGTCCGGCTTTATTGAATGTATTTTGCGGGGGCATCAGATCACCCGGCGTGAGAAGGGAAACTTGGTCATGACAACAAGCATTTGGCCGCGTGCTTTGCCCGCGTTGTTGGTGGTCGGGATGCTCGGGACTGGGATAGAGTCTTTTGGCCAGGGGGCGTACCCTGCTGTTCGCCGCGCCGGGGCACCGGCCGGGCAACCCGCGCGCCGGGCCGGCGAAGCGGGTGTCGAGGCTCCGCTTGCCGGTGACGCCGTCCAGGTTCGCCAGTTGATCGGAACCGGCCGGCAGACGCTGTCGAAGACGCCGGAGTTCAAGTCCAGCGTGCCCAAGAGCTCGACCCGGCCCAAGGACTGGGTGCAGATTTCGGTCAAGTTCGATACGGTGCCCGAGTGGATCACCAGCCTGGTTATTGAATACAATGTCATGACCATGATTCGCGAGGGGGGCACGAAGCGCTACAGCCTCTACCGCCAGAGCGTGGACCATATGGACGTGGAGCGCGGCCGTGACCACCTCAGTGCCGTGTTCATCCCGCCGTCGGCGGTCAAGCGCTTTGGCATGCCCGTGGCCGTGCACGTCAGCATCTCGGCTGACGGGCAGCCGATTGCGAAGCAGGATGAGCTGGATCCCGAAGTGAAGGGGCAGCTTCCCGCGGACTGGTGGCAGAATCCGACCATTCTTAACAGCCCGAACGTGACGGCCCGGGATGGTTATCTGTGGCGCTTGAATCAAACGCCATTTGCGCTGGTGAATCCCGACGACTACGAGGTAATGCGCTAGTGTTTCAGTCCAATCGGATACTGGCTCTTGACGTCGGCGCCAGCAAGGTGGTGCTGGCGGAGTTCCTTGTCGACCGCTCGGGGCCGCCGCAGCTGGCTCGCTATGGCATTGGGCAGCTGGGGATCGATCCCGAGAACGACTCGCACTCCTCGGCCATTCTGGTGTCTGCGCTGCGCGAATTGTTGCGCGAGCAGGCCATCAAGCCGGCCCCGCTCTACATGTCCATTTCGGGGCAGACCGTGTTTCCACGGTACGTCAAGCTGCCGCCGGTGACGCGCGACAAGCTGTATCAGATTGTGCGCTACGAGGCCGAGCAGAACGTGCCGTTCCCGATCAACGAGGTGGTATGGGACTACCAACTGCTGTCCGGCGGCGAGTCGACGGACACGCATGTCATGCTGGTGGCCGTCAAGGTGGAGAACGTCACGCGACTCACGGACTGCGTGCAGGCCACGCACCTTGAGCCACGCGTCGTCGACGCCGCCCCCATGGCTCTCTACAACGCCTTCAGTTACAACTATCCGGACCTGGACGGCTGTACGATGGTGTTGGACATCGGGGCGCGCTCCTCCAACCTGATTTTTGTGGAAGAGCATCGCGTGTTCACGCGCAGCGTGCCGGTGGCCGGCAATGCGATCACGCAGGAGATTGCCAAGCAGTTCAATGTGCCGTTTGCAGAGGCGGAAGAGGCGAAGAAGGCGCAGGCGCAAGTTGACCTGGGCGGCAACTTCGAGGGGCCGGAAGACGGAGCGGGGCAGCAGATCTCAAAAATCGTACGCAATGTCATGACGCGGCTGCACGCCGAGGTGAACCGGTCGATCAACTTTTACCGCAGCCAGCAGGGCGGCAGTTCACCCTCGCGCGTCTTTCTGACGGGCGGGGCGTCGATCATGCCCTATACCGACGTCTTCTTCCGCGACAAGCTCAAGGTGGAGGTCGAGTACCTCAATCCATTCTCGCGCATCACGGTGGCCGAGACCATCGATGAAGACCGCATCAGCAAGGACGTCCACCTGCTGGGCGAAGTCGTGGGGCTGGCGTTGCGCCACAGCACGACCTGTCCGATCGAAATCAATCTCATGCCGCCGGATCTGGTGGCGGTGAAGACGTTCCGCCGCCGCCAGCCCTATTTCGCCGCCGCGGCGGCGGGCGTGGTGCTGGCACTGCTCGCCCTGTTCGGTCTGAAACAGCGAGAGCAGGCCGTGCTCAAGCAGCAGTTGGCGGCCGTGGACGCGCGGATTGCCGATCTTCAGGGCGTTCAGGCGCAGTTGAATACCGTGATGGCGGGCAAGCAGGATGCCCTGAATAAAGTGAACGACATTGACGATGTCATCGACCGTCGCACCCAGTGGATTGAAGTCCTTGAAGCCGTGCACGGCTGCCTGCTGGATGGCATGTGGCTGACGGGGGTGGAGCCGAAAGTCATGGAAGACGGCACGGCCTCCATCCTGAAGTTGAGCGGCAAGGGCTTCGAGGACAAACTGGCGCAGTTTGACACGCGCGAGGCGACGCCGATCGAGCAGTTCCGCGACCGTTTGCGCGCCTCCGTGCTGTTCAACGACAACACCGAGATTGTGGCTCAGCCGCCTCCCGGGGCCGGGGCTTACCAGCGCGATTTCACGATCCAGGTGGAATTGGATAAACCGCTTAAGGTGCGATAAAGCCGCATGAAACCCAAACCCAGTGTATGGTTCCTCGTCGGCGCTGGCGTCGGCGGCCTCCTCATCGCAGGGGCGGCCTTGCTCGTGGTGACCAGCTACGGCCGGGTGCAGGCCACCGAGCGCCAACTCAAGGCGCGCCGGGAGGTCCTGAGCGGGCTTTACCAGGCGGATCCCTTTCCTTCCATAGACAACGTCCAGCGCGAGAATGAAAATGCGGACAAGCTGCGCAAGTGGTTTGTGACTCTGCTGGACAACGCCAGACAGGGACAGCTTCAACTTGAGGAGCGCAGTCCGTCGACGTTCATGACCCTGCTGGGACAGACGCAGCGCGAGCTGATCGCGGGCGCCAAGGTCCCGGATCGGTTGCCCCCGAATTTCGCCTTGGGATTTGACCAATATTTCGGGGAGGGCAGCAAACTGCCGTCGCCAGAGCACGTGCCGCGCCTGACGCAGCAGCTCAAAATCATTGAGAATATTTGCCAGGTGTTTCTGGACGAGAACGTCACTCAGATTAAATCCATTCACCGGGAATTCTTCGAGGGGGATGCTCCATCGACGACGGATGCGACGGGGGAGTCCGCCTATGCCGCCGTCAACCCCAAGGCCGGCCTCATGGAAGAGGGAGCCTCTTATGGGAAATTTCATTTCGTTATCGAGTTGGAGATTCGCGAGTCTGCGCTTCTGGGCGTGTTGAACCGCCTGGCGCGGCACGAGATCTTCATGGTCGTCACGCGTCTGAAGCTCGAAAAGCAGGGCGACGACGTCCAGTCGGTGGAACGCGAATCCACCAAGTTGAGTCAGCCCAAGGCGACGGGGCCAGGGGCGCTTGTTGAGGAACCCCTGACGCGCGAGCAGCGCATCGTCTGCGGCGTCGCGGTCGAGAAGGCGATGCTCGTGACGCTCGACGTCGATGTGTACAACTTTCGTGGAGGCGACCAATGAACTTCCTGCGCCGCGTGGGAGAGTTACTGCGCCGCTTCTATGATCGCATTCTGGCGATTCTGGCGGTGGTGATGCTCATCGGGGCCATCGCCTGGGGCGTGATCCGGATTGGCGCCCTGCAGCTTGGTCAGCGCGATTTCGGCAACTGGATGTCCGCCATTTCGCCTGAACACCTCGAAGCTCCGCGCGTCGACGTGTCCCCCTATGAAGGCGCGGAACTGGCGCTGAAGGAACCGCCTCAATTCTCCGTCTGGTCGAATGCCTTGTTTGTCCCCGAGACGCGCTGTTACTGCGTGGACTGCATGCGACCCATTTCGCTTTCGACTGAAGTCTGCCCCTTCTGCGGCTTCAAGCAGCCGCCGCGTGAACCGCCCAGGGATCTCGACTCCGATTACGACGGCATGACGGATGCGTGGGAGAAAGAACACGGGCTGGACCCGCGCAACAATGAAGATGCCCAGCTGGACGGTGATGGCGACGGCTTCGTGAATGCCGATGAAGCCAGTGGGAAGACCAATCCAGCAGACCCGGCGAGCCATCCCGCCTATGCCGAAAAACTGACGATTGGCCCGGTGGTGGCGGAGCCCTTCCGCCTGCTCTTTAAGAGCGTGCTCTCTTTGCCGGATGGCGGCAAGAAGTTCGCGATCAATACCCGGGATTCGAGCAAGACCTACTTCGTCAAGCTGGGGCAAATCGTGGACGGTTTCGAAGTCTTCAGCTTTGTCGAGAAATTTGAAGACGTTGACATTGGCGGCGTGAAACGACGGGCCAACCTCTCCGTCCTCACACTGCGCCGTGAGAAGAAACTGATCGCGCTGACCATGGGGCGGGAACGCTCCGGCGTGGAGTACCGAGTCAGCCTGAAGTTTGCGCTGGACGGTTCTGACATTCCCGTCAAGCCCGGAGAGCCGCTTGACGTACGGGGCGAGTCTTACAAGGTCATAACCGTTGACATTCCAAAAGAGACTGTAGTAATAGAGCGACTTTCGGACCATCAGCGATTTGATATCCGAAAGCCGCTTCAACCCGCTGAAACTGCTAAATGAGTTCGGCTTTAGGAGACCCGCCATCCATGCATAAGACCCGCTGGCCCCTTCGCTTAATGGTCGTCGTGGCTGTTCTCGCTTCCGTCCTCGTGACCGTTTGGGCGCAAAACATGGATGAGGGTGGTGTCATTGTCTCCGAGGACATGACGATTGACGACGCGTTGAATCCCAACCCGACGCCCTCCGATTCCTCGGAAGTCGATGCCATGACCTCGGCCGCTCCAACGTCCGATTTGAGTGACGCGATGGGCAGCGACCTTGTCATGCCTGCCACGGACACCACGGAAACGGTCGCCACAGACACCACCACGAGCGCCGACGAGACGACAGACGTCCTGTCGGGCATGGACGTGGCCCCCGCCGCATCGAGCGCCGATCCTCTCGCGGGCCTGGATCTCAACGAGGCACCGGCAGAAGCGCCAGTCGCTGAGTCGGCGGCCGAACCCGCGACCGATGACTTGGGTGCGCTGACGATGGAAGAACCTGCGCCTGCGGCGCTGGCCGAAGAATCGGCGCCACCGGCCGAATCCTTGGATGGGCTGGCATTTGAACAGGAGAAAGGCGGGCCTGTCCCGCTGGCCGCCACCACCCCGTCGGAACCCCCCGCGGACGATCTGGGAGGGCTGACGCTGGGCTCCGAACCGTCGCCCGCTCCGTCCGGCGATGTCCAGTCCATGGAAGCGGCCGTCGGGGCGTCGCAGGCCGGCGTACCGGCTGACCTGATCTCCGAGGAAAGTCTGGTCGATGACTCCCTGACCTCGGGATCACCTGCCTCCCTGACCGCAGGCGAAGGGGTGTCGGGCGGCGACATTGATTCGATGATGCAGGACAGCGAAGGCGGTGCGGGTGAAGTGGCCACCGGTGGCGCGCCGGTTGAGCCTGCCAGCGTCATGCCGGAAACGGCGGTCGAAGCGGCGGTCGGCGCACCCATCGCGATCACGCCGGCTCCCCGCCAAGCGTCATCCGCCGGTCTCAGCAGCCAGGAGAAGGCCATCAAAGTGCTTCGTGAAGGTGAGGAACTCCGTCGCCGGGCATTTGCCGAACACGCGGCCGAGAAGCTCGCGCTTGCCGATCAGGCGTTCGCCAAGCGGGACTACGCCGCCGCGCAGCGCTTCTATGATCAGGCGGCGTCGGCCCTCGATCAGGCCGGCGGGCGGGCGGAAAGTCGCGCCGATCTGAAGCGGGCCCGTGAGGGAGCCATGGAGAGCCTCTACCGCCGCGCACTTGAATTGCGCAAGGCCGGAGACCTCGAAGATGCCCGCAAGCTGGCGAGCGAAGCCGCCGTTCAGGGGCATCCGCGCGCGCCGGAGCTGGTGGCCAAGATTGACAAGGATCTCGCGAAACCCCCGGCCAAGCCCCAGGCCGAGAAGCCGCGCTGGAAGCAGGATGAGTATGTCAAGAAGACTGAGGACGTACACACACTCTTGACGCAGGGGCGCCAGCACTATCTGGCGAATGAGTTGGACAGCGCCCAGAAGTCGTTCGAAGCCGTGCTGGAGTTGGATCCGCACAACACGGAAGCCATCCGGTGGCGCGAGAAGGTCACGCAGACGCGGTTTGAGCGGGCCAGCATGGAACTTGAAACGACCCGCCAGGACATGATGAGCCAGGTCCGCGAGGCATGGAATCCTCGTGACTACGGCGCTGGGGAGACGCCCAAGCGTGAGGATCAGGAGACGCAGAAACCGACGCGCGGCGACACGCCGACCGATCTCATCCTGAAGAAGATGGAGAGTATCATCATCCCAGAGATCGATTTCCGTCAGGCCAACATCAACGACGTCGTACAGTTCCTGCAGGAGTCCAGCATCGAGTACGATCCTGCCCCGGACAAGCGCGGCGTTAACATCATTCTGAACATGGGGGCAGGGGATGCGGCCGCCATGGCCCCGGCGGCCGCCGCGGGCGAGTTTGGTGATTTCGGCGCGACGGAGGAAGCCCCGGCCGCCGCAGGCGGAGCAGAGTTGATTACGTTTCGGGCGCGTGAAATGTCCCTTCTGGGCGCGCTGAAGATCGTCACTGACGTGGCCAACCTCAAGTATCGCATTGAGGACAATGTGGTGATGATCCTGCCCTTCAATGTTCCGGACAAGGCGCTCGTGCACCGCATGTACGACGTTTTGCCCACGGTGGGCGAGCGTATCAGCGCCATCCGCGAATCCACCGCGGCAACCGGTACATCCGAGCGCGGCGATTTCACGGCGCTGGGTGGCGGCGGAGCTGGTGGCTCAGAGGCGGGGGCAACGGATTGGAAAGCCTTCTTCAGCGACTTGGGCGTCCAGTGGCCCATCGGATCCTCGATCAAGTACGTGCCGGCCATTGGTAAGTTGATGGTCGCCAATACGGTCGACAATTTGGCGGTCTTCGAACAGCGTCTCGCCGCTCTCAACATTGTGCCCAAGCAGGTTGAAATTGAAGCCCGCTTTGTGGAAGTCAATCAGACGGATCTGAACTCCCTCGGGTTTGAGTGGTTGCTGACGGACAACTGGGAAATCGCGCAGAAGAAGTCCGACGCGAATCTGCCGCTGTCTCAGCGCCAGCGGATCGAGATGGGCGAAACGTCTTTCACGAAGGGCAACCGGTACGTGACGGACAACGCGGCGAACGAGAAAGCACCCGACGACTTGCGGACGGCATCGGATGACTTGCTGGGAATCGCCACGGTGCTGACGAATCCTGAACTGGCGGTCATCCTGCACGCCTTGGAGCAGAAGGGGCATGCCGACCTGCTGTCCGCGCCAAAGGTGACGACGCAGTCCGGAGTTGAGGCGCAGATCAAGGTCGTCACGGAGTACATCTATCCGTCCGACTATACGATCGAGCCGGGCGTTTCCCCGACGCTGAACTCGGACGGATCGGTTCAGACGGCAGGCACGCCCCCGGTGGTGACGCCTGCCGAGTTCGAGACGCGGGAGGTGGGCGTCATCCTGACGGTTCTGCCGGAAGTCAGCACCGAGAACGAAATGATCAACCTGACGATGTCGCCTGAAGTCGTAACGGATCCGACGTGGCGCAACTATGGCCAGACGTTTACGGATGCGGCCGGCAACATCCTGCAGATTCCGATCGAGCAGCCGTTCTTCCACAGCCGGAGCATTTCAACGAGCATCCTGATTTATAACGGGGCGACCGTGGTCATGGGCGGCATGATTACGGAAGACCGCCAGGAAGTGGACGACAAAGTTCCGTTCCTGGGCGACATCCCGCTGCTGGGGCGCCTGTTCCAGAGCAAGTACGAGCACAGCATCAAGAAGAACCTGCTCATTTTCGTAACGGCGCGGCTGGTGGACCCGGCAGGGCGGCCTGTGGGGCGCGCGAACTTCAGTGCCTCCGCCGAAGCCTTTTCGGGTGAGACGTCGGGCGTGAAGTAAGCGACCGCGTCTGCGCGCGGACGACCGGTAGCCTGCCCCGACGGGGGGCGGGCATCGGTTGGGTCCTCAAAATAACACATTTGACAGGCACGGATGACGTGCGTACACTCTAGCCCATCCTGATTGGTAGACCACTTTCTCCCGGGATTCTCTGATTTCGTTCCCCTGCACTCAGACATTGCCCTGGCCGCCGTCCCATATGCTCAGGATCGCGCTAACGGGCGGCATTGCGTGCGGGAAAAGCCGGGTGGGAACCATCCTGAAGGGTCGTGGAATTACCGTTTGCGAGTCTGACCAACTTGCACATGCGCTCATGCTGCCGGGGCTTCCGGCGCATGCGGACATTGTGGAGGCGTTTGGGGTCACGATGCTGGAGCCCGATGGGAGCATCAGTCGGGCCCGACTGGGGGCGCTGGTTTTTCAGGATGAGGCGGCTCGTACCCGGCTGAACGCCATTCTGCACCCGCGGGTGCGCTCGCTCTGGGAGGGCTGGCTGCAGGCGCAGGCGGATGGGGGCGCCGACCTGGCGGTGGTGGTGATACCGCTGCTGTATGAAGCGGGCATGGAGCACGGGTGGGATGCGGTGGTGTGTGTCAGCGCTTCGGAAGATCTGCAGCGGGTTCGGTTAAGGGCGCGCGGGCTGACCGATGAGGCGCTGGAGCAGCGGCTGGCGGCGCAGTGGCCGACGGCGGAAAAAGCCCGGCGCGCCGATTACGTGATCGAGAACAGTGGCACGGAGATTGAGTTGGAGCAGCGAACCCTAGATGTGGTTCGCCGGATACGGGAGAGCAAGCATGGGAGAACGAGGTAGCAACGCCGGACGCCCGCCGCGTCATCACCGCGGCGATGGGAACTCCGGAGGTCCGGATCGCCAGCATTCGCGCATGCCCCGGCCTGACAACAACGATCGCATGTCGCCCATGATGCGTGGCGGCGGACCGGGGTATAACAGCGGTCCGAGTTACAACAGTGGCCCCGGGTATAACAGTAATGGCCATGACGAGATTCGCCGCCCACCGCTCCCGCCCGAAGGAACCCCACCGCCGGACCCGCTGAGTCTCTTTGATCTGCAGGATGAAGGCGTCACGCAGTTGCAGGCGCGGGCCGACAAACTGGGCTTGATGGATCTGGGGGCGTTGAAGAAACACGAGCTCGTCTTTGAGATTCTGAAGGAGCACGCCCGCCGCCGTGGCGTCATGTTCAGTCGTGGCGTCCTTGAGATCTTGCCGGACGGTTTCGGCTTCCTGCGCTCGCCGTACAGCAACTACCTTCCCTGTCCCGAGGATATCTACGTTTCGCCGTCTCAGATCCGACGCTTCGCCCTGCGCACGGGCGATTTGGTCGAAGGCGAGATACGCGAACCGAAGGACAAGGAGCGGTTTTTCGCGCTGCTGCGCGTGGACAAGGTCCAGGGCGACAACCCGGAGAAGCTGCGTCACAAAGTTCCGTTCGAAAATCTGACCCCGCTCTTCCCCAACCGCCGGGTCCATCTCGAGACGCAGCCTGAAGAAGTGTCCATGCGCGTGATGGACATCTTCACACCGATTGGCTTCGGGCAACGCGGGCTGATCGTGGCGGCTCCCCGCACGGGCAAAACCGTGCTCATGCAGAAGATCGCCAACAGCATTTCCGCGAACCACCCGGATGCGTATTTGATCATTCTGCTGATCGACGAGCGTCCCGAGGAAGTGACGGACATGCAGCGCAACACGAAAGCGCATGTCCTGAGTTCGACCTTCGACGAGGCTCCCGAGCGCCATGTGCAAGTCGCCGAGTTGGTGGTCGAGATGGCCAAGCGCATGGTGGAGGCGGGTAAGGATGTCGTCGTCCTGCTGGACAGCATTACGCGTCTGGCGCGGGCCTACAACACGCTGCAGCCGCACAGCGGCAAGATCCTCTCCGGCGGTGTGGATGCGAATGCGCTGCACAAGCCGAAGCGTTTCTTCGGTGCGGCGCGTAACACGGAGAACGGTGGCAGCCTGACGATCATCGCCACCGCGCTGGTCGAGACCGGCAGCCGCATGGACGACGTGATTTTCGAGGAGTTCAAGGGCACGGGCAACATGGAACTGTGCCTGGATCGCACCCTGGTCGACAAGCGCGTGTATCCGGCGATCAACATCGAGAAGTCCGGCACGCGCAAGGAAGAGTTGCTGCTGCACCCTGATGAGATGCAGAAGATCTGGGTGCTGCGCCGGGCCATCAATGGGGTGCCGCCGGTGGAAGCCATGGAGATGATCGTGAACCGTTTGAAGAAAACCCGCAGCAATGCGGAATTCCTGATGTCCATGAAGGAATAGCCGTCCGGCGGAAGGAAGCAGTGCATATGGATGTGAAGGTAATGGATGCCGGTCCCTGCCGGAAGATTCTGCAGATTCAAGCGCCGCCCGAAACCGTGGCGGGCGAGTACGAACAGGCCGTCAAGGCCTATGCGGCCGTGGCCCGCCTGCCGGGCTTCCGGCCCGGCAAGGCGCCTCTGAAACTGGTCGAGCGCCAGTTCGCCAAGCAGATCGAGAGCGAGACCAAGGACCGCCTGGTGCCGCGGCTCTACCGGGAGGCGCTCACGCAGGAGAAGCTCAAGCCCGTGGCCGTGGTTGAGGTCAAGGATGTGGTCTTGGCCAAGGCCAGTGGACTGGGCTTCAACGTGACGGTGGACCTGGCACCCGAATTTGAACTGCCGAACTACCGTGCCATCCCGGTGGCTGCACAGCCGGTACAGGTGACCGATGCCGATGTGGATGCCGCCGTGCTGCGGATTCGCGAGCGTGTCGCGCGCTTTGAGCCCATCACGGGACGGGCAGCGGGTGAGAACGATTTGCTGCGCGTGGATTACACGGCCAGCATCGACGGCAAGCCGCTGGCCGAGGTGTTGCCGTCGGAGCGTGCCTTGGGGGAAGCCAAGGATTTTCTCGTGTACCTGGGTGAACCCGAGTTTCTGCCCGGATTTACGGCGGCCCTGAAGGGGGCCACGCTTGACGAGACGCGCGATATCAGCGTGACATTCCCGGATGCCTACGCGGTGAAGGCGCTGGCCGGGCGTCATGTCGCCTATCGTGTGACGGTCAAGGGACTGCAACAGCGCGTGCTGCCGGAGCTCAATGACGAATTCCTGAAGCAGCTGCAGGTGGAGTCCGAGGCCGCGTTGCGCGAGCGGTTGCGGGCCGACCTGCAGGCGGGGGCCGAGGAGCGCGAGGCCGCGCGCCAGAAGGATGAGGTCGCCCGGTTCCTGCTGGGGCAGGCCGATTTCGACCTGCCACAGAGCGTGGTCGAGCAGGAGACGCGGATGGCGGTGCGCAACATCGTGCAGGACATTTCCCGCCGCGGCGCCACCAAGGAGCAGATCGTCGAGCAGCAGGACCAGATTGTGAATCATGCGACGCAAAGCTCGACGGAGCGCGTGCGGCTGACGTACATTCTGGGCCGCATTGCGGAGGCGGAAAGCCTGACCGTGGAGGACGCGGACGTGAATGAGCGCATTCAGTCCATGGCCACGCGCTACGAGATGCCGCCGGAACGCATGCGCGAAGAACTGATCAAACGCGACGCGCTGGATAACCTGCGCGCGGACATCCGGGCGGACAAGACGCTGAGCTTCCTGTTGAACGCGGCGAAAGCCAAGTAGGGGATTCTTGCTTATGAACGAACGCGCACAGACGCTGGTGCCGATGGTGGTGGAGCAGACCGGGCGTGGCGAGCGCGCCTACGACATCTTTTCGCGGCTGCTGAAGGATCGCATCATTTTCATCGGAACGCCTATTGACGATGATATCAGCAACCTGATCATCGCGCAGTTGCTGTTTCTCCAGTCGGAAGACGCCGAAAAGGACATCAGCATCTATGTCAATTCGCCGGGGGGGTCCGTGACGGCGGGCCTCGCGATTTACGACACGATTCAATTCATCCGCTGCGATGTGGCCACCTATTGTGTGGGACAGGCAGCCAGCATGGGGGCGGTCCTGCTTGCCGCCGGCACGGCGGGCAAGCGCTTCGCGCTGCCGAACGCGCGCATCATGATTCACCAGCCGTGGGGCGGCGTGCAGGGGCAGGCGTCCGACATCAGCATCCAGGCGCGGGAGATTCTGCGGCTGCGCGATCGCATCAACGAAATTTTGTCGCATCACACGGGCAAGGCGCTGAAGGCGATCGTGTCGGACACGGACCGGGACTTCTTCATGTCCGCGCAGGATGCGAAGGAATACGGGCTGGTAGACGAAGTGGTCGTGTCGCGCAAGGATTCGAAGAAGGTGAAGTAACGTGGCAGACGAGCGTCATCCCCAGTGTTCATTTTGCGGGCGCAAGCAAACCCCCAGCCGCAAGCTGGTGGCCGGGCCGGGCGTCAATATCTGCGAAGAGTGCATCCGCTATTGCACGACCATGCTGGGGGCCCCCGAGGCCGAAGGCAACAAGGCGCCCCCGCCGCGCGAGTTGACGGTGCCCAAGCCGCACGAAATTCGGGATTTCCTGAATCGTTTCGTGATCGGTCACGACCACGCCAAGAAGGTGCTCTCGGTGGCCGTGCACAACCACTACAAGCGCTTGAAGCAGCGCGGTCATTTCGAGGCCGACGATCCGCTGGCGGCGGTGGCGATCGAGAAAAGCAACGTGCTCCTGATCGGACCGACGGGGACCGGCAAGACGATTCTGGCGCGCACGCTGGCCAAGATGCTGGACGTGCCGTTCACCATCGCGGATGCGACCACGCTGACCGAGGCGGGCTACGTGGGTGAGGACGTCGAGAACATTCTCCTGAGCCTGATTCAACAGGCGGACTTCGACATTGCGCGCGCCGAGACGGGGATTGTCTACATCGACGAGATCGACAAGATTGCCCGCAAGACGGAGAACGTGTCGATCACGCGCGATGTGTCGGGCGAGGGCGTGCAGCAGGCGCTGCTGAAGATTCTTGAGGGTACGACGGCGCGGGTCCCGCCGCAGGGGGGGCGCAAGCATCCGCAGCAGGAGTACATCAAGATCAACACCGAGCATATTCTGTTCATCTGCGGCGGCGCCTTCGTCGGCCTGGATCAGATCGTCAAGCGGCGGCGCGGCAACCGGAAGCTGGGGTTCGGTGGCGGCTCCGAGGCCACGGAGACGGGGCCCTTTGAGTTCCCGGTGGAGCCTGAAGACCTTGTCCGTTACGGCATGATTCCCGAGTTTGTCGGGCGGTTGCCGGTCGTGGCCGCGCTGGCGGACCTGACCGAGGACGAATTGGTGCGCATCCTGGTGGAGCCCGACAACTGCATGGTGAAGCAGTATCAAAAACTGCTGGCCATGGAGTCCATCGACTTGACGTTTACGGATACGGCACTACGTGAGCTGGCCGTGATGGCCCGCAAGCGTGGAACCGGGGCGCGCGGGCTGCGGGCCATGGTGGAGCGACTGATGCTCGACGTCATGTTTGAGGGGCCACGCATGAGCGGGGGCGGCACGATTCGCATCTCGAAGCAGATGGTGCAGCAGCTTCGAGCGGCACCGGACCAAATCGAGCGCCACGTCAAGAAGATCGCGTAGCCGCGCCGGCGTACGTACGCCTTGTTGCGTTGCCTGACGGCGCGTTGCGGGCGCCCATTCAGGGCGTGCCGCGCGCGATTTCGCCTTTCAGCCACTCCCACAGGGCGTCACGCGTGGCGTGGCTGCCTTCCAATTGCGCCTCGTAGGCGCGGCGCAGCCACGCTCCCACCGCGGGTCCCTCGGGAATTCCCAGCCCCATGAGGTCCCGGCCTGTGATCCACGGCGGCGGCAGGGCCGGTTCGCTGGCCAGTTCCTGCTGAAAGGCCGTGATTCGTTCGTGGGTATCCATCACGTTGTGGCTGGACAGGCAGTCGATGCGATGCAGTTCGAGTTCGAGCGGAAAGTTCGGGCGTCCCACGAGTGCACGCAGCGTCGAGCGCTTCATGTGGGGAACATCGACAAACCGCATGTGACTGCGCACGGCCTCGACAATGGTGGTGATCTCGTCATTGGAGAACCGCAATCGGCGCAGAATCTCCTCGGCCATGTCGGCGCCCACAGCCGCGTGGCGGTTGAAGCGGATGCGGTCACCATCCAGCGTGGCGGTAGGGGGCTTGCCGATGTCGTGCAGCAGGATGGAAAACGCGAGCGGCAGCGACGGCGACTCCATCAGGTTCAGCATGATCACGGTATGGGTGAAGACATCGCCCTCGGGGTGAAACGCCGGCGGCTGCGCCTGGTGTTTGAGGGCGGAGACTTCGGGCAGGATCGGGGCCAGCAGGCCCAGATCATCCAGGGCCCGCAAGGCGTCCCCCGGCCGTTTGGACTCCACGAGGATGCGCGCCAGTTCATCGCGGACGCGCTCCTCGCTTACGTTGGCGACGAGGCCGGCATGGAGTCTGATGGCGTCGGCGGTGTGCGCCTCCAATGCGAATTCCAGGGTGTGCGCAAACCTCACGGCTCGCAGGAGGCGGAGGTGGTCTTCCAGGAAGCGGCGGGCGGGATCCCCGACGGCGCGAATCAGGCGGGCCTGCAAGTCGTCGCGACCGCCGACGTAATCGAGGAACCGGTCTGCGATGGGATCATAGAAGAGGGCATTGATCGTGAAGTCGCGGCGCTCGGCATCCATGCGGGCATCGGCAAAGGTGACGGAGGTGGGGCGGCGTCCGTCCTGGTAGTCATGATCCTGGCGGAAGGTGGCGATTTCGAACCACGCGTCCTCGACCGGCACGCGCACCACGCCGAAGGCCTTGCCGACGGCGATGGCACGCGGAAAGAGGGCGATGACGGTGTCCGGAAGCGCATTGGTGGCGATGTCGTAGTCCTTGGGCATCCGGCCAAGCAGCCTGTCGCGGACGCACCCGCCGGCCCAGTAGGCCGTGTGGCCGGCTTTCTGCAGGCGTTCAACCGCCGCGCGCGCCAGGGCGGCAAGCGCGGGGCCGTCGGGCGGGGGTGTCTGGATGGGTGATGCTTCCGTCATAAATCCGTCTTGTGTTGGCGGCCGCGGCGCGGCGCGTGCGCCGGTGTGCGGAGCCGTCAACTCGCGGGCACAGGGCAGGGTACGCGAAGGTGACGAAGGGGGCAATGCTTTGCCGGCGCGGGCTGGTCACGCCGCCGGCGGCGACTCTGCGGCCAGCAGATCGAACAGGCCAATCAGCAAGGCGCGCATGCGCGCCTGGGCGCGCTGGGTTTCCTCAATGACTTCGGTGTGTGAGAGGGGGGCATCCGTCACGCCCGCCGCGAAGTTGGTGATGCACGACAGGCCGGCCACGCGCAGCCCGGCGGCGCGGGCGAGGATGGCTTCGGGGACGGTGGACATGCCAACGGCATCGGCGCCGAGTCGCGCGAAACTGCGCACTTCGGCTGGCGTCTCATAGGGCGGTCCGGAAGATGCCAGGTAGACGCCGTGCGAGACGGCTTGCCCGGCGCGGCGCGCCGCTTCGTCGAAACAGGAACGCAGTTCGCGAGAGTAGACCTGGCTCATGTCCGGAAAACGATCGCCCCACTGTGCATCGTGAGGACCGATGAGCGGATTGGAGCCCATCCCGTTGATGTGGTCGTCGATGATCATCAGGCTGCCGGGGCGCAGGTCCGCGCGAATCCCCCCGGCGGCGTTGGTGAGTACGATGGTGCTGACGCCCATGGCGCGGGCGATGGCAATGGGAATGGCGACGGGCTCCCATCCGGCTCCCTCATACCAGTGGCGTCGTCCCTGAAATATCAGCAAATCGACGCCGCGGTGCGTGGCGAGGACAAGCCGGCCTGCATGGCCAACGACCTGTGTTCCGCCGTAGCCGGGGATCGCCTGGTAGGGGAGCACGGCCAGCGACGTGAAGGCCTCGGCGACCACGCCCCAGCCGGACCCCAGGACCAGCGCCCAGCGCGGGTTCGCCTTGGGGAGCGCGCGCTGAACGGAGTCAGCCGCTTGTTGAAGAAGCGCGGTGTTCATGCGTCTTGGCGCTCGAGGCGCGACGGCAGTATGCTACACGGTGGCGCGGCCGGAAAGCAACATTCGGAGGGCATGAACGACCGTTGCCTGAGCCGCGGGTCAGCGGTACAATCGGGCTGGCGGAACCAAGAACAGTGGTGTGGACAGGCCCTTGGCGGCATATGGAGCGTGGCCATGACGGACTTTCAGCGGAAGGTATACGCGGCCCTGATGGCCATCCCGCGCGGGCGGGTGGTGACATACAAAATCCTGGCTGGCATGGTCGGGTGCGGCTCGTGTCGAGCCATCGGGCAGGCCCTGCGCCGCAATCCGGACGCGCCGCGGGTTCCGTGTCATCGCGTGATTGCTTCGGATTTACGGCTGGGCGGCTATGCCGGGGCGGTGAGTGGGGCGCCGGCAGCCCGCAAACTCCGCCTGCTAGCCGCGGAAGGCGTGAAATTCGAAAAAGGCCGGCTGGTGGATCCCTCCCGAGTCGTTACGTGCTGAGACGTGTCGCAGGTGATGGATGCAGCGAGGCCGTCCATGAGTACGTGGGTCCTGCTGGCAGAGATGGTGTCGACCGCCACGCTGGGAGTGGTTGGCTTGTGCTGTTGCAGGGCCGCCGACGACATGGGTGGCTCTCAGCCCGAGGACTGGGCGGCGCGTCGAGCCGCCATGGTGGCCCAGCTCCGCGCGTATCGCATTCAGGACGAAGCCGTGCTGGCGGCCATGCAGCAGATCGCGCGGCATCGGTTTATTCCCGAGTCCTTTCGGCACCGCGCGGATCCCTATGGCGACCACCCCTGTCCGATTGGCTTTGGCCAGACGATTTCGCAACCGTTCATTGTCGCGTATATGACCGAGCGCATGCACGTCCAGCCGGGGGAGCAGGTGCTGGAAATCGGCACGGGTTCCGGCTACCAGGCCGCGGTTCTCGCCGCGCTTGGCGCCCGCGTGTACAGTGTTGAGATCGTGCCGGAACTGGCGGCGCATGCGCGGGAGGCCCTGGATGCCGAAGGCTATGCGTCCGTGCAGGTG
This sequence comes from Lentisphaerota bacterium, assembly GCA_021413965.1. GTDB lineage: Bacteria > Verrucomicrobiota > Kiritimatiellia > UBA8416 > JAIOPI01 > JAIOPI01. The sequence continues at coordinate 102,583 of JAIOPI010000022.1, read as the reverse complement.
CGCGTGGGCAATGGCTACCAGGGCTGGGAGGCGCGGGCGCCCTTCGATGTCATTATCGTGACCTGTGCGCCCGAGCAGATTCCTGACGCGCTGGTGGCTCAGTTGCGGGAGGGGGGGCGCATGATTGTGCCGGTTGGCGAGCAATTCCAGCGCCTGGTCATCCTGCGCAAGCGTGCTGGCGATTTGGAACAGGAACAGGATTTGATGGTGCGCTTCGTGCCCATGGTGCATGGCCGCGGAAAGGATGCAGATGACGGCACCCCGTGAGCCGGGCGCCGCGTTGCGCGGTGCGTTTCTGATTCGTGGCCACGTCCAGGGCGTATGCTACCGCATGTGCGCCTGCGACGAGGCGCGGCGGTTGGGGTTGACCGGGTGGGTGCGTAACGCGTCCGACGGATCGGTCGAGGTCGTCGTCGAGGGGGCCGCTGAGCGAGTATCGGAATTCCTCGACTGGTGCCGCCGGGGACCATCGCGCGCGCAGGTCTCTGGCGTTAAGGTGGACTACACGCCGGCCAGCGGGGAGTTTCTCGAGTTCCGAATCCGGTATTAGGGTTGATCGAGGAATCCGGAAAACAGGGTGGGGCCGGACATCAGCCGCAGGTTGGCCGGCACGGTGGCGCCTTCCGGCCGGACGACGGGCCGCGAGTCGGATGTATCATAGTGCACGCGTGCGTGTCCGGCAGTCCCATCCCCCAGCCAGGCTGCAAAGCGTGTGGTGACGACATAGCCGCAGGCGTCGAGCACACCGCATTCGGGGACCCGCCAGGGATGTGCGGGTGCCAGAAAATCAGGCGTGAAGATCGCATCCGCCGCGTAAAGGTCAGGCACGCCCGTGCGGTACCCATGCCGCCACCGGATCGCATCCGCCGCGCGGGACATGTGTGCCCGGACATTGATATGCCCCAGGCGTTCCGCGGCCTCCAGAAACCACTGGTTCAGCAGAGGTGGACAGTCTTTTTCCTCCTCATCCCAGAACAGGTGCAGTGTGGCATGCGGGTTGTTGCGGACGGCGTGCAGGGCGCTGCGGGCGGCATAGCGTTCCGGGGCCTCCTCGGGAGACCCCCCCAGTGCGCGTGCCATGGTCTGGTTGCAGTCGGGACGGCCGGCCGTGCGGTACCACAGTTCATAGTCGCTGATGCCGAAGAAGGCCGCGCCCGCCTGCAGCAATTCCGGGAACTTGGTCGCCAGTGAGAGCACGTTGCCGCCGCCGCCACTGTACCCGACGGCATTGACGCGCTGCGGATCACACTCGGCAGGGTGGGTCTGGGCGGCCATGTGCAGGGCGTCCACGATATCGCAGATCTGGAGCGCGCCGCAGTCGTGAGCGCCGGCCGACTGACCGTGGCCGCGCATGTCCGGGGCGACACAGAAGAGGCCCAGGCGGGCCAAGGCATCGGTGTCCGCCGCCACATCGTCGCGCGACCCGTGGAAGCCGTGCAGCACGGCCGTGAGCGGCTTTCGGGTGCCATCCGGGACGAAGACGACGTCGGCGTACAGCGGACCCAATCCATCCACGCGGCTGGCGTACGAGACGGAGGTCCGCGAGGGTGTGGGTGCCATGTGCTCGCTAGCCCCGTCCCGCCCGTTCGATTTCGCGGCGGGCGATGGCGACGGCGCGCCGGACCTTGTCCAGATCGCCATGGACGGTGTACACGTCGCGGTAAATGAATTCGACGAAGACGTCGCGAGTGGCCTCCAGGGTTTCGCGTACGTGGGTGGCCCAGGCGTCCTCGTTGAGGGCCACATCCACGCCGATGAAGCGGGGATCGGGTTTGCGGGAAAAGACGATATCGGTGCCGCGCAGGGCCTCGCCCATGAACCGCTGGTCGCACCAGCGGGAGATCGACACTTTCTTCAGGTGCGGCATGCGGGAAATGTGTTCCCACAGGGGATGAGCGGGCTCGCAGCAGCCCCAGTAGAGCAGCCCGAACGGTTCGCACACGTCGCGGTAATAAGGTGCACAGAATTCCCCGAACATGTCCGGCGAGATGCCGACCGTTTCCTGGCTTTCCGAGGATCCCCACATGTCCTTCATGCGAGCCGGTCCGCCTGCGTAGTCGGCCGCGGGCAGTCTGGTTGTGAAGTTGTAGCTCGAGCCGAAGCTCTCTTCGTTCCCGTTGTTCACCTGCAGCAGCCCTTCCGCCTCTGCCCAGCGCATGACGGCCAGGGCGTTATCGCGCAAGCGCACCATGAGTTGGTGCACAAGATCCGGGGTGTCGTACATGGCGATGAAGAAGGCTTCCATGCCCATGAGGCGGATGATCATGGAGGTCAGCCCGGTCCATGCAATCTTGCCCGATTGAATTCTGACGGGCAGGATGTCGCCGAGGAGATCGTCGAGGAAGGCTTTTCTGGCCAGCGTGGCGGGGCGGTCCACGCGGCAATCCACCGGCGAAACGAGGGCCAAGTCGCGGGCCAGGTTGGTGATCGGGTGGATGAAATGGTAGCCGGTCTCGACGCCCTGGGAGTCCTTGATCTCCTCACGCGCCACATTGACACCCAGCTGATTGGTGCGGGTGTACCAACCGACGTCAAACGTGTCTGGAATGACCTTGTCGTCGTCGATCAATTCGTGATTACGAATGTGGCGCAACAGGTGGCGTTCGATTTCACGCCCCGTCTCCGTGGTACAGTGAAAGAGACTGGCCGGCAGGAAATCGCGGTCGAAGGTCCACGTTTCGATGACAACCGGGGGACGGGTGCCGGCCTGGCCATCGTTATGGGCATACCACTGGCGCTTGCGCTGCTCCATGATGGGCAGGGCGGCATAGGCAGCCTGCCGGTATGCCAGCTCTCGAAGGTACGTGCGCTCAGACGCGGGCAAAGTCCAGTCCATGTGTTCCTCGTGGCGAGAGTGAAGATCCAGCAAGGAGCATGGTGCGTGTTTGTCCGGCAAATGTCACGCGGAAGGTGGTGCTTGCGCGGCGACGGCCGGGCGATTGGGGATGATCAGGACGGGGCAGGCGGCCCCCTGAATCACGCCTCTGCTGATGCTTCCCATGAGCAGGTCGTGCATGGCTCCGTGTCCATCCGAACCCATGATGATCAAATCGATGTTGAGCTTGGCCGCCTCCTTGAGAATGGTGGCGACGGTGGGCCCTTGGAGCAGCAGCGGGGTCACGTCCAGCCCTTTGCTGCGCAGGGCGGCGGCTTCGCGCCCGAGTTCCTGGTGTTCCTCGTGTACGTGTTTGGCCACGCCCGCCCGAACGTTGACCGGCCCCGGTTCGAAACCCACGAAATCGGGCTCGGGGGCCGCGACATGAATCAGCCACAGCTTCCCGGACAGGTGTGACGTCCACGCGGGCAGCGCGTTCAGCAGGATGGTGGATGCTGGCGAGAAATCCACGGCCGCGAGGATGTTCATGGCAACGCCCCTCCTGGTGGCGGAACTGCACGACGTTTACGTCTCCCGTCGTGGGTATGATAGTTGAGCGACACGCGTGAGGCAAGGCCGAGTCGGTTCCGGCTTGTGCTGGAACCGGGGTGCGTGTATCGTCCCTACAATCATCGCGTGGGACCCGGGCATCGGTCTGGCGTCACCGGAAACCGGGTGTTTTCGGATGCCGACTTGGGTCCGCGTGTCGTTGCATCGTCCGGGGAGTTGTTTTGCCATGACGCAGACCGCCAACGTTCGGGGCCCCTTGCCCGATATTCAGAGATTCTTGCGCGAGCACGAACCGGATCTGCTTCGTCACGACGGGTATGCGCCCCAGTTCCTGCGGACTTTCGTCGGGCGCGGTTTCATGAATGCGTTTATCCCGGGGGATGGGTACCTGTCGGCGGATGCCCTTCACATCATTCGCGACACCGCCTACCATTCCGTGGAGTTGGCGTTGTCACTGGGCATCAATACCAGTCTCTTCACCATTCCCGTCGGCCACCATCTGCCGGGATTTTTCGACCGCGACATGCGGGAGTCCTTCACATCGGGGGCGGCGCTGGGCGGCATCATGATCACGGAGCCGTCCTGCGGCACCGACGTGCTGTCGATCCGGACGTCGGTAAAGACCGTGTCGGGCTGCATGCACATCCGTGGTGAGAAGCACTGGGCGGGACTGACGGGTCTGGCGGATTACTGGCTGGTGCTGGCGCGCGACTTTACGCAGGAAGCGCGGCTGCCATCGCTGAACCTGTTCATTTGCCGAGCCGAGCCCGGGCAGGTGGACGTACGCGAGATTTACAAGACCATCGGCCTGCGTGCGATACCGTACGGGCGCACGGCGTTCGATGCCCGCTCGGCCATCCTGACCCCGTTGTTCAGCGGATCGGCCTCTGACCGGCTGCGGGCCCTGCACTCGGTGTTGCAGCGTTCCCGTGCGTCCATTTCCGCCATCACGCTGGGGGCCGTGACGCGCTTGCGCGACATTGCGCAGGAGCATGTCGGGTCGCGCACGGTATTCGGCAAGACGCTGGATACCTACGGCCAGGTGCAAGCGCGCATGTCGGAAATTGAGGGACACCGCGCCATGTGTGAGGCGCTGTTCGACATTGCCCGGCGCGAAGTGGCGCGGGTGGACGCGGGCGAGACCACGGAAGTGGAAGGGCGCATCGCCAACATCGTGAAGGTGCTGTGCACGGATGCCAGCAACAGTGCGGCGCAATGTGCCGCCCAGTTGCAGGGCGGGAATCACTTCCGGTCCGACACGTTCACGGGCCGGGCGGTCGTCGATCTGCGCCCATTCCGGATATTTGAGGGATCGAATGATGTGCTGTACGAGGCCATCTACGTGGCCGAGTGGAAGCGGTGCAAGTCCTCGCGCATCGACTTTATGGAGTGGTTGCGGGCGGAAGCGGCTGCGCTGGGCGTCACGCGGGTTGACGTGGCCTTGCTCAAGGCGAATCACGACGTGGGGGGACAGAGCTGGAAGGCGGTTCTGGGCCGCGTCGTGGCCTTGCTTTACGCGCTGGCCGAAGTGAACCGCCTGCATCCGGATCTCACCGCGCGGCTGCCGGGCTACTACCGCCTGGAGCGGGACCTGCGCGACCTTCAGGATCATCCCCATGCCGCGACGCTCAGCGAGATGTGAGCCGCGTCCCCACGCGTGGCAGGCGGCGCGAGCGTGCCCTCATGCCAGCGCGTTGCGGCGGATCATCTCACGATAGCATTCGGCACTGAGTTTTGGTGTGCGCGCGAGGGTGGCATAGTTGACGTAGAGCAGGCCGAAGCGCTGGGCATAGCCGCGGTGCCATTCGTAGTTATCCAGCAGGCTCCAATGGAAGTACCCCTTGAGCGGCCAGCCCTCGCGCGTGGCCCGCTGCATGTGCATCAGGTATTCGCGCAGGAACATGATCCGGTCGGTGTCGAGCACCTGGCCGCCGCGCGTCGGCTTGTCGGGACAGCCGCACCCGTTCTCCGTCACGTAGACCGCCTTGACGCCCCAGATCTCCGCCAGCTGGCGCGTGGCCCAGTAGCCGATTGACGGGCCGATGAACAGCCAGTCCGGCATCATGCGCGGGTATCCGGCGGGGTGGGGCACCTCGGCGTAGCCGTGCGGCGCGCCGGCGTCGGCGCGGATGTGGGCCGGCGTGTAGAGATTGGCCCCAATAAAATCCAGTGGCTGTCCGATGGCCGTCATTTCCGCCTCGGTGAATTCCGGGGCATCGGCCCCCTCGTCCTCGAGGTAGCTGTCGAGGTAACGGCCCTCCATGATGGCCGTCAGAAAACGCGCATTCTCGACTCGAAACGCGGTGCGTGCGGCGGCGATATGCTCGTCGGTTTCGAAGACCGGGACGCAGGCCTTCATGTTCTCGGCGATGCCGATGCGGATGGGCTGCCGCGCGGCGGCCCGCATCGCCTGCACGCCCCACCCATGGGCGAGCAGGGCATGATGGCGCACCTGGTTGCGCGGCTTGCGCGGCAGTTTCAAACCTGGCGCAAAGATGCCCTGGCTGTATCCGTTGTCGGTGACGCAGACGAATTCGTTGATCGTGAACCAGTTGGTGACGCGATCGGAAAGGCGCTGCATGCAGGCGGCGGCGTAGTCCGCGAACCGGCGGGCGGTTTCCGGCGAGCGCCAGCCGCCGAAGCGGTCCTCCAGGGCCTGCGGGAGATCCCAGTGGAAGAGTGTGATCCATGGCGTAATGCCGGCGGCGAGGAGTGCATCCACCAGCCGGTCGTAGTAGGCGAAGCCTTTTTCGTTGGCCGGGCCGTCACCCGCGGGGAGAACGCGCGACCACGACATGGAGAGACGGTAGGCCTTCACGCCCATCCACTGCATCCAGCGTATATCCTCGGGGTAACGGTGGTACTGGTCGACTGCCACATCCGCGTGCTGGTCCATTTCCGTGCAGCCCGGGGTGTGCGAGAACGTGTCCCAGATCGACGGGCCGCGGCCATCCTCATTGGCCGCCCCTTCCACCTGGTAAGCGGCGGAGGCGGTCCCCCACAGGAAATCCTTTGGAAACGACAGGAGCTCGGTTGTCATGGCACGTGTTCCTTCTGATGTCTGCGGGACGTGTGTCGGCCATCCAGTCACCCACACGATAACGCGTCGCCCCGCCCGGTGCAATGCGGGGAAGTCGACAGAATGATCGACGCTGTCCGATTTCTTGGATACATATGCCACTGGTCGAGCCCTGCGCCGGCCTGGGGATGAACACATGATGACACTCTCCGCTCACATCGAACGCGTCGTCGGGCGAGCCAGAGCCTTCTACGGGCAGCATGCGCCTGGGCATTATCTGATCAATGCGAGCATCCCGGCCCCCGCACCGGCGGTGCCGCCGCTCAGCGACTTTGACCTTGATCGCCAGCTCACGGAGTGGCTGGACTTGAAGCTCGAGGCGGCGCGGCCGAAGTGGCACGTCAAGGAGGGGCTCGACGATGACGCCATCCCGTCCATCTGTCCGACATTTGGCATCGCCGAGCATTCGGCATGGCTGGGGATGGAGGTCCGCCTCCAGGAGACGACCTGCCTCCCCGTGCCGCTGCTGGAGTCCCCCGAGCAGTTGTCCACGATGCGGTTGAGTCCAGACGCGCGTTGGTTCGGGTATATGCGGGATGGCTATCGTCACTTGCGCGCCCGCGCGGATGGCACCTACGTCACGTCCGTGCGCGGGATCCTGAGCCCGATGGACATGGCCAACGCCGTTCGCGGTGACGACCTCTTCACGGATTTTCTCCTGAACCCGGAGTTTGTGCACCGCCTGATGGAGTTTCTCATGGGGGCGATCCCCTGGTATTACAAGCAGCTTTGCGGGTGGGCCGACACGATCGCGGGCGGCCACGTGTTTCACTACGGCAGCGGCTGGATGCCGCCGCAGTCGTTGGGGCATCTCTCCAATGATGCGGCCATGCTTTGCGCATCCAGCGTGTACGCCGAGTTCGGCTTTCCCTACGAAGCGCGGCTGACCGGGTCGCACGCGGCGGCGCTCTACCACGTGCACAACGAGAAGATGCACTACGTGCCGCAGTTGGCGACGTTGCCGAACCTGCGCATGTTGGAAGTCACCCACGATCCCAAGACGAAGGCGCCGATCGAGGACCTCGATCGCATCTTGGGCGCGACGGGAAGCGCGAACCTCATGCTGCTGGCCACGAGCGATCAGATTCGCGCTCAGCTTGGCGGGCTGGCCGGTCGCAACGTATTCTTTCAGGCGCAGTGCCGCGATCGTGCGGATGCGGATGACCTGGTGCAGTTCGTACGTGACCGGTCCAAGCCCCTGGCGTGAGCGCACACCTGCTGGCGCGGTTTCACGCGTGGTCCAACGCCCGCGCCTCTGCCAGCAGATGTGCGAAGAGCCGCTCAGCTTCGCCCGGGGCCAGCGGCGACCAGCTTGCGCAGGCCACTTCATAGCCGCCCTGCTTAAACGCGGGGCGGGGGCAGAAGTAGCCATTCCAACCGCCCGTGTAGCCAATCACAAAAGCAAGCTGCGGGTCCAGGGCGCGCGCCAGATCCAGCCCCGTCTGCGTGAAGACCTCGCCTGCCACCCCGATCCAGATGGCCTGGCCGGTCTGCCAGAGCTGATAGGGGATGGAGACGTCCGGCGGAAGGCGGGCCACGGCGCGCTCTTCGCCCAGCAGAAAGTACTCGTACCCCGCGCCGGAGTGATGGCTGGGCTGGTGCTCGGCGGCGGCCTGTGGGGCCAGCGCGGCGCGTGCGCGCTCCAGTTCTGTGATATCGCGCGTTGGCCGGCGGCGCGCCGTGAAGACGCCGGCGCGGCAGCGCACGGGGGCGAACGGGAAGACGAGGCCGGCGGAGCGCGTGGCGGCCGTGAGCGCCTGGTGGAGCAAGTCGGCGGTTCGTTCCAGCGCGTGCGCGTCTCCCATCGCGGCGGGATCGACGTCGCCGCAGGCGCCGTTGGTGAAGAGCACGATGGCTTCGCCGCGCGAGTCCGCTTCGGTGCGTTGGATGGCCTGGCCCATGCAGTCGCTCGAAATCAGGGGCGAGCACTGCATGCAGACGCCGTGGATGGCGAAGTGGCACCACGCGCCGGCGAGTGCCCCGTCGGGCGTGCGGAATTGGATCAGCGTGAGGGTGTCGTTCAGCGGGCCGGGATCGGCGACGCATGCCGGGTCAAGGGCGACATGCAGTTCGGCCACGCGGCCTGTCTGCAGGAGCGGGCGGCGGTTGTAGAGGGCCCCGGGGACGGGGACATGGTGCCGCGTGGCCGCCACCTCACGCTGTCGCGACCATGCCGCTCGCGCCGCGGCGACGATGGCGTCCTCGACCGTCCGTCCGTAGTTCTCTCCGAGCCGGGTCTGGTTCAGGCCGATCAGCGGGGTGGAATGCGAGTGGCTGCAGGAGATCCAGACGTTTGCCTCCGGCACGCCGAGATCGCGCGCCACGCGTGTTGCCGCGCGCGGTGAGAAGCCGTAGGAGTCGAAGATGGCGTCGACGGTGACGAGGACGAGTGGCGGGTCGCCAGCGGTGAGGACGGCGCAGCGGACGAAGAGCGGATCGCGCACGCCGGTGAAGCGTACGGTGCGCTCATTCCAGTAGCCGAGGTTGCAGACCTCGTCCCGCGCCGGATTCGGCGTGATTTCCCGTTTGGCGAATCCGGCGCGCATCGTCAGGCCTTCCGGCCGGCAGCCCAGGCGGTCATCTGCTGCCAGAATCGCGCGTAGCCTTTCCACATCAGCAAGTTGTTGCCCCAGTGGGGGACGGGGTCGGAACCGTACGTCACCATGCGGCCCTTGCCGTGGTGCGAGACGCCCAGCAAAGGGTGCCCGGTACCCGCGATGCGCCAGAGGACCTCCATGTTTGGCCGCGGGATGAATTCGTTATAGCCCAGCAACGGCGGAACCGTCTTGGCCGCCAGCCCCTCGAGCATCGGGTGCTTCGCGACCGCGTCCACCTTGAAGCCTTCCGAATTCTCCATCAGGTCCTCACCGGTCAGGCATTCGAAGGGCAGCCAGTTGGCGATGGGCGAGCGACGCCAGCCGCCCTTTTCCATGTGGCCGGAGAACCCGAGCCAGCCACCCATAAAGATCAGCCCATTGCCCCGCTCGACCCAGCGCGTGATGTTGCGCAGCCGGTCCGGGAACACGGTGAGTTGCTTGCCATGCTTCTCGGCATTGAAGAAGGAGGGACTGAGATGGAAGCAGCGTGCCTCGACGTCGCTGATGATGAGGACGTCGGTCTTCTTGAGGATGGCTTCCAGCTGGCCGGGCTCAAAGTGGTACACCTCCCAATTGCTGAACGACTGCACCTTCGCGCCGGCAGCTTCGAGGGCATCGGTCACGGGTTTGCCCACGAACTGCAGGTGGCAGTCCTTGGCAATCATTTCGAAGGGGCTTTCGATGAACTGGGGACCCGTGTAGAACACCCAGTCACCCAGATAGACGACGCGCAGTCCGCTTAATGCTTTGGCCATGGCCGTGGTTCCTGTTTGGCGGTTTGTGTTGCGAGAATCGCGTCTGGGACCATACCAGAGCGTGGGCTCCCCCTCAAGTCGCGGGTGGTGGATATCTTGGAACTTGCCGGGCGTGAAGGGGATGCGGATACTGCTCGCGACCGGTTCATCTCCTTCGGGATTTCTGGATTATGCGCATACTAGTCACGGCGGGTCCGACGCGTGAGCCGATCGATCCCGTGCGTTTTCTGTCGAATCGCTCTTCGGGCAAGATGGGCTACGCCATTGCCCGGGCCGGCGTCGCGCGTGGGCATCACGTGGTGCTGGTATCCGGTCCGGTGAGCCTGACGTGCCCGGAAGGCGTCGTCCTGGTGCGCGTGGAGACGGCCGCCGAGATGCTGGCGGCGGTGCAGGCACAGCTTCCGGCGTGCGACGCGCTGATCATGGCGGCGGCGGTGGCCGACTGGCGTCCGCGGACCGTCGCCAAGCAGAAGCAGAAGAAGGGGGACACGGCGCCCGTGCTCGAACTGGAGCGCACGGCCGATATCCTTGAGGCCATCAGACCACGGAAGGACCATCGCGTGTATGTGGGGTTCGCCGCCGAAACCGAGCACGTGCTGGACGAGGCGCAGCGCAAGCTGGAGGCCAAAGGCCTCGACGCGATCGTCGCCAACGACGTCTCACGCGCGGATGCCGGGTTCGAGGTTGACACCAACCAGGTGACACTGATTGCCGCGGGGCACGCACCGGAGTCCTGGCCGCTGATGACGAAGACGGCGGTGGCCGAGCGCTTGCTGGCGTGGGTTGAATCGCAGCGACGCTAATCCGCGCGGCTCGTGCGGTGGCCGCGGAACGGCCGTCCTATTTCCACTTGCGCGTCGACTCGATATCCCCGCCGCCAGACTCAATCCAGCCCTTGCCGACGCGGACGATCTCGTTGAACCAGTCCTGGTAGAACGCCATCGAATCCTGGCCGATACCGACGAGCAGGCCGGCGGCCACGGCACGCAGGAGAAAGGCGTCCGTCAACATGAACAGCCAGTAGAAGGAGTAGAGGGGCACCAGCAGGCAGAGGATGCCCTGGTAGACGGACTCCTGAAAGGCCATGAGTAGCAGCGTCACGTGGAGCACCAGGAGGGAGTAGGGCCCGTAGGCAATGAGCAGATCCAAGTTCTTGCCGTGCAGCCCGCCGCCGTATCGCAGGTACCACATGAGGCCGGCGACCAGCACGAACACGACCCAACTCAATTTGGCATTACGCATGGTGATGCTCCTCGGCGGCAAAGCGCACGGACTAGAACTTATCGGCTTCCGCCATGTCCTCGTTGCGTTGGGTATTCACTTTGTCAATGGTTGCGCGCGCCTTCTGACCGGCTTGGATGGCCGTCCGTCCGGTGATGCCGTCCACGACCAGATCCGTAGTGGATTTCTCCGGCGGGACGGCGGTCTGGGCGGCGGGCGGAGGCGTGGGTTGGGCTGTGTCGGGGGCTGGGGCGGAGCGACTGCAGGCGCACAGCGTCAGGGCGCAGGCGGCGAGCAGACTCCCGTTTCGAACGCGAGCGAATGGCGACCGTCTCATGTGGCACCTCGTAGTCGAGCTTCGCGTGTGCGCGCCAAGCAGACAAAGGCGCGCAAGTGGGGGAGAGTATACAAACGGCCCAGAGCGCGGTCCAGCATATCCAAGGCGGGGGGGATGTGGCGGGCAAAGGGGGCCATGCCGGGGAGACGGCTGAGCCGGCCATAGGCGCCGAGGGCCTGCAGCAGCCGCTGCACCACGGCATGCCAGAAGACCTCGTCAAACGCAGCGCCAGAGGCAATGCCGGCGGCCTTCTGATAGCGCGAGAGGAGGGCATCCTGGAGCGGAGCGGAAAGGTTCACGTAGGGATCGGCCAGCAACGAGGCCACGTCGTAGGCGGCAGGGCCGAGGCGCATGCCCTGGAAATCGATGAAGGCGGGCTGCCGGCCAACGAAGAGGACATTGCTGGATTGGAGGTCACGGTGCAGGAGCGTTTGTGGTTCGCGGCACAGCCGAGCCGCCACGCGTTGGAGTTCCGGTTCCAGCGGGGCCAGGGCGCGCGCCGTCAGGCCCAGGTGTGCCGCTGCGAAGTGCGTTCGAAACAGGTCGTGCTCCCAGCGGAAGAGTTCCGGCCCGAAGGGTGGCTCCAGGGGGGGGGACGAACGGGTGGCGGACTTGCCGGCGACGTGCCAGTGGGCGACGGCATCGATCACGCGTGCGTAGACGCGGCGAACCGCGGACAGCGGCTGGCCATCGATGGCCGTCGCGAGATCGCGGTCGCCGAGATCCTCGATGACCGAGATCCGGCGTTCGGGCCAATCCAGAAGTATGTGAGGGACGCGGATGCCAAGCCTGCCCAGATAGCGCGCGTTGGCGACAAAACGGGCATTCTCGGGACGATCCAAGCTGTAGCGGATGACCATCGCGCGATGGGGACCGCAGCTCAGCCGCGTGAAAGACCGGGCGGATCCACGCGGGGCGAGTGGTGCAACCACGGTGTGCGCAGCAGGCCAGTGCAAGCGGGCGGCGATGTCCGTCAGGTCGGCGTCCCGTGCGGCGTCCAGGGGGACGGCAAGGCGGCGCACCACGCCCGTGATCCTCGCGCGCGGTGCGAGAATGGCGTCCGCGACGGTGGCGTGCGCGCCCACGTGCGCGCCCTCCATGGCGACGACGTTGCGGAGGCAGGCGCCCGGAGCGACCTTCACATCAGATCCGAGGGCGGCAAAGCCCTGGACGGCGACTCCACGGCGGCGCCACGCGGCCGGTGCTCGAAGGGCGGACGCAGGCACGAATCGGCCGCCGGCCTGATGGGCGCGGCGTGCGGCGAGGGTCAGCGTGTGCGCCGCCAGCAGGCCTTCGGGAGTCCCGATGTCCATCCAGAAGGAACGTGGAACCTCGATGCCGAAGATGCGTCGCCCGCTGCGCGCGGCGGATTCATAGGCCGTGACGATCGTGGAAAACGGCGCATCGGCCAGATGGCGGAGGATGTCGGGCGAGACCAGTTGCAGGCCGCAGAAGGTCACCGTGCCGGGCGTGCCGGGGCGTGTGCTGCGGAAGGTCCGGACGGCGCCGCTGCGGGCAAGCTCCACGGTCCGCGGGCCGGAGAGCGACGTCATCATCAGCGCCGCCATGGCGCGGGGGCGCCGCATGGCACGCTGCAGGGGGGCGGGGTTCACATCGAACACAATGTCGCCATTCACGATCCAGCAGGGATCACGGCCCAGGAACCAGGCAGCGCGGCGGAGGGCGCCGCCGGTGCCGAGGATGTCGGGTTCATACGAGCAGGCGATTCGCACCGGGCCATGCAAGGCGGCGTGGCGCGCGAAGTCCCAGACCGGCTGGGGCGCATGATGCAGGTTGATCAGCACGTCGTGCACGCCCCAGGAAGCGAGAGTGGCGAGCGTGTGCTCCAGCATCGGGCGTCCCCACAGCGGCAGGAGGCACTTCGGCAGCGTGCGGGTGAGGGGGTCAAGGCGCGTTCCGAATCCGGCGGCCAGCACGATCGCTTTACGCGGAACGTTCATAGCGGGGTGACGTGAAGGCTCAATCTTCGACGGGAGGGATTCACGGTGCGCTCCCGTAGAGCAGGGCGGCGGAGCGGGTGCGGTGAAAGGCGGCCGTGGCGCGCATCCAGTCGGCGGCGATGGCGCGTGGCGGTCGGGATGCGGCAAGATCCTCGCGCACGCGGGAGGTCCCCATCAGTTTGTCGAAGAACTCAGGGCGCGACGGGCCGCGCCAGAGCCGGCGCGATCCGTAGAGCGCCGTCAGGATGTGCAGCAAGGTGATGGCCGTGAGCGCGGGGCGATAGCGTGCCGGATCGGTCACGGTGAGGCGAATGCCTTCGGCCAGCCTGGTGTCGCCGGGCGGGAGGCGCAGGCGCGTCACATGCGGATGGACGGCGAGGCCGGGCAGCTGTGCGGCGCGGACGGCCGTCGCAAACGGGGTGGCCTTGATCCAGGGGGCGGCGAGCGACTGAAACGGAAGCCGCGTGGTGCGGCCGCACTCGATGGCGGGCAAGGCCTCGGTCAGCACGGTGGCGGGATAGCACCACGCGGATTCCCACGTGGCGATGCCGGGAGAGGGGGGGATCCATGGCGGCCAATCGCCGCCTCGATGTGCGTCGCGATGGTAGCCGCGCATGGCGGCGAGGCGGAGGTCGAGATCGAGGTTGAGCGTGCGCTGGAGCCACAGGGCCGTTTCGGCGGGGGTCATGCCGTAGACGAGCGGTGCGGGAATCGCGCCGACGAAGCTCGCCTGCGCGGGATCAAGCATGGGGCCATCGACGGTGTTAGGGAAGGGCACGGGGCGATCCGCCACGATCAGGGGCAGGCGGGCGTCGGCGGCGGCTTCCATGACATATCGCAGCGTCGACACAAAGGTGTAACAGCGCACGGCAATGTCCTGCAAATCGACCACGATGGCATCGATGCCGCGGAGCATGGCGGGGGTGGGCTTGCGCTGCGCGCCGTAGAGGGAGTAGACGGGCAGCTTCCATACGGGATGACGTGCGTACGGGACGAGTTCGCCCGCACCCGCTTCACCCAGGAAACCGTGCTCGGGGCCCCATATGACGAGCGATCGCGGCAGGCGTGAGCTGATCAATCGCTCGACGGCGTGTGCGCCGCAGGCGTCGACGGCGGCGGGATGGCTGACGAGGGCCAGGCGGCGCCCACGAATCCACGCCGCGTGCGTTCGCAGGAGCACGTCGAGGCCGGGTTGAAAGTGCGGTGCCGTCATGGTGCGGGGGCGGGGGGCGACAGCCTGGCGCTCACGCTCGCGATTTCGGACTCCAAGGTCTGCACGCGGGGATCCTGGGAGCGGGCCGACACCGGATGCGAGGCATTCCATGCGTCGTAATCGCGCCGTGTGGCGGCCAGCGCCTGGGAGAGGCGGACTTCCTCGCCTTTGAGGCTGCGCAGTTCGTCGGCCAGGCGCATCCGCTGGTCGCCGGTGGCGTGCTCAAACTCCTGGCGGAGGCGGCGGGCGCGGTCACTGCTTTGGTCGTAGGCATGACGGGCGCGGCTGTAGGCCGGCCACTGCGGGTTGTCGGTCCGGTTTCGGCCGTTTTCAGATGCTTTGATTCGCTCCAACTCGGCGCACAACCGCGCGTGGTGCTGATGCAGGTCGAGGACATCCGGACTGACCGCATCGAGACTGCCTTCGAAGAGATCGATCTGGTCCCGGCGGACCAGAAAATCGCTGGCATCAGGCGGCGCTGGCGGCGGCAGGCGGCAGATGACCATGAACCCGACACTGGAGGCACGGAAGCCGTGCGCGGTCAGCGCGGTTCCAACGGCCAGCCGCTGCCAATACTGTCCATTGGTCCGATAAACGGGCACATCCAAGGCTTTCACCACGGCCCAGCGCGGCGTTTCGTCCACCGCGGCGATCGGCGCGGTGGCGGCGGTTGGCGTCATCGACCGCCGGGAGGCTGGTGACCAGAGCAGCGCCTTCGCGAGACGGTCGGCAAGTTGGGCAAGCCCCGGGCGGGCGCGCACGGCTTGCGAGGGTTCGGCGAGCCAGTCCGGGAGAACGGCGGGGCGCACGAACGGCGCGGCCAGAATGATGGCGGCACAGCCGAGGGCCGCCGTGAGCGCAAAA
This sequence comes from Lentisphaerota bacterium, assembly GCA_021413965.1. Lineage (GTDB taxonomy): Bacteria > Verrucomicrobiota > Kiritimatiellia > UBA8416 > JAIOPI01 > JAIOPI01. Next base: position 87,171 of record JAIOPI010000022.1, on the reverse strand, counting down.
CGCACCAGGAAATCGAGCGGCTGTTCCTTCATCGCGTGGCGGGCTCCTCTACCGGCCCCGCGGGCTGCGGCGCCACACCGCGGTACTCGAGCGCCGGAATGCGATACTGCCGGGCCAGGCGCAGATTGGCGGCGGCCAGTTCCTCACGGTCCAGCACGAGGTCAACGCCCAGCCCCTTGAGAGTGAAGCGATGGGCGATGCCGTCGCGATCCGCCACCGCAAAGACGTCGTGCATGTTGCGGATGGGGGTGCCGTTCACCGCCGTGACAACGCGGTTTCGCAGGTGCTGGTAGCCCACGTTGATCGTGTCGGGCAGAATGCCCAGCATCACCACGACGCGGTCGCCGGGTTGCTGATTGGGAATCCCATCGATGAAGTAGTGCAGATGTTCCGGATCGGCCTTGGCGCGCCAGTCCTGCCCCAGCGCGCGGAGCATGAACACATCCAGCTCGCGCAGAATCAGGCCCCCGGACACCAGGTACGGCGCCTTCTCGCCGGTGACGTTTTCGGGCACAAGCGCATTGAGATCGGGGTCGCCGCCGAGTTCCAGGCTGACGACCTGGCGCGTGCCGTCACGCCAGATGGTCACGGGCACGTGATCGCCGGGGGAGGCCTTTCCTTTGACAAGGTGCGAGAACTCCAGTCGTCCGAAGGCGGGGTCGGAATAGTAGCCCATGGCATCGAGCGGGCGGCCATCCCATTCGAGGATTACATCGCGGGGTTGGAGGGTGCGGGAGGCTCCCGTGCCGGGGGACGTCGACACCAGCAGGATTCCGGCGCGCTCGGGGCCGAGTCCGAGCCACGCGCGCTTGGCTGGATCGACGAGCGGCTTCCAGGTGAAGCCGCCCGAGGCGGGGCCGAGGTAGGGGGTGCGGCGGGCGTCTTCCAGGAAGCGCGCGATGAAGGGATGGCCAATCGCCGTGCCGATGCGGGTGGACGCCTGGTAGCTGATGGCGAGTCCGGCGAGTTGGTTGCTGCACACGATGGGCGCCCCTTCGCCATCCACATTCAGCTGCGCGAGCAACGCATACGTCAGCATGGAGTAGGGGCTGTCCGGCAGGGACGACACCGAGATGGCGGCCACGCTGGCGTCGGCGAACTGGGTGTCGTTGTCATCGTCGAACTGCAGGACGGAGACGGGGGTGCGCAAGGGGAGAGGACCGGCCAGTTCGAGCGTCGGCAGATTGGTGTCCGCGTGATCGGGTGAGGCGATTGTCAGGAGGGCCAGGTTCAGGCGCTTGTCGGCAATGGCGACGGAGGCCGTGATCTTTTCCCCTTCACGCGCGTGCAGCAGTTCGACGTGAGTGTGGTTGCGCAGGAGGTGCTCCGTGGTGAGAACTTCGGCGGGACCGATTTGGATCCCGTAGCCGGTCCGGGTGGAGGGCGCCTGCGACTGCCAGGGCAGAAAGGGATTGCTCACCTGGTACGTCACGACCACGCGCACGAGCCGGCGACCGAGATCGACATCGTCAGCGACGGCCGGCCTGGCCATGACCAATCCCACGGCCAGCAGGGCGAGCAGGTTCAGGCGGCACGCCATCATGGAATGTCCTCCAGGTTGTCGCGCGCCGGGAGGTTGTAGGTGCGCATGATGTCGGGCTCGGCCAGCCTCGCCTGGTTCACATTCAGCACGAGCACGTCCTGCATGCCGACAAAGCGGAGTTCGTGATAGAGGCCCTTTGGTTTGGCCAGCGCGTCGTGCAGGTCGTGCAGGCGGCGGATGTGCACGCCGTTCACCTCGTCCAGGATTCCAAACAGGAAGTCGTCCAAGTAGGCGTTGACGGGGTGCGGCAGTCGCTGGATGAGGATCACGAATTCGTCGCGGCCTTCGTGCAGGCGGTCCTGCTTGACGTAATCCATCGTGTAGAACAGGCGCTGGACATTGGGGCTGCTGCTGGTGCGCTGCATGGACTGCAGCAGTTCCTGCGACATGGTGGAGAAGACGAGTCCTCCGGTCATGACGTAAGGCGGGCGGTGGTCGTACTGGTTGCGATAGGCGAAGGGATCGTGGGGGTTGTCGAGGGGGATGGCGAGCGTCACCGCCGCGTGCTGGCGCCAGACGTCGACGGTGATCGTGTCGCCCCATTGCTTGCGTTCCAGCAATTCCGCAAACAAGTAGGTTTCCGTGCCGATGGTGACCGTGCCGTCCTCGGCAATGGGATGGCCATCGACGGCCATCAGCACGTCGCCGGGCAGCAGCCGTCCGCGAGCCGCCCCAAAATCGTCGATGAAATAGATGACGATGCCGGACCGGCCGGCGGGCACGCCGAGGTCACGGCGCAGGGCCGGGTTGCGCATGCCCACGAAGGCGGCGCCCAGCTCGGGATACCCGTGGTACTGGCCGTCCTCGACATCCTTCAGGAAATGCTGAACGACGGGCAGTGGAATCGCGTAGCCGATGTTCTCCGCCAAGGCCAGTCCCTGGAACGCCAGTCCCACCACGCGTCCGCCGTAGAGGACCGGGCCACCGCTGTTGCCGGGATTGATGGCGGCATCGACCTGCAAGACGAGATGCTGATCAACTCCGCTATGGGCGTAGGCGGCATAGTCCATGCGGGACACGATGCCCTTGGTCACGGACAAGCGGTCACCCCCCAGCGGGTAGCCGAGCACGATTACCTCGTCGTCGAGCGACGGCAGCCGATCGGCGAAGTTGAGCGCGCGCGTGCCCTTGAAGAAATCGCCTTCCTGGATCTCGAGTTCGGCCAGGTCGCAGTCGTGGGCCACGAAGCGCACGGTGGCCCGGTAGCGTCGGGCGTCGCCACTTTTCTGGACTTCCAGGAAGCGTGCATCGGCCACGAGATGGGCATTCGTCAAAATACGCTTGCCGCGAATGATGAAGCCGGTGCCGGATCCCCCGGACTGCGGCCCGGCCTGCCAGGGCATCATGTAATTCTCGCGCTGGTTCGTGACGTAAATCTTGACCACGGAGGCGTGGCCGATATCGGCGGCCGTCGCGGCCCGCGCGGCGGGGGGGGGGGCGGCCAACAGCGCCAGCGCGATGAAGCCGCCGGCGAACGAGTTGAGCTTTGCGTGGCGCATCCCTCCAAGATAGAATGTTAGGCACCGGAGTGCAAAAATAAACGGCGAGGGTGGCGTGGGGATTTACGATCGTGCGTATATGCAGGCGGGGCGGACCGGCGGCGGCCGGGGCGGGGGGCCGTCCTGGTGGCAGCGTGTTCGTTTTCTCTTCTGGCGGCTCTGGCGCGCGCTAGGCGGAGGCCCGCGTTTGTGATGGGCGGGGCGCCGATGGCGGATGAGCGGGCCAGGCGCGGGCGCCGCCGAGCTGGCGGCTTGCCGCTGCTGCTGGCGCTTGCGCTGGTCGCGGCGTCGCCGCCACTTGATACCGGTGCTTCCACGCCGGACGATGTTGACGAGAACTGGGTGGGCGACGCGCTGGCCGTCGGGGGGCAGTTGCTGGAGCACGTGGATACCGACGATTTCCTCCAGACGTGGCGCTCGTTCAATCCGGCCGAGCTCACCCAGTTCTGGAGTACGCTTACGACAGCACTATCCAGCGGCAGCCCGGATGATCTGGCCGCGCTTGATCCCTACGCTCACCAGGCGCTTGAATGGATGGATACGGTGCCCGACCTGGGGCCGATGGCTGATTGGCTGCGCCAGCGTCTCGATTACCTGGACGTGGCGGCCACGCTTGAGGAGGCGGTAACTCCCGCTTCGGCCGGCCCTCCCGCGCCGTCCACGCCGTCCGCCAAACCGGAGCCCAAGCCGGAGCTCAAACCGGCCCCGGCCAATCCGCCGACCCCGACATCCGCGTCGCTCCCGGCACGGACGCCGATCGCGCGACCGGCAACGTCGCACCGGAGTCTGGGCGTGCGGGAACGCAAGGTGGAATTCTGGAAGCAACGGTTGGAGGGCCGCAAGATTCCCGCGTCGCGCACGGAAGTGATTCCGCGTCTGAAGGCCATCTTTCGGGAGGAAGGAGTGCCCGAGGATCTGGTGTGGATAGCGGAAGCGGAATCCACGCTGAATCCATCGGCACGCAGTCCGTCGGGCGCCGTCGGGCTTTTTCAGTTCATGCCGGCCACGGCCGGGCGCTTTGGTTTGCAGACGAGGCCGCGCGATGAGCGCCTGGAACCCGAAAAGAGCGCCCGCGCGGCGGCCAAGTATCTGCGTGTCCTCAATGGGCAGTTCCGGGACTGGCCCTTGGCGCTGGCGGCTTACAACGCCGGCGAAGGGCGCGTGGGCCGTGCGCTCAAGCGTTCTCGCGGTCGGACGTTCGATGCGGCCGCCCCGCACCTGCCAACCGAGACGCAACTGTATGTCCCGAAGGTTCTGGCGACGATCGCGCTGCGCGAGGGGCGTGCATTTCGCGATGGCTGAGACCGGGTGCGTGTGCGGCGGGCCGGTCAGAGGGCGCGGCGAGGGATGTGGCGGTCGGCGAAGGCAAGGTACTGGTCCCAATCAAAGGCCGTCACGTCGTGCTTGCCTGAGCGGATGTGGTAACCCATCGTGCCGCCGACGGCATGGTTAAGCGGCGGTTGCTCCGCGGATTCCAACCCAGGGCGGCCCAAAAGGCGGTAAACGGGTTCCGCATGCAGGGCCGAGAGGAATTCGCCCTTGGGGTCCGCCCAGAGATCCTCTGCGGCGCTGGCGATGTAGACCGGGCGCGGGGCGATCAGCGCAATCAACTCATGCTGGTCGACCGGCAGATCCGCCTCCTGATCGTTGTAGCGCTTGAAGGTTGAGCAGAACCAGTGCGGGAAGGTCTCGTTGATGCGCGCCACGGACTCGCCGAAATTGCGGCGGCTCAGTGCCGCTCCGCCGCAGCCTGAGTTGTTGGAAATGACGAGGGCGAAGCGCTCGTCTTGCGCACCAGCCCAAAGCGCGGTCTTCCCGAGGCGTGAATGTCCCAGGATGGCGGCGCGCGTCGTGTCGATAGCGGGCTGCTGTTCCAGGACGTCCAGGGCGCGGCTCAGACCCCAAGCCCAGGCGCCGATGGCGCCCCAGCTATCCGCCGCCGGCGGGGGCCGGGTTGCGAGCGCCCCCCGCACGCCATGCTTCCAGCCCCCGTCGAAATCGGGCTCGAGGTCGCCGTAGAAGGCGGTGGCCAAGGCATAGCCGCGGCCGAGGATCTTCGCCACCGGCCAGCGGCTGGCGCGTGACCCACGCGAGGCGTCCAGCGGCCCATCCTTAGCCGCATCAAAGTGCGCGGCGTAGCGCGTCCAGTTTGCAGAGAACGTGATGGCAGGATCCGGGTGGATGCTGTGGTTCCCGCGAAAATTAAGGCCCATGAACACGGGGACGGGTTTTGGTGCGGCGTTGGGTACATAGAGAAGCAGATGCATGGCGGGCCCGTCAGGCGCACCGGTCGGGCAGAGCGTGATTTCGGTGCGCGTGGCCAAGCCTCCCAGCGCCCGGTCGTCCGTGCCTGTCACCGCAAATGGAATGCGCGCCGGCACCGGCGGGCTGCGGCCATACACGTTCTGGCGGAAGAGTTCCAGCAGTTCCGCGCGGCGCGCGGGCCAGGCGGCGGCACAGGTGACGGGGGTGCCATCTTGCATCACCAGCGGATCGGGGAGCGTATAGGGCTGCACCTTGGACTCGTCGAGATTGGTGGGGCGGGCTTGCATGTGCCTATGTCCGATTGCCGGGACGAACAATATCGGTCCTTCCATGTTTGGCCGGCAGTCCCTGCTGACGGCCATGTCGCGTACACGCGGCGGATCCTACCAAATACGTGGCGTTCACAACAGGGGCGTTCCCGGGCGGCGGAGGAAGCGCGGCGGCGACTGCAGGGCCTGTGTGGAGGCGCCCTGCGCCGCTTCGGGCGTGACAGTGCCCCGGGCGGACTGCAAGATACGGCCTTTCGCCAAGAACAGGAGGCCCGTATGCCGGACGTCATGCCGAGGCAGATTCATCTCGACTTCCACACCTCTGAACTCATCCCCGACATTGGCGCAAAGTTCTCGCGCAAGCAGTGGCAGCAGGCCCTGAAGCTTGGGCGCGTGCAGACCATCAATATTTTCGCCAAGTGCCACCACGGGTGGAGCTACTATCCGACCACGGTCGGCAATCCGCACCCGAACCTGCGCGTGCCGGATCTGATGGGGGCGCAAATTGAGGCCTGTCATGAGATCGGCGTCGTGTGTCCGCTCTACTTTACTGTGGGCTGGTCGGTGCACGACCAGGTGACGCATCCGGAGTGGGCGGTGCGCGACCGGCAGGGGAACACGGTGGTCACGGGCGGCGGCAAGGCCGATGCACTGGCCAAGCCTGGCGAGACACGCCCCTTTGGATGCTGGACCTTTCTCTGTCCGAGCGGCGAATACCTCAAGCTGATGCTGGCGCAGACGGTGGAAATTTGCGAACGGTATCCGCAGGCCGACGGGCTGTGGTACGACATCACCAATGGCCCGTGGAATCCCGAGGGGCCGGTGTGCTATTGCGAAACGTGCCAGCGCGGGATGCACGCCGAGGGCATTGCGCTGGACGACACGCTCGCCGTGGCGGAGTTCGCCGTGCGCAAGTGGAAGCATTTCTACGCCGAGAGCCGGAAGATTGTCGAAGCGCGGCTCCCGGGCAACCCGATTGTCTTCTTCAACGGCACCACGTTCACCAACGGCCAGAACCGCCGCCGCATGTGGGAGCACAATACGCAGCAGGACCTCGAGGATCTGCCCACGACCTGGGGCGGCTACAACAAGTTCCCGCTGCGCGCGCGTTTCTTTGCCCGCACCGCGCAGAAGTACATCGCGATGAGCGGCAAGTTCCACACCTCGTGGGGCGAGTTCGGCGGGTTCAAGCACCCGGACGCGATGCGCTTCGAGGCGGCGGCCATGATTGCCTTCGGCGCGCGCTGCAACTTCGGCGACCAGTTGCATCCGTCGGGCGAAATGGATCTGGCGACCTACAAGAATGTGGGCGAGGCATTTCGGTACGTGCAGCAGATCGAAGGATTCGGCCTTGATGGGCGGTCGCGCGCATCCCTCGGCCTGTGGTGGGGAAATGATACGGCCACGTCATCCGGGCAATTTGCCATGGAGCCCAACCACCAGGGCGTGAGCGAGATGCTGCTGGAGAATCAGATTGATTTTGAAGTGGTCGATGAAGGAGACGATCTCAGCCGCTTTGCCGCCATCATCCTTGCCGGTGCGGCCTGCCTGGGCGAGGCTCAGGTGAAGGCGCTCGACGCCTATCGCCGTCAGGGAGGCAAGTTGCTCGTGCTGGGTGAGGCCGGACTCGATGCCGCGACCCGCAGCCGCTTTGTCCTGGATGTCGGAGCGACCTATGTGGGCCCTGCGAATTTCCGTCAGGACTACCTGCTCGTGCGCGGCAAGCTGGCGAAGCACCTGGTCGCGTCGCCCTTCGTCAACCACGGATCGGGGATTCGCGCGCGCCTGACGAAGGCGACGGGTCTGGCGGCGATTCGGGAGCCGTATTTCGACCGGACCTACGGCGCGTACTCTTCGCACATGAACACGCCGTTCCAGTTGCAGGACGCGCCGCATCCCGGGGCGTGGGCGCTCAAGGACCTTGTCTACCTGGCGCATCCCGTGGGATACCTGTACACGACGGAAGGGGCTCGCCTGCATCGCGAGTACTTCCTGAATGCGCTGCGACTGGTATACCCGGCTCAGAAGCAGGTCCTGCTGGCGGCGCCACTGCCGAGCGGCGCACGGGTGGCCCTCGTGCACCAGCCCGCGCAGAAGCGCTATTGCGCGCATTTGCTCTACGGCCCCCCGACGCCGCGCGGCCGCTGCCAGATTATCGAGGATCTCGTGCCGCTCTACGACACGCCGGTGACGTTGCGCGTCCCCGAGACGATCAAGGTGGTGCGCTTGCCACTGAGCAAGAAGCGCCTGAAGGCCGCCAGACGCGGGCGTGCCGTGAGCGTGACGGTGCCGCGCTTCGCCTGCCACGAAGTGGTGGTGTTCGAGTATTGACGAAAAGCCGACACGCGGCTCGGCAATGCCTCGCGCCCTGATGGCCGGAGCGCGCGGCTGCGCCGGGCCGCTGGTCACCCCAATCCCAGCCGCACGCGTTGTTCGGCCGGCGCCTTGAGACGGGCGAGTTCGGCGCGCAGGGCGTCCTGCATGCGGGCCAGTTGCGCCGGTTCGCGTGCGGCGAGGTTGACGGACTCGACGGGATCGGTGGCACGATCGCTCAGCCACGTGGGGCTATCGCCGAGCCAGTATTGCGGTTCGTGCACCTCGCGCCGGCCATCGACGATGGGGCCCAATTTCCCGCTGGCCACGAAGTCCCAGGCCTGGTGCCCATACCAGTAAAGCGGGGCGTTGCCGGGTGCCGGCGCCTGGTGCAGCACCCAGCGCCCGTCCGTGATCGTCACACTCTGCCCGAACATGCCGGTGAGTGCGTAGGGGCGCGTTGAGGCGCGCGCGTCGGCGAGCACGGGCAGCAGATTCACGCCGTGCAGGGGGCGATGGGCGGGCCGGACGGGAAGGGGCTGGTTCACGGCCCCGAGTACGGTGGGGTAGATGTCCACGAGCTGCACGAGTTGGTCGCGTGTCTCGCCGTGCGCGTACGCCGGATGGCAGGCGATGAAGGGAATGTGGGCGACTCCGTCATACTGGTGCGTGCCCAGCTTGCCCATGCGTCCGCGCTCGCCGTTCCACGTCCCGTGGTCGGTGGTGAACACCACTAGCGTATCCTTCCATAAATCCAGGTCGTCCAGGGTGTCGAGCAGGTGGCCGAGCCAGCGGTCGACGAGTGTCACCATGGCGGCGTAGCGGGCGCGATGGCTCTGCAACTGGCGCTCGCTCATGCACTCGCGCCACGGCCGATAGGGCGGATGCGAGGACAGACCCTCGACCTCGTAGGCGTCCGGCATGAACGGGGCGACCAGCTCGGGCGGCGGGTCCCACGGTTCGTGCGGATCGAAGCAATCGAGGTGCAGAAACCAGTCCCGATGCTCGCGATTCCGGCGCAGCCAGTCTGCGGCGCGCTGGAACACTTGCGGGGAGAACCATCCGGCCTCGCCGCGCTCCTGCCGGATCTTGTAGGCATTGCGGAAGTGCCGGTCCATTTCCCGGTCCGCATCGAGCGGCGGACAGCCCGTGATGTCGGCCGTCACGGGGTCCGTCAGGTACTGGTCAAACTGATGGCCCCGGATGAAGTCGAATCCGGCATAGCCCATGTGGTAGTTACCGGAGCCTTTGGACCAGAGGCACATGTGGTCCGTAATCAGCTGCGATACACGACCACCCTCTCTGACCATGGTATGGATGGCGTTTCGGAAGACGCCGGGACTGACCTGGCCCGGAAGATCCTGGTCGCCTTCTTCCAGCGGTCCCCATCCGCGTTCCAGGAACTCCAGCCGTCCCGTGTACATGTCGCGTCGCGCGGGCATGCAGGGCGTGGAGCCGGACCAGCAGTTGGTAAACACCGTCCCGCGTCGGGCCAGCCTCGACATGTTGGGCGTCGGCACGGCCCAGCCCGGCTGCGCCGCATCCCAGCATTGATTGAGCGGGCGGGGCCCCCCGGTGTACGGGTTGCAGTGATCCCGCCGCAGCGTGTCGCAGAGAATGACGAGCGTATTCATGGCGGCCAGCGTTGAGGCGCATGTTCCATGAGTCCGCGCGCCCTGTAAACGACAATAAGCACCGAGCGGCCGTGCCGTGGATGCGGTGCCGGCTTGTGGGCTGCCGTCGAGCGGCCGTTTACGCGGGACGCGGCGAAGCAGGTGCGGCCAGCAGCACCGGGACGCCGGCATCGCGCAGGTTGGCCGTGCCGGGATCCTCGAGTGTGAAGCACGGTCTGCCGGTCCGGAAGGTGGCGAGACAGAGGGCTTCGGTTCGGCTTCCGGGAGCCGCGTAGACCACCACCAGGCGCGTCGCCAGCCCGGCCACGCAATCGTTGCGGCGGCGTGCGGTCTCGCGGCTGGCGCGTCGGGTTGCAGGGGCGAAAGGCGAGAGCAGAAGCAGCCGCCCCTCGTCCAGCGGGCGGCGGAGAACGGCGGGGATGCGCTGGGGCAGGCCGCGCGCGACGACCAGGCAAAGCGGCGTCGTGGAATTCAGCATGACTTTCAGGACTTCCTGCTCCACCGGAGTCTGGAAGCCGCCGATCAAAGCGTGTCCTTCCGCCCGGAATCGCTGCGCCAGATCATAGGCCCGCGATGCCAGCCGGCCCGGGCAGCGCGCCGAACAGAAGATCGCCGTCAGGGGGCGTTCGAGAATGGTGCGATTGCCCAGAGAGGAATGGGTCAAGCAGATGGTCATGGTTGGTTCCTTGGTTGTGTCCGCGCTTCCGGGGCCGGAATGCGGCCCTCTACCACCATAAAGAGACGGGCGCGCCCGCGTTCCGGAAATAGTGGTCGAAAATCGCGGGGAATCCATCCGCAAGTTTCCCTTGCATTTGGGGGTATAGGGGCTTTTAATCGCCGACCATTCTCATGGTCGATTCTGGACCTACCCATGTTGCCACCATGAACCAGACTGGAGCTGATTGCATGCGCCTGACCGTTCGGGACGTAAGCCATTTTCTGAGCGCTTCGGAAGCCTCGGTGCTGCGCTGGATCAAGCAGCGCGGCCTGCCCTCGCAGTACGTGGGCGGGCAGCATCGGTTCAATCGCGCAGAAGTTCTGGAGTGGGCCACGGCCAACAAGATGCGAGTGTCGGTGGCCATGTTCGACAATCTCGCGGACGAAGACGAGCCCACCCCCAGCCTGGTGGACGCGCTTGTGGCCGGCGGCATTCACCACCAGCTCCAGGCGCTTGACAAGGACCACGCCTTGCGGTTGCTGGTGGACGTTCTCCCCGTACCGAAGGACACGGACCGGGAGCTGCTTCTGCGCCTCTTCCAGGCTCGCGAGGCGTCCGCCTCCACGGCCATTGGCGACGGCATTGCGCTGCCCCACGTCCGCAATCCGATTGTCCTGCACGTGGCGCAGCCCAGCATCACGCTGTGCTTCCTCGAACGTTCCATTGATTTCGGCGCCTTGGATGGCAAGCCCGTCAGGGCTCTGTTCTCCCTGATCTGTCCCACGACGCGCTGCCATCTTCAGATGTTGTCGCGCCTCTCATACGCCCTGCACGATGCGACATTCAAAGATGTCGTTTTGCGCGCCGGTAGTCGCGATGAGATCATGCGCGAGGTTCAGCGCGTTGAAACCGCTTTGTCCGTTCCGCCTGCTGGAGGGACCACGCCGACGGCCTCGTAGAACATGCACCTCCTGCTAATCACCGTCGCGTTGCAGATACTGGCCGGAATGGCGGCCTGTGCCTGTGCGTGCCGCCCACGATTAGCGACCTTCGTGGGGGCCGGCCTGGGCGCTATCGCCAGTCTGCTGGGCCTGCTGCCCACCATGCACGCGCTGCAGCACGGCGGCGTGGACACGCTGAACCTTGCCTGGGATGCCGTCCACGGAGGCTTTCGAATCGGTTTGGATCCCCTGAGCGCATTCTTCCTTCTTCCTGTGCTCATCCTGTCGGCGCTGGCCGCCGTGTATGGCGGCTCTTATCTGCTGGCTTATCGCGACCGCAAGAACCTTGGCGCGGCGTGGCTCTTCTTCAACCTCTTCACCGCGGGCATGGTGATGGTGCTGATCGCGCGGACGGCGGTCCTCTTCCTGATGGCTTGGGAGGTCATGTCCCTGTCCGCGTTCGTCCTGGTCACGTTTGAGCACGAGCGCGCCGAGGTGCGGCAGGCCGGGTGGATTTATCTCGTGGCCACCCACATCGGCGTTGCGTTTCTGTTTCTGGCCTTTCTGCAACTAGGGCATGCGGCGGGCAGTTTTGACTTTGAAGCGTTTGGCCTGATGTCCGCCATGGGGCCTCGCGCGTCCGGACTCCTGCTTGTGCTCGCCCTGGTGGGTTTTGGTGCCAAGGCCGGGCTGGTTCCGTTTCATGTCTGGCTGCCGGAGGCGCATCCGGCCGCACCCTCGCACGTCTCGGCGCTGATGTCCGGCGCCATGATCAAGCTCGGTCTCTACGGGCTCCTGCGTATCCTGACGTTCCTCGGGCCCCCGGCGGCCTGGTGGGGGCTGACCCTGGCCAGCCTGGGCCTGTTCACGGCGCTGGTCGGGATCGCGCTGGCCATGCAGCAGCGCGATGTCAAGCGCGTGCTGGCGTATTCGAGCATCGAGAACATGGGGCTGATCGTTCTTTCCCTCGGAGTTGGCCTGTGGGGGCAGTCCCGCCAGCTGCCGCTGGTGGCCGGATTTGGCGTTACGGCGGCCCTGCTGCACGTGTGGAACCACGCGGTGATGAAGGGGTGGATGTTCTTCGCGGCAGGCAGCGTCCGGCATGGTGCCGGCACGACGAACCTGGAACAGCTTGGCGGGCTGATGAAGCGCATGCCGGCCACGGCCGCCGCGATGACACTGGGCGCCGTGGCCATTGCCGCCCTCCCGCCCCTCAATGGATTTGCAGGCAAGTGGCTGCTCTACCAGGGATTGCTGCTGGCGGGGCTTGCCACGGCCGGTCTCCACAGCCTGGCCATCCTCCTGGTCATGGCGCTGTTGGCGATGGTGGGCGGCTTTGCCGCCCTGAGCTTTGTGCGCCTTGTGGGGATTGGCCTGCTTGGATCGCCGAGGTCCGAACCGGCGACGCACGCGCACGAATCGTCGCGCTGGATGTTGGGGCCCCTGTACGCACTTCTGCTGTTAGGCGTTGTGGCCGCGGTCGTGCCCACGCGCATGTCGGATTTGCTCGCGCCCGTGCGGGCGCAGGTGCTGGCGAATGGTGCGGCCGGGGCGCCCCCAGGGGCCGGTGTCGCGTCGCGGGAGCTGGCGTCCGCTTCCTCGCGCGCCTCCACCGCGGCCCTGCACGCGCTCGGTCAACTGAATGCGGCGCTGTTGGCCGTCGTGTTACTGGCGGTCCTGGTCTTGGCCGTTCAGCGGCGCCGCCAGCCCGCGAACCAGTCGACCTGGGGCTGCGGCTACGTGCAGCCCACGCCGCGCATGCAGTATACGGCACAGGGCTTTTCACAAATGATGGGCGGCCATCTGCTGCCGCGACCGCTGCGCTTTCGGCTGACGCAGCGCCTGCCCGCGGGACTCTTTCCATGGCCGGGGTTGTTGGCGGCCACGAGTCCCGATCCGATCCAGGCGCGCGGCTACGAACCGCTCTTTCGTCGCCTGGCAGAGCGTTGCATGCAATTGCGATTGCTGCAGCAGGGCCGGGTTCACATGTACGTCACCTACATTGTCGTGATGGTGGTGGTGGCCCTGATGTGGGTGTCTGTGCGCCACGGGTGGGCAACGCCATGAGCACACGCATCATCCTGGTCGGCCTCCTGCTGTCCGCCATCAGCGGTCTGCCGGGGCTGTTCATGTCCCGCCATTCCCACCTGGGGCCGCGGGTGGCCGCTTGCCTCGGTGGGGTGGGGTGCCTGCTGGGGCTGGCAGGATTGGCGCACTTTTGGTTCATGGGGCCCACCGCACCGGTGTCCGTGACGTGGTCCCTTCCCGGGGACGGATTGTCGGCCGGCATCGACGGGCTGTCCGCCATCTTCCTGGCGCCGGTTCTGTTCCTGTCGCTGCTGGCGCATGTCTACGGGCTCGGGTATTGGCCGCCATCTGACCATCCGGCAACTGGGGTCAAGCTGCGCGTCTTTCTCGGATTGCTGACCTGCGGCATGGCGCTGCTCGTGCTCGCGCGCGACGCCATTCTCTTCATCTTCGGCTGGGAGATCATGGCGCTCGCCGCGTTCTTTCTCGTCACGACGGAGGACCACAAGGCTGAAGCCCGCGAGGCGGGGTGGGTGTATTTTGTCGCCACGCACACGTCCACCTTGATCCTCTTTGGCATGTTCGCGCTGTTGCATAGGGTGAGCGGTTCGTACGCCCTGGCGCCACTCGCGCCCGGAGCGTTGCCACCCGGCGCCGCGCTCGCGATCTTCGTCACGGCGCTCGGGGCCTTTGGCCTGAAGGCGGGGCTGATGCCGCTGCACGTCTGGCTGCCGGGCGCCCACGCGGCGGCGCCCAGTCATGTCTCGGCTCTCATGTCGGGTGTGCTGATCAAGATGGGCATCTACGGTCTCGTGCGGATCACCTCCCTGCTGCCGGACCCGCCGCTGGCCTGGGGCGGCGCCACGCTGCTGCTGGGCGTCGTGTCCGCGGTGTTAGGTGTGGCCTTCGCGATCGGGCAGCACGACCTCAAGCGCCTGCTGGCCTACCACAGCATCGAGAATATCGGCATTATCGTGATGGGGCTTGGGCTGGCCCTGATGGGGCGCTCGCTGGGCCGGGCGGACCTGGTCATGCTGGGGATGGCCGGCTGCCTGTTGCACGTCTGGAATCACGCGCTTTTCAAAGGGCTGCTGTTCCTGAGCGCCGGTGCGGTGGTGCACGCCACGGGCACGCGCGAGATGGATCGCCTCGGGGCGCTGGCGAGGCGCATGCCGCACACGGCGCTCGCGTTTCTCGTCGGTGCCATCGCCATTTGCGGGCTTCCGCCGTTGAACGGGTTCGTCAGCGAGTTGTGCATCTACATCGGCCTGTTGCGCACGCTCTCGGGCGTGGGGACGCTCGCCGTTGTCGGCGCCGTCTTTGCCGCCCCGGCGTTGGCGCTGGTGGGGGCGCTGGCCGCCGCGTGTTTCGCCAAGGCCTACGGAACGGTGTTCCTCGGGCAGGCGCGTTCTCCCATCGCGCAAGTCGCGCACGAGGCGCCCTGGACCATGACCGCCCCCATGGCCGTGCTCGGCGCCAGTTGCGTTCTTATCGGGCTCGTCCCCCTGCTCGTGGCGCCTGCGCTGGAGGCCGGCGTCGTGGCGTGGGCGCCTGCCTTGATGCAGTCGGCGCCGCCGCTGCGCACCTGGGTGCCGCTGCCGGCCCTGTCCGTCGTGGGCCTCGCGCTGCTGGCCCTGCTCGGGGCCGGGAGTCTCGTGCTGCGGAGCCGGCAGCGGCAGACCGGCGTGGCCGCCGGGGCGGTCTGGGGCTGCGGCTATGTAGCGCCGTCGGCCAGCATGCAGTACACGTCGGCGTCATTCGCGCAGATGCTGGTGGCCATGTTCGCGTGGGCGCTGCGCCCGCGCCGACACGGGGCCGTGGCGCCTGTCCTGTTTCCGGCGCGGGTGCCGGTCCGCGGCCACGTGCCCGAAGTGGTGCTCGACCTGTTCATCCTGCCCCCCGTGCGGCTCGTCGCGCGCGTGTTCACCGCGCTGCGCGTCCTGCAACAGGGACAAGTGAACGCGTATCTGCTATATGTCTTCCTTGCACTTGTGGTGCTTCTGATGTGGCGGTGACGAATCATGCTGCTGAACATCCTCCATACGGTGTTGCATGTGACGGTGGCGCTCACGCTGCCGCCGCTGTTGCTGGGCGTCATTGGCAAGGTCAAGGCGCTGTTCGCGGGGCGCGTCGGGCCGCGGCTGCTGCAGCCGTATTACGACCTGTTCAAGCTGGCGCGCAAAGGATCGGTCATCAGCCAGACGACCACCTGGGTCTTTCATCTCGGGCCGGTCATGGGGCTGGTCACGCCGCTGCTCGCCCTGCTGTTCGTTCCGCTGGTCGATTCCCATGCCCCCGTGTCCTTCAACGGCGATCTGATCCTCATGGTCTATCTGCTGGGGCTTGGGCGCTTTTGCACCGCCTCCGCGGCGCTCGACACCGGATCGTCATTCGAAGGCATGGGCGCGGCCCGCGAGCTCACCTTTGCCTGCCTGGCGGAGCCCGCGCTGTTCCTGGGCTTGCTCGTGCTCGTCAAGCTCACGGGGTCGATGGAGTTGGCCACCATGCTCGGGTCGTCGCTCGCCGGCCACTGGCCCACCGCCGGCGCCTCGCTCGTCCTCGTCCTCCTGAGCTGGTTCATCGTGTTGCTGCTCGAGAATTCCCGCATTCCCTTCGACGATCCCAACACGCATCTGGAGCTCACCATGATCCACGAGGTGATGGTCCTGGACCACAGCGGCCCCGCCTTCGGCATGATCCTGTACGGTGCCTCGATCAAGCTGTTCCTCTTTGCCGCCCTGCTGGTCCGCCTCGTCATGCCCGTCAGCACCGGGTCGCTCGCGCTGGACTGGGCCGTGCTCGTGGGGGGCGTGCTGATCGTGGCGGTTGCCATCGGCGTGGTGGAATCCACGGTCGCCCGCCTGCGGATGACGCACGTGCCGCTGCTGATCGTGGCGGCTTGTCTGCTGTCGGGTTTTGGCCTGGTGTTGTTGCTGAGGTAATGTCATGCATGCGCTGTTGGATGCCCTCGTGATCGCGATCCTGGCCCTGAACCTCTATGCCCTGGGGGTTAGCCGTATTCGCGCCGTCATCAATGCCGTGGCGCTGCAGGGCGTCTTGCTGGGCGGCCTGCTGTTCCTCGTCCATGCCACCCTGGATGTGCGGGGCGCGCTGTTGGTGATTGCCACGCTGGTCATCAAGGGCGTGGTGATTCCGGCGTTCCTGGTGCACGCCATGCGCGAAGCGGAGATCCAGCACGAGGTCACGCCGTTCGTGAGCTTCATGAGCTCGATGCTGCTCGGGGCCGTCGGCACCGGGCTGGCGGTCGGGTTCGCCCACACCCTGCCGCTGGCGGAGCCGCACACCAACGCGCTGCTCGTGCCCGCCTCCTTCGCCACCGTCTGGACCGGGTTCCTGCTGCTGATCACGCGCAAGAAGGCCATCATGCAGGTGCTCGGCTACCTGCTGCTGGAGAACGGCATCTTTCTCTTCGGGTTGCTGCTCCTCGAGGCCATGCCTTTCATGGTGGAAATCGGCGTGCTGCTGGATCTGTTCACGGGCGTCTTTGTGATGGGCATCATTATCCATCATATCAGCCGCGAGTTCTCCTCGATCAGCACCGAGAATCTGGCGGAGCTGAAGGAATAGGGTGCGATGATTTACCTGCTGATTGCGTTTCCGTTGTTCATGGCGGCGGCCACCTTCCTGTGGCCGTCCGACCGGACGCGCCCCTGGCTTCTGCCCATCGGCGGGCTCGGCCAGCTGGCGGTCGTGCTGGGCGCGATGAGCCTGACCATGCACGGCGCCGTGTTGACGGGGCTTTCCGACTGGCTGCGCCTGGACGCGCTGGGCCGCCTGATTCTGGGGTTTGTGAGCGTGCTGTTCTTCCTGTGCTCCCTGTATGCGCCGGGCTACCTTGCCCTGCGCGCGGATCGGCCGAACCGCCTGTTCTGCGGCAACCTGTTCCTGGTCCAGGGCCTGATGAGCCTGGTCATGGTCTCGCATCACCTTGGCCTGATGTGGGTGGCCATGGAGGGCACCACGCTGGCCAGCGCCTCGTCGCTCTATTTCAACCACAACGCACGGTCGCTGGAAGCCACCTGGAAGTACCTCCTCATCGGGTCCGTTGGCATCGCGCTGGCGCTCCTGGGATCCTTCTTCCTGGCCTATGCCGCCCTCAAGGCGGGACTGGAATCGACGCTGTTGTTTGACGCACTCGTGCGCGAAGCGCCGCGCCTCTCGCCGCCCTGGCTGCATGCGGGTTTCGTGCTGCTGTTCGTCGGCTATGGCACCAAGATGGGCCTGGCGCCGATGCACACGTGGAAGCCCGATGCGTATGGCGAAGCGCCTGGGATCGTCGGCACCCTGCTGGCGGGCGGGGTCACGAGTTGCGCCTTCCTCGCCATCTTGCGCATGTATCACATCTGCGTGGCGGCGGGCGAAGCGGACTTTGCGCGGGAGATCTTCGTCGCCACCGGACTGCTCTCGATGGCCGTGGGCGCCGTCTTCATGGTGCGGCAGCGCGATCTGAAGCGCCTGCTGGCCTATTCCAGTGTGGAGCACATGGGGATCCTCGTGCTGGGCATCGGCCTGGGCGGGGCCGCGACCTACGGTGCGCTTCTGCATCTCATCAACAACGGGTTGACCAAGGCGGTTCTTTTCCTGAGTGCCGGCAACATCCACCGCGCCTATGGCTCGAAAATGACGAGCGACGTCCGTGGCGCCCTCAAGCGCGTGCCGCTGTCCGGGGCCCTGTTTCTTGCCGGGTTTCTGGCGATCACGGGCTCTCCGCCATTTGCCCCCTTTGTCAGCGAGTTCACGATCCTCAGCGCCGCCATTCGCGACGGCCATTTTGTCGTCGGCGGGCTCTTCCTGCTGCTGCTCGGCGTGGTCTTTGTCGGCATGGGCGCGACGGTGCTGGGCGTGGTGCAGGGCGAGCCGCCCGATCCGCCACCCGGCGCGCCGGTTCTGCGGGATAGCGTGGCCACCGGCGCGCCGATTGTGCTCTGCCTGGCGCTCGTGCTTCTGCTGGGCCTGTATGTGCCCCGGCCGCTCGTCACCCTCGTGCGCGAGGCTGCTGCCTTCCTGGAGACGGCACCATGAACTCGACCCGACGACCACGACCAGGCCGCGCGCCGCGCGGCACGTTCCGCGCCGCCGGCGCTCTGGGAGGCGGCCTGCATGCCGTGCCCTGCGTGCCATCCGCGGACGCCCGGCGCGCCTGGGCGACTCCGTTTTCCCGGACAGGAGGGTCACGCCATGGCTAGGACGGGATTTGCTGCCCTGCACCCGGGGCAGGCCATGCCGAAGGCGGGCCTGCCGCTCTTGCCGATGCCTGAGTTCCAGCGCGCCATCGCCGCCGGTGTCGGGCGTGGCTTGCGCGTGTCCGCCCTCTTTGGCCATTGCCCGGCGCCCGGCGCTCCGGTGGAGCTTTTCGCTGTGCTCAACGACAGCGCGCGCGCCATACTGCGCGGAGCCCGCAGCGTCCTGGCGGCCGATGATTTTCCGTCGCTCACGCGCGAATGTCCGCAGGTGCACCTCTTCGAGCGCGAGATTGCCGAGCAGTACGGCGTGACGCCGCGCGGCCATCCCTGGCTGAAGCCGGTGCGCTTCCACGCCTCCTATCGCGATCTGGCCCCCGGGTCCCCCGCGGGCGCGGATGCCGACGCCCCCGCGCAGGCCCTGCTGCCGGCCCTCGAGGGGCAGGCGGCGCCCGGTGCCGGGACACATGGGGCGGGGCCGCTTATCGGCGTGACGGATTTCTACCGCGTTGAGGGCGAGGAGGTCCACGAGGTCGCCGTCGGGCCGGTGCATGCCGGGGTGATTGAGCCCGGCCATTTTCGTTTCCAGTGTCACGGGGAAGAGGTGCTGCACCTGGAGATCTCGCTTGGCTACCAGCACCGCGGCGTCGAGCGCATGCTCATCGGGGGGCCGGACAAGCGCGGCATCCCGGCCATCGAGACGCTCGCGGGCGACACGACCATCGGCCACGCGACGGCGTACTGCCAGGCGCTGGAGGCCCTGGGGGAGGGGCGGGTGCCCGGGCGGGCGGAGGTGCTGCGCGGCGTGGCCCTTGAACTGGAGCGCCTCGCCAACCACACCGGCGATCTGGGCGCGCTCGCCGGCGACGTCGGGTTCCTGCCGACCTCGTCGTACTGCGGACGCCTGCGCGGCGATTTCCTGAACCTGAGCGCGCTGTTGTGCGGCAGCCGGTTCGGCCGCGGGCTCGTGCGGCCGGGCGGCGTGGCATTCGATGTGGACGATGCCCGCCGGGACCAGCTGCTGACCCGCCTGGCGGCGACTTATCGTGACGTGCAGAGTGCGGTCAACCTCCTGTGGGAGTCGGCTTCCGTCCAGGCGCGCTTTGAGGGCACGGGGCGAGTCCAGCCCGAGGTTGCGCTCAGCCTGGGACTGGTTGGACCGGCTGCGCGGGCCTGCGGCATCGACTACGATGTGCGCTCCCAGTTCCCTTCCGGCATCTTCCGCTTCGCGCAAGTTCCAATCTCCACCTGGACCACCGGCGACGTTTTTGCCCGCGCCTACGTGCGCTGGCTCGAGATCCAGCGCTCCGTCCTGTTCATCCAGGAGCAGATGAAGGCGCTGCCCGAGGGCCCCGTGCGCACGGCCGTGGGGGCCGCCCGCCCCGATCACGTGGTCGTGACACTGGTCGAAGGGTGGCGTGGTGAAATCTGCCATGTGGCCGTGACGGACGACTCCGGGCGGCTGGCGCGCTACAAGGTGGTGGACCCGTCCTTCCATAACTGGATGGGGCTCGCCCTGGCCTTGCGCAATCAGCAGATTTCCGACTTCCCCCTCTGCAACAAGAGCTTCAACCTCTCGTACTGCGGGCACGATCTATGAGCGCCAAACAAGGCCTAGCGTTTCGGATTGGCCACGAGTCGTTACCGACGTCCTCGCTTATATGTCATTTGTGTTCGTTCGCTCTGGGCATGGTGCCCGACGGGAGTGGTTCATGATTAACGTGCTACTTGCCCGTTTGCGTCAGGGGCATCGGACCATCCGCTTCCCGACGGACAAGCCCAACGTGCCGGACCGCTTGCGCGGGCGGCCGGTCATCGACCCGGCCAAGTGCCCGCCGGACTGCCGTGTCTGCGCCGACGTCTGCCCGACGGACGCCATCACGCTCGACAGCAAGGGCCTGCGGCTCGACCTGGGGCGCTGCCTGTTCTGCACGGAATGTGTGCAGGCCTGTCCGCAGGATGCCATCCGCTTCACCACGGACCATCGCCTCGCCACACGCGCCCGGGAGGATCTCGTGATGGGCGAGGGGGAACTGAAGTTGGCACAGGCGCTGGATGAGAAGGCCAAGCGGCTTTTCGGGCATTCGCTGAAGCTGCGGCAGGTCAGTGCGGGCGGCTGCAACGCCTGCGAGGCCGACATCAACGTGCTCAGCACGGTGGTCTTCGACCTTGGGCGATTCGGCATTCAGTTTGTCGCCTCGCCGCGCCACGCCGATGGACTTCTCATCACCGGCCCGGTGACGAGGAACATGGATTTTGCGCTGCGCGAAACCTATGCGGCGGTGCCGGCGCCGAAGCTGGTGATTGCGGTTGGGGCCTGCGCCATTGCGGGCGGGCCCTATATCCATCAGCCCGAGGTCCGTAACGGCGCCGCCAGCTGCCTGCCCGTGGACCTGTTCATCCCCGGTTGCCCGCCGCATCCCTTGACCATCCTCGATGGACTCCTGCGCCTGCTCGGCCGCATCGAATCCAGGCCCGCGTAAGCCGGACGGTTCCAATCGTCCGTTGACTTCTAGGCTGGACCTGTCAGACTGGCCTGTCTACGACTGGCATCAGGTCCACGCGAGCGGCCGCAGACGCCTGCCGATGTCGTGCTCGCGGAGGAAGCATACATGAACTGTCCGAAATGCGGTTCGCACTCGGTCACGGTCCTCACCTTTGGCGACGATTATGCGCGCAAGATGTATCGTTGCCGCAGCTGCACCGACAGCTGGACATGTCAGGGTCCCGCCAAGCCGGCCCGCGTCGAGGTCGTGCCCATCCCCGCCCCAGCCGCACCGCCAGCCCACTCGCGATGACACGTGCGACGCTCAACGGGGATTGGCAGTGGGTGGCGGATGCCGAACTGGGCGCTGATCGCCAGGGATGGCTTGACCGTCCGCCGCGGCGTGGTCTCAAGACGGTTTCGGTGCCCGGCGTCTGGCAAACGCAGTTTCCCGATTACCACGGCCCCGCGGTCTACTACCGGCGTATCACCGTGCCCGCTGCCTGGCGCGGGCAGCGCATTTTCCTGTGCAGCGAAGGCGCAAACTACCTGGCGCGCGTCTACGTCGACGGCCGCGAGGTCGGCGCGCACGAGGGTGGCTATACGGGCTTTGAGCTGGAGCTCACGCGCGTCGTGCAGCCGGGCGGCGATCACCTGCTGGCCATCTGGATCATCCATGCCGCTCCCGGTCAGAACATCGGCGGCCTTGACCTGCGTGATGTCGCGTCCTCGAAGGAGACCTGGTACTACCCCTATGCCGGGCTGTGGGGCGGCGTGTTCCTGGAATCCCGCCCCGCCGTCTTCATCGCGGATCTCCACGTCCGGCCGCATCTCGCCCGTGCCCGCGCGACGTTCCATCTGACGCTCGATGGGCCGGGCCCGGTCAGCGGCGTGTGGACCGTGCGCGACGCGCGCGGCCGGCGCTGTGCCCAGGGGGCGTTCGTGCGGCCTGCGGGACGCGGCGCCAGGCGCGTCTCAGTCGTCGTGCCGCTGACGTCACCGCGGGCTTGGAGTCCCGAGGATCCGCACCTGTACACGGTGGAGGGGGCGCTGTCGAACGGCGCCATCCGGCGCGTGCGGTTTGGCCTGCGCGATGTGCAGATACGCCGGCACGGACTTGTCCTGAACGGCAGGCCCTTCTACGTGAAGGGTATCCTGCTTCAGCCGAACTATCCGGAGTCCCTGATCAATCCGGCAGACGCCACCTTTGCCCGCCGTGAGGTGGCACTGATCAAGGCGGGCGGATTCAATCTGGTGCGCGCCCACCTCAAGCCGATGCTGCCCTGCGCATTAGACGCCGCCGACGAACTCGGGCTGCTGGTTTACGAGGAGTCGGCGCTGGCCTGGATTCGCCGCGGGCCGGAACTGCGGCGGCGCGCGCGCCAGGAAATGGCGGCCATGATCCGGCGCGACCGGAATCATCCTTCCATCGTCCTCTGGGGCATTGTGAACGAGAGCGGCCGCGCGGACAGACAGATCCGGCGCCAGATCTTTCACCTCGCGCGCGGGCTGGATCCCACGCGCCCGGTGATCGGCAACTCCGGCCCCGTCGCGATCGCCCCGCACGCGGGATGGAGCGGCCGCACCGAGGCGCAGCCGGCCCGCCGTCCGCGCCCCGCCCATTTCGAGGACGTGCACATCTACGTCCGCGCCCCGGTGCCAGGCGCCATATTTGATTTTCTACGCCAGCTCGGCGATCCGGCGCGCATGGTGCCGCCCCACACCCTGGGCCTCACGCCCGAGGCGTCGATTGCGCCCTGGATGCGCCGCCTGCGCCGCCTGCATCCGTCGTATTTCCTGTCGGAGTTTGGCTACGGCGGGGTCATGGATTACGCGCGTGCCTTGCGCCAATACCGCGTGCGCGACGGGCAGGATGCGCGTCAGTACGCCGAGTTCGCGCGCGCGCTGGCCGACGGATTCCGCGCGCGGGGGCTGGCGCGCGAGTTCGGGAGCCTGGCGCGGTTGACGGCCCAGGCCAACACCGTTCAGGCCGAGGGGAACAAGCGCCAGACCGAGGCCATCCGGTTGAACCGGCTCGTGACCGGCTACGTGCTGACGCAACTCAACGATGTCGGCTGGGAAAGTTCCGCCGGCATCACGGATGTCTGGCGCGAGCCGAAACCGGCATACGCAGCCATGCAGCAGGCCAACCGGGCCATCATCGGCGTGGTTCGCCCGGACGCGCGCCATCTGCATCCGGGGCAGTCCGTGCGGGCGCGCGCGTGGGTGGTGACGGACTGGCCGCTGGGCGCCTGCCAGGTGCGGTTGGCCTGGCGCGCGCCCGACGGCCGTCTGCTTGGCCGCGCCGAGCTGCCGGCCCTCGGCGGCGGACGGGTGCGTGCGACACGTTCCGCCGTGCTGGGGCAGGCCGGCGCACCGGGGCGCTACCATCTGTGCTTGCAAGTCGTGGCCGGCGGACGCGTGCGTTATGAAAGCCGCGAGGCCATGTATGTGCTGCCGACGGCCATGGCATTCGAGGTGCCGCGCGCCGGCGTGACCACCCTGGGCCGCTGGCGTGTGGTGCGCGACCCCGCGACGCTCGAGGTGACGGACTGGCGGCGGCTGATTCGCGCCACCCGCGCCGGCGCGTCCGTGTTGATCACGGGACTGACCCCGGACGTGCTGGAGCCGCTGGTCGCCGCGCGCGTGTTGCCGTGGCCGTTGAAGGCGGTTCAGGGCATGGGGGCCTTTGTCGGGCAGTTCCACTATTTGCGCAAGGTCCCTGAGTTTCGCGGACTGCCCGTGGGCGACGTGGCGACGCAGGCACTTGTCGAGACACTGCCGCACTGGAGTCTGCACGAGGTCGCGGGCGCGCGCGTGCTGGCCGGCGCCGTCACGGTGTCCACGTTCACCGTGCCGGGCGACAAGATCCGTCACCGCGGCCGGGTCGACTGGCTGGTGGGGATCATGGACCTGCCGCTGGGGCGTGGCCGCGTCAGGCTCTGCCAGTACGACCTGTGGCAAGACGACCCGATGTCGCGCCTGCTGCAGGCGCGGCTCCTGGCCTGAGGCGCTTGCCGATCCGCCGGCGGGCATCGCCACGCGGCGGCGAAACGCCCCACGCCCCCCGATTGGCGCGCGGGCAGGCGCGGTCCCGGTCGTCAGGCGGGGCCCATCAGAAGGACGGGAACCACAGGCGCGACTCGAAGTGCCGCACGAACCCCGCATCGCTCAGCACCTGCTGCCCGGCCTGGGACTGCACAAAGCGGATGAACGACTTGGCCTCCGTCGATTCGCGGCCTCTGACGGTGTAAAGCCAGAGCGTGCGGGAGTAGGGATACGCGCCTTCGTTGACGGCCACCACCGTGGACGGCACGCCATTGACGCGCAAGCCGCGCACGCCGGTATGGCTGGTGAGATTCATCGGCGCGTAGCCGATGGCGTTGGGGTCGGCTGCCACGGCGTCGACAATCGCCCCATAGTCGGGCAGCGGGGTGGCCGATCCGGCATAGGGTTTGCGTTCCATGGCGAGTTCCTGGAAGCCGAGGTAGGTACCGGAGGAGGGATCGCGGATGAAGAGCCGCACCGGGGCCTCGGGGCCGCCGACCTCCTGCCAGGACCGTGCGGCGCCCGTGAAGAGGTCGCAGACCTGCTCGTGCTTCAAGCCCTGGAGGGGATTGGCGCTGTTGACGATGACGGCAACGCCATAGTAGCCAATGGCATGGGCCCTGAGCGCCACCCCGCGCGATTGTGCCTGGCGCAGTTCGTCCTCGCTCGCGTGGCGCGATGACGCGCCGATATCGGCTTCGCCGCGGAGGAGTCCAAGGAATCCGGAGGCGCTACCCTCGCGATCGAGCTCAATGGTGACGTTCGTGTGCCCCCTGCGATAGGCCTCGATGAGCGACGGCCCGAGCTCTTCGCCAAACGTGTTTGAGCCCTTGATGACCAGCCGGTCCGCGGCGGTTGCGGTCAAGGCTCCCAAGGCCAGCACCATCGCGAACCCGGCACGCTGCGCGCTCTTCATCATACGGATCCTTTCGCCGACTACCGCCACCCGTCCGCCGTGCCCCACGTGCCCATGCTAGGGGTTTCCACCGCGCCGTCAAGATCGGGCGGCGGGAACCGGCCCCGCGGCAGGCGCCGGCGTCCTTCATCCCTGGTGAGCGGACGTTCAGGAGTCGCGGTTCATGCCCGCATCTGCTAGGCTTCACCTGAGGACTCACTATGACATTTGCTGATTTGGCGCTCCCGCCGCCGCTGGTGGCGGCGCTGGCGAAACAGAACATCACCGAGCCGATGGACATCCAGGTCGCCGCGTGGCCCGTGCTGATGGACGGGCGCCACGCCTACATCAACTCGGAGACCGGGACCGGCAAGACGTTGGCCTACCTGCTGCCCCTGTTTGCCCGGATGGAGGTGGCCCTGGCGGCGACGCAGGTCATCATCGTGGTGCCGACGCACGAGTTGGCGCTGCAGATTCAGCGGCAGTCCTGCGACCTGGCCGTGAATGCCCAGCTGCCGATTCGCACGCTGCTCCTGATTGGCGGAACGTCCCTGGACCGCCAGATCGAGAAGCTGAAGAAGAAGCCGCAGGTGGTGGTGGGGTCGCCCGGGCGCATCCGCGAACTGATTGCGATGGGCAAGTTGAAGGGCCACACCGCGCGGTGCGTCGTGATGGATGAGGCCGACCGCCTGCTGTGCGGCGAGTCCGCCGAGTCGGTGCGCCTCATCATCCAGGCCGTGCCCAAGACCTGCCAGCTGATCTTCGCGTCCGCCACGGAGCAGGACGAGAGCGAGCGGGAGATTGCGGCGCTGGCGCCGGGCGTGGTCATGCTGCGCACGGCGGTGGCGCCGGTGAATCCGAACATCGCGCACAGCTATCTGGTATGTGAGGAGCGGGACAAGCCGGACGTGCTGCGCAAGTTGCTGCACGCCACGCAGGCGGAGCGCGCCATTGTCTTTGTCCACCGCAACGATACGGCGGAAATCGTGGCCGCCAAGCTGGCGCACCACAAGGTTCCGGTGGCGGATCTGCACGGCGCGTTTGTGAAGAGCGAGCGCAAGCGGGCGATGGACGATTTTCGCAGCGGGCGGGCGCGCGTCCTCATTGCCTCCGATGTCGCCGCGCGCGGTCTGGACATCCCGGGCGTGACGCACATCTTCAATCTCGATGCGCCCACCCTGAGCAAAGCTTACCTGCATCGCGTGGGCCGAACCGCGCGCGCCGGCGCCAAGGGCCAGGCCGTCTCCCTGCTGACGGAGCCGGAAGTCCGTCTGGTGCGCCGCTACGAAGCGGACCTCGGCATCACCATGACGCCAATCATCTTGCGCGAAGGTGAAGTCCGCCTGGCACGGTGAGTGGATGGTCCGGCCGGCCTGCGTCTGAGTCCTGGTCTAGAACGTGGCGGACGGTGCCCGCGATTTGATCCAGGCCGAAGGGTTTGGGCAGGAAGTTCACGCCCTGGTCCAGCACGCCGCGATGGGCAATAATATCGGCGGTGTAGCCCGACATGAAGAGATAGCGGATCCCGGGGCGCAGTTCGACCAGGCGCGTTGCGAGCTCACGCCCATTCATGCCCGGCATGACCACGTCGGTGATCAGCAGGTCGATCGGGCCCGCATGCTCCGCCACGATCCGCAGGGCCGCTTCCGGGGACTCGGCCGTCAGCACGGTGTATCCGAGGATTTCGAGCAGGGCCTTGCCGGTGACGCGGATGGATTTCTCGTCTTCCACCAGCAGGATCGTCTCGGTGCCGCGGGGACACGCGGGTGGCCGGTCCTCCGGCGGCGCGGCGGCATCCTCGCATTGGGGCAGGTAGACGTGGAACGTCGTCCCGCGTTGTGGCGCGCTCTCGACGTGCACGAACCCATTGTTCTGGCTGACGATCCCGTAGACGGTGGCAAGGCCCAGGCCTGTGCCTTCGCCGACGCCCTTGGTCGTGTAGAAGGGCTCAAAAATGTGTTCAAGGGTGGCCGCGTCCATGCCACAGCCATTGTCCGTCACCGACAGCTTGACGTAGTGACCCGGCGTGGCGCCCGCGTGCGATGCACAGAACGTTTCGCCGATGGATACGTCGCGAGTGGCGATGGTCAAGTTACCCACGCCATTGATGGCGTCGCGCGCGTTGACCGTGAGATTGGCCAGTATTTGATCGATTTGCGAAGGATCCATCATGACGGTGTGTGCGCCGGTGGTCGGACTCCACACCAGTTCGATATCTTCGCCCAGCAGGCGACGCAGGAGTTTCAGCATGCCGGCCACCGCCTGATTGAAGTCCAGGACGACGGGGACAATCACCTGTTTGCGGGCGAAGGCCAGCAGTTGGCGGGTGATGGCGGCCGAGCGCTCGGCGGACGAGATGATCTCGTCGATCCAGGCGCTGATGCGGTGGTCCTTTCCCACCTCATCCCGGCACAGTTCGGCGCATCCCATGATCCCCATCAGCAGGTTGTTGAAGTCGTGGGCCACGCCGCCGGCCAGCCGCCCGACAGACTCCATGCGCTGGGCCTGATGGAACTGGGCCTCGAGATGGAGGTGCCCGGTAATATCGCGCTTGATGGCGACGAAGTTGACGATGCGCCCCTCCTCGTTGCGCACGGGCGAGATGGTGGCCTCTTCGGTGTAGAGTGAACCATCCTTGCGCTTGTTCACCATCCGGCCGAGCCAGGTGTTGCCGCTCGTGATCGTGGTCCACAAGGCGGTGTAGAGCGCGGCATCCTGCTGGCCGCTCTTGAGGAGGCGGGGGTTCTGCCCGATCGCCTCGGTGCGGGAATATCCCGAGGCCAGGACAAACGCCGGATTCACATACTGGATCAATCCCGCGGCGTCGGTAATGACGATGGATTCGCCGGATTGTTCGGCCGCCGCCATGAGCCGTCGTTGCTCGGCCTCCGCCTGCTTGCGCGCCGACACGTCGCGGATGAAGACCAGGTGCGCGGGGCGGTCCTGGTAGCGGATGGGTACCGCGGTGGTTTCCACGTCGATGCGCGACCCGTCAAGTCGCAGATAGACCATGTCCACGAGAGGCGCCGGCTGGCCGGTCTCGCACTGCTGTCGGATGCGTTGATTGACGAGGGCCAGGCATTCCGGGGCCAGCAAACTCGCAAAATCCTTGCCGAGAAGTTCGTCGCTGGCGGTGGCCCCCAGGAGCGTGCACAGGGCTGGATTCACGTATACGAAACGGCCTTCGCGCTGGACCATGATGCCTTCCGGGGCGGCTTCGATCAGGGCCCGGAAGACGCCTTCGCTCTCGAGCAGGGCCATGTCGCGCTCGGTCCGGGTGGTTTCGTGCCCGATGCGTGGCGTCGTCGATGCACCGGCCGACAGCGGCATGCCGGTCGCGGGAGTGGGCTCATGGTGGGGCACGCTGGACGTCGGGACGGCGGGCGGGACGTCGGCTACTAGTCGCTCCGGATTCATCCTGGCATCTCCCTGTCCGCCTCTTTCGACGGGCGTGGCGATCACGAACGTGGGCGGGACTGCTTGCGCAATCACAGCCTGTGTCGAGAGGTTCTGCTGCTCAGATGCTACTCGCCCGGCGGTCAGGTGGACAATGGGGCTGATACCCCATGGAGGCGAGGCCTCGGAACGCTGTCGTCGTTAGGCGTTGGCGGGCCTCATGCTTTGTCGAGCACATCCCGGATTGTGCGCGCCAGTTCGGTGCGGGTGAAGGGCTTGGGCAGGAAGTTCACGTCCTGGTCCAGCACGCCGCGGTGGGCGATGACGTCGGCGGTGTAGCCGGACATGTACAAGCACCGCATCGTCGGACGGAGCGTGGCCAGCCGGAGAGCAAGGTCGTGCCCATTCATGCCCGGCATCACCACGTCCGTGATCAGCAGGTGAATGTCTCGGTCATGGGCCGCGACCAGGCGCAGGGCCGGCTCCGGGGCTTCGGCGGTCAGCACGGTATAGCCAAGGCCTTCCAGCAAGGCCCGCGCGGTGACGCGAATGGATTTTTCGTCCTCGACCAGGAGCACGGTTTCCGTGCCGCCGGGACAGGGCGGCGCCTGCGTCTCCGCGGCGGCCGCCTCCTCGGGCCACTGTGGCAGGTAGACGCGGAACGTCGTGCCCTGCTCTGGCGTGCTGGTGACGTTCACGAAGCCGCTGTTCTGGTTGACGATGCCGTAGAGCGTGGCCAGCCCAAGTCCGGTGCCCTGTCCGACACCCCGCGTGGTGAAGAAGGGCTCGAAAATGTGTTCGAGCGTTTCCTTGTCCATGCCACAGCCGGTGTCGCTGACCGCCAACATCACGAACGTCCCGGGCGATGACCCGGGATGCTCGGCGATGGCGTTGTCGCCGAGTGTCACGACCTCGGTCGCGATGGAGAGCTTGCCGACGCCATTAATGGCGTCACGCGCGTTGACCGTGAGATTGGCCAGTACCTGGTCAATCTGCGAGGGGTCCATCTTGACGCTCATGATCCCGGGGCCCGGCTTCCAGTCCAGGTCAATATCCTCGCCCAGCAGGCGGCGCAAGAGTTTGAGCATGCCGGCCACGGCCTCGTTGACGTCCAAGACGACGGGGGCGATCGTCTGCTTGCGTGCAAAGGCCAGCAGTTGGCGGGTGATGGCGGCGGAACGCTCCGCGGCCGCGAGGATTTCGTCGAGCCAGGGGCCAATGGGGTGGTCGGCTCCCACGTGTTCGCGGCACAGTTCCGCGCAGCCCATGATGCCCATCAGCAGATTATTGAAGTCGTGCGCCACCCCGCCCGCCAGCCGTCCGACCGACTCCATCTTCTGGGCCTGTCGGAACTGCGATTCCAGGTTGAGATGTGCGGTGATGTCGCGCTTGATGGCCACGTAGTTCGTGATCTGGCCAGTCTTGTCGCGCACGGGTGAGATGGTGGCCTCCTCGGTGTAGAGCGTGCCGTCCTTGCGCTTGTTGACCATGCGTCCCTGCCAGGTCCGGCCGCGGCTGACGGTTCCCCACAACTCCTGGTAGAAGGCCTCGCTTTGGCGTCCGCTCTTGAGGATGCTAGGCTTCTTTCCGACGACTTCCCCGCGGGCGTAACCGGTCACCGTCACGAATGCCGGATTCACAAACTGGATCAGGCCCTCGGCGTTGGTGATGACGATGGTTTCGCCGGACTGTTCGACGGCGGCCATGAGCCGCTCGCGCTCGGCTTCGGCCAGTTTGCGCGCGGTGATGTCGCGAACAAAGACGAGGTGGGCGTCGCGGCCCTGAAACCGAACGTGGACGGCCGTGGTTTCGACCGCGACCCGGGATCCGTCGAGGCGCAGGAACTCCAGTTCCATGAGCGGGGCCGGCCGGCTGGTCTCGCGCTGGTGCTGGATGCGCTGGTGGACAATATCAACATACTCCGGCGCAATGCGGGACATGAACGCCATGCCCAGCAGGTCATCGGGGAGGGAGGCGCCGAGCAGGCGCTGTACGGCCGGATTGACAAAGACGAAGCGGCCCTCGCTTTGCACCATGATGCCTTCCGGGGCGGTTTCGACCAGGGACCGAAAGCGGCTCTCACTCTCGCGCAAGGCCTCCTCGGCCCGCTTGCGATCCGTAATGTCCACCATGGCGACGCGGCATTCCCGGTGATTCGCGGAGGACGTGGCCTCAATATGGACGCAGATCCGGGTCCCGTCCTCATGCTGGAACGCCACCTCGCAGATCTCGTTCGTCGTACTTTCGAAGACCCGCGTGAGAAAGGTGTTGAGGAGCGGGATATCCGCCGCGGCCACGAAGTCGCCCAGTCGCTGGCCGGGCAGGTCGGTCCGGGGCTCGCCCAGCAAGCGTGCGCCCGCCAGGTTGGTTTGGGTGATGGTGCCGTTGCTCGTGAGGGAGAGATAGCCGACGGGGGCGAAGTTGTAGTGGTCGGTGTAGCGCGTCACCGCTGCAGCCACCTGCGCGAGCGATTCCCGCAGTTCCTCGTTCTGCATTTCCAGGGTCAGGAGGTCAACCCGCAACTGGTGGATGGTCTGGGCGGTATCTTCCGGCACCAGGTCGCATCCACTTGGGGGCAAGGAGCCACCTGATGGCGGCTCCTTGCGCAGGGCCCCGGCACTGGCATCGGCTGGTCGGTACAAGTCCACGTTGAAATCCCTCTCTTCGCCCACGCGCGACAGGCGACCTGATTTGGATAAAGGGCGGGACTCTCATCAGATTCGCCGATGTTGTCGAGGAATGAAGTGAAAAAATACTCCTGCCGCGCCTGCCGGACGGGGGATTGGCGACCGTGGACGACAGAGTTGACGCGCAAGGCGTCAGTGCGCTATTGTGGCGGCTTCATTTACGGGGGGTAGAGCCCCCGCCACGTATGATCGAACGGCCTTAAGAGAGAGGATGGACCCATCATGGCAGTCAAGGTTGGCATCAACGGTTTCGGACGCATCGGACGCCTGGTTTTTCGTGCTTCGCTGAACAACCCGAAGGTTGAAGTGGTCGGCATCAACGACCCCTTCATCGACCCCGTCTACATGGCGTACATGCTGAAATACGACAGCGTGCACGGCCGCTTCAAGGGCACGGTCGAGGCTGCCGAGGGCAAGATCATCGTCAACGGCCGCAGCATCGCGGTGTCCGGCGTCAAGGATCCGGCGCAGATTCCCTGGAAGGCCTGCGGCGCGGAATACATCGTCGAATCGACGGGCGTGTTCACGGACAAGGACAAGGCGGCAGCGCACCTGACGGCGGGTGGCAAGAAGGTCGTCATCTCGGCCCCGTCCAAGGACGCCCCCATGTTCGTCATGGGCGTCAACAACACGACCTACACGAAGGACCTGCAGATCGTCTCGAACGCCTCCTGCACGACCAACTGCCTGGCGCCGCTGGCCAAGGTGGTCAACGACACGTGGGGCATTGAGGAAGCGCTGATGACCACGGTGCACGCCACGACGGCGACGCAGAAGACCGTGGACGGCCCGTCCAACAAGGATTGGCGCGGGGGGCGTGCGGCCTCCACCAACATCATCCCGTCGAGCACGGGGGCGGCGAAGGCCGTGGGCAAGGTGATTCCGGAGTTGAACGGCAAGCTGACCGGCATGGCCTTCCGCGTGCCGACGGCGGACGTCTCGGTCGTGGATCTGACCTGCCGGCTGAAGAAGCCCGCCACGTACGAAGAAATCAAGGCGGCCATGAAGGCGGCGTCCCAGGGCGCGCTCAAGGGCATCATGGGCTACACCGAGGACGCGGTCGTGTCGTCGGACTTCATCGGCGAATCGTGCACGAGCGTCTTTGACGCGGACGCGGGCATCATGTTGAACGATCGCTTCGTGAAGCTGATCTCCTGGTACGACAACGAGTGGGGTTATTCCTGCAAGGTGGTCGACCTGGTGGTGCACATGGCGACAGTCGACGCGAAGTAAGGCGGCGGCGAAGACGGAGACCCACGGATGACACGGAAGGGGCCGGCGCAGGCCGGTGGCCTTCCGTATCCGTGAGCGCCGTGGCGACCGTGGTGACCATGTTACCGGACCGCGAATGACGACGGTGGATCTGATGAGCAAACTGACGATTCGTGACATTGACCTGAAGGGCAAGCGTGTCCTGATGCGGGTGGACTTCAACGTCCCGCTGAAGGATGGCAAGGTGACGGACGACACGCGCATTACGGCGGCGCTCCCCACCATTCGGTACATCCTGGACCAGGGGGCGACCCTGGTGCTGATGAGCCACCTGGGCCGGCCGAAGGGCGGGAAGGTGGAGCCGGAGTTCAGCCTCAAGCCGGCGGCGGACCGCCTGGCGGAGCGGCTGGGGCGGCCCGTGGCGTTTGCGTCGGATTGCGTCGGATCCGCGGTCGTGCAGCTGGCGCAGGGGCTGAACGCGGCCCAGCCGGTTCTGCTGCTCGAGAATCTCCGCTTCCACAAGGAGGAGGAGGGGAAAGCCAAGGTGCCGGAGACGGCCACCGAGGACGAGAAGAAGGCCGCCAAGGCCGAGATGAAGAAGAAGCAGGAGTCGTTCGCGAAGGAGCTCGCGGCGTTGGGCGATGTCTACGTCAACGACGCCTTCGGCACCGCGCACCGGGCGCATGCCTCCACGGCGGTTGTCTGCAAGTTCTTCAAGACCAACGTCGCGGGTTTCCTGATGGAGAAGGAAATTCAATACCTGGGCCAGGTGCTGGCCAAGCCCGAGCATCCGTTCGTCGCGATCCTGGGCGGCGCGAAGGTCAGCGACAAGGTCAACGTGATCAGCAACCTGCTGAACAAGGTGGACGCCTTGCTGATCGGCGGGGCGATGGCCTACACGTTCTATCGCGCCATGGGCATTCCCACCGGCAAGTCGCTGGTCGAGGAAGACAAGGCCGCGCTGGCGAAGGAGATGCTGGACAAGGCGGCCGCCCGCCAGGTGAAGCTGCTCCTGCCGGTGGACCACGAGATTTCGGAAGCCTTCAGCGCCACGGCGCCGCACAAGACCGTGGGCGAGCGGGGCATTGCGGACGGCTGGATGGCGCTGGATATCGGGCCGAAGACGGCCGCGCTGTACGCCGCCGAGATTGCCAAGGCGAAGATGGTGGTCTGGAACGGCCCGATGGGCTGCTTTGAGATGGCGCCGTTCGCGCAGGGCACGCTGGCCGTGGCCCAGGCCGTGGCGGCCGCCGACTGCGTGAGCGTGATCGGCGGCGGCGACAGCGTCGCGGCGGTGAACCAGAGCGGCCTGGCCGACCGCATGACGCACATCAGCACCGGTGGTGGTGCCAGCCTGGAGTTCTTGGAAGGGAAGGTATTGCCGGGGATTGCCGCGCTGGCGGACAAGGTCTAGGACAGGACGCGTATGAAGAAATTTCGCAAGAAGCTCGTGGCCGGCAACTGGAAGATGAACAAGACGGTGGCGGACGCCCAGAAACTGGCGGACGGCATCAAGGACGCGCTGGCCGATTGCCGCGAGGTGGACGTGGTCCTGTGTCCGCCGTTCACGGCGCTCAAGGCGGTGGGCGAAGTCATCGACGCCACGTCGATCAAGCTGGGCGCGCAGAACATGCACTGGGAAGCCAGCGGCGCGTACACGGGCGAAATTTCGGGTTCCATGCTGCGCGACCTGTACTGCCACTACGTCATTCTGGGCCACAGCGAGCGCCGCAGCTACTTTGGCGAGACCAACGACGTCGTGAACCGCAAGGTCAAGGCCGCGCTGGGTGCCAAGCTGATTCCGATCGTCTGCGTGGGCGAGACGCTGCAGGAGCGCGACGCGGGGCGCATGCAGGAGGTCGTCGAGAGCCAGCTGGTCCACAGCCTGGCGGATCTCGGGGAGCGGCTGGGCGAAATCATCGTGGCCTACGAGCCGGTCTGGGCGATCGGCACGGGGCGGACGGCATCGCCCGAGCAGGCGCAGGACATGCACGCTTTCATTCGCGAGGCGGTCGGGAAGCTGGGCGGGGTGGAGACGGCGTCGAAGATGCGCCTGCTGTACGGCGGCAGCATGAAGCCGGACAATGCGGTGGCATTGCTGGCGCAGCCGGACATTGACGGTGGGCTGATCGGTGGCGCGGCACTTGAGACGCGCGCGTTCGTGGAGATTGTGCGGGCGGCGATTCCCAAGCGGGAGCCGGGCTTGCCTGCGGGGACCGTGGAGTAGAGACAACCAACATCCGGTGTTGCCATGCTGATGTCGCTTTTGAAGTTTGTGGTGTATGCAGTGGAAGTTCTGGTCTGCCTGTTGCTGCTGGTCGCGATTTTGATCCAGCGCACGCGCAGCCAGGGCATGGGCTTGGCCATTGGCGCGGGGATGGGCGAGCAGATTTTCGGTTCGCAGGTGGGCAACGTGCTCACGCGGGCGACCGTCATCATGGCGATCATCTTTCTTGGCAACACGACGCTGCTGGCCGTGATGGGGACGCGCCAGGAAGCCCGGTCGGTGGTGGATTCGATCGTTCCCGCCGCGGCGGCTCCGGCGGTGCCGGCCAGCGCGCCCGCGCCCACGCCATTGTCCGGCGCCGGGGCCGGCAATCAGGAATTTGCTCCGCTCGCACCCGCGGGGGCCGCGCCGGAAGGCGCCGCTCAGCCCATGGGGGCGATGCCGGTCGAAGCTGAAGGCCAGCCTTCGGCTCAGGCGCCAGCCGGGGTCGTCCCGATGGCGGCGGTGCCGGGCGTGCAGTCCGAGCCGCTGCAGGTCAGCGTGCCGGCGGGTGATGCGCCGGTGGCCGCACCTGTTGCCGTGCCCGCGCCGGCAAACTGATCGCGCGCTTCGCTGATTCCGTTTGGTTGACCCGTCACAGGCTCTGGCTTCCTGGGGAGGCCGCGCCCGGAGGTCGCGGCCCACCTCGGAGGGCGCGGCGCGGCCCAACGGGTGGACGTTCACCAACACGGTGACAGGTCCGTCTTTCCTCTCGTCCTCATTTGCGTTCTCGGCATGGCGTGTTCGACGACGGCCTTTCGAGGACAAGGACCGCTGCGCTGAGGGCAAGTGGTCGCTCGATGTGCCGGCGCTCAGGCGGAGGGGCGTCAGGGTTTTGAGCCGGAGCGGGCGATGAAGCGCGGGTCGAGGGCGTCGCGAAGTCCATCGCCGACGAAGTTCAGGGCGAAGAGTGTGATGGACAGGGCGAGGCCCGGCCAGAGGAGCAGCCACGGGTAAGACTCCATCACCTCGGCCCCGTTTCGAATCAGGAGCCCCCACGAACTGGTCGGCGGCTGCACGCCCAGTCCCAGGAAACTCAGGAACGACTCCAGCAGGATCACCTGCGGCACGGTCAGCGTCGTGTACACGACCACGGGGCCCATGATGTTGGGCAGGATGTGGCGGGACATGATGCGCGCCGGCGAGTAGCCCAGCACGCGCCCCGCCTTGACGAAGGCCTGTTCGCGCAGGCTCAGAACCTGGCCGCGCACGATGCGGGCCATGGTGAGCCATTCCACGAGGCCGATGGCCACGAACAGCAGCAGGAAGTTCCGGCCGAAGACGACCATCAACACGATGGCGAGCACGGAGAAGGGGAGCGCGTACAGCGCATCAACGACGCGCATCATCACCGCGTCCACCCGCCCGCCCCGGTAGCCGGCGATGAGTCCGTAGGTCAGCCCGATGGCAAGCGAGACCGCGGTGGCGCAGAGGCCGACGAGCAGGGACACGCGGCCGCCGTACAGCAGACGCGTGAGCTGGTCGCGGCCGAGGACATCCGTGCCAAGCCAATGCGCGGCGGATGTGGACGTAGGCCCGAGCTCGAGCTGCTGCTCTTCGTAACCGTAGGGGGAGAGCCAGGGGCCCCCGATGCAGGCCAGGCTGACGAAAGCCAGCAGCAGAAGCCCCACCATGGCCAGGCGGTGATGGCGCAGGCGCTGCCATGAGGATGACCAGAATCCCGGCGAAGGTGGTGCGGCCGGATTGGGCTCGGCCATGAACTCGGTCATGCGAGCCCCTTCCGTGTGCGGGGATCGAGCACGGCGAGGAGGAGGTCGACGATGGCGTTGAAGAGCACGACAAGGGCGCCGTAGAAGACGACGAGGCCGAGGACCAGTGTGTAGTCGCGGTTGAAGGCTCCGGTGACGAACATGGTGCCAAGGCCGGGGATGTGGAAGACGGTTTCCACGACAAACGATCCGGTGATCAGCCCGGCCGCCGCGGGGCCCAGGAAGGACACGACCGGCAGGAGGGCGTTGCGCAGCGCGTGGCGGGTGACGATGCGCCAGGGCGAGGCGCCCTTGGCGCGTGCGGTGCGGATGTAGTCCAGCGGGAGGACATCGAGCATGCTGCCGCGGGTCA
This sequence comes from Lentisphaerota bacterium, assembly GCA_021413965.1. Classification (GTDB taxonomy): domain Bacteria; phylum Verrucomicrobiota; class Kiritimatiellia; order UBA8416; family JAIOPI01; genus JAIOPI01. The sequence goes on along the minus strand of JAIOPI010000022.1, from coordinate 50,749 downwards.
GGCGCGCGAGGTAGGCGGCGTAGGCGGCGCCCAGCGTGACGGCGGGCAGCACGCGGTCGGAGGGCGTGTCCCAGCCGGCGGCGTTAAACCAGCCGAGCCCCAGCGCGAGTCCGAGCGTGAGCAGCGGCCCGAGGACGAAGGACGGCAGGCAAATGCCGGTCATGGCGAGCGCCATGGGCACGTGATCGAGGGCGGTGTGCGATCGCAGGGCCGCGATCACGCCGGCGGGGATGCCTACCGCGAGGGCGAAGAGCAGGGCCCACATCCCGAGTTCGAGCGAGACGGGGAAGGCATCCGCGATGATGGCGTTGACGGTGCGGTTGGTGTACTTCAAGGACGGGCCGAGATCACCGCGGGCGGCGCGGCCGATGTAGTGGGCATACTGGACGAGCAGGGGATCGTCGAGGCCGTAGTGGGCGTTGAGGCGCGCAAGGGCCTCGGGTGAGTAGGACTTTTCACTGGTGAAGGGCCCGCCCGGCGCGAGCCGGATCAGGAAGAAGGTGAGCGTCACGACGGCGAGCAGCACCGGGATGGCCTGCAGCAGGCGGCTGATGACGAATCGCAAGATGGAGCGCATGGTTGTTTCGGGCGCCGCGCCTCGCCACGACGCGCGGATGCACAGGGGTAGCAGATTGGCGGGCCAGCGACAACGCGGAAGCGTCGGTGATCGTGGGGCGCGTGCGAGGCGCGTGTGGGCGGGCAGCCAAACGCGCACCACGATAGCCCTCGCCGATCGCCCCGCGGGGGACGGGGCGATGGCGAGTTCGGATGACGCTTGGGGTGGGGCGGTGGGGGCGACGGTTGCCGCTGCGCGGCGCTGCCGATTCGGATGGGTTCCGAGAATCAGGGCTCGAGGTAGACGCGGTTGTAGGGGTGGCGGTCGAGCAGGTTGGGGTACCACCCGCGGACGGACGGGGCGACGAGGGACTTGCTCTTGTAGAAGTAGAGCGGGAGGATCGGCGCCTCGTCCATGAGGAGTTGTTCGGCGCGCTGGAAGCATTCGAATCGCGCCGTGGTGTCGCGCGTGCGGGCGGCCTCGGCGATGAGGCGGTCGTATTCGGGATTCGACCAGACGGCACGGTTGTTGCCGCCGCCGGTGACCCACATGTCGAGGAACGTGTTGGGATCCGCGTAGTCGCCGATCCAGCCGGCGCGGGCAATGTCGTATTTGTGCTGGTCGGTCTGGGCCATGTAGACCTTCCACTCCATGTTCACCAGCTGCACCTCAATGCCGAGGGTCTCCTTCCACATCTGCTGGATGGCCTGCGCGATGCGGCCGTGGGCGTCGGAGGTGTTGTAGAGGAGTTCCAGTTTCGGGAAGTTCTGCCCGCCGGGGAAACCGGCTTCGGCGAGGAGCTGCTGTGCGGTCTTCGGCTCGAAGGGCAGGCGGGCGCGGCTGGTGTAGCCGGCGGTGTCGGGCGTGGTGAAATTGAAGGCAGGCGTTTCGCCGCCAAGCGTCACATAGCGCACCAGGCGCGCCCGATCGACAGCCATGGCGAGGGCACGCCGTACGCGCACGTCGTTGAGCGGCGGGCGCGTGGTGTTCAACAGGTAGTAGTAGGTGCCCAGGTAGGGATCGAGGCGCAGCAGTTCGGGATGCTCCTTCTGGTAGTACGCGATGCGATCGATGGGCACGGTGCCCGTCACGTGCAGCTGCCCGGCGCGGAAGGACCGCTCTTCGATGTTGTTGTCGCCGATCGCGTAGAAATGGATCTCGTTCAAGCGGATGTTGGCCCGGTCCCAGTAGTTGGAACTTTTGCGCACGACGATCTTGTCCCCGGGCGCCCAGGATTGCAGCGTGAAGGGGCCGTTGCCCACGAAGTTGCCCGCCTTCGTCCACGGCAGGCCGATCTGGTCGATGGCACCGAACTTCAGGATGGTGGGCGGGTGCACCGGGTACCAGGAGTGATGATTGAGCGTGGTCAGGAAGTAGGGCACAGGCGCCGTGAGCGTGATTTCCAGCGTATGCGGATCGATGGCGCGGGCGCCGACGGTGGCGAAGTCCTGGGCCTCGCCGCGGTTGAAGGCCTCGGCGCCCTTGATCACGAAAAGCATGTAGGCGTAGGGCGCGCCGAGGTTGGGGGAGAGGATGCGCTGGAAGGAGAAGAGGAAATCCGCGGCCGTGACGGGGTCGCCGTTGGACCAGCGCGAATCCGGGCGCAGAAAGAACGTGTAGACGCAGCCGTCGTCGGACACGGTCCAGCGTTCCGCGACGCCGGGCGTGGGGTGCAGGTCTTTCGGGTCTTCGGTGACGAGCCCTTCGAGCAAGGCAAACAGGACGTGGTGTTCCTGGACGCCGGTGATGGTATGAGGGTCGAGGTCCTGCGGTTCGGACAGGTTGCCGATGTGGAGAATCTGGTCCCGGTTGCCGGCTTGAACCGGAGTTTCGCGGCGCGCGCAGGCGGTGACGGTGAGTGCGAGGAGGGCGAAGCCGAGCAGGGCGAAGGATGTGTTCTTCATGTAAGGGGCGGAGTGTAGCGAAAGCGCGGGATCATCACAAACGGGGAATTCAGGGCGGGGGCGGGATCCCCGGGGCGCATCCCGGTCGCCCCCATCGCGCGGGCGATGGCGATCGATGCGTCCTGTTGCCGCGCGCGAGGGGCAGGTGACCGGCTCAGCCGAGGAACAGGCGGTAGGCGGGATTGCGGGATTCGTTCTGGTACGGATACCCCAGCTTGGCGAGAAAGGCGCGGAAGGCGGCCTTGTCGCGGGGCGGGACCTGGATGCCGACCAGCACGCGTCCGTAATCGGCGCCGTGATTCCGGTAATGGAAGAGACTGATGTTCCAGCCGTGGCGCATGCTGTTGAGAAACTTCATCAGCGCGCCGGGGCGTTCCGGGAATTCAAACCGGTAAAGGACTTCATGCGCAAGGCCGGGAGCGTGGCCGCCGACCATGTGGCGCACATGCCACTTGGCGAGCTCATCGTCGCTGAGGTCGAGCGTTTGCAGTCCGTGGCGTTGCAGCGAGCGCACGAGCCGGGCCGTTTCATCCCGGTTCCGGACCTGCACGCCGACAAACACCTGCGCCTCGCGCGTGCTGGCATAGCGGTAGTTGAACTCGGTCACGTTGCGCGGTCCCAGCCAGGCGCAGAACGTGCGGAAACTGCCGGGTTGTTCCGGAATGGTGACGGCCAGCACCGCTTCGCGCTTTTCGCCCAGTTCGGCCTCCTCGGCGACGAACCGCAGGCGGTCGAAATTCACATTGGCGCCGCTGGCGATGGCCACCAGGGTGCGACCGCGGGCGCGCTTGCGCTCGACCCACGCCTTGGCGCCCGCAATGGCGAGCGCGCCGGCGGGCTCAAGCACGGCGCGGGTGTCTTCGAACACATCCTTGATCGCCGCGCACATGGCATCGGTGTCGACGCGGACCACGTCATCGACGAACTGGCGACAGAGGCGAAAGGTTTCGCGACCGACCTGCTTGACGGCGACGCCGTCGGCGAACAGGCCCACCTGGTCGAGCCGGACGCGCCGGCCGGCCTTAAGCGAGCGGTACATGGCATCGGCATCCACGGGTTCGACCCCGATGATTTCCACCTGTGGGCGGAGCCGCTTGACGTAGGCGGCGATGCCGGCGATCAGCCCGCCGCCGCCGACGGGGGCAAAGATCGCATCGATCGCCTGCGGCGACTGGCGCAGGATTTCCATGCCCATGGTGCCCTGCCCGGCGATCACATCCGGATCATCGTAGGGATGCACGAAGACGAGCTTGTGACGGCGGGCAAGCGACACGGCTTCCCGGTAGGCGTCATCGTACGCGTCGCCGTGCAAGACGACGCGCGCACCGCGCGCCAGAACGGCGGCGACCTTGATTTGGGGCGTGGTGACGGGCATGACGATGGTCGCGCGGCAGGTGAGTTTCTGCGCGGCAAGTGCCACGCCCTGTGCGTGGTTGCCGGCGGAGGCGGCGATGACGCCGCGCGCCAGGGCCGCCGGCGAGAGGTTGGCCATCATGTTGTAGGCCCCGCGGACTTTGAAGGAGAACACGGGCTGCATATCCTCGCGTTTGAGCAGCAGCGTGTTGTTCAGCCGAAGAGACAGGTTGGGGGCGCGTTCGAGCGGCGTCTCGACGGCGACGTCGTAGACACGCGCGGTGAGGATCCGTTGCAGATAGTCGATGTTCATAGAGTGCCGGGGAAGCGGGGCGCGTTGGTCCGTTACGGCGCCTGCAGGATGATTTCACGGATGGCGGGCGGATTGGTGGCGCCGTCATCAGTCCAGAGATTCAGGTAGAAATGGCGGACCGGCGCCAGGGTATTCGTGCTCCCGCTGACCGCGAACCAGGTCAACGCATCGGCGCTGCCGACGACGCCCATGTTGGACCATGGCGGATCCACAAAACGGACATCGAGCCCGCGCGCGCGCGTCACGTGGCCGAGGTCGACGATGATTCGCCAGGGGGAGGCGTTGGGCTGGCCGATCCAGCACGTGTTGGTATTGCCATCCAGCAGGTTCGCCGGCGGATGCTGCGGTCCCGCGCTGCTGCTGGCCCAGATGCGCGGCCAGGCTTCAGGGACGGCGTCCGCTTCGCGACGCGGCAACTCATCGCGCCGGGAAGCCGACGCCCGCCATGACGGGGCCGCTGACGCGTCGGCGAGCGGGCGGTCGGGGGACGGCAGGGAGCCCACGCCGGGCAACGGAACAGGGGCCTCGTAGGCCCCGAGATCGACCACGGCGGAGCCATCGGCGTTCCCGTCGGCGAGTCGCGCCTGGCCATCCAGATCCAGCGCGGCGGTCATCCAGGACTGATTGATGCCGGCGTCGAGGGCGGGCGATGAGGCGGCGAGCCGGAAATCGCCGGCGAGGGCATTGATGAACTGCGGGTCGTTGGTGATGTTGCCGATGCCGGCGGGCTTAACGGGGCCGGTGCAGGTATAGGCGAAGGTGCCACTGCTGTAGTTGGCGGAAGCGGCGTTGGAGGCGGAGTTGTCGCAGACGATACCGTTCACGCTGCTGCCGACGTACGTTCCGCCGCCGAGATAGGAGGCGCTGTTGGTCACGATCGTGCAGTTGATGTTGGTGCCGTAGTACGTGCCCCCGCCACGCGGGGCGCTGTTGGCGGTCATGAGGGTGCTCCAGGCCGTGGCAAAGAACGTCCCGCCGCCATAGTTGGCGGCCTGATTTCCGGAAACGGTGCAGCGGTACAGCGTGCCGTAGGCGGCACCCCCGCCGTACCTGGCCGCCGTGTTGCCGGTGATCACGCAGTTGGAGACCACGCCGCCATCGGCGCACCAGACGCCGCCGCCGCTCTGCTCCCGGTACGCGTCGCCGAGGGTGCGCGTGGCGCCGCCCCGGAGCGTGAACCCGATGAGTGCGGCCCCGTTGGCGAGATAGGCACCGCGCACCGCGCTGTTGCCATTGGGGCCCTGGCCCACGATGTGGGTGACGTCCGGTCCGCCGACGCTCCGGACGACGATGGCCCTGGTGATGGCGACGCGGTTGGCCAAGGTCCCGAAGACAACCCGGCCCCCGCTGTTGTAGACGCCATTGGTGACGAGGATGGTGTCGCCGTCCAGCGAAACGTCCAGGGCGTCCTGGATGGTTCGTGCCGCGGTGGTCCAGTCGAGATAGGGCGCGGCGGGCGTGGCGCTGGCGGCATCGACGTAACGGGTTTGCGGCACGGCTGGCTCCAACTGGACTTCGTACGCGCCGACATCGACGGTTGTCGCGCCGTCCTGATTGCCGTCAACGAGACGCGCGTGTCCGTCAAGATCCGTGTCCCCCGTCATCCACGGCTGATTGGTGCCGGCGTCGATAGCAGGGGAGGACGGGTCGAGGCGGAAGCTGCCGGCCGGCGCATTAGCGAATTGCGGATCGCTGTTGAAGTTGCCGGGGCCGATGGGCTTGACGGGGCCGGTGCAGGAGAAGGCAAAGGTGCCGCTGCTGTAATTGGCATAGACGGCATTGGAGGCGGTATTGCCGAAGATGATGCAGTTCATGCTGCTGCCGACATAGGTGCCGCCGCCGAGGTGGGTGGCGGTATTGGCGACGATCGTGCCATTCACGTTGGTGGCGTAATAGGTGCCGCCGCCGCGGATGGCCGAGTTGGACGCGACGAGGCTGTTCCAAAGTGCGGCATAGAAAGCCCCGCCGCCATAGCTGTCGGCGCGGTTGCCGCTGACGACGCAGGCGTAGAGTTGGCCATAGGCGGCACCTCCGCCGAAGCGCGCCGCCGAGTTGCCGGCGATCACGCAGTTGGAGACTACGCCGCCCTCCGCACACCAGACCCCGCCGCCGCTCTGCTCCCGGTACGCATCGCCCGTCGTGCGGGTGGCGCCATCCCTGAGGGTGAATCCGATCAGCGCGGCGCCGCTCGTCACGTAGGCGCAACGCACGGCGCTGCTGCCATTGGGGCCCTGGCCGGCGATTTGCGTGACGCTCGGCCCGCCCACACTCTGGACGACGACGGCCTTGGTGATGGCCACGCGATTGCTCAGCGCGCCGAACACGGTCCGGCCGCCGGTGTTGTAGAGTCCGTTCGTCACGAGAATGGTGTCGCCCTCGTTCGCGATGTCCACGGCATCCTGGATCTCACGGGCGGCGGTGGCCCAGGTCACGTACGGAGCGGCCGGGCTGGCGCTGGCGGCATCGACGTAACGCGTCTGCGGATACACCGTCCCCAACTGGAATTCATAGGCGCCGAGGTCGACGGTGCTGGTGCCGTCCTCGTTGCCGTCAACCAGTCGCGCGTTGCCGGCGAGGTCGAGACCGTCCGCCATTCCGTCCAGGTTGGTGCCGCTGTCGAGGGCCGGGGAGAAGGGACGGAGGCGGTAGTCGCCGGCGGGCGCGTTAACGAACAGCGGGTCATTGGTGACGTTACCGGAGCCGGCGGGTTTGGCTGGCCCTGTGCAGGTGTAGGCGAAGGCGCCGCTGCTGTAATTGGCATAGAGGGCATTGGAGGCGGTATTGCCGAAGATGATGCAGTTCACGCTGGCGCCGACATAGGTGCCGCCGCCGAGGTGGGTGGCGACATTCGTGACGATGGTGCAGTTGACGTTGGTTCCGTAGTACGTGCCCCCGCCGCGGAAGGCGGAATTGGCGGCGACGCGGCAGTTCACCAGCGTGGCGAAGAAGCTGCCGCCCCCGTAGCTGGCAGCCTGGTTGCCGCTGACGGTGCAGCGGTAGAGTGTTCCATAGGCTGCGCCGGCGCCGAACCTGGCCGCCGTGTTCCCCGTGACCACGCAATTGGAGACCACGCCGCCCTCCGCGCACCAGACTCCACCACCGGATTGCTCCTTGTACGCATCACCCGTCGTGCGGGTGGCGCCATCACTGAGGGTGAACCCGATCAGCGCGGCACCGGACGACACGTAGGCGCCACGCACGGCGCTGTTGCCGTTGGGGCCCTGGCCGGAAATCCGGGTGACCGCCGGCCCGCCAACGCTCTGGACGGTCACGGCCCTGGTGATGGCCACGCGATTGCTCAGCGCGCCGAACACGATCCGGCCGCCGGCGTTGTACGTGCCGTTGGTTACGAGCACCGTGTCGCCATCCTCCGAGACGTCTACAGCGTCCTGGATCGTCTGGGCTGCCGTCGTCCAGTTGGTGTAGGGCGGCACGGGGGTCGTGCTGCTGGAGGACACGAAGTGTGTTTGCGGTGCGAGCACGTCAAGTGTCACCGTGACGGTTTGGGGTGAGTCGAGGGCCTCGGTGGCACTGATGGTGAGCGTGCCGGTGTAGCGGTCCGGCGTGAGCAAGGTGGTGTCACAGGTGATGGCGATGGGGTCGTGCTCGCCCGTGCTGGATCCGCCTGCAGGGGTTGCCGAGAGCCATGCCGCGTCCGAGGATACGGCGTAGGCGAGGGTGCCCGTGGTTGCATTCCAGACGTCGAAGGTCTGGGCAGTCGGGGCGTTGCCGACGCGAACGGCTACGAACAGTGTGGAGGGGCTGAGCGCCAGGGAGGCGATCGGGGTGCCGGTGCCGGATACGGAGCAGCGCGCCTGGCCGCCGTCGCTGGTGAACTCAAGGTCGTTCGAATAGTTCCCGACGCCGGGGGGTGTGAACGTAACGGAGATGGCGGTGGCGCTTCCGCCGTCCACGATAAATGCGTTCGTCGCGAGCGCAAATGGCGGGAGCACGGAGACCGTGCCCGAGAGCGGCTGCCCGCCTGCATTGGTCACCACGACGTCGAGATTGCTGACCTGTCCCACGGGCACGGCTCCGAAGTCCAGCGCCGGCGGCGAGACGAACAACTGTGGCGGCGCGAGCGCGGTGGTTGAGGTTGTGCTCGTGGTGGTTGTGGTGGTGCTGGACGTGGTTGAGGTGGTCGTGGTGGTCGTCGTGGTGCTGGCCACGGCCAGGCTGACGGGATGCGTGGTGAAGTCGCCGGCATTGGTGAGGTTGGTGAACAGCACGGCATCGGCGTAGGCGCCGGGAGCCAAGGCGTTGGCGGCACTGTTGATGGAGAGGGTGACGTTCGCGACCGCGCCGGCGGCCAGCACGCCGTTGGTGGGGCTGAGGCTCAGCCAGGGTTGGGATCTGGTGGCGGTCCATGTGATGCTGGAGGCGCTGCGGTTCGTCAGCACGCAGACTTGGCTCGACGGGATGAAGGGGCCCCCGACGGCACCTGCGGAATCGAAGGCATTCGTGGGAGACACGGTCAGCACACTGGTCAGGCTGTAGGTAAACGTCATGCTGGCCCCGGGAACGCCGATGTCGGTGAGTTGGTTGCGGGTGGTGGTGGTGACGCCATTCTGATACGAGACGGTGCTGGGGACCGTGGTCGGGGTGATGGCCGACACACCGCTGGCGCGGTAGAGGTCGCCCGAGTCACCGCGGTTCTGGCCGCGCTCGAGTTGGTAGAGTCCGTCCGCCTGGAGGAGGGCGACCTTGTAATGGTTGTTGTTGGCGGGCCAGCCGGCCTGTCCGGGATAGCCTTCCGCCGTGTTGCCCGCCTTGGCTTCATCCACGTGCCAGACCGCGAGTCCGCCGGCCGGCATGGTACTTTCGAAGCCGACCGGTTCGCGATTCTCCACCAGCAGGTACTCGGTGCTGGGGAAGCCCTGGTTGATGCGGAAGACCGCCGGGCTGGTTTCAGCCTGCGGGATGGCATAGACGCCCGGCGCGCTGAGGACCGTGGGGGTGATCCAGCCGAGAAAGATTTTGCTCCAGGCGGAGAAGTGCGGCGGATGAAGCTGGTCGTTGCTGAAGCCCCAGCTGTTGGCCATCATGCAATAGGAGCCAATACCTTCGCCGCCGCCATCGGTGTCGTAGAGGTCAGGCAGGCCAAAGAAATGGCCGGTCTCGTGGCAGATGACGCCGATGCGCCCGGGGCTTGTTCCCGAGGTTCCCCACAAGGCCGGATTGATGTGGTAGGCGCTGACCTTGATGCCTTCGGCTGACGTCCAGGTCGGGATGCTCCAGCGATGCGACCAGATTCGGCTGGTGTAGTACGTCCCGCTGGAGTCGGTGCCGCCCCACTCGGCGGCATAGCCGGAATGGACGAAGGCGATGGCGTCGACCTTGCCGTCCGCGTCGGCGTCGAACTGGCTGAAGTTGATCAAGGGATCCGCGAGGTTCAGCGCGGCGGTGATGGCCTCCCAGATTTTGGTCGACAGGCCGCTTTGGCCGTTGGCGTAGTACGTTTCGGTGTTGGGCAGGGTCACCCAGGCGAACACGGTGGAGTTGATCGTCATGGCGCCGTAGGAATTCTCGAGGTAGAGATCGCGCACGCTGCCGGACGGGGCGAGGACAGGATCGCCGCCGACGGCGTTGAAGATCGTGTCGACATCGGCGACCGATGGCAGCGTGCGGGTGGTGTGGTTGGAGAAGCGCATCAGGATGACGACATTTTTCACGGTGCCGTTGGGCTGGACGGCTTCGGGGCCGGGGACGGACTCTGAGGGGGCGGGCAACGCCGAAGACTGCAGAGACCTGACCACGGCGGGCGCGGGAAGGATCCGCCTGGTGAGGCCGGCGGCGGCCGGGTCGTCGCGTCCGACGACGAGAGGCGTGGCGACCAGGTGTCCGCCGGTATCGCGCCGGGCGTACACGTAGCGTCCGTTCTCCCGCAAGGTGGTGTAGCCGTGCTCGTCCTCAAGCCAGTGGAAGCGTTCGTCGCCGTGGAGCGTGAGGTGCAGCGTGGCCCCATCCGGTTGCCGGGCCTCGAAGGGGTGGGGGCTGGCCTGCATGGCGGCAGATTGGCGCGGCATGCACAGGCCCAGGGACAGGACCAGCAGGAATCCAAGGCGACGCGTGACCATTCGTGAATTCTACCTGATTATTGGCCTTCTTCAAGGTTTTGGGGCAAAAAAGCGGCGCCATCGGCATCGTCTCCGCGGGGAACAGGTGGGGAGTCGAGGGCGGGACCCGCTTCAGATGTCGCCCAGGCGGATGCAGGCGACGGGGCGGTCGGGGCAGGAGGGATGGGGGACGAGGGGTGGCTCGGTGTCGCGGCAGGCGGCGGTGGCGTAGGGGCAGCGGGGGTGGAAGCGGCATCCCGACGGGGGCCGGGCGGGGGACGGGACATCGCCCTTCAGGACGATGCGTTCGCGGCGCGGCTGGCCGGCGCGGGGAATCGCCGAGATCAGGGCCCGGGTATAGGGATGGCGCGGGTTCTCGAGAATGTCATCGGTGCGACCGGTTTCGACGAGACGGCCGAGGTACATGACGGCGGTGCGATCAGCGATCTGGCGTACGACGCCGAGGTCGTGCGAGATGAAGAGATAGGAGAGCGCGTATTTGTCGCGCAGATCCATGAGCAGGTTCAGCACCTGCGCCTGCACGGAGACGTCCAGCGCGCTGACGGGTTCGTCGCAGATAATCAGCTTGGGGTGCAGCGACACGGCGCGGGCCACGCTGATGCGCTGACGCTGTCCGCCGGAGAATTCGTGGGGATAGCGATGCAGGGCATCGCGGCCGAGCCCGACGTCACTCAGGAGGCGCAGGGCTTCGGACTCGCGTTCGCGGCCGTGGATGAGGCCGTGCCGGACGAGTCCTTCGGTTACGATGTCCTGCACCGTCATGCGCGGGTTCAGCGAGGCGTAGGGATCCTGGAAGATGACCTGCAGGTGGCGCCGCAGCGGGCGCAGGTCAGCGGGCGCGAGGGTGGCGAGGTCGCGACCTTCGAAGCGGATGCGGCCGGCGCGCGCGGATTCGAGGCGCAGGATGGCGCGGGCGAGGGTGGTCTTGCCGCAGCCGGATTCTCCCACGAGCGCGAGGGTTTCGCCGGGGTTCACGTGGAGCGACACGCCGTCGACGGCGCGGACGTGGCCCACGGTTCGTGCGAGCACGCCGCGGCGGATGGGGAACCAGACGCGGACGTCTTCCACCTGGAGCAAGGGGGCGGTTGAGGGCGTTGGAACGATTGGGGAGGTCATGGCGATTGGTGCTGGCCGCGTGGCAGCGGCCCCTCCCGTGGGGGCGTTGAGGGGGCGACGGCCTCGCGGAGGAAGCAGCGGCTGGCGCCGGCGGTGGAGGGGTAGAGCGGCGGGTGGGCGGTGCAGCGGTCGAAGGCGTGGCGGCAGCGGAGGCGGAATCGGCAGCCAGCGGGATACTGCAGCGGCGAAGGCACCTGGCCGGGAATGGGCGTCAGGCGTTCGCGTGGTCGGCCGAGGGCGGGTACCGACGCCAGCAGCGCTGCCGTGTAGGGATGCTGCGGCGCGCGGAACAGATCCTGCACGGTGCCGGATTCGACGACTTCAGAGGCGTACATGACGGCCATGTGGTCGCACATTTCCCAGATGACGCCCATGTCGTGCGTGATGAGGAGCACGCTGGTGTCCTGGCGTTTCATCTCGCGCAGGAGGTCGAGGATCTGGGCCTGGATGGTGACGTCGAGCGCGGTGGTGGGTTCGTCGGCAATGATCAGCTCTGGCTGCAGCATGAGGGCCATGGCAATCATGACGCGCTGGCGCATGCCGCCGGAGAGTTGGAAGGGGTAGGCCTGCAGGCAGTCGATGGGGTCGGGGATGCCGACCTTGCCGAGCCAGTCGCGGGCGGTGTCGCGCGCGGCGGCGGCGCTGATGGATTCGTGCACGTGCAGGGTTTCAGCGAGTTGATCGCCGATGCGGTGGAGCGGGGACAGCGCGGTCATGGGTTCCTGGAAGATGACGCTGATGGCGCGGCCGCGCAGGCGGCGGAGTTCGGCGATGGGCAGGCGCAGCAGGTCCTGGCCCTTGAAGAGGATCGAGCCGCTGTCGACCTGACCCGGCGGCGAGGGGATGAGGCGCAGGATGCTCATGGCGGTGACGGTCTTGCCGCAGCCGGATTCGCCGACGAGGCCGAAGACGGCGCCGCGCGGGATCGACAGGGACACGTGGTCCACGGCGCGGACGAGGCCCTCGTCGGTGCGAAAGGAGACGGAAAGGTCGCGGATGTCGAGGAGGGAGCTCATTCCATCCTCACAAAGGGTTTGGGGTCGAAGGCATCGCGGAGGCCTTCGCCGATGAAGACGCCGAGGAGCATGACGATGAAGATGGCGGCGGCGGGGTAGAAGATGAGCCACCAGGCCCAGCGGTACTGTTGGGCCTGGAAGAGCAGTTCGCCCCAGCTGGGGGTGGGCGGTGGCAGGCCGAAGCCGAGGTAATCAAGGCCATAGAGGGCCATGATGGCGCCGACGAGGCTGAAAGGGAAGAAAGTGAGCACGGGTGTGATGGCGTTGGGGAAGATGTGCTGGAGCATGATGCGCCAGGCGGGTACCCCGAGGCAGCGCGCGGCTTCGACGTAGGGCATGCGGCGCAGGCGCAGGAATTCGGCGCGCACATAATAGGAGATGCCGATCCAGTTGAAGAGGCCGTAGCAGACCAGCAGCAGGATGAAGCTGCGGCCATACACGGCGCCGAGCAGGATCATGACGTACAGGAAAGGCAAGGCGCTCCAGATTTCAATGAAGCGCTGGGCGGTGAGGTCGAGCTTGCCGCCGAAGTAGCCCTGGACGCCGCCGATCACGATGCCGAGGAGCATGGTGGCCGCGACGAGCAGGAACCCAAACGACATGGAGATGCGGAACCCGTAGAGAATGCGGGCGAGGACGTCGCGGCCGGCGTTGTCGATGCCCATCCAATGGCCGCGCACGGGCGGATAGGGCCACGTGATGTCGATCTTGTGAGCGTCGACGTTGTAGCGCTGTCCCGCGACGTCGAGCGTCGAGGGCGCGACATACTGGGTGAGGGCCAGCCGCGCGCTGGCGAGGAGCGTGTCGCGCGGTTCCGCGGGCAGGGCGTCCCAGAGGCGCGGGGGCACGCCCACGGGGTGTCCGTCGGCGTTGATGTTCAGCACGCTGGCGGGTCTCTGTGCCTCGGCCTGTCGGAAGGTCAGGCGCACCGTCGTGGGCGGGATCTCGCGCGGGGTGTAGGCTGGCAGCGAGACGCTGGCGGTGAGGTGCGGCGGCGCGGTTTGCGTCAGGGTGCCGGCCCATGCCGGGGCCTGGGCGTTACGGAGGCGCTGCGCGATGGCCTCGCGCAGGGGCTCGGTCACGGGCCAGTGCTTGTCGAGTTGCCGGCCTTCGACGGCGTCATCGCTCGTGCCAAAGAAATAGCCGCAGGCCAGCGCGCGCGCCACGGTGAGGTCGGCGTCGACGTTGATGTTGCCGACGCGGGGCACGGGTGTGAAGGTCAACCTGGTAGCGGCGTCGGTGCGCAGGGAGTCGGGGTCGACGCTTTCGTAGGGGCTGAAGGGGACGAGCGGAAAGAGCATGAAATTATCGGGGGTGCTGCGGAAGGCGGGGGAGGCGGCCAGCGCGCGGTAGTCGGGGCGCGTCTCGCGGGCGCTGCCCGTAAAGGTGGATTCGGGGTAATAGCGAAAGACGGGGAAGAGCCATCGCCCGTTGAAGCGCACGACGAGGGGGCGGTCGTTGCAGATCAGTTCGGAGCCGAGGCTCAGGACGTAAGCCGCGAGCAGCATCCAGAACGACCAGTAGGCGCGCCGCTTGGCGCGAAAGCGCCGCAGGCGTTTGCGGGTCAGGGGATTCTGGAACAGGCGGGTTAACATGGGATGACGATCACTGTTTCTGGAAGTTGATCCGGGGATCGATGAGGACGTAACAGAAATCGGACAGGAGGTTGCCGACGAGGGCCAGCAGCGAGGTGACGGCAAGGGTGCCCATGAAGACGGCGTAATCGCGTCCGACAATGGCCTCGAAGCCGAGGCGGCCCATGCCGGGGATTTCAAACATCTGCTCGATAATGACGGAGCCTGCGAACATGACCGTCATGATGCCGCCGAGTCCGGTCACGATGGGGACGAGGCTGTTGCGCAGGGCGTGACCCCAGATGGCACGGCGCGCGGAGCCGCCCTTGGCCAAGACGGTGCGGATGTAGTCGCTGCCGATCTGGTCGAGCAGCGAGTTCTTCATCAGCACGGTCAGGACGGCGAAGTCGCTCACGACGTAGCAGAGGACGGGGAGGAACATGTGGCGGAAGCGGTCGGCGGCCCGGGCGGCGAAGGAGAGCTGGTCGAAGTTGTCGGCCTGGAATCCGGAGACGGGGAAGACGTCCCAGAACTGGTCGACGGTGCCGCAGAGCAGGGTGCGCAGGACCATGCCGAGGGCGATGGAGGGGAGTGCGTAGCCGACGAACACGACGACGCTGGAGCCGAGGTCGAAGGCGCTGCCATGGCGCAGGGCCTTGGCGATGCCGAGGGGGATGCAGATCAGGTAGCTGAGGAGGAAGCCGGTGATGCCGAAGATGAGCGAGACGGGGAGGCGTTCGCGGATCAGCTGCCAGACGGTCTTGTTGGGAAAGGTGTAGGAGTCCATGCGCAGGCCGAGACGGTCGCGGACGAGCCAGTTCGCGTAGCGTTCCCAGATGGGGCGGTCGAAGCCGAAGTGGACTTCCAGTTCGTGGCGGTACGAGGCGGAGATGGCGGCGGCACCCGGGCCGGCGGGAGCGGATTCGCTGCTGCCGATCTGCCGCATCTGCATCAGGAGCTGTTCGACGGGGCCGCCGGGGATGAACTGCGTGAGGCCAAAGCAGACCAGCGTGATGCCCAGGAAGGTGGGGATGATGAGCAGCAGGCGCCGGGTGAAGTACTCGATGCGTTCCATAGCGTTCAGCAGGCGCGGGTGGAACCGCGCGCTCCCACGAGACTGGCGGGGGTGGGCCGCGTTCCACCGCGGCCCTTGCCGTTCAGGGCGATGTGACGGGCGCCGGGAATACCTTGTCAAACTGGACCAGCGGGGGACGTTCCGGGAGCACGGCCCCGGACTGCTGGGCCTCTTCCAACTCGGCCGCGGAATCCGAATCGTACCACCAGTACCAGTAGGCGTCGCGCTCGCCGCCGTACTTGCCGAGCACCGTCGGCGGCATGCCGAACTTGTTCCAGTAGAGCAAGCGCGTGGCGTTGATATTCCATAGAAGGATATAGGGGCACTGCGCGGTCAGGATGCCGTCAATTTCGCGGACAATGGCGTTGCGGCCCTGCAGGTCGAACAGGGGTTTCTGCTTTTCGATGAGTTCATCCACGCGCGGGTCCTTGAAGCCGGTGATGTTATTCCCGCTGTGCCGGTCCGCTTCCTTCGAGGACCACATGTCCTCGGGATCCTTGAACAGGCCGGCGCTCCAGGCGGCCCAGGTGATGTCGTAGTTGAACTCGTCCATGTCCTTCGACCAGGCGGCGGCGTCCTTCTTGTCGACCGTCAGCGTGATGCCGACGTCCTTGAGGTCCTCGCTGAAGATGGCGAGGAACTTGTCCGAGCTGCTGTCGTGGGTGAGGAAGCGGACGGTGAGCGGCTGCCCATCCTTTTCGAGCAGGCCGGTGGCGGGGTTGGCGGTCCAGCCGGCTTGATGGAGGAGGGCGCGGGCGGCCTCCTTGTCGAACGCGTACGGCGGGTTCGTGCAGGGCGTCTGGGCGTCGTAGAGGTCTTCGAAGTAGGAGCGGTGGAGGAAGTACTGGCTGTACATGAGGGTCGTGTTCATGCGGTCGCGGTCCACGAGGTGGCAGAGGGCCCGGCGGACGTTCAGGTCGTGGAAGGGCGGGCGGCGCATGTTCATGGCGAAGCCCTGGAATCCGACCGGGCGGTGATTTTCGACGCGCTGTTTGACGATCCAGTTCCTGGAGAATCGATCGCCCTGCGTCTCGTTCACCCACAGGCGTGCCATGTAGACGGGGAAGAGATCGATCTGGCCTTTCTTAAAAGCCTCGTAGGCGTTTTCCTGTTCGGCGAAGAAGCGGAACTGGAGCGTCTGGAAATTACCGGTGTGCTGGTTCCGGAGATAGGCCCGGGCCCACCAGTCGGCGCGGCGCTCCAGCTTGAGCTGGATGCCTTCCTTGAGTTCCCCGAGCTGGTAGGGGCCGGAGACCACCGGGAACGCGAAGTTGATCTTGTTGAAGTCCTGGTTGGTGAAGGCGTGGCGGGGGAGGATGTGAAATTCACCCGCGGCGGCGAGGTTGCGCCAGTGCACTTCCTTGGATGTAAAGCGGATGACGTTGTTGGTCAGGATCACCGGCCGCTCGAAAGACTGGAGAGGCACTTTGTGCCCGCCCGTGAGGTTCTTCGGGTCCATGATGGTGTCGAAGGTCCAGAGGACATCTTCGGCGGTCACGGGCTGGCCGTCGCTCCAACGGGCCTTGGGGTCGATCCAGAAGGTAAAGGTGCGCTTATCGTCGGAGATGGTCCACTTCTGGGCGAGGGCAGGCTCGTAGTCGGCGGTCAGCGGGCTGGTGGTGATGAGGGTTTCATAGAGAGACGAGAAGATTTCGGCGCTGAAGGCGCTGTTGTTGAGGTAGTAGTTGAAGCTGGGTGGATAGGGGCCGGGGAAGATGGAGAGGGTGCCGCCGACCACGGCATGAGGCGAGGCGAGGGGATTGGGGGCGTCGTGCCAGTCCGGGCGGGGGAAGGTTTCCTCGGCGCGGACGGACAGTTCCAGTGCGAGCATCAACAGTAGAATGCGGGTGGCAAGTGTCATGGTGAATCCCTCGCGGCGTAGTGTAGGCGAGGCCACTCGCACGGCAAGGCTTTCTTTGTCCGCTGCGAATGGCATTCCTTTTTTTTTCTCACGCCTGCGTCCACGTCAAGACGGTCAGAAGGCTGGCCTGGCAACTTGGGCCATTTCATGGAGGGAATGGCGCGGTCGAGCGGTTGTGGGCGCTCAGAGACCAGGGGCTGGGGGGGTGGCACGGGATGTGCTGGAGCAGAATGGATGCGGCAGCCACGCAGAGAGCGGTGGACGGAGTAGGCGAGGAGTTCCGGCTATGCAGGCCTATCACAGCAGAAAACAGGGCTTCACGCTGGTGGAGATCATGATTGTGGTGGGGATCATCGGACTCCTGGCGGCGATGGCACTGCCTTCGTTCCTCAAGTCGCGTACTATTTCGCAGTCCAAGAGTTGCATCAATAACTTGCGGATTCTACTGAGCTCCGTATAATATAGTTAGACATTCCCGCCTGGTTGTGCGATCGTTTGCGGCATGGGTAATCCACGCGGCATGAAGCGGGACGGGCGCGCGATGCGCACGTTGCAGGAGCGGCGGCATGCGGCTGCCAGGCTCTTGCGCAAGGGGCGAACACAGGCCGAAGTGGCGCGACACCTGGGCGTCAGCGAGATGTCGGTCTCACGCTGGGCGCGGGTGTTGGAGCACGAGGGTGTGCGGGGGCTGCGCGCCGCCGGGCGAACGGGCCGTCGGCCACGGCTTGGCGAATCACAACGCGAACAGCTCAAACGGGTGTTGCTCGAAGGGCCGCAGGCGCACGGCTTCGCCAACGGATTGTGGACGCTAACGCGTGTGGCGGCGGTGATCCAGCAGACCTGCAGCATCAGGTACCATCCAGGCCATGTCTCGCGTGTCTTGCGTGATTTGGGCTGGAGTTGCCAGCGACCCGTGGGCAAGGCCATGGAGCGAGATGAGGACGCGATCCGCCATTGGAAGCGATACACGTGGCCCGCCCTTAAAAAAAAGCCCTCCACGAGCGCCGCACCATCGTCTTCGTAGACGAAAGTGGATTGTCCGAGCGCCCCCATCGGTGCCGCACGTGGGCACCGCGTGGCCAGACCCCGCAACTGCAGTTCCACTTCAACTGGAAGCAACTCTCGGTGATCGCCGGCATCACGTGGTGGCAGTTCTACTTCCGGTTGTATCCCGGTGCCATCAAGGCGCCGCAGGTGGTCGAATTCCTCGGGCATCTCACCCGCCAGATCCCGGGTCCCTGCTGGTCATCTGGGACGGACTTCCCGTCCATCGAAGTCGCCGCGTACGCAACTTCGTGGCGACCCGTGCTGGCCGTCTGATCCTGGCGGCGCTTCCGGCCTACGCTCCGGAACTCAACCCCTCCGAGTACATCTGGGGCTACTGGAAATGCCACCAATTGGCCAACTTCTGTGCACAGGATTTCCATCATCTGACCACCACCGCCCGTCGGGGCCTGCGACGAGTCCAAAAGCGCACCGCGCTGGTCCGCGCCTTCTGGAAGCAGGCCACGCTCTCTTTGTGACCATATCCTAACTATATTATGCGGCGCTCAGTAAGTACCACGTTTGCCTTTGCTGGCAGGTTCATCAGATCGCGCCGTTCGGGCGGCGAGCCGGCGGCAGGTCGTCCATTCCAGACCAGAACCGTAACGCTGGCGCAGCCGTTTAAGCAGCCGCTCTAGTCCCCAGAGGCCGGCGCAGGTCCCGTCAGAGTACAGGGACGGCCAGTGCGTCAGTATGGTCACGGGGCAGCCATGCCGGATTACATCCGCGATACGGCCCGACTTGCCATCCACGCTCAGCAGTCGATCCACACCCAACGTTGCCGCCGCACGAGCCGCATTACGCGAATTCGCCATGGGGCGCTGCGTGTCCCAGAAGGGGTCATTAGTTGTTGCCGGAATCGATACAACAACCTGACCGGTATTGGGGTTACGATAGCGGACGGACGGCCCGCACACCGCGTCCTTGCCGAGCACGTGCAGGAAATACCAAGTCACGCGCCGTCGATGTACGCGCCACTGGGCATTGCCAATGGCTTGGGCGTACTGGTCCTCGTTGCGTTCGCCGGTATTCCAAGGGCTGGTGACCCCAGTGGCCGACATGCCGACATGCCGCAGGATCTTCAGGGCCAGCGCGATGTAGTCGGTCATCTCCTGTACGCTGGCCCGGGCAACCCATTCGTCTTCGTACACATGCGCGAACCCGCCTTTCAACCGATAGGCGGCCAGATGCGTCAGAATCTCGGGGGTGATGTCGAAGTTGGGCGCGATTCTATCCCGTACGGTCTTTAGGAACCCTTCCAGATGCCGTGGCGGGACATGGTTGAGCTTGCCGTCGATGCCGCCCAGGCAGCACGGCATGGGCAACACGCTAAACTTCCCTTTCGCGCCGTACTCAACGCAGATGTCGGCAAAGTCGCGGGCCAAAGAGTTCGGCATCAGCAACGAATGGGCATACGGCGGATCGTGGAAGAACATCGGGTTGATCGGAGCGCCGTCGGCCACGAGGAGTGCAATTGGAATCGGCATGGGTTTGTCGCAGCCTTTCCGCTCTATTCCCCCTGCACGGTCACCACGACTTCCCGGGTCCGGGCTTTGACGTCGCACTCCAAGTGAAAGATCTGCTGCCATTCGCCCAGCGCCGGACGCCCCTGCGCAACTGGAATCGTAATGCCGGGCCCCATCAGCGTGGCTTGCAGGTATGAGTGCCCGTTCCCGTCGTGCCACGCTTGCTCGTGCCCGTACTCCCGGCTGGGCGGGATCAGGCGGTCCAGCATGGTGGGCAGGTCTTCAACCAAACCGGGCTCGTATTCGATCATGCCCACGACGGCCGTACTTCCAACGTTAAACACGTGGACGGTTCCGGTGGTGATCTTGGAGTCGCGGACGATATCCGACACCTGGTCCGTCAGGTCGTGCATGTCCCGGTGGCCGGCCGTGTGGACCTCAATGGTTTGCTGGTGGACCATGCCGCAGTATGGGGAATGTGGGGATCGCGGTCCAGCGGCGGATCACCGGTATCCATCGTGCCGTGCGAGCTGAAGCACCAACGGGATGGGCCCGTCAGGTGGAATAGCCTTTTCGTTCGGCGTGTACAGGAATGCCGGCTGGATCTCGCCCAGCACCTCCACCGCCTGTCGACGCATCCATGGCGGGAACGTCGCGAGTACGCCAAGGCCTTGCCGCGTGTCATCCAACGAGGTCATCTCTGGATGTAGGAAGATCTCGGGACTGTGACCGGGTGGACTCTCGATTTCCCCGCTGCGGATGTCGTCGATCATGAGCAGCAGCAGCGTGCGAAGCCGTACCACGTGCTTTGTGTCGACAGCGCCGAAGTGCCGAGTAAACTGCGTTCGTTCGCGCTCGTCCCCGTAGTTCGTCATGTATATGACGTCGATACCGGCGTCAGCGGTGTAGTTGTCGAAAGCGGACAGATTAGCGCGTTGGTAGAGCCCGGCGAGCGCTTGCGATGTCAGAATCACGCTATTCACCGGAGCGTGGTGACGTAGGCGGTCGAGGTGGAATAGCGGATTGTCGTTTGACCAGTCCTCTGGGCAGCAGTGCGTAACATCCTGCCCGCCCAGCGGCTTGGCTGACATCACGACCGTCGTACACTCCCGGCCGCGGATGGCCCCCAGGTGCCGGGTTAGCATCCGGGAGAAGGCATACCCCACCGCATCGTTGGCGGACCGGATACTGATAAGCACGTTGGTGAATGGCGCTGGCATGATTCCTCCGCTTTACAGGTTGTGGTTCTGCGCGCATCATTGCAGGGTGACCCTGACATAGGGTGTCAGCCTCACGTGATAGCGTGGCGGCATGAAACGCACAAAGTCCCAATACGCCCGCCTAATGGAGATCGACCTGCAGATCAGGGCCGGTCGGTACCCCAACTGCATTACGCTGGCCCAGGAGTGGGAAGTGTCTGCCCGGACCGTCATGCGGGATCTGGATTTCCTGCGTGACCAGTGCGGGGCACCCATCGAGTACGCCCAGCTACACCGGGGATTCTGCTACACCGACCAGACCTGGATGTTGCCGTCAGTCATGCTGTCGGAGGGCGAGCTACTGGCAGTCATGCTTGGATCGCGGGTGATGGAGCAGTACGCTGGTACCCCGGTGGCCGGCGAGCTTAAACGGGTGTTCCAGAAACTGGCGGATGCCCTGCCGGACCGGGTGTCGCTCAAGCCCGAGCTGCTGTTTAACCGGTTTACCTTTACCAGCCCACCGGCCAAGAAGATTGATCCCAAGGTCTGGATGACTGTCGTACGCGGGGTGATGGAGAACCGAACGTTGAGTATCCGGTACCGGCGCTTCGAGGCGCAGGCCCGGCCGGATAAGCGGTCGCTGGTCAACTCGTACCACCTGGCCAACCTCCAGGGCGAGTGGTACGTTTGTTGGGGTGCACGCCGGACATTCGGATGTTCGGCAGTTTGCCATGGCAAGGATCGAACAGGCCGACCTGTCCGACACGCACTTTGAGGTGCCAAAGGAGTTTAGCGCGCAGGAACTGCTGGCGCCTGTATTCGGGCGGTATGCCGGCGACGGGAAGGTGCAGACCGTCCGCCTGCTGTTCGACAAGAGTGTGGCGGACTGGGTGACCGAACGGGAATGGCATCCGCGGCAGGTGGTTAAATGGCGGCGGGATGGGGCCGTCGAGCTGAGCTTCCCGGCCAAGGGGCTGCAGGAGGTTCAGCGGTGGGTGTTGGGATGGGGGGCGAGCGTAAGGGTGTTGGGGCCGACTGAGCTGGCTGAACGCGTACACCTCGAAGTCCGGGCTATGAGCCAGAGGAAGCAGCTATGAATTCATCAGATGGTGTGGATGTCTTGCACGTTGTCCGCAAGGCAGCAGTTGCTGTTGCGCAAGAAGAGGACAAAGAACTTCGGCAGCTATGTGGGGAAGGCATTTTCTGGATGCCAGAACTGGCGTTCGCGTACGCGGTCGGCAAGCACGCCATCAAGGTGCTCAACTCTGGGAACAGAAATGAATCCCCTTACCAGTGGCGGCGAGAAACACAGATAGATGGCCAAGGCCCCGTAGACCTCATCATCATGGAGCCGAGCGGGACGGAAGTCGTGGTGGAATTCAAGATGCGAGATACCGAGAGCGCCTACGTCGCTGACATTAACAAGTTGCACGCTCTGAAGAGCAACAATCCGAGTCGGCGTGCAGCCTTCTGTGTACTTTGCGACGCGTGGGACGATCATTGGCAGGATGACCCGCGTCTTCAGGTAATCCAGCGGCTGTCGTCAGCCGGTGAGCCAAGTGTAAGGCCGATCGGCGATGCGGTACCTATACAAACGGTTCAGAACCGGTATGCCGGTAAGATCGCCTGCGTGGTCGCGATGTGGGAGGTCGTCTAAGTGTTCCCCTTGTCAGGACGTGGTGAGTTTCCTTTCTGATCAGACTGCTTGGTGAACAAGGGCTCAATCCATTCCACAAGGCGGACCAAGGATGAGAAAGTCGAGTAGACCCATTAGTGCGACTGCCTGCCTCATGCACGCCTTCGTGATCGTCAAAGACGATGGTCGCGAATTCGTATACGTCGTCGTCTCCGAGAATCCAATGTACTTGGTTGTTCGATAGTACGGCTCCAGCAATCTCCCGCAACGGCGCATCCGTGATCCCCCAATGGTTGGCCGTTCAGATCGGCCAGAGTTGTCTTCCCTGCGTCACACAACCATAATGCCAGAAACAGAGGGACATAACGTGTCCTTCGTCGTCGAATTCCGCACGATGCGGACGGACACAAAATGTCCGACTGCCTGTGTCATCATTGAGGCTTGAAAATAATGAAACGTGGCAAGACGCAGTTCCGACGACTACTGGAGATCGACCGCTTGATCCGTGACGGTAAGTACCCCAACTGCGTGACGTTTGCTCGGGAATGGGGGGTGACGCAGAAAACCGTTCAGCGCGACATGGATTACCTGCGTGACCAGTTGGGCGCCCCAATCGAATACGACCGGGAGAAGCGGGGATACCACTACACGTCTACCAGCTGGTTCCTGCCGGCACTTACACTGAGCGAGGGGGAACTGCTGGACCTCCTGGTGGCCTCCCGCGCACTGGATCAGTACCGCGGGGTCCCGGTTGCCAAGCATTTGGAACGCACGTTTAGCAAGATCGCCGAGGCGCTTCCACGGGAGATCAGCCTCCACCCGGAACTGGCTTACGCCCAGTTCACGTTTATGAGCCCGCCGGCCAGGCCCATTCAGGAACGCAGCTGGATTGCCCTGGTGCGTGGCGTCCAGAACCATCGCATGGTCCGGTTTACGTACCGGTCCCTTGAGACCGGGAAAGCCAAGGAGCGGGTGGTCATGCCGTACCACATCGCGAACCTGCAGGGTGAGTGGTATGCCTTTGGTCCAGAAGTGGCGGGGGCTGAAATTCGGCAGTTCTCAATAGCCCGCATGGAGAAGGCGACGCTCACCAAGCTGCCCTTCACAGTCCCGGCTGATTTTAACCCCGAGACGATGCTTGCTCATACCTTCGGTCGCTTTGTGATCGCGGCGAAACCGCAAACCGTGCAGCTGCTGTTCGACAAGGAGATCGTCCCGTGGGTACTGGAGCGCCAATGGCACCAGAGCCAGACCATCAAGAGGCTACGGAATGGGGACATTGAACTTTCGTTCCAGGCTGCCGGATTGTTCGAGGTCTTCCGCTGGGTTCTCGCCTGGGGGCGGTATGTGCACGTCCTGGCGCCGGCGGAACTGGTGCAGATGATCCGCGATGAAGTGCGGCTAATGGCGTGCCCGCCTAAGCCGATACTCAAACTGCCCAATGGGGATATCCGAGCTCGGGTGCTGGATCGAATGCGGGCCAAACGTCAGGCAGAAAGGCCGGAATGACGGCGACGGATTGCCATACAACAGTTGCTGCAATAAACGGGAGCCCTCCCAATGCGTAGAACCAAGTCCAAGGTGAAAGCAGCTCAACTTCGCCTCACGACCATTCACATGGCCAGGATTGCCGAACTCAATGGGATGCTGCGCCACGGACTGACTTACTATACCGAAGCACGTATCGAACGGTGGATACAACCTCTTGTGGAAGCCCTAAACAACCATTGCACCTTCACCAGCCATTCCTGCCACGGGCACTGGAGTCCACGAATTAGAAGACAGGATCCATACGTGAGTTTCTATGTCCTGCCTGGGAGACGCCGCGAATGGCTGACAATCCAGCGTCGTGTATTCGCTGCTCTGGGTCAGGTTGTGAACAAGACCGCAACAGTAGCGGTTACCGCATCCTTTGCGCTGCCCAATGCGACCCCCGGTTGGTACGAGTGGCGCTTCAGCCCCTCTGACTACGCAAAAGCACGTCACGTATTCCCGACGCAGGGCCAATGGCGAAAGGCCATGAACCGGCTCATCGGGTCAACCAGTCGATTATTGATAGAGGAAATCAAGGGCAAGGGTGTGGAATAATAAGGATAAGTGATCGCGGTAGTGCGGTTCATTGAGGGGCAAGACAAGGATGACACCAGACGAGTACCTAACAAATCAGCGCCCAAACGGGGGCGTTCTGTACTATCCGGGCGCGGGCACCGACAGCGGGCCTTTTCGTTTGTTTGCAGGTGCGGCCGGGGTTGCGACGATAGTCTACGCAGACTACATGACCACCAGGAATGACGCAGAGGCGTTTTTCGCCCAGATTGCGGGAGAGGCAACAGTGCAGATCGAGGGGATGAAGCCCGGTGATTTTGGCGCTGAAGCGTGGGATGACTTTTGGCCAAACAATCCCGCTAGCCGCAGTCATGCAACTCCGGACGGAGCTTTCGCCTTGCAGGCGCGTTTCTCGGCGGTGCCGGGCGGACCGCCCATCCGGTTCATCTACCTTGCGACCGAGGCCATTCAGACGTTTACGATTCTTGTCCGTGCCCGAATTAAGCCGACGGTGGTTGTGCTGCAGGATCACGGATTTGGCTGCAACTGGGACCGCTTTGGCAAGGATGGACAATTGTGGAAAGCCGCTAAGGGGACCAAAGCGCTGCCCGAGTTGCTGCTAGTCGCGGAGAACACCGATTCATGGGATGGTTACATACAATTGACGGAGTATGCACCGTGCGGCGGCCAGATGCATGCCCATAGTCGTGCCTTGTTTCGGCGGTCACGTACCGCGGCAAAGGGAAGCTGATACGTGAAGATTGAGCCTCTTCATCCTTGTTGTTACGCATGCGGGCGGCACCCGCTGTGTTTGAACCCATATTAGCGACAGAAGTCGCCCGCGATCGTGGTGTGGCATGAAGAATACGCGCATTTGTACAGTCCTCAGCGTGAGCGTGTTACTGCTCTGCCGGTCTGTAGGCGCTTACAACGCCGAGCATGGTCCGTTTGCACCCGGCGCCATGCCGGCACTGTTTCCCATGCAGGCGTGCGACCGAACCGAAGTGGCCAGTTCGGGCGAGAAGTATCCTAAAACGGTTTTGTTCAAGGCGCCCGACAGCATTCAGGGAGCAGGTAACCTCGTTGTCCAAGTGGAGGTTAACGCCGGGGGGCAAGGCGCAGCGGTCACCGTCATGAACAAGGCCGACAAGGCGCTCTGGGGGCCGCATGCGGTTGATACCGACCTGGAGTGGGGCGATGTGGTGGTGGCAAGATGCGCGGATATGAATCGCGACGGCCGCCCTGACTTCGTGGTGTACTTCTGGTGTGGTGGTTGCGGTCTTGCGTCTGGCTACACCGACCTGCTGTTCCTCATCTCGGAAGCCGGCGGTTACCGGGGCACGATGGTCACCACGCTGACTTGGGGCGAACCGTGGGTGTTTGTGGATCTTGAGGGAAATGGCGCCTGCCAGTTAATTCATACGAGCTTCATCTACGGGGAGCCGGGGCGTGACGGCAAGGCGCACAACTACTGGGTCTACAATGTCCTGCAGGTCGAGGGCGGCAGACTGCGGGTCGCAAATGAAGCGCACCCTGGGTTCCCGAGGTGGGTCTGGTACACGTTTACGCCGAATCATCGGGAGACGAGACAGTTAGCCACTGAGCAGAAGGCGCGCTTGTGGCGAGATCAAGGTGAGCTTAGGCTCAGAAATGTCGCAGCGATTATTGTAGGCACAAGTTCGGGCGAGCCGTAACGTGTAGGACGAGCGGCATTCTGCGGTGGCGAAAATGGAGAACCTATGGCATTCGTAGAAGTCGATGATGGTCTCGCCCCCAATATTCAGGAGTTATCGAAGGGTCTTTCGGACCTGCTGGATTCCACGCCAATGCCCCTGTACGCGCTTGAAAACATGGCCGAGGCGAGGGTGGGGGGCGTGTATGTAATAAGTCACGTGAACCATGCCGCTTGGATATATGCTGGACAGTCCGCCTGTGTTGCGCGCCGCATGAATGATCACAGAACGGGCAATGCATGTAGCGATCTTCCCGTTATGGTACACAGGGAAGGGCTGGACATAGCCCCGATGGCCTGCACGGTGCGATGGCATCCAGTTGCAGATGAAATGGCGCGTGACAGATTGGAACTGTTTGCTATTGCAGTTCTCAGATGTACCTTAAACTGCTGAAAGCACCCGGACGATAGCACAAATTGCTCTCTGAGGGCCCACTTGGCTGGTCGGCGTACACGTTCAAGTTCTGGGCGCCTTCCGCATCCGAAGATACTGCGCGGTCCTCATGCCCTCAGGGAGGGGCTTCCCGTCGATCATGCATTGCCAGCGCACTTTCGGATCGCCCAACCGCACCAGTTTAGGATCGAACCACACCGGGTCATACCAACCACCAGCGAGTGTAATACGTTCCGCGTGGCCCGGGCCCTCCGGGTCACGCAATGCCTTCAGGAGGTGCCTGTAGCCGGGGATCCCGCCACAGCCTTCGGTTGGACAGGCATTCGCGCCGGCAATGCACTTGGGGTAGGCAACCGTTTCACCTTCATGCCACGAAGCCTCCAGGAGGACGTGGTGCTGCCACTTATCGGTGCGGGGCGGCTGGTGTTCAATCGGCTTGCCATCCGGTGTGCGCCGGATCGGCGGTTCACTCATATCTTCACAGTATGGCCAGCCTCGCACGTATACGCAGCTCCAGTTGCCGTCTCCAGAATACTCGTGCAGCTTCCGGTCCCAGCTGGTCGGGATCTGTGGGTCCTCCTTAGCCGGAACGATTCAATTGACGGAAGGTGAGGCCGTGGGTTTGTGTTGTGGGTACTATGAATAATCCGCAACACAGCGACTCCCACGGCGCTCACCAATCGGTGAGTGTAGAGATCAGCACGGCGAAGGGCAACGAGACGATTCGTCTGGGGTTCACGGACCAGCGGTTAACGGCGTACGGCGGCATGGCCGTGTGGAGTCAGTTCTTGCAGAAGAAGGGCTTCCGGGAACGATTGGCTGCGGTTCTGCCGCAGCAGCCGACGAGTCCGAACGCGTATGCGCCGACGGACATTGGCTTGGGCTTCGTGGGCGGGATTCTGTGCGGTGCCGACAAGCTGTCGCGGGTGGCGTGGTTGGCTCAGGATGCGGCGGTTGCCTCGGTGCTCGGGATTGAAGGCGTTCCCAGTCAGTCGACCCTGACGCGTTTCTTCCGTGTCTTCGACCAGCCGACCAACGACCGTTTGAATGCCCTGAACCGCTGGGTCGCGGGACAGTGGCCCAGTTCTGGGCGTGAGGGGTACACGCTGGATGTGGACTCCTCGGCGCTGTTGCACGAAGACGGACACCAGGAGGGCGTTGAAATCGGCTACACCCGCACCGGCCTGAAGCCTTGTCATCGGCCGCTGGTTGGCGTGATCGCGGAGTTGAAGGTCGTGGCGCAGTATTGGTTGAGGCGTGGTGACAGCGCCTGCTCGAACCATGCGGCGGAGTTTATCGGCCAGTGCATGGATCGGTTGCCCGCGCACCTGCGCATCGGATTGGTGCGCGGGGACTCGGGGTTCTGCACCCACGCGGTGAGAGCGGCCGTTCGCAAGCGAGGGGCTCATTACATCCTGGTCGCCAGCCTCAACCGACAGATCCAAACGCTGTGCCGCCACGCCGATCGGCATTGGACGGCCACCGCGATCGAAGGCGTCGAGGTGCAGGAAGTGGCGGGGGGCGTGGGCGAACGGCTGATCGTGATCCGCCAGCGCATCACCCAAAGACCGGAATCAGGCGGCAAGGTGCTGGTGGAGGTGCCGGGGTATCGCTTCCAAGCCTTGGTCACCAGCCTGCCGGATCGGGTCACGGCACTTGACGTGTGGCGTCGGTATAATGGGCGCGCCGACAGCGAAAACCGCCTGAAGGAACTCGGGCGTCAGTTCGGCGTGCGTGGACTGTGCTGTCAACGCTTCTGGGCCACGGAAGCCGCGCATCTTCTGGCGATCCTCGCCTACAACCTGTGCGTTCTGCTGCAACGCGAACTCGGCAAACTCGAACGCATGGAACTGACGACACTGCGCATGCGCCTGTTCTTACGGGCTGGCGTCTGGAGCCGAGCTCAAGGCCGCCCCACGCTGAAACTCGCCGTGCCGCAGGCGATGCGCGCGTGGTGGCTGGCGATCATCGACAAGCTCCGCAGCCCGCTTCCGCCGTTCAATCAGTACTGCAATGCAGTTGAGCAACTGCATGCATAGGCCCATGAAAAGACACACAATCAGCTTCGGAACTGAATCGTTCCGGCTTAGTCGGGCGTCCCACGCCGGTGCTTTCATCCATACCCTCCTCGGTGTCCAGCCAGAAGATGTGATGGTGGTCGCTGACCGGCCATCCCATGGCATCGGTGATGGCACAGTGCAGATCCCAGAAGGAACATGACGACGCGATCTGAATTCGCCGCCAGACCAGCGGCCTAGTCCCGATGAGAGAAATGCGGTACTGGTAGATCTCGTGGCCTTCTTTCATACCTCCTCCTCTTTTGTGGTCGTCCTGCCGACTTGTGTCTCGGTGCCCCCGAAGAAGACGGCGAGTAGTTTCAAGGTTGCCTTCGAAAGCACCCGCCACCCGCCATCCGGGCCCAGTTCAGTCTTGTACGGTGGTGCAAACCAGAGTCAGACAATCATCCGCGGGATGCTCGGGACCTCGCCAAAGACAGCTTCTGCCGTGGCCGGGTTGAGCCGTGCATTCGAATTGTCATTGTCGTCTCGGTCTGTCTGTTCATGTTGGGACATTGTATCGGGGGAGATGCGCTATCTTCTGCCGCAACCCTCATAGTAATTTACACCCATCCAAAGCAATAGGCGCAGAGGAGCATGTATGCGAACGAAGGCTGCACGTACGCAGGAAGAGTTGCCCCCGACACAGCAGAAGGCGCTCGCATTCATCGCAAGCCATCCGGGGTGCCAGCCTCGGCAATTGGCAGCAGCATTTGGCTATGGTGAAAGGTGTTGGTTGGCTGGTGCGGTAGTCGGCAAATTGGCCACGACCGGCTTGGTTCGTCGCGTGCCGAGGCCGGTGTCATACCGAATCACCCGGAAGGGGGTGGCCGCCCTGGTGTCCCTGCCCGACGCAAAGACGCATGAGTGCCAGCGCTTAACGTTGACGATAGCCGACTTTGATGAGTGGGGCCTCGCGGTGGCCGCCAAACTGGGCGTCGTGCCAAAAGTTGTATCCGCCCTCTATTGGATGATTAACATCGCGGTCGACACAGACGGTGCAGCCGTGCTCGCGCAGGAGGGCTTCTGGGGCGAGGGCGGGCTGACCGAGAAGGGCTGGGCGGCGGCTGAAGAGACAATGGCCGCCTGCTTCCGGTGGCGCAGCGGCCTGCCTTCCGACGCGGACCTTGGCTCTATCCAGGAGCGGTGCGCCTTCGCGAAGGGCGACATCGTGGCATGGCGACGCAAGCGGTACCGCGTGGAGTTCAGCTTGAACTGCTGCGGGTTGGTCGAGGAATACCCGTGTGCAGCAGATGGAGTTGCCGTCTGCCGCTTGCTCTACTGGTTCTCGGAAGGTGAGTTTTTCAGCAAGGTCGGTCACGTCGATACACCGGCTTCGCAAACGGCAGAAGGCGGCGCCATATGACCCGTGGCCGTCGATGCCTGACCAGCAGCCCTCTTGTTGCGCCTTTGACCGAGGCTGAGAAACTCTTCACGCTGCTGCAGGGCGGGAACTTCGGTGCGTTCCGGAAGGCCGCCGACCATTCGCCAATCATCAGGATCGCTTGTGACCGGCATGGTGACATGTTGCTGCACCGGGCGGTAACAACCGGCTCGCTGGAGACCTGCAAGTACCTGCTGGGAAAAGGGATTCCGGCCACCTGCCCGGGTTCCCGGGGCGCGACCCCGTTGCATGATGCGGCAGCGAAGGGACCTGCGGCCATAATGGCGACGCTACTGCAGGATGCCGGGCCGCGGCATTCCCCCATCAATGCAAACGGGATGACACCCTTGCACGTGGCTGCCGGCGAGGGGCGGTTGGCAAGCGTGAAGATGCTGATCGAAAAGGGTGCAGACAGTTCTGCCCGGGACAAGTTCGGCCGGTTACCCATGCACTTTGCGGCAGGCGCTGATCAACTTACGATCGTCCAGTACTTCGCGTCACAGGATCGCATGTTGATCGACATGCGCGACGCGTTTGGCCAGAGGCCGATTCACTGGGCCCTCCTGTACGAATGCGTCCGTACGGCGATCTGGCTAATCCGTCGCGGGGTCAACCTGAACGCCCCGGACATTTACGGCCGATCACCCCTCTGCGTCGGCGGGCTCCCGGAGGACGCCGAACCGATCCGGTCCTTTGGTGATGTCCGGCTCGGCATGGTGCTCCGAGGCACGCGGGCGCGCAGGCTGACGCCGTTGCAGCGGGCGATCTTCTGCGAGGACTTGAGACTGGTCAAGAAGCTCCTTCGCGATCCCGAGGCCCTGAACCGCCGCGGCGATCTGGGGCGCACCGCCCTGCACGAGGCTGCCTTTGCCAGGGACCGGGATCTCTATAGGTGGATGCGCGAAAGGGGCGCCGACACGAAAGTCGTCGATGACTACGGCTGGACGCCCCTCAAGCTGCTGAGTTACCGCCTGATCAAGGGGTCGTAACACACAAATCGAAAGAGCAGCGATGAACGCGACGACCGCCAGGCAGAACCTGTACCTCGAAATCTGCACAGAGCACGTGGCCGGTGCCTTCGGCGATGACATCCGCCTCGATCGCGAACCCGGGCAGGCGTTCATGACCATAGACAAGGTCGCGCCCCAGGTCGGCGGCAAGGTGCTGCGTTTCAGCGAGCATGAAAAGGCGTGGGATGAAACGACTCAGGAATTCACCAGTTGGAGCATCGTCCATGACGGCAAGGTGTTCGTCTGCTATCCCGACAAAGAAGAAGAAGGCGGCACGTGCTTCAAAGTTGGTCACCCAAGGGAGGTCGCAGAACTCCTGCGACTGTTTGTCAATCCTGCGTGCTGTGTGACACCCGGCGAGAAAGCCCAGTATGAGTCGCGACCGTTCGGGGATCTGGCTGATGTTTACGTACTAATCCCGGACGGCGAGACATGGCGGGTGCTGGATCCTGCGGCGCTTCCGCGTGAAGCGACCGAGGACTTCCGAAAAGCCGTCCATTTCAATCTCATCCAGGATTGGGACAAACTACACTCTGGTGATACCGTTGAAGCGCACAAGCTCACGCCGCACTGGCCAAGCCTCGTCAAGTCGCTACCTACGGCGTTGGAGCCTCTGCGCGACGGATACATCCTTGCCCCGGACGGCCGCATGCGCTCGGCCGCTGACCGTGCTGTAATCGAACCAAGTGGCAGCGAAGTATTCCTGGATCTGCTTCTGGTCCCGTCCGCCGACGCCATCTCGTCCATGTACCTGCGAGCGTTGTTCAACGGCGACCTCACCGTCGGCAGGGATATCCGGAAGGCGTTCGCTGTGGATTCCGGGCTCGACGCATTTGTGCAGGCGCTCACCGGAATGACGCTTCATGTGCCCAGAAGCATCCACGACCAGATACGCATTGCGGCCGAACATCAGCTCATTGGCCAGTGGTTGCTAGAAGTGACCGAGCAGCTTGCGCACCAGCGGGGCTGCTTTCCCCTGCGGGCCGATGAGCACTGGCACTTGGCGCACACGCTCTACCAGATGGTGGACCGCGATCAGATTCCGGACTAGGACCGGGCTGTAGGAGGCTTCTTGGCCGCCGACAGCACAGGAGAGGATCGTAACATGCACCCCTTGGAAATGAACGCCTACCGCATGACGCTGAGAAACGGCACGTTGAGTCAGATCCGGAGGACACTCTTTGCCATCTGTGATCTCGAACCGAGGGTTCCGGATGAGTTGTTAACCGACGTCGTTGGTACGCTTCAGCGCCTCGGTGGTGATGCCGTTCGGGAGTTGGCCTGGCCTATTCATCGGCTGCTCGGCAAGACGCACTCAATGGAGCTCTACCGGGTTGCCGACGAACTCACGTACCTAAACATCGACCGCTCCCAGGTTCGTGTGTGCCTGAACGGCAAGGTCAACCTGTTCGCCATCGAACGGTTCTACCACCCGGACGTGGAGCAGTTGGTCATCGACGAACTGTACCAGTGGATAAACTACCTGGGCTACATTGTCCGGCAGCCTTACCTGGATGACCTTCCGCCAGAGTTGTCGGATGGGCCTCAATACAACATGGGGCTGAAAGTCAGCGAGTTCTTCAGTTCACCGTTCTGGCCAATAGGGCGGATTCTCACGGCATTGGAGCAAGTTGGCACGCCGCACAGTCACGAATCCCTGTTGGCCATGCAATACCTGTTCCGACCGCGCCTAAACAACTATCTCGTGATCGCGCAAAGACGGGTGAACGACGGTGACCAGCGAGCAATAGAAAGTCTTCGCCATGCACAGGATGTCGAGAGCGCAATTACCGGCGCGGTGCCCATGCTCCTCACAATCCCAAGCGTCTACAGCCTGCGCGATGTTCTCGATCGTGTCGCGAGCCTGTCCCGATTCGAACCGCCCGCGGTGTCGTTCAGTCCTGTGCCCTTTTCCTGAGAAATCCCCGGATGAAGCGCGGGAAGGAGGTCCCAGTCGCAGCGAGCGCGAATGAGCCAACCTTACGTTTCGCCCACCATCGAGTGGCCTGCACGAGAATCGCGTGAGAGCGCCCAGGAATTGCAGTCAGACCACGGGGGCGAAGGCATGGTTGACCAGTCGGGCTACCTGTTCCACGTGCACTGGCCAAGTGATCTGTAGTAGCCGATCAGGACGTCCTCAATCATACAGGTAAGAAAAGAAAGCTCGGGGTCGTTGCAGCAGTCCGCATAGGGGTAGTGCTTAGCTCCGACTTCACAGTTGTCGAACCGGAACACTCCAAATTCCAGATCGTACGTCGCCAATAGGCGATTAGCCGCGTCAAACACGTTCTTGTTTGTGTTGGCATGCTTCGTGATTGTGTTGGTCTTCGTATGGTTTTGGAGGTAGTTGCCAACCCGTGCCCAAAGATTATTCTTCTTGCCCTTGTAATCCTTGGAAACCGAGCCAACGTATAGAACCTCTTGGCCCTGCTTCCAGTAATAGCAGAGGAAACGTTCCTGGATTTGGCAGCAGGAATTGTAGAACGCCGGATGCTTTTTCTGGCCTGCCTTAATCAGCAGGTTCCCTCTTGTCAATGTGATCACGTGGTGGTGGCGCATGTTGGATATTGTTACGGTGAGATTCATAGGCATGGCCGCTCCCATTGTGGTCGTCTAGCCGACTGCTCCGTCCAAGTCATCCTTCGCCACTTTGGAGAATAGCGCGATTCAGTTGTCTGGTAAACTGCGTGTTCAGTAGCAAATGACCTGCCCATTCTCGGTTGGTACTAGAATGGTTCAGGTTGTAGTATAAGATGCAGCAATTCGTTCCTGCGGTTGTGAATCGTTCGCGACGCGGCAAGGAGGCCGTATGGCGAAAACCGAACACGACATCTTCTACAAGCCGCAGCAACACCGCCTGTTTGCCATCGACCGGATGCTGAGACGCCCGGGCGGTGCCACGCGGGGCCAGATCACTTCGGCCGTGCAAGCGCAAGTTGTTGGCGATCGGCTGGTTGCCTACTCCCGGGCAACGCTGCGGCGCGATCTGGACGCCCTGCAGGACATGGGCGCACAGATCAGGCAGGTTTGGCGCTTCGACCAAGGCGGGAACCGAACAGATTGTTTCTACGAGTATGCGGACATGTCCTGGACGATGGGGAAAGTGACGGTGCGCGAAGGCGATTTGTTCGCCGTGTTGCTGGCGAAGGTAGTTGTGGAACGCTATGCCGGCCTCCCTATAGCCGAGGATCTCGAACGCGTATATGGACACCTGCAGAGCGAACTGAACAACACAATGACCATCCGCACGGACCAGCTGGCACCCATTGCGTTCGCGGCGAGGGGGGAAGCTCTGCAAAGGGCGTCCGCGAAGATCTGGAAGGAAGTCCTTGCCGCAACGACACGACATCGTGCGCTTGAGATCGTGTACCGCAAGGGCTGGGGGGACATGACGGGATCCTCATGCGCCCCGACCACGCGTGTTGTCCACCCGTACCACATCGTGAATCTGTGCGGGACCTGGTATCTGGTTGGCTCGCATTCGTCGAAAGATCCGTCCATTCGCCAGTACCGCATTGACTCGATCCTGGAAGCAAAGGCGCTGAAGGAACGGTTCGTACTGCCCGTGAACTTCAAGATCGACGACCTTTTGGATACGACGTTCGGGCAGTTTATCGGTTCACCCCAGGACGTGGTCGACGTCCGGCTGCGCTTCCGCAAGGATGCGACACCCTTGATCAAGGGGCGCGAGTTTCAGCCATACCAGAGGATGCAGTCGCTACCCGACGGAGGCGTCGAGTTAACCTTGCGCGTCTCCCAGTCCGG
Source organism: Lentisphaerota bacterium (assembly GCA_021413965.1). GTDB lineage: Bacteria > Verrucomicrobiota > Kiritimatiellia > UBA8416 > JAIOPI01 > JAIOPI01. The sequence goes on along the minus strand of JAIOPI010000022.1, from coordinate 16,171 downwards.
CCCGTTGCCCCTGCACCATGTGGCCGCTTGGGTGCTATCGTTTGGACCCGATGTCATCGTGCTGGCACCCGAGTGCCTGCGTGAGCAGGTGGCGAAGGCGGCTACGGCAACTGCACGCGTATACCTGCGACAAGAGAGGGCAAGCAATGGAGGCCAGAATGGGTGCAAAGCAGATTCATGATCAGTATGGCAAAGCCGTCCTGCGCAAAGCGTTTGGTAATGCATTCAACGACAGTCCAGACCCGGTACCGTTTGGCGAGAACGCTGGGTCGGTGAAGATCGACGGGACGATAGGCGATGATGTCGCGGTTGAAGTGGAATCCCGCGCCTCCAAACAAGTACGCGGGGCAATTGTTGACATTATTTGGCACCCGTTTCCGAAGAAGCTCGTTGTGTTGATTAAGAAATACGGCAACAACTACACGGCGGAACAATGCCGAGTCCTGTTGCGGAAGTTCGCCCCAACGACCTGTGCCAAGGTTGTATCTCTGAATGGTAACGGCAGTAACCAATTGTTTGACGAGGACGTTGCAGTCGTCAAGGATGCCGTGACGGAACTACGACGCGCAAAGCCGTAACCTGGTGCTGCCACAAACTCCCGTTTGCGGTCGCAGTGAAATCCCGGCGACAACTGTATCCCGCTCCGCCACGTCGCGTCCAGAGAGCGCTATACAAGTGTCGAATAGCGCGCAAAACTGATCAAATGGAAGTCGGCCGTATGCCGGCATGGGTCGCCGGAATTTGGAGCGATTTGGGCTCATACAAGCGTTTCGCTGTGGGCGTTGCTGGGGGCGTCCGTCTGGGTGGGCTACAGCGGTCCAGGATGCGCTTCCAACCGTTCCGCGCCTTTACTGCCTCAGCCAGGACATCCACAAGTTCTGCGCGATCAACACCGTCACAGACCGGCACCCAGTTCGCGGCGTACTCGGCGTGCAGGCTCCGCCTGTCGGCGGGGCTGGTTGGCCGCTTGAATATCCTGGCATACGCCTCGCAGGCGTATGCGAACACCTCCCGCTTGTCGTACGCGATCTCCAGCAGGAACTCCCGCGTACGCGTATGGGGCAAACCTGCCCGGTCACGCTTCCAGTTGTGGAACACGTGCGCAGCTTCGTGTACCACCCAATCCGCGAACGGATCACTGTCCTCGAAATACGCCGGGGAGACGTACAGCGTCGTGCCCTCGCTGTATCCGACGAGCCCAACAGGTTGACCGTCCAGTCCCGGCAAGCCCAGGCTACCGAGATAGAGGTTGGCGATCGTCCAGGCGGTAGACAGGTACGGCGTCTCCATGAGGATCTGCTCGATGTTCGCATGCGTCACAAACGTGAGTGACTGCTCGAACAAATCGAGCAACACCTGCCGTTCACGGGCCGGGAAGAGACTGCGTACCATCGGACCGACCTTGCCAAGCACGAACCGGCTGGCATCGAAGCCCAGTGGCAGGACCGGAGGTGTGCAATCTGCAGTTCGCTGGCGGACCTCCTGAATCAAGGCGTTCCGGAGGGCGGCGTCTGCCGTGCGCGCCCGCACAAGCATATCATCGCCCGGCCACTGGCGATGGAGTTCGTCATGCTCGCCGGTCTGGACGAAACGCTGTACTTCCCGCTCGGGTGTCACGGGTGCTCCTGCGGATTACTCGCCGGTCACCGGGATGACTCCAGTGCCGGGTAATCAAGCCAGTACAGGTTCCTGTACCACTTCGCCCATTCACTGAGGACAGAATGCTCGGCGGCGGCAGTGACGACCTGGTCAGAAGTGAACCAGGAGAATCGCGCATCATCCCCCAGCAGTCCCTTGAATGCGTTCATCGACGGTTGCAGGGCATCGTTACCGGGATGGTGCACGACCGAGAAGTGGATCTCGTCATATGGGCATTCCGAGGCATCTTCCACGGCGAGGGCCAGTAGCATGTTTCTCCAGAGTTGGTTCATGCCGCCTCCGAAAGGGCAGCTCTTGTGCGCAGCAAGGCGCTCCGGGGGAAAGACGTTCGGATGCCGATCGGTTATTGCCCAGTAGGCGTAGTGGCAACGTTTAGACTCGTGGTAGTAGCAGAGGTTGTGATCCTTCAGAATGTCGGAGGTCGGGGCGCAACGGTGCTTGTCCGTGCGGCCAGCGCTTACGGCGCCCCCACATGTCGTGAATTCCGCCTCGGTCAGCTTGTGCTCGATTAGCCACAGTTTCAGGTGGCCGGCCCCGTCACGGTACGCGATGGCGATGTCGGCGTCGGTGCCGGCTGCCTTCGTATGATCGTTAAGCGGACCGGGCTCATCGCCCGCACCCGGCCAGAACTCGATCTGGAATCCTCCGTCCAGTTTGTCGGTAGCGAGGGTCTCCAGGTCTGGCTTCACTAATCGCAGCACCTGCGCGGCTGCTTCGGGTTGCTCCAGTAATGGGACAAACAGGTTTATGCAGGCCACCTGGGAGCTGGCCATGTGACCAACGAACTTGTGCAGCTTGAAGCCGACCTTGGCTCTGTGCACCTCGACACGCTCGACGATTGGCCGGTATATCGGCTGCAGCTCATCTTTCAGGCGGGTAGGCAGGATGACATCATACGGCTGTCCCTTGTAGAGTCCGCAGTCGCGGGTCTTCAGGTTTCTCCATTTCCAGTTCGTGAGGTGGACCTGCATGTCGAGCTGGAAGGGCGTCAACTTGCTGGCCAACCGGTAAACCGCCCCATTGACAGGATACTTCCTCACGATGCTCCTCCTCCACTGTGCAGCCGAACCGCGAACTCCACGATCGTCTCCCGCATGCACAGCGGAGCCAGCCATTCGGACGGGATGCCGTCCTCGCCGTAGAACGCCCCGGCGATCTGCCCGCAGACGGCCGCCGTGGTATCCGCGTCATCGCCCAGGTTGACGGCCTTCAGAATGGCATCGCGGTAATTGTCAGTCTGGTTGAAGCACCACAGCGCAGCTTCCAGACTATCCACGACGTACCCTGTTCCGCGAATCTCGTTCTCGCCCTTGTTGCGGTACTTGCCGGCGGCGATGGCCGCGATCTTGGGCGCCAGGTCCATCTGCCCCGTTCCAAACAGGATCTCATCCTTGGACTTACCGGCTAGCGCCTTGACCAGCATCCGGGCGAGCAACTGGCAGGCATCGATGCACTCCGGCGCCCCGTGGGTGGTTCGGGAGCTTTCCGCAGCGTAGTGCATGGCCTGCTCTGCGTCCCCGTGAAAAAACATCGGGATGGGCGCCAGACGCATGATCGAGCCGTTGCCGGCCGCCCTGCCATCCGTCGATCCGGAGTAGGGCTCACCCGTTTGCTCGAACCGGTGCAGCGAACTGGCCGTGGCGTTGCCGATGTCGAAGCACCGACCGGTACTGCTGAGGTGGCCATCCCGGTACCATCGGACATAGCGCTCCATCTGGTCTCGGGCATCGAAGCCTTGTTTGGTGATCAGGCTTTCAGCCAGGCACAGGGCGAGTGACGTGTCGTCCGTCCATTGACCGGGTTTAAGACCGAACGGTCCGCCGCCAATCATGTCAGTGACCGGAGCAAACGATCCCCGGCTCTTGAAATCGACGGTGGTGCCGACCGCGTCTCCGACGGCCAGGCCAAGCAGGCAGCCACGGAAACGATTCTGAAGCCCAATGTTCACGCTGGTTTTCATAGGTCGTCTAACCCTAGCCCCAATCGCCGAGCGTCAGTTCGCCGTCATTGTCCCCGCGATGGTACGAGCGATTCGTAGCGCCTGCGTCTTAATCTGGTATCCGCGGCCCATGCAGACCGTGTACATGTGCTGGCGCTCGCCACGCTGGCGCCAGTGGTCCACGTACTCGGTGATCCCGTTGTAGGCCGCCCAAAGCGTTTCGCGCACTCTTACTTGGTCGTTGCCCTGCCCGCGGCGAAACAGATACAGGCAGTTGGCGCGGTCCTCCAAGATCCAGGCCGGCACCTTGCGATTCTCCAGCCCGTCAGGAATCGGGAATACCTGATCGATGTACGCCTCGGCCGCCTGGTCTTCCATCTTCACCTTGGCCATCGCCCGGAATGCCGCTTCCAGATCTGCGAACCCGCGCATCAGTTCACGTACCTGTTTGCGGGCTGTATCGAGCTGGCGATCAAGGCTGCGCGTATGATGCGCCCGCGCAATCTCGTCGCCATTCGACAGCGCCAGTGTCAGCGTATTCAGGCAGACGACGCGCACGGGTGTCAGCGTGATCCTCACGCAGGTCCGCCCGTCATGTCCGGTGCTCAGCAGCAGGTATTTCTCCAACGCATCCGATCCGGTGACTTCCATCAGTCCGGGTACCTTGGCCAGAATCCACACCTGCTCGCCTTTGCCCAGGGCGCCGGCCGTGTGGTACATGGCGACCCGCTGACCGACAATCGAGTCGAAGAAGTCAAACGCCTCGACGTTCTGGAGCGGGCGGTAGTCCTCCCCGACGACGCCGAACACCGGGCAGTCCGGCTTGCCCCACCGATCCTCCGGCACCACGCCGTAGTAGCGGGGGACATGGGCGACGCCCGGCCCCTCAATGGCATACAGGGGGATCTTGCGCACCGTCCAGTCCAGACCGGCGGCTTTGATGGCCTGCGCGGATGTTGCCGGCCTGTCGAGTTCTGTTCCCAATCCGTGCCAGGGCGGCTTCCCAGCGTACATCATGTGGGCCCGGCCGCTCTCGATCCACAGGTTGTGAGCCATCTGACCTCCCGTCACATGTAGATTTGCTGCGAATCCCGCGTCTTCTGCTCTTCGAACTCCCGAACCTGCCCCCTGCGAAGACCTTTGCGCAGGGCGGTCACGTGTTGGGGCGTCACCGACTGATTCTCCGGCAGCGGTACGTCACCCTTCTGTGTCCCCATCTGGACCACGCTCTTCATGCCGGCCAAGGCTTCGTTGCCGGCCAGCGGGTTGTTCTTATCGTCGTACCACTCGAACCACGGCAGGCCGGCGTCGGTGTATTCTTTAGAGGTCGGGGGTGTAGTCGGTGGGTTTTCGCCCGACACCTGTCGCCAGACCATGGAGTTCGTGATGTGGACAAAGCACCGGCTGCCGTGATCCAGATCCCAGTCGCTGATGTCGTACGGATCGTCGTAGATCTCCTGCCGCATGCGTCCGCCGGGAGCCAGCCCCATGGATGACGGCGCTTCGCAGCAGCAGGGCATCGGTGCGCTGTAGCACACTCGCTCCCGCTGGTGCTTTGGGAACCGCCGTTCGAACACGTCGCGCTTCATTGGGTAGGCCACGATCTGCAGCCCGCCGTGCTCGGCCTTGCCGGTGATTTGCTCCTCGGTCGTGTAACCCGCCCCCAGTGGCATGGCGACAAACTGACGGATGATACCTTTCTCAACGCAGTAACCGTCCAGCCAGGGCTGCTCGGGAACCACCACGTAGTCCTGCTGCGGACGCCGGTGTATGCCGTTGCGCCACGTCCCGCCCGAGACGGCGTTGACCTTGCCCGTGGCGATCATGACGGCGAACGGGTATGGGGTATCGCGATCTTCGACGTCCTCCGAGCCAAAGTTCAACCACAGAGCTTCGGCCTGGTACATCGGCAGCATCACCCCGCCGTGTTCGATCCAAGACTTGGGAACGTTTGCCGCATAGTCATCCACGTGCCGCACCGGGAACCTGCCGAGTCCGGGCGGCAGCGGGTAATCCTTATCGTCGTCCGGGATCCGGAGTGTCCGCTGGAAATCAACACTCAGGACCGCCGATGGGTGAACCTCCGGAAAGCTGAACACCAATGCGTCGCGTTTGAGTTCGATCATGGCTGCGTTCCTTTCACTTACCACTGCCCGTCGCGCACCTCCCTGACCACGCGGAGCAGGGCGTGATCGGGAGCATCTTTCAACTGCCGGATCAGATCAGCGAATAGCCGTGGGCGCTTGAGGATAACTTGGCGAAGATCGGCCGAGACCTTGCCAGCCAGGGCGAGCAGGACATCCGGATCCTCGTGCAGCACTTCGGCCATGCGGATGATGGTGGCTTCCGACGGTGGGCCCACCTCTTCCCGCTCGACCTTGCTGATGTACGACGGCTGGACGCCTACCGTGGCGGCGAACTTGCGCACCGTGTAGGCCCGGTCCTGCTTGAGCAGCGTCTCCCGTTTCTGTCTCAGGTACTGTCCAAAGGGCTCACTCATGATGGCTGTATACTAAACAGTATACGTCATGGTGTCAAGACCCCACCGGCACTGAATCATGCGGGCAGCCGGAGTGAAGGAATCCGGGCTTGGGACAGCACGTTTATGACACGGAATGCCGTTGTGGAACCCCCCGCATTGTAGTTCAATATCCCCAGCGTGATTAGAGTTCTTCGGCATGTGCCGGAGACGCCGACCGAGGTCCGGGGAGACCCACGGTGGCCTAACGCGCCCCGACCGCAATAGCGGATCGGGGAAACACAAACTCCCCGGGCATGGCCTCCATGTCCGGGAAACCGGAAAGGAAACAGGCCATGAGCGCAGCCGCCCCAGTCCGCTATCCCGACATCGACTACGACTGGCGCCCGTCGTCTTACTGGGCACCGCCTGCCGACGCGCTGCATGTCGTGCTGCGGAACGTCAAGGGGACACGGCGTCGGCAGATGATCCGTGACTACTGGAACGCGGGGCGATTCCAGGAGCTGGAGGATGCACTGCTGCAGGACGAGCTGACCGTCACGCAGCGCGAATCCCTCGGGCGCATTCATCCCACCTTCATGGGAGGGGAATATTTGCCTCGCACCCGGCGGGGCGAAGTGACGCTGGTGCGGGTCGACCTGAAATCGGCTAACGCGGACGTCATCGAGGTGCGAGCCGCGTCGGCAGGGAAGCGGATCCGGTACCGGGTTGTGGACGAGTACAACACGAGGTTTCCCACGCGCCCGCGCAGTAGCGCTCGGCCGCTGACCCTGGGGCAACTGGTCGATCTCGTAGACCACGCCAGCCCGGCGTACGACTTCGGGGAAAGCCTGGGCCTCTGTTACACGGCGTCCAACTACGAATGCGGCGGTTGCACCCTGGACGATCTCGAGGACTTTACGTCGGTCAGCTCGGATATCTATCCGGAGTTGAGTACGCATTACCACCGGGTGCAGGAGGAGTGGTTCGAGGCGCGCCGGCGTGAGTTGGTAGAGTTGGGACAGGAGGTGCGGCATGAGTCGTGAATCGAGCATTGTTGTTAACGTATGGGGCCGCAAGAAGCGCTGCAAGGGGGTGCCCGAAGGGGCCGTTCTGGCGTGCATCTACGAGTTAAGCTGCGGGCTCGGCGAAACGGAGGAGGCCGCCTATGTGAGAGTGGCGGACGGGCAGGTGCAGTTGTGGATCTGCGCTGATACGGCCGGAAACTTCCCTCTCTTCGCTGAAAAGCAGGGTGAGGATGAGTTGTCCGAGTTCCTCCGGGCTGAGACGTTTGGTCTTTCTGCCACTGGCCCTTCAAAAGGCGATCTGAAGTCCGACGCAGTTGGCCTGCTGGAAACATTCTTCCAGGCACAAACCGGATTCCAGGGGCCAACTCGCAACGTCATCAGGCCCGGGCTGGTTTCTGAGTCGGACTACCTGGCGTTGGTGGACAGACTGGAGCATGAGTATTCCGAGCATATCCGCAAGGCCACGGAACAGGCCTCGGCCATCGTGGCAGCGGCAGACACCTTGGGGTTGAATCCTCGACCCTCCGGCCGGGGGCCGTCGGGTTGGTGGGCGAATTGCCCGGGCACCGGCCATATGATCGAAATCCAGGTGGCGACCAATCTGTTCTACTGCGGCTACTGCCGGCGCGGTGGCGGCGAAGCAGAACTGCGCCAGTTCGTGGCGGAGCGCAGGCGGAAAGAACAGGGTTTATGACACAGGGTCCGATTGTAGAAACGGTCCGCATCTAGTTGAATGCCCGCAGCGTGATTAGAGTTCTCCGGCAGACATGCCGGGGGCGCCAAACGAGGTCCCGGGGAGGACCTACGGTGGCCTAACGCGCCTCAACTGCAAGTGCGGGTTGAGGAACAACAAGACTCCCCGGGCATGGCCTCCATGTCCGGGCAACCGGAAAGGAGCGACGCCATGCGCGAGCAGGCCAGCCTGTCGATCCGCGTCAACGCGGACAACCCGAACCACCACCTGTGGAATAACAACGGTACGTGGTTCATCCACTACACCGTTCACCCGGACCGCCTGACGGCGGCGCGGGTGCGGCGATCTCTGGGCACGAAGTCCCTGCCGACCGCCCTGAAGCGACGGGATGTCCTACTGGGCACCTCCGCCGCGGCCCTGGTTGAACTCCAGGCGACGGAAAGGAGGGCGGCATGAGCTTCATCCGTTATCCCGGCATCGACTACGACTGGCGTCCCGCCTCCTGCTGGGAACCAGCCAACCCAATGCAGGCCATCCTGGGTAACGTCAAAGGGGCCAAGCGGCCGGAATCCACGGACAAGGGAGCACGGCAATGAGCACAGACATCAAGCTGGTCAACGCCTCGCTAATCGAGCTGAAGCAACTCGAGGAGGCGCTTCTCAGCCGCCTGAATGAGCTGACGGGCAACGGTTGGACGGAGGACACTCTCCGCCACCGCGAAGCCGTTGGACTCCCCACGGAACCGGATCCCGCATGGGGTGAGGAGGCCGTCGCGACACTCAGGCGTTACCAGGAGATTGTGAAGACGGCGAACAAGCGGCGATTGGCCTGTGCCCGGCAGCAATTCGCCCGTTTCTACGCGGAGATCTGTTCCCCCGAAGGCGCATCGCCCGAGATGCGGCGCTGGTGGCTGGCGAGGTACTGAGGAACGCCCCATTCTCGCGGCCTATTGAAGCATTGCCGCGTAGACCAGTCTGGCGGGCGCAGAAGTCGGATTTGTCGTCAGAACGCCCGGGTCCGTGTCTCCGCATGGCACGACGGAATCGCGGACGCTCTGGGCTCATACAAGGTTCGGCGCCGGCGTACCTTGGTTACCGCCCGCCATGCGCCCACAAATCGCTCTTTGCGGAAGCGCCTGTGCGGATGCAATGCTGATCAATCAGTCACACAGTGGCGCCGGCCTGTAAGGCAGGACGGTGAGCGCTCGATAGCCGGTGTGGAATGGACACACGAATTGCAGTGTGGTCGCGTCGGGCGGGGAACCGACGGGCTCACAGTCGGGCTTGCCCTATTGCACTTCGGTCGTTCTGTGTCGAGTTGGGCTGTGCGTGCCTATGAACAATGCATCTGGTAGGTGTAAAAATGCCGAACTGGCGACCACCATCCAGAAGCTCGTGCCTTTGCAAAGCCCATCAACAGGCCTAGACCAGAGGACTGGTTGTCGGTGCATTGACGCACGCCCGTTGTGGTTCTGCAGGAAATGTATGGCAAAAGTGTGTTGGGCGACAAACGCCGCTCCACGAGCGCGTTATCGCCGGCTGGCTGAGTTCTGCTGCGAGCACGGGCTGAATGCGGAAGCTGACTTTTACGACAGATCCGTTGCCGTGCTGGCTGGTAGACGCTGATACGAGTTCTGTCGCTGCGCCTGCCCGCCCTCGGCGACGCGATAGCAGGCAACGGGCCCATATCCACCCGCACCACCCCACGCTGCGTCAGTCCGACTGATCAGGTAGCGCCCCAAGATGTACTCGTCACGAGGTTTGGGTGGATCATCATCCCAGGGCGTTGAAGACGGGAACAGATACTTGGAATGATCAGTCATGTACACCATGCCCCTGGAGGGCATGCAGGAGAGGACTCGGCCAAGAAAAGGCAGGTCATTCACGCACTCGTAGTTGCCGCCCTCCAGGCAGCCATCACACACGCCGATGAAGTGCGAGATTGTACTGGCGTAACGCCGAACGTGGTCGAGCACCTCGTTATTGTCCAAAAAGAGGAGAACGCCAAGCTTGTCCTTGAACCGAAAAGCCCTTGTGCCGGGAGTAGACTCGATCAGGGATACTCCAGGCAAGCGGCGGCTGAGTCTCTTCCAAAACTCGTCACCTTCCGTTTCGGTCGTTGGCGCGAAGTCCGCCAACACGAAGGCATCGGCATCGCAATCCAGCCAGCGGTTCACATTTGTGCCGCACGACGGGCAGAAAAGCACGTTTGCGCCAGCAATGGGTCTTAAAGCTTCAAGTGGTTCAAACGACGTGAATTCAGTCTGAACGCAGGTATGGGACGTTGCTCTTCTCATGGAGCACGGTTTCTCGATCATCCGGCAGCACTCGAAGATCGGGTGCCACGGCTGATGAACCACGTCTTCATGCCCAGCACATCCCGCAGGTGCGACGCCCAACAGAGGGGCTCGGATAGTCGTCTACGTGGTGGGCTATAGTTGAGCTGGCGCAAGGCCCGCTCTATGTAAACGAGCAGGGGATCGGGGCAGTTGCTGCGGAATAGGTCTGCCATCACCGGCACCATATTCTGCTCCTCCCACGCTAGAAGTCGTTTTACGGTTTCCGCGTTCTTCTGGTCCTTGGTCCAGACCCATATCCAGTGATTTCCCACGGTTATCGTGCGCAATTGCCGCCACTTAAGAAACTGGTAGACGTCGCGAGGGGAAGGCATATCGCAATTGGGGTGACAGCTTGGATGGGAGTGAAAGGTACAGGGTTTCGAGGAAATGGTGGCAGCCCAGCTCGCGCCAAAACGGGCATAGCGAATTCGCGTCCCGGTCAGGTAGCCGCCGTATTCAAAGTCGGGCGCCGACGGCAGCGATAGGTAGACCTCCTCGGCGGACGAGTCGCGTGGAATTCGAATCTCCTGCCATTTGAATTCACCATCCAACGGGCTGAATTCATCGACATTGCAGTTCGGTGCGTAAAGGCGCTGATACGCAACAGGATTGCGCGGCGGCTTGGGGAGGTGGATTGGTCGAAAAGACTGATTCATTGTTCAGCATCTCCGTTCTGTCTGTTTGACGCACACCGGTTTGTGACCCCTCCGATTGGTGCCTAGCCTGCGCTGCTCGAAGGGCCGTGGCCTGGCGATTGCATATCCCGGCACCGTCTCCACTTACGCCTGTATGAGCCCCTCGGTGTCAACCTAGAGGACGCTCAAATCCACCCCATCGGCATGGTAGCCATTCGGTGAACATGCGCAGCCCCGACCGATCGCTCTGCATCCACAGTAAATGCATGCACCGCGTTTTCGATCGAGGTGGACATGGAAGCCGCTGGGCGAGGTTGCGCAACCTCTGCCGATTGCCCGGCTCCGGCAGTAGATACAACCATTCTTCTGACTGGGGTGAACGTGGTATCCGTGTGGTGAAGTCGCACATCCCCTGCCAATTGATCGACAGTGGCAATACATGCATGTGCTGGAATAGTCCGTCATTGCGTCAGTACTCCGCAGTTAATGCACAACCCTGGGCGCAGCGGAACTGGCCTCATCACGCGGCCTATCTGTGCATTGTGGAGATGCTTGCTGGCCTTCATATCCATACTTATATGTCATGGTGGTATTGCGCCACCCAAGATGTGGATACAGCCCGCTTAGAGAAATGTAAATACCCCAAGTGGATGTTTTATTGCTGACACACAACACCAGCTGCAGTTGTGGTGGATTCCCCTTAAAACCAGAGAAAGCGGCCGAATGTGCTTGGCTTTTGTGTCAATGCGTGTATAATGTCCAACCTGTTCACAACACAACAATACAACCTTGATGCTACGTGTCACACATGACTAACAACGAATTGGTTGTGCCGAACAACGTCAAAGCAGACGGTGTGCTATCGCCTGTTGCCGTCGAGTCCCTGCTCAAGAAGGAGTTTCCGCAGGTGGCTCAGTGGCTATGCTGGAAAAGCGAGAAGGATCCGGCCAAATTCGCACTCAAGTGCTTTACCGGCGAGGGAAACCGCAGTAGCGGCAGGATCGGGGTCTGGCGTTGGGAGCGTGTCCCTTGCTCCTATTGCAATACTGGGCTTTGGGGCGGAGACACGCGCCGGCAGCAGATTGGTACGGGATGGCTTGGGATGATCCGCGTCAGCAATACGGCGGGGCAGGAGTTTCTACTCTTTTCGTATCTCAATGATGACAAAATGGACCCCGTCCCCTATGACTTCTTTGCCTCGACGGGCGACCTCAAACTGTTGCGACGCTTTGCAGACGATGTTCGGCGGCTGACGGTGAAGCGTGAGCGGAGCAAAGTGCGCATCAATGTCTACAAAGGTGCCGATATCCAGCTTGACGCACGGGAGATGGAACCCGTTCTGCTGCCGGATGCTGTACATGCCGACATTGTGAGCCAAGCCACCACCTTCTTCCGGCACGCCAGGCTCTATCAGGATCTGGGCGCTCCTTACCGGCGCGGCTTCCCCTTTGCCGGACCGCCCGGAACCGGGAAGTCCATGATGATTCATAGTTTGGTCCGTCGCTGTTGGAAGGCATATCGCGCCGAACCTTATTTCATGAATATCCGGCCGGACACGGACTGCGATGACTTGTCCATGTTCTTCAACTGGGGAAGCAGTAGCGGCCCGCGAGTGTTGATTCTGGAGGAAATCGATTCGCTTGCCTGCGAAACTCGGGTCACCCGAGCGGCACTGCTATCACAGTTGGACAAGTTGGATTCCAAACGGGGGGTCCTGCTGATCGCCACGTCAAACAACCCGGAAAAGATTGACCCGGCGCTGATCCATCGGCCGAGCCGTTTCGACCGCGTCTGGCACTTCGATGTGCCGGATGCGGGGCTGCGAACCGTCTACTTGAAGAGAGCTTTTCCGACGGTAACGGCATCTGTTTTGGAGGAACTCGTTCGCCTGACGGGTGGCTGGAGTTTCGCATATCTTAAGGAGTTGCGGATGACGTCCGCCGTCATCGCGGCTGGCAATGGAGGCGCCGAGGTCACCAGTGCCATGGCGCTTGAGGCGCACAGGCTGCTGCAGAGCCAGTTTGATGCCAGCCAGCAGAGCCACGCATATCGGTCCAAGCGGAAGGGCGTGGCCGGTTTTGGTGACCGACTCAGTCCTGCCGCCTAGACGTAGTCCCGGCATCGGGAGAAGTCGAGATACCAATACGAAAGGAGTGTAGCGTATGGCCAGGTCATTTATCGCGAGGATCGAGTCGAACGGTGCCTACGTGTATGTTTACGACGCCAAGACCGGTAGCCGCATACGGGCAGTGGGTTCAGCAGGGGCTACCGGCACGAACGTCGCCGTCCAGACGAATGGAAACATCGTCGCCATAACAGACAACCGGGGTATCACTACAACCTATGATGCAGAGTCTGGCCGGCGACTTAAGCGGCTCTGATATTCCAGGGCTGGAGTTTGTGCTCAAGGAATGGCTCGAAATCGACTTGGATGAAGTGTTTCGGCGCTTCGCCCACCTGACGCCTGATCGTGCCGTAAGCCGAGGGACAGGCGATACCCGCTTCCTCTTCCTGTCGGGTACACGCCAGGACCGAGTAGCGTTGATCGCGCATGCCGACACTGTTTGGGACGGAATGCTTGGGTATCCGGGCAGGGTGAGCTACCAAGATGGCGTTTACACGTCACTCAACCCCGAGATCGGACTTGGGGCGGATGATCATTCCGGCTGCGCGATGGTCTGGGCTCTGCGTGACCTCGGGCATTCCTTCCTCATACTGGCCGGCGAGGAGAAGGGGTGTCTGGCAGGTAGATGGCTGGCTGACTGTAATCCCGACATACTCGACGAACTGAATCAGCATCAGTTCATGGTTGAGTTTGACCGGCGCGGAAGCCGGGACTTCAAATGCTACGATGTAGGCTCGGACGCCTTTCGAGCGTATATAGAATCCCAAATTGGCTACGCCGAACCGGACCGCCAATCTGGAACTGACGTCAGGATACTAGCGCGCCGCATCTGTGGAGTGAATCTCTCTGTCGGGTTCTACGAGGAGCATTCGCCGAACGAATCCTTGGTCTATGCGGACTGGGCGCACACGCATCAGACCGTTCGCCGCTGGCTTCAACAGCCACACCTTCCCCGGTTTGAGCGCTCGGCGTTGCCCCAAACACCGATGTCACGATAGATGTCGCATGGGCATATGTCGGTTGGTCGGTGAATCCCAGACCAACGGCTCGGTACCCTTGGTGTCACGAGTAGAACGACTTCGAATATAGAGCAAATACGCCCATTGTGGCGGAATTCTCTTGATCATTCTCTATGCCAGGCATATAAGTAGTTTATTCAACAACACAAACCACATACAACCCACGGAGTGTGCTTATGACCAAATTCCACACTATCGATGTCGGCGTATACGGCGATGTTGTCAGGAACGCTTTGATGGCGCAGCCCCAGGGGCATTCTGCTCAGCCGGTGGGAACGGTGGACAAGCACGGCGTCCTCTTTGTGGCCTTCAGCCGCAATGGGTATGGCAAGAAGGAGGTCGAAGCCGTGGAACGGTCCCGCATTCCGTTTCGCCGGGTGGTGATCCAGGATCAACTGGGGGCGGAGAAGCTGAGCGACTGGATGTGGAAAGAGGGAATCAAGAGCATCCAGATTAGGGTTCTCACCGGGGCCTCGGATTGGAAGGTCACCCTTGCGGAGTTCAAGCGCCGGATGCTTCTCCTGGAACTGTTCGTGGAGATGTTGCTCAAGTTCATGACCCCGGATAGCGAGGTGGTGGTTGAGGAAGCGCGGATGATTGCATAGGCCGGAGAGGGTCCATTCGTAGGAGCGGAGAGCGCCACCGGTCCATCGGACACGTGAGTAAGAAAACACAGAGTGAGGAGGACGGATATGCCCTTGGCCATTAGTTTGCCCGATGCTATACCACCGCCGGCGGCTGCAGTAGGCGACGTTCTCAACGGGAAAGTGGTCGTTCCCGATGCGAATGGCATATACTTCTGGTTCTTCCGGGACCTTGAGGAACTTCTGCCTGAAGCGTTACTTCGGGGCCTTGTCCAAGCAGCAGTCCCGCGTAGCGGCGACCACTGGTGTTGTTATGTTGGCTTGGCCGCCGGGCAGACAATTCACACACGAATTCTGGAAAAGCATTTGGGTGATAATGCCCACGTCTCAACGCTGCGCCACACCATCGGCAGCCTCCTGGCTACGGTGCATGGAGTAACGCGAGAATCCAATCCCGTGGGTGGCTTCTGGGCCATAGCCCCTAGCTTCAGCATTGAGAACCGAATCACGAAGTTCCTACTAGCCAATGGGAAACTGTCTTGGCAAGTCACGAACACTTCTGCGGCGACAGAGAAGGAGGTCCTAGCCAACCAGAATTTCGTGTTACCGCTGAATAATCAATGCCATGGTCATAACCCAATTCGTCGTCTCATCAGGAATATCCGAGTCACGTTCAAGAACGGGTAGTAGTTACTCTTGGCGGGAAAGGTACTCCTGGAATGTCATTTATCGATGCATTCAACAGCATACGGCCGAGGGAAAGCTGGAAATACATAGCCGAACGCTATCAGGAACTCCGCAGAAATCCCAACCACCCGATTCAGCCACGGCATGGGGTCTACCTGTTTCGGGCCCCGATCGACATTCCGAGAGCGAGGGGGATCTCGGATGTCCTGTACATCGGGCAATCAGGAGGCGGGCGGCGAGGTGGGCGGCAGGGCATTGGTCCGGGAAACGGCGGACCGGGCCGTGTGTTCAATACGCGTTGACCCGATCTTGAAATTCGACAGCTAATCGAAAAGGAATACGGGAAATGGGGAGAGTGCCGATTCGAGTTCTACTACACAAAAAATGAGGAGGATCCGCGTGACGTCGAGGAGAAGCTTCTGAAAGCCGATGTCGATACGCACCTCGAGTTACCTCCCGCGAATCATCAATAGGGTACCAGTCTTCCACAAAGCTCCTTTGCGGCAGCCGGAAATCCCGACTGTGCCAGCACTCCGACCGCACCAGGTCCCGCGGACGCTATACAAGCGTCGGTGGGCGCGCAGAACCCATCGGCCGGGCGGTGACCATACGCCGGCATGGGACCGGGAAAGACGGGCCTCTAAAATGTCATACAAGTGTTTCGCGGCGGGGTCTGCACGGCGAGGTTCTTCTTCACGTCGTTATGGGCCCACAAATTGCTCTTTGCAGAACCAGGTTAATGTAGCCCACTAGGACTGACATCCGTTTGCAGTGCTGACCCTGGCAAAGGCGCATTCGGCTCAGCGGCGATCCGTTCCTGATTCGCCTGCAACTGCAAGCCCGGATATCCGATTTGAGCCCATGTGCCAACGGGCGGTCAAAACCAGCAGTGAAAGTGCACTTCAAAACCAGCAGCCAACTCAGGGCGTTTAGCCGGGTAGCATGGTCCTCAGAGGGAGGGCCTGCTACCAATGGCAAACTGCAAGGGTATGGCTGTAACGAGTT
>JAIOPI010000002.1 GCA_021413965.1 Lentisphaerota bacterium | reverse complement strand
GCCCCAAACGCGCACAAATCACCACGCCGCAACAGGTGCGGCCAATCCACTAAATCGTATTCCCGAAAAACGACCGCTCCCGGCATGTCCACATCGGATGAGCGCCAGAATCAATGGTAGTGTGAACGATGCGGGCTAGGGCGTCCGTGCCTGCCGTAGCGCATGCTGCCACCCGTCCCGCAGGCGCTGGCGTTCGGCGCCCGGCATGGCCGGCGTGAACGTGCGGTCAATGTGCCGCCGCGCGACCAAGTCGGCCGCGCTTGTCCACGCGCCCACCTTGAGTCCCGCCAGGTACGCCGCGCCGAGCGACGTGGATTCCCGATTCGCCGGCCGGTGCACCGGGACGCCGAGCAGATCGGCTTGGAACTGCATCAGGAAATCATTGGCCACGGCCCCGCCGTCAACCGCCAGCTCCGGGATGTGGAACCCGGCATCCGCTTCCATGGCCTCCAGCACGTCGGCGACCTGGTAGGCGATCGATTCCAGTGCCGCGCGAATGAGATGGTTGCGATTGGTGCCGCGCGTCATGCCGACGAGCGTGCCACGCGCATCCATATCCCAGTGCGGGGCGCCCAGGCCCACGAAGGCTGGCACCAGGTACACGCCTGCGGCGTCCGGCACGGCGCGGGCTGCCGCTTCAGAATCAGACGCTTGATCGAGCAGGTGCAGTTCGTCGCGCAACCATTGGATGGCGGCGCCGGCAATAAACACCGAGCCTTCCAGCGCATAGCCGCAGGAGCCATCGCCTTCCGCAGCCAGGGTGGTGAGCAGTCCCCGTTTCGAGTGGATGCATTCGGGGCCGGTGTTCATTAACAGAAACGCGCCCGTGCCGTAGGTGCTCTTGGCCTGGCCGCGGGCGAAACAGGTCTGGCCAAAGAGCGCCGCCTGCTGGTCGCCCGCCACGCCGGTGATCGGAACATCCTTCAATTCCGGGATGGCGCTGACTCGGCCGAAGTCGCCCATTGAACTTTTCACCGTGGGCAGGATGACGGGGGGAACGCCGAACAGCCGGCAGAGTTCCGGGTCCCAGCGGCGTGCGTGGATATCGAAGAGCAGGGTGCGGGACGCGTTGGTGTAGTCCGTGGCATGTGTGGCGCCGCCGGTGAGGTTCCAGATCAGCCAGCTGTCGATCGTGCCGAAGGCGACACGCGCGGGATCCGCGGGCGGCACGTGATCGAGTATCCATCGGATCTTGGTGGCGCTGAAGTAGGCATCGAGGGGCAGACCGGTGCGGGAGCGCACGTGTTCGGTGTGGAGTGACAGCGCGCGGCAGGCGTCCGCGGTGCGCCGGCATTGCCAGACGATGGCATTGTAGAGGGGGCGGCCGGTCGTGCGGTCCCACAGCACCGTCGTTTCGCGCTGGTTGGTGAGTCCGACGGCCGCGATCGGGCCCGGCTGTGCGCGGCAGACGTCCGCGATGGTTTCGACGACGGTCTGCCAGATCTCGAGCGGGTCATGTTCGACCCACCCCGGTTGCGGGTAGTGCTGGGTGAAGGGCCGGTATGCCTCTGCCACCACGCCGGCCTGTGCGTCGTGGAGCATGGCCCGCGTGCCGGTGGTCCCCTGGTCAATGGCAAGGATGCGCATGCGCCAAGTCTAGGATCTCAGCGGCGGGGATCAAGCGGTTTCGGGGCGAGCGCATCGTGGCGAGTATACCCGGGCAGCGCCGCGCGCGGGCGAGGCGGCGTGTCGCCGTGTACTTCGGCAAAGGGCGATGCTAAGGTGCCGCCGTCATGCACGCTGACGATCGGAGTTCCATGCCAGTCCCCGCCACGCTGATCGCGCTTTGCGTGGCGACTGTTCTGCTCGTGCCGCTGGAATGGTATGTGTGGGGCGGGCTGTGTTGGGCGGCGGGGGTCATCCTGGTCGCACGCCACCCGGACGTGTCGGTGCGGCGGCGGCTCTGGACGCTGTTTGGGGCGGTGGCCGTGCTGGCCGCGGCGCCCATTCACACCGATCGCAGCACCGTGCACGTCCTGCACCTGGGCCTGTTCTTTGCCGCCGTGGTCGTTGTGCCCACGTGGATCCTGCGCCGTGAACCGGGGGTCATCGAGTGGCGCCTGTGGCCTCGGCGGTTTCAGTGGCTGGATGTCCTCTACACCCTCATCGCCATCCCCCTGGCGTGGGGCGTTGTCCGAGGCTATTTCTTCGACATCAACCCGGATCTGCCCACGCACTGGCCCATGCCGGCGGTCCCCACGTCCGAGGCGCACTGGCGGCTCTTCATGGGCATCAATGCGGTGGGCATCTGGGATGAGTTGTTCTTTGTGAACACGGTCTTCGCCATCCTCCGGTCGATGTATCCAAAGGACGTGGCCAACCTCGCGCAAGCCGTCATCTACACGGCGGTGCTCAACGACATGGCCTTTACCGGGATCGGGCCGGTGGTCGTGTACATCTTCGCGCTCACGCAAGGCGCCATGTACGAGCGGTCCCGCTGCCTGCTGTACGTGCTGATCGTGCATCTGGTCGTGGATGCGTTCCTCGTCGCCGCCATCCTGCAATATCACTACCCCGGACACAGCCTGGCGTGGTTCTAGGGGGCGGGGATCCTGCGTCCGGTTGCGGGCCACCCGCGGCTGTAAATTGGGTTAGAAACCGCCGTCCGCTTTCCTTGCGCGCCGTCTTGCGCTAGACTTAACGAATGGACATGCTTCAGGACATACTCCTCGACACCTGGCGCGTGGCCGGGGATATGGCGCCATATCTCCTGCTGGGCTTTCTGGTGGCGGGGCTGCTGGCCAGGTTCCTGCCGCCCGCCTTTGTCGAACGGCATCTCGGAGGGCGCGGCCTGTGGCCGGTCGTGAAGGCGTCCATGCTGGGGGTGCCCATGCCGCTCTGCTCCTGCGGGGTGTTGCCGGTGGCGGCCTCCCTCCGGCAGCACGGCGCGAGCCGGGGCGCAACCCTTGCCTTTCTCATTTCCACGCCCCAGACGGGCGCGGAAAGCATTCTGGCCGTGCAGGCCTTGCTGGGCCCCGTCTTCGCGGTGTTCATCGTGATCACAACCTTTCTCTCCGGCCTGATCGGGGGTGCCGCCATGGATGGCGTGACCCCGCGTGGCGCGGATGCGCCACGACCGGACGGGCCGGACCAGGGAATCGATGGCCCAACCCGCCGGACGTGGCTGGGCGGACTGCGCTACGGGTTCATCGTGCTGCCGCGCGACATGGGGCGCTCGATGCTGCTGGGCCTGCTGCTCAGTGGCCTGCTCACCGCGCTGGTCCCGGACAATTTCTTTGCCGACAGGCTGGGGCCGGGGATCCTGTCGATGCTCGTCATGATGGCGGTCGGCATCCCGCTCTACGTCTGCTCCGCGGGCTCCATCCCGCTTGCGTATGCGTTCATGAAGATGGGCGTCTCGCCCGGGGCCGCGCTGGTTTTCCTGGTCACGGGGCCGGCTACCAACGCCGCCGCCATCACGACCATTGCCAACCTGCTGGGGCGGCGCGGGCTGGCCGTTTACCTGCTCACGATCGCCCTGTGCGCGATGGGGGCCGGGATGCTGCTGAACCAGTTTGCGATTGTACTGCCCGAGGCCGCCCATCCTCACGTGCACGACGGCGCGCGGGGGTGGGTGCAGAATCTCGCGGCGGTGGCGCTTTTCGCGCTGCTGCTGCCTTCCCTGCGCCGCAAGGGGTAGGCGTCCCGGCGCGAGCAGCCGTCGCCCGTTCAACCGGCCCGTCACTCCGCCATGCCAAGCTTCTTCAGCTTGGGCGAGATGATCATGCGGCAGTAGGGGTAGCTGCGGTTGTTGTTGTAGAAGTCCTGGTGGTAATCCTCGGCCTTGAAGAACTCCGTGGCCGGGACTATCTCCGTCACAAGTGGCCGCTTGAATTTCCCCGACGCCCCGGCTTTCGCCTTGGAGGCTTCCGCCTGTTGCTTCTGCTCCTCCGAGTAGCAGAAGATCACCGAGCGGTACTGGGGGCCGATGTCGTGTCCCTGCCCGTTGGCCTGCGTGGGATCGTGGGCCTGCCAGAAGATGTCGAGCAACTCGTCGTAGCTGACGCGCGCCGGATCAAATTCCACGCGGATCACCTCGGCGTGGCCGGTGTCGCCCTGGCAGACCTGCTTGTAGGTGGGGTTGGGAACATGGCCACCCTGGTAGCCCGAGGCCACGGCGACGACGCCCTCCACCCGCTGGAAAACGGCTTCGCCGCACCAGAAGCAGCCGAGGCCGAAAGAGGCATACGCATGCGCCGCCGGCGCGTTGGTCGGGGGGGTATCCATGGGGGGTGACTCCGCAAAGGCCGCCAGCGCGCCGAGCGCCAGCAGCGACGACATGACCGTCAGGTGGATTCGCATGCCCAAAGTTTAACACTTGCGCCGCGCCGCGCCAAGCAAAGCTCGGCGGGTTGTCGCCACGGGCGGCGGCACGGCCGCTTGACAGAATCTGACGATTTATTCAGCATGCCGCGTCTGGTTCGTCCTGCTCCGCGGGGCCGGCTAACGGGTATTCGGGAGGTGGCCATGCTCTCTGACGCACAAGCGGCACAATTTCAACGCGACGGATTTCTCAACGGCGGGCGCATGCTGGGTGATGCCGACGTGGCGGAACTGACCGGCGCGCTGGACGCGGTCATCGCGAAGGGGCCGAATGGCTTTGCGGCGGGCGAGCCGCAGCCGGTCCTGTTTCGGGACCTGGTGGCGAAGCGCTATGACGGGACGACGACCGGCCGCGAGGTCAGCCACACGCCAGTCTGGCAGATTGTCAACATCTGGGAGGCGGCGCCGGCGTTTCGGCGGCTGCTGTTCCACCCGTTCATCATCGAGGCGATCAGTCAGCTCACGGGCTTTGGCGACCTGCAAGTGTGGCACGACCAGGTGCAGTATAAGCCGCCGCAGACGGGCGGCGCCACGGGCTGGCATCAGGACGCGCCACTGTGGCCCAGCATTGAGCCCATGACGCCCGTGACCGCGTGGATTCCCTTTGACGATGCGGATGAGGCGAACGGCTGCATGTGGATGGTCCCGGGCTCACACGCGTGGGGCAATCAAATGCCCTACCTGGCCACGCTGACAGAGGTGAAGCAATTGCCGGCCTTCAGCCGGATCGGGGGCGATTTCCAGGTGCCGGCCGGGGCGCCGGCGCGCGACGTGCGCGTGGTGCCCTGCCCGGTGCGCCGCGGCGAAGTCCACTTCCACCATTCGTTGACGTGGCACGGGTCGCCGGAGAATCACTCGTCGCGCCCCCGGCGCGCGATTGCCATTCACTACATGACCAGCGCCGCGCGTTACACGGGTCGCCAACATCCGATGCAGCCCTTCATCCAGGTTGGGGTGGGGGAGGCGATGCTGGGGGCCGGGCCCCATTTCCCGATCGTCTGCCGCGCCGGCCGGCCGGTGCCGGCCTGACCGCCTGCGCGGCTCAGCGCCGCGGTGCCCGCCGCCGGCTAGCGCCATTCGCGGCGGGGGCGGTCGTCGCGCGGGCGGGCCTCGTTGATCACCAGCGGTCGGCCATCGAGCTCGCGGCCGTTCAAGAGCTGAATGGCCTTGTTCGCCTCGTCCGGGGTGCTCATCTCCACGAAGGCAAAGCCGCGCGAACGGCCGGTGGCTTTATCGATGACGAGGCTGCAGCTCACGACCGTTCCCACTTCAGCGAACACCTCCCGCAAGGAGGCCTCGACCGTGTCGTATGAGACGTTTCCGACGTAGAGATTCGCGCCCATGGAAGCAGCCCTCGTGCTATGTCAGGGCCGCCCCGCCGACATGTGCGGCGATGGCGTCCCCAGTCCCGGAAGTCCCCGCAAAAAGGCTACAAAATGCCGTGTTGCACTGACAAGGCGGAACGCCCGGCGCTCAGAAGTGGTAGCGCGCCGAGATGTTGGCCGACATCGCGTCAAAGTACTGAATCTGGCCGCCGAGGGACAGGTTGCGCGCCATGTAGATATCCGCGCCTCCCAGCACCCCCACGTCCTGGCTTTCGCTGAAATCGACGCGGCGGCCCGGACGGTCGATGTTGCCGTCCAGCTGGGAAAACACCGGGCCGGCATAAAGGAAGAGACTGTAGACGCCCCAATACAGCATGGGGTCGTTGGGAATCTCGAAGCCAAGCGGCAACGTGACCGACACTTCCGACCACGTGACATCCCCGTCGGTGCCCGACGAGGTGCTTTCGAGGTACTCAGCCGTCGCGCCAATGGACAGGCGTCCGCGCGCAAATTCGGGCTCCTCGAGATCCACATGCCAGAGGCTCGCGTTGAGACCGACCGACCAGCGCAATCCCGAGTCGAAGTCGTCCTCGACGGCAGCGGTCTCCAGCGAGTCGAGGAACATGGCTCCAGCCGTGCCGTGAACCGTCAGCCACCGCGTGGCATCCACGCCGAGATACCCACTGTAGGCGCTGCCCTTGAGCGTTCCGGGGTCGCGGTTGTCGACGTCGATGTCGCGCTCGAGCAACTCGATATTGGCGCCCAGGCTCAGGCGTGGCAGCGGGCCGCTTTCGATGAGCGACCGGTCGCCCATGTGATCGGGTGCGGGGGCGGCCTGAAGCAACGTGGCGATGGCGGCGGTCGCGATGCCGGCGATACAAACCTTGAGGTGGGTCTTCATGCCGCAGAATAGGGGGGCAGCTTCGCCGGTGTCAATCAAGGGGTGGCTGGCAGGTGCAGGAAGGCGCTTGCCGGGCCGGTGCGCCGGCGATCGCGGCCAACATCTGGCGGTGTGTGCAACCTTGGCGATGCCCTACCGCACGCAGCCCGGGTAGGAGTTGCCCCTCACGGGGAAGTACACCGGGCTTTCGCCTTTGCCGGTGAACGTGGACCTGGAGGACATGTAGCTGAGCGCGATGGCCCGCCGCCAGTTCTTGGACCGGTTCGGCGCCGTGTAGTGCGGCAGCAGCGAGTGGAAGAACAGCCCGCTGCCAGCCGGCATGGGCTTGAGCACCATCCGGGCGGGATCGTAGTAGCCCTCCTCGATCACGAAATCATCCGGGACCTGCTTGTGCGGCAGCGGCCCGCGCTTGTGGTCGCCGGGAATGACGGCCATGCAGCCGTTCTCGGGCGTGGCGTCATCCAGGGTGAACCAGCAGGAGCACAGGGCCATTGGCGCAATGGGCCAATAGGGCGAATCCTGGTGCATGCCCTTGGGCGACCCCACCTGCGGCGGCTTCAGGAGCAGCGCATTGCGGAACAGCTTCAGGTCCGGGCCGAGGATCTGCTCCATGATCGCGACGATCGACGGGTTCAGGCCGAGTCCGCGAAACAGGTCGTCGCCTTCGACGAGGTTCTCCAGTTTGCGGTAGCCGTCGCCGGGGTGCTCGACCTTGACCTCGCCGCGTTTGACGCGCGGCTCCATGAACATGGCGATCGCGCCGGGTGGACGGCCTTCGTGCGTGTACTCGCGCACGCGGCAACCGAGCGCGGCCACGTCCTCTTTGGAAACCAGGTTCTCGACGACAACAAAGCCGTCCCGGTCATAGGCGGCAAGCTGCTCGGGCGTCAGTGTTTGGACCAGCATGTCGGACTCCCCCCCCAAAGGCGAAATGGCCGTCCCGCGGCTACTTCGCGTTCACCATCCAGCGCGAGAATTCGTGCAGCCAGCGCCGGAACCCCTCCACGTGCTGAGGCGGAAAGCTATACAATTCCGGTGCCTTTGCAAGCACGGCATCGAAGCAGTCCAGCCAGGCCTGGCGGGCGGCGTCGTCGATGCGAAATGGCAGGTGACGGGCGCGAAGGGCGGGATGGCCGTAGCGCTGTTGATAGAGCGGCGGGCCGCCGAGGAGCCCCACGAAGAAGGCCGCGGATCGCTGCGAGGCGGTCACCATGTCGTCGGGGAACAGCGGGTGCACGGGGGATTGCGCGAGGGCGCGGTAGAAATCCTCCAGCATGCGGAAGATGTTGGCCTCGCCCATGGCGGCGTAGATATCCTGGCTTGGCGGTGCGACCTGCGGCGGGCCGGCCAGGGGGACGAAGACATCGGGGCGCTTGTCGGTCTCGTTTGTGGGCATCAGGAAGTCTACCACGCGGCGGGTTCCGATGCCAGTCGTGGCCCCGTGAAACGTGCGCCCCTTGGTTCGGTCTGTCGACGTGCTTACGCCTGCAGGGATTGCTCGATATAGTCCGGGGCGATGCGGGTGGGGGGAACCTTGCCGTCGAACCAGTCGCGCACATCCGCTTCAAGCCCGACCCCGTGCATGTAGTTGTACAGCGCCTTGCGCAGGCCCGTCCCGAGAGCTTCATGATCGGTGCCGACGGGATCCACAAAGAAGGCTTCGTTGCGCGCAAAGGGGGCGTGGGGGGCGGGCTTGAGCTGGATGCCGTAGGCGCCGGGGTCCTTGTAAATCGGGCTGTGAACGGTGAGCGCGAAGCGGTGCCAGTAGCCGGATTGGATGCAGCCCGCCGCAAACAGCTGCCGCACGAATTCAAGTGCATCCACCGTTTCCTGCACCGTCTGCGTCGGGAAGGCATACATCAGGTAGGCATGCACCATGACGCCCGCCTCGACGAAATGGCGAGTCACGCGCGCGACCTGTTCGACGGACACGCCCTTGCGCATCAGCTTGAGCAACCGATCCTCCGCCACCTCGAGGCCGCCGCTGACGGCGACGCAGCCCGACCGCGCAAGCAGCGCGCAGAGTTCGGCGGTGAACGTCTTGTCGAACCGGATATTGCCCCACCAGGTGATGGTCACCCGGCGTTCGAGCAAGCGTTGCGCCAGCGCCTTGAGCAGCGCGGGCGGGGCGGCTTCATCGACAAAGTGAAAGCCGGTCTGGCCGGTTTCGCGGACGACGGCTTCGATCTGGTCCACGAGGTGGTCGGCGGGGGCGATGCTGTAGCGTTTGATATAGTCGAGCTCGAGATCGCAGAACGTGCACTGGCTCCAGTAGCAGCCGTGCGCGACCATCAGCTTGTTCCAGCGCCCGTCCGACCAGATGCGGTGCATGGGATTGAGCAGTTCGAAGACGGAGAGATACTGGTCAAGCTTCAGGCCCGCGTAGGTTGGCGTGCTCGTCTCCGTGTGGGGCAACGGCTGGACCGTGGGGTCGTGATGCCAGACGACGCGGCCGTTCTCGCGCACGAAGGTGCGGACGAGGGCGGTGGGCGACGCCGAGCCGCGCACGTGTTCGACGAGGCGAAGCAAGGGCTGCTCGCCGTCGTCGAGGCAGACGAAATCGAAGTAGTTGAAGACGCGGGGTTCCTGGAGCTCGCGCAGTTCGGTATTCACATAGCCGCCGCCGAGGGCGAGGCGGACGTCGGGCGCGAGCCGGCGCACGGCCGCCGCGATGCGAAAGGCGCCGTAGACGTTGCCGGGGAATGGGGCGGTGATGCCGATCAGGGCGGGCGCGTGCTTCTGAAGTGCTTGCGCCGTGAGTTCCGCCAGCATGTCGTCGATCAACGTAGGCGGCGCATCGAGCGCCGCCTGGATGGGGTCGAACGTCGGGGCGCTGGCGGCGAGATGTTCAGCGTAGCGGGCGAGTTCAAAGTGCGGATCGATGCCGTCGCGGATGGCATCCGTGAGGTCCTCGAGATAGAGCGTGGCGAGGTACTTGGCGAGGTCCTGGAGCCCGAGGGCGCCGAACGCCCAGTTCAAGGGATCGGTGTTCTCGTCATCGTGGTCGGCGAACTGTTCGATGGCGGCAAAGCGCGGACCTTCGGGCAGGAAGTGGCGGGTGGCAATGCGCAGGGCGAGGGCGGGATCGCGGCCCTGGAGGAATCCCACCACGACATCGATCGTGGCCAGGTACGCGTCACGGTGGTCGCGCAGATGCTGAACGGCAGGCGACTTTCCGGGACCGAGCTGGTCCAGCACGCGCTGCAGTCCGGTGCGCGAGAACAGGCGGGTGATCAGTTCAATGGCGAGATCCGCCTGCTCCGTTTCAACCCCGTGCCTCCGAAGGAAACCGGTCAGGAATGGCGTGGCCGGGTAAGGCGTGTTGACTTGGGTCATCGGCGGTTGGATCAGGAGTACGCGCATGGGCGGAGAATAGCACAGGCGGGACGGAAGGGGAAAGGCGAGGGAGCGCAGGTGCGGAGATTCCCCAGCCCGCAGGGCGGGGTGGGTGAGGCAACGGGCACGCGTCGTCTGACTTGTCGCTGAGGACGCTACTCCAGCCCATAGTTGAAGCTCACGCTGATGCGCGGCCGGGTGGAGCGGTTGGGCGGCACTTCGTGTCGCAGCCAGCTCTCGAACAGGACGAACGCGCCGGCGCGGGCCTTGATGTCGACGTAGTGGCCGTCGACGCGCTTGCCGGTGCGCGGAGGGGCGTGCATGTAGAAGGCCATGCGTGGATCCTCGAGGCGCAGGGGCACACAGCCCGGCGGCGTCGAGACATAGTACGTGCCGCTGATGACCGAGTGGGGATGCAGATGCAGGGTGTGGTACGTGTGCCGGGGCATGACATTCATCCAGCACGTGGTCATCCGCAGCCGGCGACCGGCGAGTCGCCACCCCAGCGCACGGGCGTAGGCGCTGACGTGGGGCCGAAGCAGGATCTCCAACTGCTCGCAGGAGGGGGCGCGTCGGTTCATGTCGTCGAGCGAGGCATAGGAGGTATAGCCGCCGCGGTAGTGGCGGCGCGACCACGCCTGACCGGCCCGGTCCTCCGCCATGAACCCCTCGATATCCCGCGTGAGTTCGCGGTTGAGTGCGCGGGCGTCGGCGAGCCGGCCTTGGGCGATGTGTGTGGGAAAGAGCCGTTGAATGGCGACGCTCATGGTTTTGCTCCGGTTTTGCTGGTTACGCCATGTAGGGGCTCCGCTTGCGGAGACCTGCGGTGCGGAACAGGTCCGCGCCAGCGCGGCCCCGACACGGACTCCAACAGGTGACGTCCTGCTTTGCCTCCCCACTATTCGCTTTCCTGCCACGGTTCCGGCTGGCAGTATGCCAAAGCTAAGGCGTGTGTGCCATGCTTGTGGAGAAACACCTATGATGACCCCTCGCGAACGGATACTGACCGCCGCACGCCGCGGCAAGCCCGACCGCATTCCCCTGGACATGTGGTGCACGGGTGAAGTCCGGGATCGCCTGCTGAAGCATTTCGGGGTGGATACGCAGAAGGCGCTCTGGGGCAAACTGCACTTGGACAAGATCGTCGGCGTCAGCCCGAAGTATGTGGGCCCGCCCGAGCGCGTGCTTCCGGACGGCACCAAGCAGGTCCCGCCCTGGTGGGCCACGGTGCGGATCATCGATTACGGGACGGGCAGTTACGAGGAGCGTATCGGCTGGGCGCTCAAGGATGCGACGACCTTGGACGAACTGGAGCAATTCCCCTGGCCGAGCGCGGACTGGTACGACTTCTCGACGATAGAGGCGCAGTGCGATGCGTGGCCGGAGCATGCCATCGAGGGCTGCTACACCGCGCCGTTCTACTTTCAGAATCACCTCCGCGGTCTCGACCAGGGCTGCATGGATCTGGTGGCTGAACCGGACATCACGGCGTTCATCCTCGGCAAGATCACGGACTTCTGCTGGGAGTACGCGAACCGGTTTTTCGAGTCGGGACGCGGCAAGATACACATCACCCAGGTGACGGACGATTACGGCTCGCAGTCGAACCTGATGATCAGCGCCGCGGCGTATCGCCGGTGGTTCAAGCCGATTCAGAAAAAGTTCATCGACCTGGCGCACGCCAACGGCATTCTGGTGATGCACCATGACGACGGCGCCATCCGCCCGATCCTCCCGGATCTGGTCGAACTGGGCGTCGATATCCTGAATCCGATTCAACACGTCTGTCCGGGCATGGAGATGGCGGGGCTGAAGCGGGATTTCGGCAAGTCCCTGTGTTTCCACGGCGCGGTGGATAATCAGCAGGTGTTGCCGTACGGGTCGGCTGAGGATGTGCGGCGGGAAGTGCGGGACTGCATGAGCACGCTGGGCGCCAACGGCGGGTACATCCTGGCGCCGTGCCACAACATCCAGCCGGTCTCGCCCACGGAGAACATCATTGCCATGTACGAGACGGCGTGGGCCGAGGGCTGGTACTGAGGCACCGCGCCTTCGCGTGGTGCCTCCCGCCGCAGCCAAGGCGCTCGCGCTAACGCTTCCGAAGTTCGGCCAGCACGGCCAGCAACTCCGCTGCCAGCGGCGCCTCGAAGCGCACGGTCTTGCCCGAGGCGGGATGTGTGAACGCGATCGTCGCGGCATGCAGGAAATGCCGGGTCAGGCCCCATTCGCCATCCGCGAGGGTCCCGCCGTAGATCCTGTCCGCCACCACGGGAACGCCCACGGCGGCGAGCTGGGCGCGGATCTGGTGGGTCACGCCGGTGGGAATGCGTACGCTCAGCAGGGTGAACCCCGGGAGTCTCTCCAGCACCTTGAACTCTGTGACCGCCTGCATCAGGCGCGGGCCGGCATAGGTGGCCGGGCGTTCGCGAAAGACCCGCATCCGTCCGCGGTTGGCCGGCTCGTGGGCGAGGTAGTGCTGGAGGCGCCCCTCGTCTGGCGGCGAGCCGCGGACCAGGGCGCGGTACTCCTTCTCGACCTGATGGTCATGAAACGCCTGGCGCAGAAAGGCATAGGCGGAAGCCGTGCGCGCCGCCACGACGAGACCGGATGTTTCGTTGTCCAGGCGGTGGACAAGGGAGGGGAACCGGGGATCATCGCCGATGTCGGCGAGGGCCGGCTCGCGCGCGATCAGGGCGTTGGCGAGCGTGCCAGTCTCTCCCGGCCCGAGCGGATGCACGGGCATGCCGGCCGGCTTGTCCAGGACGATCAACGCCTCGTCCTGATAAATCACCTGCAGCGGCAGGTCCGGCTCCGGGCGAACCCGCTTGTCGACTTCTTCAAACAGCGCGCGCACGAAGACGCGATCGCCGCCGCGGATCTTGATGCCCTTCAACGCGCGGCGGTCGTTCAGCAGGATGTCGCCCGAGGCGATGGCGTCGAGGATGAAGGTGCGTGAGGCACCGGGACAATGCCGGGCAACGACGCGGTCCAGGCGTAGCCCGGCGTCTTCAGCCGTGGCGGTGAACGTAAGGTCACGAATCATAAGAGGGGGAGTGTAGCAGGAAGGCGGGGGGCCGTCAGCATGGCAG
Organism: Lentisphaerota bacterium; assembly: GCA_021413965.1. Taxonomy (GTDB): domain Bacteria; phylum Verrucomicrobiota; class Kiritimatiellia; order UBA8416; family JAIOPI01; genus JAIOPI01. Next base: position 60,327 of record JAIOPI010000002.1, on the reverse strand, counting down.
CGCAACGGCCGGCGTTTATCCTGATTCAGCCCGCGTTCGGAAATTGCGGGCCACCTTGAAGCCGTACGCGGGGTGTGTTTAACTAGGCCCTTCGCTTTAACAAAAGTGGGCATACGGTCCGGGCACTTTTCCAAGGGGGGAGCATGTCGTTCCAGCGCGTTCGGTTCGGCGGTGTCGGCACGTGGGGCGTATGCGCGGCGTACTTGTTTCTGTCTGTTGCCCCAATCGGGGCCGCTCCGGAGGCAAATGTGTTGGGGCCGGTGGTGGGGGCGGTGACGAGTACGTCGGCGGATTTTGTCGTCCTCTTGGATCAGCCCGCGGCCACCGTCCGCGTGGTGATTTCGACGAACGCATCCCGCGACGTCGTCGTTGCCGCGGCGACCGCCACCCCCTCGCCTGCATCCCAGGCCGTCCGCCTTCACGTTGCGGGCCTCACTCCGGATACCACCTATGACTACGCGGTGGAGTTGAATGGCCGTCGCCTTGACAGCGCGGCCGGTCGCTTTCGCACGTTCCCGGTGGAAGGGCGCCCCGCGTCATTCACCTTCGCCTTTGGCAACAGCCTGATGAAAGACCGGCCGGAGACGTCGGGCCTGGTGGCGGCGGCGCAGCACGATCCGCTGTTTTTTCTCAACCTGGGCGACATGTTCTATGCGGACATTGCCACGAACGACCCGGCCGTGTTCCGCGCGACTTACCGCAAGGCCTTGGGCTCGCGCTCGCAGACCGCGCTGCTGCGCCGGTCGCCGCTGGTGTACATCTGGGACGATCACGATTTCGGTCCGAACGACAGCGACAAGACCGCGCCGGGACGCGCCGCATCGCGCCAGGTCTACCAGGAACTGATTCCTCACTATCCGCTGGCCGCCGGGCAGGGCGATGTGCCGATCTATCAGGCCTTCACCGTGGGGCGGGTGCGCTTCATCGTGACCGACCTGCGCAGCGAGCGGGACCCGATGACCGCGAACGAGACGACGCGTTCCATGATGGGCGCGGCGCAACGGGCCTGGTTCAAACAGGAACTAGCCACCAGCGCCAAGTCGCACGGGCTGGTGCTTTGGGTGTCGTCGGTTCCCTGGACGGGGCAGCCAGGGACGCCGTTTACCGATAGCTGGATGGCCTACACGAACGAGCGCCAGCAGATGGCGGACTGGGTGAAAACGAACGGCATCCACAACCTCGTGATCATCGCCGGGGACGCGCATTCCACGGCTGCGGACGACGGCACGCACGGCGACTACGCCACGGGCGGCGGCGCGCCGATTCCCACCATCATCGCCGCGCCCCTCGACAACGATCACCGGTCCATCAAGGCGGGGCCCTATTCGCAAGGGGCCTATGCCCCCACCGCGGGCGAGGAGAACATGTTCGGGCTGGTGACCATCACGGACACGGGCGGCCCGATTACCCTTCGCTTCAGTGGTCGCAATAATCGGCAAGAGGAAAAAATCAGTCTGGTGTATACCGTGGGGACGTCGGCCGGGGACGCGGACGAGCGGTCGGCGTTGCGCTCGGAATGACCGCGCGTTTGATGATGGTTGGGTGTCCGGTGTTCTGTCTGCCTTTCCGTGCGCTGTGGGAGATTTTATGATGAAGAAGCAAAAGCCCTATACCATGTACGTCGTCAGCCATACCCACTGGGACCGGGAATGGTACCAGAGCTTCCAGGGGTATCGCCGGCGGCTGGTGTTCCAGATGGATGCCATGATGGACCTGCTCGAAAAGCGCCAGGGGTTTCCCTGCTTTCATCTGGACGGACAGACCTCGGTGCTGTGCGACTATGTCGAGATCAAGCCACAACAACGCGAACGGCTGGCGCGACATATCCGTTCGGGGCGCGCGCTGGTGGGCCCCTGGTTCACGATGCCGGACGAGTGCCACCTGTCCGGCGAAAGCCTCATCCGTAACCTCATGCTGGGGCATCGCCACTGCCGGGAGTGGGGGACCCAGCCCATGCCGATCGGGTGGGTCAGCGACGTCTTCAGCCACGTGTCCCAGATGCCGCAGATTCTGGCGGGCTTCGGGCTCGATAGCGCGTTCATTCATCATGGCACGCCGTGCACGGAGGACGAGCGCACCGAAATGGTGTGGGAGGGGGCCGATGGCACCGTGACCTTGATGATCAAGGCGCACCCCTGGTTTGGCTACCAGGATTTTCTGCAGCTGCGCTACCGCGGGCCGGACGAGGTGCGGCAATTCGAGCAGCGCAAGATCGGCCTGGCGTCGACCCACGTCATCCTGGGCCTGGACGGGAATGATCACGAGCCCGCGAAGTGGGACACGCCCGAAGTCATCGAACGCCTAAATGGCATGTTTGAACACATTCATGCCGTGCATGCCTCGCTGCCCGAGTACCTGGCAGCGCTGCGCCGGGCGCTGGGCAAGGATTGGACGCGCGGGCGGCGGCGCTTCACCGGCGAATTGCGCGTGCCGTCGAAGACCGGCAACTGGAATGGGCTGACCAACGGCACGGGTTCGAGCCGCCTGCCCCTGAAGCAGGCCAACGATGCGCAGGAGATCCTGCTCGCGCGCCTGGCGGAGCCGCTCAATGCGTGGGCGTCACTCGTGGGGGGGGAGCCGCAGCGCGACTACCTGGACCGCGCCTGGCAGTACCTGTTCCTGAACCACCCGCACGATTCCATCTGCGGTTGCTCAATCGATCAGGCGCACCGCGACATGGTGTATCGATTCGACCAGGCTCGCCTGCTGGGCGGCGATTCGCTCGATGACAGCGCGCAGGCGGTGATCGAAGCGATCGACCCGACGCCCTTCCGCGCGGCGGACTACAGGGTCACGGTATTCAACACGGGCAACGCCCCGACGGGACCTGTGACGCGACTTGCCTACGAATTGCCTTCCCCCGTGGTGGCGCAGAAGGCAGCGCAAGGCCTGGTGCCGACGCTGCTGGATGACGCGGGCCGGCCGCTGGCCTGCGACGTGGTGCGGATTGAACGGGCCGTCCGTCCGGCACCGCTGACATACAAGGAGCCAGGCTACACGCCGGCGATCTCGGTGCGGCGTGATCATGCCATGGATCGCTTCCACGTGGCGGTGGCGGATGGGATACCGGCCTTCGGGTATCGGACGTGGCGGATCACGTTTCTGGCGGCTCAGGCCGGGGCGGCCGCGAAACCCGCCACCCGCCTCCCGCGGGTCAAAGCCGATGGCGTGCGCGGGATTCTGGAGAACGACGTCGTGCGCCTCGTCGCACGTCCGGACGGTCACGTCGATCTCTACGACAAGCCCACTCGCACCTGGTACCGCGGTATCCACAGTTTCGAAGATTGCGGCGATGAGGGAGACGGATGGAATCACCGCTATCCCACGCAGGACGTCGTCGTGCGCAGCACGGACAAGGGCGCCCGTGGCAAGGTGCATGTGGAATTGGTGCAGTCCGGCCCGCTGACTGCGTCCCTCAAGGTGTCGTACACGCTGCGCGTGCCAGCGGAACTGGTATCGAAGGTGGTCCCCTCGCAACCGGGCAAGACGACGACGACCCGCAGTCGCGAAACGGTGGCGCTGCCGATTGAAACGGTGTTCACGCTGCACGCCGGCAGCCGGCGGATCGACTGCCGGACCACGGTCAACAACACGGCACGTTGCCACCGCTTGAGGGTCATCTTCCCGACGAACCGCGATACGGCCGTGTGGTATGGCGACACGGCGTTCGATCTGGTCTGCCGGCCGGTCACGCTGCGGTCCACCGAAGGTTGGAACGAACACGACCGCGAAGAATGCCCGATCAAGAATATCGTGGCCACATGCGACCGGCGCTCGGGGCTCGCCGTGCTGACGAAGGGGCTCTACGAGGCGGCTGTCCAGGATAACGCGTCACGTTCCATTGCCGTGACGCTGTTCCGCGGGTTCATCGAGAATCTGTTCTTCGAGAAGACCTCCGACAGCTTGCTGCTGGGCGACTTGACGATGGAGTATGCGCTTCTGCCGTTCACACCGGAGCGAGGTGCGCCACCGGCCAGCCTGCACGGAGACTCTGATCGGTTCAAGCTGCCGTTGCCGGCGTACACGCGGCCCGCGTCGGGTGTGCCGGTGGATGCGACCACCCTGCCGCCGTTCAGCGAGCAGAACCCGCCCCAACCCGCGCCCTCGGTGGGGACGGAGGTCATCACGCCGTCGGCTGAGTTGAAGGCCATCATGCGCGCCCGTCCACGGACGGTCCGGAACTTGTTGCCGAGCGGTACGCTGCTGTCGTTATGCGCACCCCTGCAGGTGTCGACCATCAAGACGGCTGAGGATGGCAAGGGGCTTGTCGTCCGCATCTGGAACCCGACGGGGGCGATTGTGAAGGGCGATTTGCGCGCCGCCTTCGATTTCAAGCGCGCCGCGCTCACCGATCTGCTGGAAAAGCCGGTGAAGCGACTGCTGGCGCGCGGCCGGGCGGTGCGCCTTGCCGTGGGGCCCAAGAAGATTGTCACGATACGGCTGGAACGGTAGGCGGGGGAACTCCGGTTGGCGGCGACCGCACGGTGCCCCCTGGATTGTCTGAGAGACGCCGGGATGCAGGAGCCTGTCGGACATCGGCTTCGCCTCGCCTTGCTTGGCCCGCCAAGCTCCTAGCGGAACTGGATAACGGTCAGCGCGGCGGGCCCCGCCGGCAGGCCGTTCGTCGAGAACGTCGCGCCCAGGCTACGGGCCTGATCCATCAGGACGCTCATGACCGGGCTGTTGGTGTCGCCCTGTGTGTCGCCCCACCAGCCGGAGAAGTCGTATCCGCTGGCGGCCGTGGCCGTCACGACGACTCCCGTCCCGGCGTCGAACCAGCCGCCGGGCGTGCTGACTGAACCGCCGGATGTGCCTGTGACCAGCAAACGATGCTGCAGGTTGAAGCTGGCGGTGTAGTTCGTCGCCACGGACACCGTCACGGAGTGACTGGTCGCTCCTCCGTCAGACCACGCTCCGAATACGTACTGCGTCAGCGCGCCCCCCTGGGGGCTGGGCGCGCTTAATGCGTGCGCCGAGTTTATCACCCAATTCGTAGACCAGGGCGTGAGGTTTGTCTGGCCATCAGCCGCGAGCGCGAGTCCAGCCGGGAGGGTGTCGAAAGTGACCGCAAGACTGGCGGCGGAGGTGGTGGTGGATGTCGTCGACGTCGTGGTTGTGGAGGTGGTGCTGGTCGATGACGTCGTGGTCGTCGGCGTCGCGGTGGTGGTTGTTGTCGTGGTTGTGGAACTGGTCGTGGTGGTGGTGACGAAGTTGGCGCTGACCGAGGCGGCACCGTTCATCGTGACGGCGAGGTTGGTGTCCGTGCCGGTGAGCGTACCGGTCCAGTTGTCGAACACCCAGCCCGCGTTGGGCGTGGCGGTCGCCGTGAAATTGGTTCCGGCATCAAACCAGGCGCCGGAGGCGGGAGACACCGTGCCACTCGCGGGTGGCGTGATGTCCGCCGTCCAGCGGTACTGGGCATTGAAGCTGGCGGTGAAATTCGTGGCAACCACCACCGTGGAGGTGTGGTTCTGGGCGTCGCCATCGGACCAGGCGACAAAGACAAATTGGGTCTGGGCGCCACCTTGCGGTGAAGGGATGTCGAGCGTGTGCGCCGTGCCATCCGTCCAATTGGTGGCCCAGGGGGTGAGGTTTGTCTGCCCATCAGCCGCGATCGCGAGTCCAGCCGGGAGGGTGTCGAAAGTGACTGCAAGACTGGCGGCGGAGGTGGTGGTGGATGTCGTCGACGTCGTGGTTGTGGAGGTGGTGCTGGTCGATGACGTCGTGGTCGTCGGCGTCGCGGTGGTAGTTGTTGTCGTGGTTGTGGTGGTGGTGGAACTGGTCGTGGTGGTGGTGACGAAGTTGGCACTGACCGAGGCGGCACCGTTCATCGTGACGGCGAGGTTGGTGTCCGTGCCGGTGAGCGTGCCGGTCCAGCTGTCGAAGACCCAGCCCGCGTTGGGCGTGGCGGTCGCCGTGAAGTTGGCTCCGGCATTAAACCAGGTTCCCGAGGTGGGGGAGGCGGCGCCGGCCATGGGCGGATTGATGGCAACCGTCCACAGGTACTGCGTCGTGAATGTGGCGGTGTAGGCTGTATCACCCCATGGCGCCACCGTGTGGCTTTGCGCCCCGCTGTCTGACCAGGCCGTGAAGACGTGCTGTGTCTGTGCGCCGCCTTGGGGGCTGGGCGCGGATATCGTATGCGACAACCCCGGGGTCCAACTCAGCGACTGAGGGGCTGCGTTGGTCACGCCGTCCGCGGCGACCAGCAACCCGGTCGGGCTCGTGGCCAGGGTGACGCTCGCGGGCAGCGTGTATTCCCGGGACCCAACATCCGGAGCCGTCCCCATGAACTGTTCGTCATTCACGCCGGGGACGATCACGCCGGCGTCGATGGCGGGGCTGCCGGTGTTCAGCCCGTAGTCACCGCTTGCCGGGTTGAGGTAACTGGGATTCTGTGCGATCGCATTGGTCAGGAAGTAGATGTCGCTCAGGCCGGAGGCCGCCACGTCCGCCTGTGTCGCGTAGTCCTTGGGCGTGCCGTAATCCTTGTGGAAGAAAGGGCCACTGGCACGCCATACGATATCGTGGCTCATGGAGACGGGGGATAGCGGAGCATCGCGATACACACTCCAGCCCGTGTCCGTGCCGAACCAGATGTTATTGGCGAGCACGAGCTGGCGCCAGGTGGCGGACTGGACCTTGAAACCGGGGGTGGCAGACGCCGCGGTCCAGCCGCTGTTGTGATACAGCAGGACCCAGCCGGTGGTCCCGTAGTCCGTCCCGCCGTTGGATTTCACGGGGTAGCCGACATAGCCGTCGATGGTGGACGCCGTGGAATCGCCGTGCCGGCCGAGGATGTTATAGAGGACATACGTCGGGCCCTCCGTCGCCTGCGCGATCGATATGCCCGTCAGGTAACGTTCCATCGTGTTGTGGAAGATCCGCACGTTGCGCGAGATGCCGTCGACCTCGATCAGGTCATCCAGCACGCGCACCACCGTATTGCTGTAGAAATCCGTCTCGCTGGACTTGACGCCGGGCACGGTGGCGCCGAAGGGCACCAGGTGTGCGCCATCAAACAGGCCGTCGATCGTGTTTTGCCGGAACACGAGCCCGCGGCCGTCATAGGGGCTGTACACATTGACCGCGCCGGTTTCGATGTAGCCGTTGTAGTTGTAGCCATCGGCCCCTTTGGGCAGGAAGCCCCAGCGCGCGCAGTCATCGATGAAATCGCTCGATTCAACGAGCAGCCGGTTGCTGGCGCGCTTGATGCCGATGGGCGTGTTGACATACGTGAACCGGCAGTCGCGGACGATGACGTCGTCGGAGCGGTTCACGTAGATGCCCTTGCCCTCGTAGAAGCGGAAGGTCAGGCCTTCATACGTGATGTGGTGGTCGGCGTCCTGCTCGACGCCGGTATCGCGTACCGACACGTGCAGGTCCACCTCGCCGCCGGGGGAGAATTCGGGGCAGTAGACGGTCAGCGTGGTGCCTGAGCAGTAGTAAGCGGCCGTGATGTTGTACTTGGCGAAGGTGTTGGCGGCGTTGCCCGAGTACTTCCCATTGAGTTCGGCCAGCGTGGCCATGGGGTAGGCGCGCGTCACGGTTCCGGTGATCCGGTTGCGCGCGGCAATCAGCCAAGTCTGCCCGGTAAAGGCGCGCGAGACATATCCGCCGCCGAGGCTTGTCCAGCCGCTTTGCAGCAGGAGTTCATCGGAGCCATCCAGGATGGGGGTTTCGCCGGCGGCCGCTTCGATCACGAGCGGATTGGCCGTGGTTCCAACGTTGGGCGGAAACACCGGGCCTTCGTAGTAGATGCCGCCGTGCATGACGATGTGGGTGCCGGCCTGGCTGGTGGCAGTCAGGGCGCCGGCGAGCGTGCGCTTGGGGAACGCCACCGTGCCGGGATTGGCGTCGGCTCCGTTGGTGGCCACATGGATCGTGGCCACGGCGGCGGGCGTGCTACCGGGTTCGGCGCGTGTCTGCCCGCTGAAGGTGTTGCGGGCGATCATCTGGCCGCTGGTGTTGTAGAAGATGGCGCGGAAGGTGGTCGTGCTGCCGGGGGCGAGGTCAAAGACCGAGGCGGCATAATAGGCATTGGTGCCGACTTGCAGGGGGTCGAGCAGCCGGCGGTCGCCACCCGTACGGACCTCGTAGAGTTCCACGCGGCCGATCTGGCTCGGCGTGTAACCACTCGGGACATCCACCACCGCACCGAGCGTGATGAAGTTGCCGAAGGTCTGTGACGTGAAGTTCGAGCCGCGGAAATCAAATGTGGCGGTCTCCGTGACGGGGCCGGTCATGGTCACTGCCAGGCTGGTGCTGGTTCCCGTCAGGGTTCCCGTCCAGTTGGTGAATGCCCAGCCGATGTTGGTGGTGGCCGTTGCGGTGAAGGTGCTGCCCTGATCGTACCACGTGCCCGACACGGGGGCGACCGTGCCCGCACCCACCGGGGTGACGGCGGTCGTCCACAGGTGCTGGGTGCTCCACTGCCATGTCAAGGTGGCGTCGTTCGTCAGCGTGATCGAAACATTGGTTCCCGATCCGCCCGCCGGCGCATGGCCGGTCAGCGTCCACCCCGTGCATACATAGCGCGTCGAGCCGGCCGTCTCCGGCGATGACACGGACGCGCTGACCAGCGTCCCGTCCGGGTAGCTGTGGGCGCCGACCGCGGGGGACGGGGTTCCATGATCTGAGGCGACCGTCAGCGATCGGGATGCCGCGGCGGCGTACTCAAACACGCCGAGGTCCGGTGCGGCGTCGCGCGCGGTGCCGGCCAGGTCGTCGTCGGGAGCGTTCTCGGCGTTGCCTTGATCAATGCAGGGGCTTCCGGCCTGCAGCTGGAAGTTCGCGCCGGCGGCATTCACAAAGTTGGGATTGCCGGCGATGACCCCTGTGCCGCCGGACGTGCCGTTCCAACCGCCATTCACGTCGCAGAAGGTCACCGTCGTATTGCCGGCCACTTTCTCATAGATCCCCCCGCCGCTGCCGCCCGTATCCCAGAGAATACTATTCTCCACGGACACGCTGCCGTCCGACACGTACCAGGTGTAGGTGCCGCCGGAGTTGCCATAGGCGGTGCAATTGATGACGCGCGTGGTGCCGTAGTTCACCATCACCGCGCCTCCCGCGCCCCCGGATGAGTTGCCGTAGAACAGGCAATTCTGGACCAGCACGTCGTTATCGCCGTGGTAGTAGTTCCCCCACGCGGCCCCGTGATAGCTGGGCGTGTAGTTGGCGGTGAAGATGCACTTGTTCACGGTCAGGCTGCCGCTGCCGTCCATGCGCAGGCCGCCGCCGTAGTCGCCCCACGCCTGGGTAATGGTGAACCCGTCGATCGTGACGCCGTCGTGGCCGAACGTGAGATAGATGACGTGCTCGGCGTTGCCCGAGTCCAGCCCGCCGCCATTGATATCTCCGCTGAGGACGGTGGGATGCAAGGCGGGGGCGGTTCGCGCGCTGCGCGTGGCTTCGGTTCCGGCAAATCCGCCGTACAGCTTCACGCCGGCCGCCGGGTTGAAGTACTGGGCGCGGGTCGTGCCGGGCATGTAGGTGCCTTCGGCCACCCAGATTTCCCCGGCCGTGACGGCTCCCAGCGCGGTCTGCAGGTTCGTGTAGGCATCTGCCCATGAGGCGCCGCTCTTGGCGCCGGCGGCGGCATCGATATCCACATAGGCGATGGTCGGGGTGTACGTGAACGCGGCGGTCTCGATCACCGGTGCATTCATCGTGACGGCCAAGTTGGTGGCAGCGCCGTTCAGCGTGCCGCTCCAGTTGGCAAATGTGTAGCTGGTGGCCGGCGTCGCCGTCGCCGTGAAACTGCTGCCCGCCGGATACCACCCGCCGCTCGCCGGCACAACTGTTCCGCCCTCCGCCGGATCCGGCGACACGGTCCACGCGTACTGGGTCTGGAAGCTGGCCGTGAGCGTGCCGCTCGCACTGGCCGTGACGGCGTGTGCCTGTGCGCCGCTATCCGACCAGGTCTGCCAGGCGTATTGCACGCCCGTGGCGCCGGGCTGTGTTGCCACGGCCACCTCCACGGTATGCACCGACCCTTCGAGCCAGCTGAACGTGTCGCCCGTCGTGTCGACACCGTCCACGACCAGATTGCGCCCCGCCGGCGAGCTGGCCACGGTGATGGTCACGTACCCGGAGGCGACGGAAAAGACGCCGGTCACCGTCGCAGGGGTCGTGATGGTCAAGGGGGTGCTGGGGGCACTTCCCGTCAGATCGCCCGTCCAGTGATCAAACGCCCAGCCGGCGTTGGCGGTGGCCGCAGCTGTGACGTTGCTTCCCACGGCATGCCAGGTGCCGGAGGCGGGGGCGATCGTGCCGGCGCCGCCCGGGCTGGCGGCGGCGGTCCACAGCACCTGTGTCGTGAACGTGGCCGTCAGGACGCTGTCGGCCGACACGTTGAGGGCCTGGATTTGGGGCTGGCCGTTGGACCAAGTGTCGAACAGATAGCGCCGCCCGGTCGTCCCGCTCTGCGGGTCCGCAATGCTGACGACATGGGCGCCATCCACGACCGTGAAGGTGGCCGGGGCGGTGAGCGCGAGCTGGTCCACCGCGACGCTTCGTCCGGTCGGGGCGGTGTTGATGGTGATGGTGTGGGTGGGCCAGCTGTTGGACATGACGGCCTGAATCTCGGCCTGTGTGAGGGCTGTGAGGAAGATCGCCACGTCCGCCATCCGCCCGCCGAATTCACGCCCGTTATCGATGTCACGACCGATGATCCACTTGCCCGTGTCCGCGTAGGGCGTGAAGTCTCCCGCCGTTGCCACCTGCGTGCCGTTGACGTAGAGCCGGGTGCCGACGCCGTCCTCCCAAACCATGGCCAGATGTGTCCAGGCCGTGGTGAGCACGGCGGCCAGTGCGTAGGGCGCGTTTTGCCCGCCAGGCGGGTAGGCGAAGAGGCTGGTGTTGTTGCAGGCCAATTCCAGGCCGGCGCTCGCACTGAAGGGGCTGGACTTGATGAAGGTTTTGCGTCCGCTCGTATTGTTCAGTTTGATCCACATCACCACGGTGCCGTGCGATTTGTCGAAGTCCAGCGAGGCGCTGTCGCTCACCGTGATGGCATTGGAGACCGACGCGGTTCCGGGGAACTCCGTCGCCGCCAGCGTGACGCCGCTGCCGGCGAGCGTGGGGCCGCCGGCCGGTTGAAACGTGACCAGGGCGCCCAACTCCCCGTGATTGCCATGCCCGGTGGCATCGGCGGCCGTGCTGCCGGTGGTTTCCGCGAATTTCAACAACGCCACGGGATTGTCGCCCAGCGCCACGCCGCGGTATCCGCTGTCGCCACCGCCGAGTCCGCTGGTGTCGGTCAGGTTGGTGGCGCGCACCCAGTAGTAGTAGTTCGTCAGGGGACTGGCCAGGCTGTCGTTGAAGGCCAGGCCCGTGGTTCCAGCCAACAGGCCGGCGCCGCCCGCGTCCGATGTTGTGTGGCGCCAGACTTCATATCCCGTGGCGCCGTAGACGCCCGTCCACTGCACGGTGACGCGATCCGCGTACGTGCCGTCGCTCGCCACCACGTTCCCGGGGAGCTCCAGCCGGACGCGCTCGTAGGCGCCGAGATCGATCCCTTCGCCCTGCGGCCGGGTGATGCCATCGAGATCGACGTCAGGGGCGCCGGTGCCGGTGCCGATGTCGATGCACGGGCTGGTGTTGCCCAGGCGCAGATTGCCGGCGGCCAGGTTAATGAACGCGGGATCGAGACCGAGGTTGTCGCTGCCCGACGTGCCGCGCCACCCGCCGCTGACATCGCCATGCGACATGGTCACACTGCCGGCCACGGCCTCGCGCACGCCGCCGCCGCTGGCCGTCGGGGCGTCGGTATCCCAGAGGATGCAGTTGGTCACGGCGACGCGGCCGGCCGTGACGTCCCACGTGCAGGTCGTGCCGGCGTTGGCGCCGAACGTGCAGTTCATGACTTGCAGCCCGCTCGCGTCGTTGCCGATGGCGGAGCCCGTGTCGTCTGGCGATGTGTTGTGGTGGAAAACGCTGTTCTCGATCACCAGGGTGTTGGCGCCCGCATAGGCATTGCAGAGCGCGCCGCCGTGGTTGCCATGATTCGCGGTGAAGACGCAATTGCGGACGGTCGCACGTCCGGCGGTTGCGAAGCCGAGGCCACCGCCCCCGTTGCCGTAGCCCTGGGTGATGGTGAACCCGTCCAGGACGGCGCCCGCCGGGGCATCGGCGGCCTCGACGTAGACCACATGCGCGCTGTTACCCGCATCCAGCCCGCCGCCGTTGATGTCGCCGCTGAGCACCGTGGGGTTTGCCGCCCAGTTACGCGCCGATCGCTCGGTTTCGTTTCCCGCAAAGCCGCCGTACAGGCCGACATCGAGCTTGAGCGGGAAGTGATCCGTTCGCGCGGCCCCGGGCGTGTACGTGCCGGCCTTGACCCATACGTCCTGGCCGGCGCCCGCGGCGGTGAGTGCGGTGGCGAGGCTGGAATAGGCATCGGCCCAGGAGGTTCCGTCCACGGCGCCCGTGGCCCCCGCATCGACATAAACCACGTCGGGCGGATTGGGCCGTTCCATCCAGAACTCGTCGTGGGTGGTGGTCACGCCGTTCGTGTCGGTCCGGACGACCTTGAACGTCGCGCGCCACGCGTCGCTGGAGGCATTCCAGGCAACGTCCACATCCAGAAAGCTGAAGTAGTCCACCAGGCCGGCCCACGAGTAGTAGAACGCGGTGAAGAACGGCGCGGCGTTGTTCTCCGTGATATCCATCCACGTTTCCCAGCCCGCCGCCATGCCGCGGGCCGTGTTGCCGCCGTTGCCCTCGACGAAGTAGTTGAGATTCGACGGGCTCTGCCAGGTTTCCAGGGCGGACAGCCCGCCCGGAAACTCCTCGTGAAATCCGGGTGGGCCCGTCACGGATCGCTCGTAGACGTGGTCGTGGCCGGTGAGCACGCCATCGACGCCATACTGATGGAAGAGGGGATCCAGCGCGCGCAGCGTGTAGCCGCTTTGCGGTTCCCAGGGCGCACCGTGCGTGCTGCGGCAGTAGGGCGAGTAGTGGAAGCTGACGAAGGTGAACGCGGCCTTGCGCTGGGCATAGGCGAGCTGCCGCACCAGCCATTGATTCTGCTCGCTGTTGGGCTCCCAGTCCGGCGTCGAGGCATCCGGCAGGTGGTCGCTGTTGTCGAGGACGTCGTCGGACGTGTTGTTGGCATCCAGGCAGATGATGTAGCAGGGGCCATACCAGAAGGCATAATACCGCTCGTTCCAGTTGGCATCCGCGCTGCCGTTGTCCGGGTTGTCGCAGACGGCCTTGTAGCGCGCGATCGAACCGGTGATGCTCATGGAGCTGTAGCCGCCGTCATCGTAGATCTCGTGGTTGCCGATGACGAACGCGAAGGGAATCCGGCTGGCCACGCCGCTGCCGGTCTGCCCGTTGTCACTGCAGTACATTTCGGTGATGACTTCGTGCCAGTCCGCGGCGCGGCCCACGTCCACCATGTCGCCCGAGTAGAGGACGAAGTCCGCGCCTTGCACTTCGGTTTGAGCCAGCAGCATACGCGTGCGCACGATGTTGGCGGCGCTGTTGGGTTGGCCGTCCGCCGTGTGGGCAAAGTGCACGGGCGAGAAGAAGTCGGGTGCGGTCCGGAACGTGTGCACGGCGCTGGTATAGGTGTTGCCGCCGTCGCTGCTGACCACGCGGTAGTCATAGGAGGTGCCCGCGGTGAGCCCGGTGAGGCGGGCCACCTGCACGAAGTGATACGCCTGGCTGCTGAACGAGGCGACATCGGCTTCGGTGGCGGATTGGGTGGAGGCCAGTCCCGCGCCATACTCCACGCGGGAGACACGGCCCGACGTGGTGAAGTCCGTCCACCACACGACCGTCATGCCGTTGGAGGTGGCGTGCTGCAGGTAGGGGCCCATGGCGATGCCCGCGGCCCCGGCCTGGAGCGACGCGCACAGCGCCGTGGCGGCGAACAGCATGGCGCCGAGGGATTGATTCACTGGGCGTGGAAAGAAAAATCCGGATGACATGTCCCCCCCTGTCTGAAGCATTGGGTTCGGGCTGAGCAATCAAGTCCGGAACCGTGGAGTACTATGCCATTATCCCTAGTACAACGAAAGCGCAATTGCCCGCCAAAAGGCATGCGATTCTCGCGTCCGGCGGCAGGCCATTTCCCCGCTTGAATCCCGGCGCCGGCGAGGGCATGCTTGCCGGTACGGTATGAAGGCGCGGCGCATCAGACCCCAACTGCACGTGGCGAGCTGTCAGTTTCCGGTGTCGGGCGACCTGGCCGCTAACGCACGGTACATCCGGCGCTTCATGCGGCTGGCCGCGGCCAGTGGTGCGACCCTGCTGCACACGCCGGAGGCCAGCCTGTCAGGCTATGCCGGTTGCGACTTTGCCTCGTTTTATCGCTACGACTGGGACACCCTGCGGCGCGCGACCACGCATTTGCGCGAGCTGGCCGCGAGATTGAACCTCTGGCTGGTGTTGGGGTCGGCGCACCACCTTGATGCGCGGACAAAACCAACCAACTGCCTTTACCTGATTGGCCCGGACGGTAGCATCGTCAACCGCTACGACAAGAGCATGCTCACGCTGGACGATCAGAAGCATTACGCCGCGGGAAATCGACGCGTGACGCACGACATACGCGGGGTCCGCATCGGCCTGGCGATCTGCTATGACATCTGTTTTCCCCAGATGTACGCGGCGTATCGCGAACTCGGTGCGTCGGTCATGATTCATTCATTCTATAACGCGCGCCACGACGGGCCGACGTGCCTGGATGTTCTGAATGTGCGGCAGGTGCCGACGCGTTGCGCGGACAACCGGCTGTGGGCCGTGGCCAACAACTCCACGCGCCGCTTCGCCGGGTGGGCCTCGTTTGTGGCCCGCCCCGATGCGACCATTGCCCAGCAGCTGCCGAAGCATCGCGCGGGCATGTTGATGCACCGCTTTCCCGATGGCCTGTCGTCCGGCGGCTGGCTGCACAACCGGCAGCCGATGCGCCTGGCGCCGGACCAGCAGCTGCATTTCGGAGAGCCCACGCGCCACCCGCGCCAAGTCAACGGGCAGGCGGAACCGTAGGCGCGGGAGCGGCGGCACCGTCGTTACGGTGCCGCGCCGAACTCGAGCGCCCCGATGTCCGGCGCGGTGCCGACGAAGCGTTCGTCGTTCACGCCCGGGATGAGCACCCCCGCGTCGATGGCCGGGCTGCCGGGGCGCAGATGGTAGTCACCGGTGGCCGGCGCCACGTACTGTGGATTGACCACGATCGCGTTGGTCAGGAACTGAATGTCCTTCAGGCCCGAGGCCGCCACGTCCGCGATCGTCTGGTAGTCCTTCGGCTCGCCGTGGTCGCGGTGGAAGAGCGGCCCGGACTCGTGCCAGATGATGTCGTGTGACAGGGATACCGGTGAGATCGGGTCGGAATGGTACGTCTCCCAGCCCATGCGCGTGCCGTACCAGATGTTGTTGGCCATCACGAGCTGGCGCCACTGCGCGACCTTCACGCGGAACGCCGGCGTGTCCGGTTCCTCCGTCCAGAAGGAGTTGTGGTAGAAGTACGCCCACCCGGTGATGCCCTGCTCGGCCTCGCCGCCATTGGTCTTCACCGGATAGCCGCTGGGGCCAAAGACCTCGCGCACGCTGGTGTCCCCGTGCCGCCCCATCACGTTGTACATCACGTAGGTCGGCCCATCCGCTCCCTGCGCGATCGACACGCCCGTGAGCGATCGCTCCATGTGGTTTCCGAACACGCGGACGTTACGCGGGAAACCATCCAGTTCCATGAAGTCGTCGAGCACGCGCACGATGCGGTTGTGGTAGAAGTCGGTTTCGCTGGTTTCGATGGTGGGGCGGATCGAGTAGGGCACCAGCAGCGCGCCATCGAACAGGCCGTCGATCGTGTTGTTGCGGACCACGAGGCCGCGCCCGTTGTAAGGCGGGAAGCAGTTGACGGCGCCCGTTTCGATGTAGGCGGAGTAGCCGAAGCCTTCGGCCATCTTCGGGAGCAGGCTCCAGCGCGTGCAGTCGTCGCGGAACGTGCAGCCCTCGACCAGCAGGCGGTTGCTGTCGCCCTTGCATCCGATCGGCACGTTGCAGTACTCGAAGGTGCAGTTGCGGACGATGACGTCGTCGGAGTTTTGCACCATGATGGCGCGGCCGGCCAGGAACTGGAAGGTGAGACCTTCGTAGACCAACTGGTTGGCTCGTCCGTGCTCGATGCCGTTGGTGCGCACGGCGACGTGGATGTCGACATCGCCGGCGGGATCGAAGGCCGGGCACCAGAGCGTGAGCGTGGTGCCGGAACAGTGATAGGCGCCGGTGATGTTGAACGCCTCAAAGGCGGTGTTGGTCAGGCCGGGCTTGTAGAGGTTGTTGCGCAGTTCATCGCTCAGTTCGCCGCAGTGGCGATTCTGGAGCTGCTCCAGTGTCTCCACCGGATAGCAGCGGAAGGTGACGCCTGTCCGCCGGTTGCGGAAGGCCAGCAGCGGCGTGGAGCCTTCGAAGGGGCGGGAGAAATAGCCCTTGCCGAGCGCTTTCCAGCCCTCGCGGTTGCAGGCCGGATCCGACCCGTCGATAATTGGGTGCGCGCCCGGGGCGGCCTTGATGACGAGGGGCGCGCCGGGCTGGCCGCGCCGGGGCGGGGCGTAGAGGTCGCCTTCGAAGTAGGTGCCGTCGTGCAGGATCACGTGTGTGCCCGGCGATTCCACGCGGCCGAGTGCGGCGGCCAGCGTCCGCATGGGTTGCGCCTCGGTGCCTGCCGCGGCATCGTCGCCATTGGGTGCGATGTGGAACTCGACCCGGGCCGGCGGCGGGGCGCCCGGCTCCGCCCGCGTGCGGCCCTGGAACGTCTGTTCGGCCACCGGCTTGCCATCCGCGCCATCGAAGACCGCACGGAAGCTGTAGGTCGTGTCCGGCTGCAGGTCGAAGACGGAGCAGACGTAGGCGTCGATGGCTTCGATCCAGATGGGGTCGAGCAGCCGGCGATCGCCTGTCGGGCGCACGGCAAACAGGCGCGCGCCGCCGATCGCCTCGCGGCCGAGGTCCTTGGGGCGGTGCAGAATCACGCCCAAGGTCACGAAGTTGCCATAGGTTTCCACGCTGAAGTCGGAACGCAATGGGGGTGCGGGCGGAGTGACGGGGACGGGCGGCGCGATGGTGGTGGTGGGCGGAGGAGGCGTGGGCGAGGGTGCGGTCGGTGGCGTGGGGCGGCTGCAGCCGGCAACCCATAACAGGGCCACGGCAGCGCACCAGAGTGCGGCAGACGCGGCCACGCGGTATTGACGCAAGAAAATCCGGCTCATAGTCAGTCCCCTTGATGATTGCTAGCAGTATTACAGTAGCACGCTGGCGGCAGAACGCAAGGCGGGGCGAGTCGTCCCTGCCGAGCCGCGCCGGCAGACGCCGATAGGCGCCACGCGGCTTCCGTCCCTGCCCCGGGCGTCGCGCTTCACACATTCTTCACCCCCCCCTTAGCATTTCCTTACAGTGGCGCGCTACGCTGGCCCGCATTGCACGCACTCACTCGAAGGAACGCACTGTGACGACCACTCCTGCGGCGACCATGCCTGCCCGGTCCAGGCGGACGACGCATCCCGCCGGCCCCATCGAGCGTGTCGTCAGCTGGTTCGTGCTGCTCGCGCTGGTCCTCATCGCGGCAGGCCTGTGGACGTTGCAGAGCCGCCCCAATCCCGCGCTCATACCGGGAGCGTCATCGCCCCCTGCGGTTGCCGTGGCGGCGGAGGGGTGGCTCAATGCCATCCCCGTGGATTTCTCGCCGATGGGGCCGCCCGAACGCTTCAACGCTCAAACCGTCTCCGATAAAATCGACGGCAAGGCCGAACTGTACCTGTCTGCTGGATTTGTCTCGTTGACGACGCGTCGCATGGCGGGGCGGGAACGGGCTAGTGAGTGGTTCGAGGTGTACGTGTTCGAGATGGAGTCACCACGCGCGGCGTTCGCCGTGTACAGCGCCCAGCGGCGTCCGGGTGCCCGCGCGTTGCCCGCCCCCGCCGAAGGCTACGTCGCGGGCAATGGCGTTTTTGCGCTGCGCGGGCGCCATTATGTGGAACTCATTGCGGCGGATCTGGCGTCCGCACCAGCCGCCGAAGCGTTTGCCGCCGCCCTGCTGGACAAGCTGCCCGCTGAAAAGGCGGCGCTGAGCGAGCGCGACTTCTTCCCTCCTGATCGGCTGGTCGCAGACAGCGTTGGCCTCATCGCGGAAAGCGCCTTTGGATTCGACCGGCTCAATCAGGTGATGACGGCGCGGCTGCGTGCGGGAGCCGGCGAAGTGACGGCTTTTGTGGCGTCGCGCGCCACCCCCGAGGAGGCACGCGCATTGGCCCAGGCCTACGAGGCGTTCCTGCTTGCCAACGGCGGGCAGGGGCGTCCGGCACCGGCCGGCCTGGCTGGGACGGTGGGCGTGGACCTCTACGGGGCCTTGGAAGTCGTGATCGCCCGCGGCAACGTCGTCGCCGGCATCCATGAGGCGGACGACGCCGAGTCCGGGTGGGCTGCGGCGCAGGCGCTTGGCGCGCGACTTGGGGAGATGCTGCCACCGTGAGTGTTCCCGGCAAGACGTTGCCAACGGCCAACCTGACGCGCCGGGAGTTTGCGCGCCGGGCCGCGCTGGCCGGCGTGTCCGTGGCCGCCGCCTCGGCCATCGGCGCGCTCTATCGGCGCGACGATCCGCGGCCGGCGACGTCCGCCGATCGGCGGTTTGAGTTTGGGACCTACGCCGCGCCGGACACGGCGGGCCGCCTCAGCGTGGTCACGGGCGGAGATCGCGCCGGCGCAGTTGGCCGTGCCCTGGAACTCGTGGGCGGCATGGGCGCGTTTGTGCGGCGCGGAGAGCGGGTGCTGCTCAAGGTCAACGCCGCGTTCGCCACGCCGCCGATTGTCGGCGCCACGACGCATCCGGAATTCCTTGAAGCGGTTATCGCGCACTGCCGGGCAGCCGGCGCCGCCGAGGTGCTCGTCACGGATAACCCGATCAATGATCCGGCCACCTGCTTTCGTCTGACCGGCATCGCCGCCGCGTGCGAGCGTGCCGGCGCCACACTGGTGATGCCGACCGACGGCGCGTTTCAGCGCTACACGCAGAGCGGGGGACGGTTGTTGTGCGACTGGCCCGTGCTGGCCGGCCCGCTCGCCGGCGTGGATCGCGTCATCGGGCTGGCGCCAATCAAGGATCATCATCGCAGCGGGGCCAGCCTGTCGCTGAAGAACTGGTACGGCCTGCTGGGCGGGCGACGCAACGTGTTCCACCAGGACATCCACACGATCATCACGGAGCTGGCGCTCATGTTCCGGCCGACGCTGGTCATGCTCGACGGTACGGAATCGATGATCAGCAACGGGCCGACTGGTGGTTCCACGGCGGATCTGAAACCCACCCGCACGATCATTGCCAGCACGGATCCGGTGGCGGCCGACAGCCTGGGCGTCACGCTGCTGGGCCGGCGCGCGGAGGATCTGCCCTACCTGGCACAGGCCAGCGCGCGCGGCGCGGGCCGCATGGATGTGGAGCGGATGGATGTGAAGCGGGCGCAGATGGGGTGAATGGGCGGCCGCGCCGCCGCAAACGGCACATGAAAATCATCACCGCCAGACGCATCAGCCAAGTGTTCTTCCTCGCGCTCTTTCTGTGGCTGTGTGCAGTTTCCATACTGGGCGAGGGGTGGTGGCAGTGGCGCGGATGGCCGGTGAACGCGTTTCTGCAGCTCGACCCACTGGTCGCCATCGCCACGCTGGCGACCACCGGCGCCATCTATCGTGGGCTGATCTGGGCCCTCGTCACCGTGATCGCGACCATCCTGCTCGGTCGCGTGTTCTGCGGCTGGTTCTGCCCCTTCGGCACCCTCCACCAGGTGCTGGGATATATTGGCAGGCGATACATGCGCGTGGCGGCGCGCATCCGGGTGAACACGTACCACCCGGCCCAGGCCATCAAGTATTACATCCTGCTGTTCATGCTCGGCGCGGCGGCCTGGAATTTATGGCGGCCGGTCAGCCCGCTCTTCCGGTCAACGCTGCAGACCGGCCTTCTCGATCCGATCCCGCTCATGCAGCGGTCCGTGAACCTCACGTTCGGCACGCTTGCCGACCACGCCTTTCGCCCGGCGGCGGCAGGACAGCGCCACTACGAAGGGGCCCTGGGCATCGGCGCGGTCTTCCTCGCGGCGCTGCTGGTGAACGTCCTCATCCCGCGCTTCTACTGCCGCTTTGTCTGTCCACTCGGAGCGCTGCTCGGGGTGCTGGGGCGTTTCGCGCTGCTGCGTATCGGCAAGACGCACGCCAGGTGCTCGGATTGCCGCCTGTGCCATGTGGATTGCGAGGGCGCTTGCGACCCGCAGGGCCACGTGCGCCCCGGTGAATGCGTGCTGTGTTTCAACTGCACGGATACGTGCCCCGACGACACGCTGCGCTATGCGACGCGCACGTCGGCCGCCGGTGAGCGGCCCTGGCCCGGCATGACGCGGCGCAGCGCCCTCGTGGCCCTGGGAACGGGGCTGGCGGCGGCCCCCCTGGCGCGGCTCTCGGCGCTGGCCGGCACCAATTTCGTCCCGGGTGTGCTGCGTCCACCGGGCTCGCAGGCCGAAGATGAATTCCTGGCGCGCTGCATCAAGTGCGGACAGTGCATGAAGATCTGCCCCACGAACATCATCCAGCCCGCGCTCCTGCAGGGCGGCGTGGAAGCGCTGTGGACGCCGGTGCTGAACCACCGCATCGGCACCAGCGGCTGCACGCCGAACTGCGTCGCCTGCGGGCATATCTGTCCGACCGCCGCCATCCGTCCGCTGACCATCGACGAGAAGCTGGGGCGTGGTGAGTTTGCGGCAGACGGCCCGGTGCGCATGGGGCTGGCCTTCGTTGACCGCGGGCGCTGCCTCCCTTGGGCCATGGGCACGCCCTGCATCGTCTGCCAGGAAGTGTGTCCGGTGGCGCCGAAGGCCATCACGACCAGCGATGTGTTCGAGGAGGTGACCGGCGGGCGGCTTCACGTTTCAGAGGCCAGGGACGGGGTGATTGAGGTGTCGGGCGTGGCGTGGCTCCCCGGGCAATGGGCGACAGGGGATTTTCACCTGCAGGGGGCGGGCGGGCAGCCGCGGGCGATTGTGGAGAGTGGGGAGCGGACGTTGCGATTGGGCGCGGAGGGGGAAGCGGTTCGTCGGGACGCCTCGCCCCACCCGGGGCAGGATGAAGAGGGACCTCGTGCGGGCGAGGACGTCCGCATCGTCGTGCGCCTCCAGCGTCCGGTCGTATCGCCGGCGCTGTGCACAGGGTGTGGAATTTGTGAACATGAGTGCCCGGTGCGCGGGTTGCGCGCCATTCGCGTGACGGCCGAAAACGAAAGCCGTCACCCGGAACACGGGGTACTGGTGTCAGGAAAAAAGGGTTGAAGCGCCGGCTTGCAGGGATCAGCGCTTTCCGTCGGACAAACTGGGGGCGGCAAGTCTCTGCTGCCCGGGAAGAAGCATACGGAGTTGCATATGAGTGAGATGAAATCGAATCTGAACCGCCGCTCCTTTTTGAAGTCGGCTGGCCTGGCTGGGGCGGCACTCGCGGCGGCTGGCGGGACCCGCGCGGAAACGCCTGTCGCACGGGCCTCCGCGGCACCGGCGCCGGTGCCAACGCGCAAGTTCGGCCGCAGCGGGCTCGACATCTCGATGCTGGGCATGGGCGGCATGTTCGACATTCCCAATAACCAGATCGTCCTGCGCCAGGCGCTGGCCATGGGCGTGACCTACTGGGATACGGCGGACTGCTACGAAGGCGGGCGAAGCGAGGAAGGCGTTGGAAAGTTCTTCGCTCGCAACCCCGGCACGCGCGACCAGGTGTTCCTGCTGACCAAGTCCGATGCGCGCGATCCCGCGGGGGCGAGCAAGTTGCTGGACCGGTCGCTTGAGCGCATGAAGACCGACCACATCGACCTGTACCTGATCCATAATGTTAAAGACCTGGCGTCGTTCAACGACGACTTGCGAGCCTGGGCGGAGCAGGCCAAGGCGGCGGGCAAGATCCGGCTGTTCGGCTTCAGCACGCACGGCAACATGGCCGGCTGTCTGGCGGATGCGGCGCCCCTGTCGTGGATTGACGGGATCCTGCTGAAGTACGACTTCCGGCTGATGCAACAGCCTGACATGACCAAGGCGGTGGATGCCTGCGTGAAGGCCGGCATCGGGCTGATTGCCATGAAGACGCAAGGCGGACGCGTGGAGAAGGGCGAGACCGCGGCGGAGGCCGCCATGGCGCAGAGTTTCCTCGCGCGGGGGTTCTCCGACAAGCAGGCGAATTTGAAGGCCGTCTGGGAGGATCAGCGCATCAGTTCGATTGTGTCCCAGATGCCCAACGTGGCGATTCTGCAGGCCAACGTGGCGGCGGCGTTGGACAAGACCGAACTGACGGCGTCCGACCGCCAGCTCATGAACGCCTATGCCGAATCGACGTCTGGCGCGTACTGCGCGGGGTGCACGCATCTGTGCGAGTCGGTGTGTCCCGGCGCGCCGATCGGCGATGGCATGCGCGCCCTGATGTATCACCGCGACTACGGCGATCACACGCTCGCCCGCAATACCTGGCACGGGCTGCCTGAGGTGGCGCGCAAGGCGCTGACACAGGGCGATCTGGCGTCCGCCGAACGCGTCTGTCCCCAGGGCCTGCCGATTGCGCGGTTGATGCGGGACGCGGCCGAGCTGCTGGCGTAGGTGGCGAAGTCGAGCCGGCGCGGGTTGGCAACCCGCGCCACGGTTCGTGAGGTGGAAAGGCTCCCGTAGCGCGGGTCGCCTGGCCCGCGTGCGGGTGGCGGGTACTCACCCCAGCGCCAGGTTGACCGGGCCGGGGCGGGCGGCGGGCTCGAAGGTGACGTTGTAGACCGTCGCGCGGCGGGCGTCGTTGCAGGGCAGCACCTCGACCAGGGTATCCGCGTCCGGCAGGCTGCGGCAGACCTTGCCGGCGATCTGGAAATTCTCGAAGCGGACGCCGTCGATCGGCCCGGAGCAGGCGAACAACGTCGAGGGCCGCGGCCACTTCTGAAGCGCGACGCAGTCCTTGATCAGCGTGTTCTCGATCCGGCCCCCCCCCTTGCGGTTCCAGGTGTAGAAGTCGATCAGGCGGCGGCGTGCATCCAGCAGCGGCATCTCGAAGCGATTGTTGATGTACTGCGTGTGGCGGATGACGTGGCCGTCCTCCTCGGACAACGTCATGCCGCGGTCGCACTCGATGACGTCATTGTCGATGAAGGTCACATGGTTCACGTCGCCTTCGGTCTCGGTGCCGACCTTGAGCGCGGACTTCTTGGTGAGGAAGACGCTGCCGCGCACCGTGATGTTCTCGGCGGCAATGCCGCCGGAGGTCTTGATCACCGCGCCGTCGTCGCTGCAATACTGGAAGGAATTCTCGATGACCGTATCGCGGCAGCTGGTGATGTCGAAGCCATCCGTGTTCAGCACGTCGCGGTTGCAGACGCTCTTGACGTGGCGGATGAGGACGTGGTCGGAGTTGATGGGGTGGACGCACCATGCGGCGGGATCGCGCACCGTGATGTTTTCGACGGTGACATGACGGCAGTCGGTGAAGACGAGCAGATGGGGGCCACACTGCTGGCCGCGGACGATGCTGCCGTTGGCGTCGAGCACGCCGTAGCCGGCGATGCGGACGTTTTCGGCCTTCATGGCGCCGACGAACCACTGGTTGGACCAGTGCCAGCTGGTGGTGTCCGCCGGGTAATCGGACGGGTTGGACGAGCCCTTCAGGACCGCGCCGCCGGCGAGGTAGAGGGTCATGTCGCTCTTCAGCGTGACGGTTCCGGTCTGGTAGAGGCCCGGGGGCACGAAGAGTACGCCGCCCTTGGGCACGGCGGCGATGGCGGCGGCGATCCGGGCCGTTTGCAGGGTGGCCCCGGTGGCGTCGGAGGCGAAGTCGGCAAGCGAGACGACGCCCTCCTGGCCGGGAACGGGTTCGGCGGCGTCATACGGGTCGGCAAAGAGGAAGAGGCGCTCGTAGGCGTTGACATCGATGACGAGCTGGCGCGGGCGGTCGAGCGTAAAGCGCAGGACGTTCAGTTCGGCGGTGGCGGCAATCTGGTAGCTGAGCGGGCGGACATCGAAGCGCGAGATGTACTTCAGGTTGCGGTGGCCGATGCTGGGCTTCACGAGAATTTCCACCTGGCAGGCGCCGCGCAGCGCGAAGCGGGCCATGTGTATATCCTCGAAGTGTTCCACGGCGACCGGCGCCCCGTTGACGGTGACGCTGTAGATGCGGCTGATCGTGGCGCCGGGCGGGGCGGGGAAGACGATATGGTTGGGCAAGTTGCTCATGACGCGCTTCCATTCCTTTCTACACGTGGGCCTTCAGGGTGCCGAATTCGTCCGGGATGTGCAATCCGATTGCGGCGCCACGCCGCACCTGCAGAGGCCGCGCCGTCGCTATGGGTGGGCCGGGCTGGGGTGGAAGGGGCAGCTGCCGGGCGGATGTGCGTGGGCGGGCGGGGTGACGGTGACCGTCTCCGCAAAGAAGGGGTCGCCGGTCGCGGCGCAATGCTGCTGCAGCAGCGCGCGATGGTCGGCGAGGGTGCGCGTCTGGGCCGGGTCGGCCGCCAGGTTGCGCCGCTCGCCGGGGTCCTTGACGAGATCGTAAAGTTCCTCGGCGCCGTCTTCGCGGAAGTGGGTGTACTTGAAACGATGCGACCGCACCATGCGGGCGGGGGCGAGTGCGGGCGCGTGCCCGAACCAACTGCTGGTGACATGCGTGCGCTCGTCGCGCGGGCCGTGGCCGCGCAACCAGAGAGCCAGGCTGCGGCCGGCAAGCCCTTCCGGCGCGGGGATATCCGCCCCGGCACAGAGGGTCGGGAACACGTCGAGCAGGGAAACCAGCGGCGCGCGTGTCAGCGAGCGCTGCCTGGGAATTCCGGGGCCGGCGATGACCAGGGGCACGCGCGTGGTTTCCTCGTAGAAGTGCCCGCCCTTGGTGACCATGCGGTGCGACGTCATCCCGTCGCCGTGATCCGCCGTGAAAACGATGATCGTGTTGGCGGCGTCCGGCCGGAGGGCCAGGGCGTTCAAGACGCGGCCGACGTCGTGATCGAGCATGGCGACGTAGTGGTAATAGGCGGCGAGGTAATGGCGGAAGTTCTCGGGCGTCCAGGCGAGCGTTTGCGCGACGCGGAAATTGGTGCAGCAGTTGTAGCGGATCGCCGAGGGGCGCGTGGCCAGGTCTGCATCCTCGAAATTCTCCGGCAGGGCGGGGAGGCGGCCGGGCACGGGGGTGTCGGCATGCTGGCCGACGTGGTCCCCGATCCAGAGGCAGACGTCGTGCGGGTTGTTGAGTTCGACGGCCATCACATAAGGCTGATCCCCGTGGACCTTCAGGAAATCAATGGCCTGGGCGGTGGTGGCGCGATCCTCCTGGGAGTCGTAGTAATTGGTCCAGGGCGGCGTCTCCTCCACGGGGGCTCCGGAGTTGTGGACCACCTCGAACCCGAGCAGGCCGCCGCAGTCATGGGTTTTGCCGAAATGGGCGCAGCGGTAGCCGGCCTGCGTAAAGACGGATCCCAGGGTGGGCATGTCGGCGGGAATGCGGAGCACGTTGGAATTGGTATGGATACCGGTCCGGTGGGGGAACTGGCTGGTCCAGAAGGCGGCGCGGGCGGGCATGCACAGCGGGCAGGGCGAGTACGCGTTGGCGAAGGTCGCTCCGCTTTGGGCCAGCGCATCGATGTGCGGGGTGACGTTCTGCGGATCGCCATACGCGCCCACGGCGCGCTGGGAAAGCTGATCGGCTGTAATGATTACAATATTGGGGCGTGGCGTCATGGTGGTTTCTCTTGTGCGGCGAAAGCGGGGCAGCATCGGGCATGGAGGGTCAAAAATCAAGCAAAGTGGTGCGCCCGACGCAGGCAAGGGGT
This sequence comes from Lentisphaerota bacterium, assembly GCA_021413965.1. Classification (GTDB taxonomy): domain Bacteria; phylum Verrucomicrobiota; class Kiritimatiellia; order UBA8416; family JAIOPI01; genus JAIOPI01. The sequence goes on along the minus strand of JAIOPI010000002.1, from coordinate 34,505 downwards.
GATTGCGGCTCGCCAGGGACGGTTCGCCCCACCTGGGGACGGGCGCGAACCGCGCTTGATTGCGGCGGCGCGCTCCCGTAGCCTGAACGGCGATGAACGCGGAAACACTGGAGGCGGTTCTGGGGCGCTTGCCCGACCTGCGCATTGGGGTGGTCGGCGATTACTGCCTGGATGCCTACTGGACGATTGATTCGTCGGCCTCTGAGCCGTCGGTGGAGACCGGGCTGCCGACGCAGCCTGTGCGCCGGCAGCGCTACAGCCCGGGCGGTGCCGGCACCGTGGCGGCCAACCTGGCGGCCATGGGCGTCGGCCGCGTCCATGCGTTCGGCGTGCTGGGCGACGACCCTTTTGGTGATGCCATGCGCCGGCTGCTGGTCGAGCAGCGGGTTGACGTCACGGGCCTGCTGACCCAGACCGACGAATGGGATACGCCGGTCTACGCCAAGCCCATCCGTGACGTCACGGAGATGAACCGGGTTGATTTCGGCAACTTCAACCGGCTGCAGGATGGGGTTGCGCTCGCGTTGCGGGCGAGGGTGGAGGCGGCGCTGCCCGGCCTCGATGGGCTCATCGTGAATCAACAGCTCTTGCACGGGGTACACACACCGTTTTTGCAGTCGGAGTTGAACGCGCTGATGGCGCGCCACCCGGAGCAACTCATCATCGTGGACAGTCGGCACTGCCCCGAGCACTACACGGACTGCCTGCACAAGTTGAACGCGCGCGAGGCGGCGCGCATCGCGGGCCGGAGCTATGGAGCCGAAGAGGTCATCAACCAGTCCGAGGTGGAAGGGTATGCCCGGGACTTGCAGGCGCGCTGGGGCCGGCCGGTGTTCGTCACCAACGGTCCGCGCGGTTGCGTGGTGGCGGAGGGCGGCCGGGTGCAGGTCGTCAGCGGGCTGCACATCGTGCGCCGCACGGACCCGGTGGGCGCGGGCGACAGTTTGCTGGCGGGCGTGACGGTGGCACTGGCCTGCGGCGAGACGCCGCTCGAGGCGGCGACGTTCGGGAACTTCGTGGCGGGCGTGACCGTACAAAAGCTGTTTCAGACGGGGACCGCCTCGCCGGACGAGATTCGGGCGATCGGAGCGAGCCCCGACTATGTCTATCAGCCCGAGCTGGCCGACGATCCGCGCCGGGCGCGCTTTGTCGACGGAGCGAACATCGAGATCGTCGAATCCGTGCCTGCGAACCTGCGCCTGACGCACGCGATATTCGATCACGACGGCACGCTGTCGACCCTGCGCGAAGGCTGGGAGCAGGTGATGGAGCCGGTGATGATCCGGGCCATCCTGGGCGCGCAGTACGCCTCCGCCGGCGAAACGCTCTATGCGCGGGTGGTGGCCCGCGTACGCGAGTTCATCGACAAGACGACGGGCATCCAGACCCTGGTCCAGATGCAGGGCCTGGTGGAGCTGGTGAAGGAATTCGGCGTGGTGCCGGACGCGGAGCGGCTGGACGAACATGGGTACAAGCGCATCTACAATGAAGCCCTGATGGGATTGGTGCGCGAGCGTGTGGCGCGCCTCGGACGGGGCGAATTGGACGTGTCGGATTTCGCCATCAAGAAGGCCCCGGAGTTCCTGCGGCGGCTGCGTGCCGGGGGGGTGAAGCTGTACCTGGCAAGCGGCACCGACGAGCAGGACGTCATCCAGGAGGCGACCGTGATGGGCTACGCCGACGGCTTCGAGGGGCGCATTTACGGGGCGACAGGCGACACAGCCGTGGAAGCGAAGCGCGTGGTGCTGGATCGGATTCTGAAGGACATCGGGGCCGCCAATGTGCACCAGCTTGTGACCTTCGGCGATGGCCCCGTGGAGATTCGTGAGTCGCGCAAGCGCGGCGGGCTGGCGGTGGGCGTGGCCAGCGATGAAGTGCGCCGCTTCGGCTCCAACGCCGCCAAGCGTGGTCGGCTGATCCGCGCCGGCGCGCACCTCGTGGTGCCCGATTTTTCGCAGCTGGACACGTTGCTGAAGGTGTTACGCGTTGTGGGGGCGTAGGATTGGTCGCAGAAGGCACAGCGGTTCAGGCCTCCCCATTTTGCGGCCCTCGTGCGTTTCGTGGCCACTGAGTCATGAGGATAGGATCATATGTCGTACGAGCAATTCGATCGCGGTGGGCTGACGATCCTGCCGCTGGGGGTGCGTCAGAACAAGGTGCGCATCGCGCATGACGCGGTGAAGCCCGACGCCCCGCCCCGGCCGCTGGGGGAGGCCGGCTCGCAGATCATGGCCGAGACCGTGGCGCGCATGCGTGCGGCGCGGCGGGATGGGCGGCCGGTGATCCTGGCCTTCGGCGCGCACGCCATCAAGAATGGGCTCGCGCCGGTGCTGATCCGGCTGATGGAGCAGGGCTGGCTTACGCATCTGGCCACCAACGGGGCCGGCATCATTCACGATTGGGAATTCGCCTTTCAGGGGCAGAGCAGCGAGGACGTGCGGGGATATGTGAGCCGCGGGCAATTCGGGCTTTGGCAGGAAACCGGCCGGAACCTGAACCTGGCGATTATCGTGGGCGCCTGGGAGGGACTGGGCTATGGCGAATCGATCGGGGCGATGATCCACCGGCAGGGATTAGACCTGCCAACGGCCGAGGCCTTGCGCGCCTTCGTTCGTGAGCACGTGGACACCGAACCGGAGCGCTGCGCCGCGGCGGCGGATCTGCTGGATGTGGTGCTGCGATTCCACCTGCCCGCCGGCTGGATGCCGATCCCGCATCCGTTCGCCGGCTACAGTGCCCAGGCGGCGGCGTACCGGCTGAAGATTCCCTTTACCGGCCACCCGATGATCGGGCACGACATCATCTATACGCATCCCATCAATCACGGTGCGGCCATCGGGCGAACCGCGCTGCGTGATTTCCTGACGTACACCGAGCAGGTGCGACAGCTGGAAGGCGGGGTCTATCTGTCCGTGGGGTCGGCCGTGATGTCGCCGATGATCTTCGAGAAGGCGCTGTCCATGGCGCGCAACGTGGAACTGCAGGCGGGGCGCCGCATCGACAACCACTACATCGCGGTGGTCGACCTGGCGGCCTCGAGCTGGGATTGGCAGAAGGATGGCGAGCCGCCACAGGACAATCCGGCCTACTATCTGCGCTACTGCAAGACCTTCAGCCGCATGGGCGGCACGATGCGCTATCTCTGTGCCGACAATCGCGATTTCTTTCTGACGCTGAGCCAGGCGCTGGGCTAGAACGCCACCTGCAGGCGCGTGAAGAGCGCCTGTTCGTCGGGGCGGTCGCCGGTGGGGGCGCCGCCATCGAAGGTACTGACGTCGTAGTCCACGACGGCCTTGAGATTCCGGTTGAGGTACCAGTTGAGTCCCACGCCCCAGGCCTGCACGGCGCGGGCGGACTTTGAGATGTCGGCCAGTTCCGGGAACGCCGCGTCGTCCACCGTCAGTTCGCCATAGCGCGCGGTCAGTTCGAACGCGCCCCAATGCCCCTCGGCGGGGGCGAAGGGATGGTCCGGCGTCACGCCCTTGTAGCTCGCGCTCTCGCCGGTGAGCACCCACGCGGCGGCGATCTGCCACGCCTCGTTGGCCAGCGATGTGGTCGCGGGGCCACGGGTCACGTCCTGCTCCGAGCGCACGTATTCCGCCAGGAGGCCGAGCGACCGGTAGTAATACAGCGCCTGAGGTGACACGCGGACGCGGTTGCCGTCAGCCCGCGTGGCGTCGTCGGCGTTGGTGGATGACCGGTAACTGAAGAAGGTTTGCTGGCCGACGGTCTTGAACGAGGACAACCCCGTTGACGTGGGAGTGCCATCCTGGTCGCCGGCGCTGGCGGCGATGCCGACTGTCAGGCCCTTGAGCGCGGCGACGTCGGTGGTCCGGAACGGCGTTGCCAGCAACCGGCCGACGGCATCCTTGGCGTCATTGCTGTCGCCGTCACCGCTGGCGCCGTCCGGCACGCCGTTGAACACGCCGGCGGCATAAGACAAGGAGCCGTCGAGCAGATCGCCATAGAGTTGGAGGCCGACGTCACGCACGGGGACGAGGTTGAGCGGCAGGCCGCGCTCGACGGCCATCAAGTCGGTGCTGGACTGGAGGTTCTCGAGCCCGAGTGGCGGCCGGTATTTACCGGCGCGCAGCTTGAAGGCCGGCGATGCGGTGTAGCCGAGATAGGCGTCCTGGAGCACGGCCGAGCCGCCGCCGAAATCGGGCATGATGCGGTAGTCGAAATCGCGGTACAGCTTGCCTTCCCAAATGGGGCGGACGCGCCGCACGACAAACGCATCGGTCGATTTCCCGGCGTCGTCATCGAGGAAGAAGCGGCTGTCCGTCTGGACATAGCCGCGCATCTTGAGCTGGAACGCCTTGTCGTGAGACGTGAGCGCGAAGCCCTCCGGTCCGGCCGTGATCACGGGGGGCGGGCTGGAGGCGCTGGCCTGCTCGGCGCGGGCCAACTGCTGCTCGAGGATGGCGACGCGCTCGCTGAGATTCGACAGCGTGGGCAGGGTTTCCTGGGCGGCGGCCGTCAGCGCGGCGAACGCGAGGCCGGCACAGGACCATGCGGTGAACCGGTTGGTGCTCATGCCCGACAGGTGGTACCGGGCGCGGTCCGTGGCGTCAATGAGAAAGGCCGGTTGGGGGGCGTCCGTGCCCGGAGGTGACGGACCACCTGGCGAGAAGCCACAGGTCCTGCGTGGCGTGCAATGAGCCGTCTGTCGTCTCACGCGGCGGGCGCTTCGTGGCGCTGTTCGCTGCCGATGAAGTCGGCGACGAAGGCGTTGGCGGGGGCGCGGCAGACGTCAGCGGGGGCGCCGAACTGCTGGATCTCGCCGTTGTTCATGACGGCCACGAAATCGGAGACTTCGAGGGCTTCTTCGACATCGTGCGTGACGAAGACGCTGGTCACGCGAATGTCATCATGCAGATGGCGCAGCCAGCGGCGCAGCTCCTTGCGGACCTTGGCGTCGAGCGCGCCGAAGGGTTCGTCGAGGAGCAGCACCTTGGGCTGGACGGCGAGGGCGCGCGCGAGGGCGACGCGCTGGCGTTGACCGCCGGAGAGCTGGGAGGGATAGCGGTCGCCGTGGATGTCGAGCTGGACGAGCTTCAGCAGGCTGTGGACGCGGTCGCGGATCTCGTCCCGGCTGGGGCGTTCGGCGCGGGGTTTCACGCGCAGGCCGAAGGCGACGTTTTCGAAGACCGTCATGTGCCGGAACAGGGCGTAATGCTGGAAGACAAACCCGACGCGCCGGTGGCGGGCGTGGACCTCGGTGGCATCCTGCCCTTCAAAGTGCACGGTGCCGGCGTCGGCGGTATCGAGGCCGGCGATGATGCGCAGCAGCGTGGTCTTGCCGGAACCGGAGGGGCCGAGCAGGCCCACCAGCGTGCCGGTGGGGACGGTCAGGCTGACCTTGCGCAACGCCTCGAAGGTGCCGAACGTCTTGACGATATCGCGGGCTTCAATGCTCATGGGGGATCTCCGGGGTGGGGGTGGCGGCCGCGCGGGCCGGGCGGTGCGCCCGCCACTCCACCAGGTTCTTGGCGACCAGCGTGACCAGCGCGAGCGTGGCCAGCAGCGAGGCCACGGCGAACGCGCCGGCAAAATTGTACTCGTTGTAGAGGATCTCCACGTGCAGGGGGAGTGTATTGGTCTGGCCGCGGATGTGGCCGGAGACCACGGAGACGGCGCCGAACTCGCCCATGGCGCGCGCATTGCAGAGGATCACGCCGTAGAGCAGGCCCCACTTGATGTTGGGCAGCGTCACGCGCCAGAACATCTGCCAGCCGCTGGCGCCGAGGACGGTGGCCGACTCCTCCTCGTCGGTGCCCTGGGCCTGCATGAGCGGGATCAGTTCACGCGCGACAAAGGGGAAGGTCACGAAGACGGTCGCCAGCACGATGCCGGGGACGGCAAAGATGATCTTGATGTTATGTGCCTGGAGCCACGGGCCGAACCAGCCTTGCGCGCCGAACATGAGCACGTAGATGAGTCCCGACACGACGGGCGAGACGGCGAAGGGAAGGTCGACAAGGGTGGTCAGCAGCTGCTTGCCGCGGAACTCGAACTTGGCGATGGCCCAGGCGGCGGCCAGGCCGAAGACCACATTGCAGACCACGGCGATGGCTGCCGTGAGCAGCGTGAGGCGGATGGCCGACAAGGCATCGGATGACGTGAGGGCCGTCCAGTAGGGGCCAAGGCCCTTGCGGAAGGCTTCATAGAAGACGGCCGCGAGCGGGACCAGGAGCACAAGTCCGAGGAAGAGGAGCGCCGTGGCGGTGAGCGCCCAGCGCACGACGGCGGGCTCGGTGGTGCTGAGGCGGCGCGGTGCGTGGCGGGGACGAAGGGTGTGGGTTGGTGCGCTCATCGCTTGGCGCTCCAGGCTTGCAGGAGGTTGATCAGGAGCAGCAGGCAGAAGGAGGCGATCAACATCACCACGGCGATGGCCGTGGCGCCGGCGTAGTCGTATTGCTCCAGCTTGGTGATGATCAGCAGGGGCGTGATTTCGGTCTTCATGGGCATATTGCCGGAGATGAACACCACCGAGCCGTATTCGCCCAAGGCGCGGGCGAAGGCCATCGTGGTGCCGGTGAGCAGGGAGGGGAACAGCATGGGCATGAGCACGCGCGTCACGGTCTGCCAGCGCGAGGCGCCGAGACTGGCGGCGGCTTCCTCGACCTCCTGATCGAGGTCCTCCAGCACCGGCTGCACCGTGCGCACGACAAAGGGCAGGCCGATGAAGATCAGCGCCACGGTGACGCCGAGGGGCGTGAAGGCCACGTTGACGCCCAGCGGTTCGAGCCAGTGGCCGAGCCAGCCGTTCCTGGAATAGACGGCGGTCAGCGCGATGCCCGCGACGGCGGTCGGCAGCGCGAATGGCAGGTCCACCACGGCGTCGACAAGCTTCCGGCCAGGAAAGTGGTAGCGTACGAGTACCCAGGCCACGAGGAAGCCGAAGACGCCATTGACCAGGGCCGCGATCAGTGACGCGCCGAAGCTGAGGCGATACGAGGCCAGCACGCGCGGGCTGGTGACGGCGGCGCGGAAGTCGACCCACGAGAGGGACGCCGACTTGATGAAAGCGGCCGTCAGGGGCAAGAGCACCACCAGGCCCAGGTACAAGACCGTGAATCCCAGCGCCAGGCGGAAGCCCGGCAGAACGTTCCGTTTATGGTGCGCCATGTGAAACGCTTTCCTGACTCCCGGGGATGGGGCGGAACGCCTGCGCGTTCCGCCCGTCGCGCGCCGTCGCGCGGCTCCCCGCTACCTTACGAAGATCTGGTCGAACACTCCGCCGTCCGCGAAGTGCGTTTGCTGCGCCTTCTGCCAGCCGCCGAAGACGTCATCGATGGTGATCAGCTTCACGTCCGTGAACTGGCTCTTGTACTTGGCCGCCACGGACTCCAGGCGCGGCCGGTAGAAGTTGCGGGCGGCAATTTCCTGGCCCTGCGGCGTGTAGAGGAAGTTCAGGTAGGCTTCCGCCACCTGGCGCGTGCCGCGACGGTCGACCACCTTGTCCACCACCGTGACGGGTGGTTCCGCGAGGATGCTGAGCGATGGCACGACGATCTCGTAATCGTCGCCGAACTCCTTGCGAATGAGGAACGCCTCATTCTCCCAGGAGATGAGCACGTCGCCGATGCCGCGCTGCACGAAGGTGGTTGTCGACCCGCGGGCGCCGGAATCCAGCACGGGAACATTCTTGAAGATCTTGGTGAGGAATTCGCGCACCCTCGCTTCATCGCCTCCGAACATCTCGAGTCCGTAGGCCCAGGCCGCGAGGTAGTTCCATCGCGCGCCGCCGGACGTCTTCGGGTTCGGGGTGATCACGGACAGGCCCGGCTGCACGAGGTCATCCCAATCCTGGATGTGCCTGGGGTTTCCCTTGCGGACCACGAAGACAATCGTCGACGTGTATGGCGCGCTGTTATCCGGAAGGCGCTGCTGCCAACCCTTGGGGATCAGGTTTGCCTTCTCATGCAGGGCGTCGATGTCGTACGCCAGGGCCAGCGTGACGACGTCCGCTTCGAGGCCGTCGATCACGGAACGCGCCTGTTTGCCGGAGCCGCCGTGGGATTGGTTGATCTTGATCGCCTGCCCGGTCTTGGCCGCCCAATCCTGAATGAAGGCGGCGTTGACCTCCTCGTACAATTCCCGTGTGGGATCGTACGAGACGTTCAGCAGGGTGAGTTCCTTCTGCCCCGCATAGGCGGCGGGCAGCATGAGCATAGCGGACAGTAGCAGCCATAATACGCGGTTCATCATCGTCTCCTTAGAACGAAATTTGCAGCCGTGTGAACAGGGCCTGTTCGTCGTCGCGGTCGCCATCGGCAGCGCCGCCGTCAAAGGTGCTGTTGTCGACGTTCACCTGGGCCTTCAGGTTCCTGTTCAGGTACCAGTTCAGGCCGACGCCGACGGTCTGCGTGCCCTTGGCCGACTTTTTGGCGTCGGCGTAGGTCGGGAAGGCGTCGTCGTCGACGTTCAACTCGCTGTACCGCAGGGCCACTTCGAAGGCTCCCCAGGTGCCGCCCTTGGGGTCGAACGGGTGGGCTGGCGTGACGCCTTTGTAGGTCGCCTCTTCGCCGGTCAGGACGTAGGACAGTTCGACGAGCAAGGCGTCGTTATCGAGCGTATCGCTCCTGGCTCCCTTCGTGACATCCTGCGAGGACTGCGCGTATTCCGCCAGCAAGCCGAAGGCGCGGTAGTAGTAGACCGCCTGGGGCGAGACGCGCACGCGGCTCCCGTCGGCGATGACCGCGTCGGCGGCATTGGTGGACGTCTTGTAGGTGTAGAAGGACTGCTGGCCGATGCTGCGGAACGCCGGCAGGCCGGGCACGGTGGTTGTGCCTTGCTGATCGCCCGCGCTGGCGGCGAGGCCGAGGCTCAGCCCGGACAGGGCCGCGATGTCGCTGTTCTTGAAGGGCGTCACGAAGACCCGTCCGACGACATCCTTGCCGTCGTTGCTGTCGCCGTCGCCGCTGCCGCCGTCCGTGACGCCGTTGAACACGCCGACGGCGTAGTTCACGGTGGAGCCCATGACGTCGCCGCCGAGTTGGAGGCCGACGTCGCGGTTGGGGCCGAGGCTGGTGGGGTGGGCGCGCTCGATGAAGAGCGTGTCCGTGCCCGACTGGAGCCGCTCGAGACCGAACGGGGGCTTGAACTTGCCGGCGCGCAGTTTTGCGGCTGGCGAGGCGGTATAGCCCAGGTAGGCGTCCTGCAGCACGGTCGACCCGTTGCCGAAGTCCGGCATGATGCGGAAGTCGAAGTCGTTATACAGTTTGCCTTCCCAGATCGGGCGCACGCGCCGGAGCAGGAAGGAGTCCGTGGCCTTTTCGTCGTCGTCGCTCAGGAAGAAGCGTCCATCGGCCTGGACGTAGCCGCGGAGCTTGAGCTGAAACGCCTTATCGGCGGAGGTCAGGGCAAAGCCGTCCTTGCCGGCGGTCAGCGCGGGGTTTTCGAGCTTCTTCCTGGCGGCTTCCTCTTCCTGGATTTCGAGTTTGCGTTCGAGGATGCGGACTTTCTGGTCGAGTTGCTCGAGCGACGGCTGTGGGGCCTGGGCGGCGGCCTGGTGGGTCCCGGCGGCCAGGAGGCCGCCGATGAGGGCGGCCCTGCGGATGATCTGTTGAATGCCTTTCATGTTCGAACGTCCTTCCGTGCGCATGCTTATGTATCCCAATAGTCCATCTACTATACCGATATAGTAGACTGATTGTCAACAGGGGAAAAGCAGTTGATGGGCGAGGGGGCGGAGGTCGGGCCTTGGTGGCGGTCAGGCGCGGTGGCGGTAGCGGCCGGTGCGCTCGGCCTGGACGAGGTCGGCGAGGGTGGCCTTGTCGAGGATGCCGGCGATGGCATCGCGCACTTCCTGCATGATGGCGCGGATGCCGCAGTGGCGTTCGTCCGGGCATTCGACGCAGTGTCCGTAGGCGGTCTGGCTCACGCAGGGCACGGGGGCGAGGGGCCCGTCCATGGCGCGCACGATTTCGGCGATGGTGATCTGGTCGGGTGCGCGGTTGAGGAGGTAGCCGCCGCCGCGGCCCTTGCGGCTCTGCAGCACGCCGCGGCGGTTGAGCTCGAGCAGGATGCGCTCGAGAAATTTTTTCGGGATGCGCTCGGCGGTCGCGAGGTCGGCGATGAGGACGGGGCCGTAGTTCGGCGTGCGCGCCAGGTGGCTGAGCGCGCGCATGGCATACTTGGCGCGGCGGGTGAGCATGGTGATCCCTTTAGTCGACCGATTGGGTATTCTTTAGCGGGATGCGGGGCTGGCGTCAAGGCGGCGGGTGGCGAGGGGGCGCCCAAACGCCCGCCGCGGAGCCCTCGCCCCGCGGCGGGGCGATTTCGGATGCGGATGAGAGGACGTTGATCGTGGACTTCTAACCCGGAAGGATTCAGGTGAGGCTGGCGTTTGCCTACGGATGACCCAGCGCTGCGCAGCCGCAACCAAAGCGGGTGGGATCTGGAACTCAGGAAATCAGGAAGCCGTTCGTGCGTCTTGGCGTGCCTTTATGAGTTCCTGAGTTCCAGATAGTCTTCGCCGGCAGGCAAGATTTTGGATAGCAGGACAGATAACGCAGATAGGATCGGCCAAGGATGTCTTGCCGACGGCACACCGAACGGGGCGTCACTCGGCTGGCGTGGTGGCGGCTTCGTCCTGGGCCATGCCGGCGAGCTGGCCGCAGGCGGCGGCGATTTCGCTGCCGCGCTCGACGCGGACGGTGCAGGGTACGCGGCGGGCTTCGAGGATGTCCTGGAAGGCCAGCACGCGGGCGCGGTGGGAGCGTTCCAGCGGCGCCCCGGGCACCGGGTTCCAGGGGATCAGGTTGACGTGGAAGAGCATCGTCTGATCGGGCGGATACTGACTGCGCAACAGCGTCGCCAGTTCTTCGGCATGCGCGGGCAGGTCGTTCTTGCCTTCGAGCAGCACGTACTCAAACGACACGCGCCGGCGGGTCTTGGCGATGTAATCGCGCGTGGCGGCGAGCAGGTCGGCGATGGGGAAGGCCTTGTTGACGGGCATGAGGGAGCTGCGCAGCGCGTCGTTGGGGGCATGCAGTGAGATGGCGAGGTTGACGGGCAGGGTGGCGGCGGCCAGGCGGCGGATGCCGGGGACGAGTCCGACGGTGGACACGGTGAAATTGCGTGCGCCCATGTTGAAGCCCTGCGGGTCGTGGAGGCGCTCGACGGCGGCCCACCAGGCGTCGTAGTTGTTGAAAGGCTCGCCCATGCCCATGAAGACGACGTTGGTCAGGAGGTGGACCTGGTCGTGCGAGGGGGGGCGCTCGCGCATGGAGCGCAATTCGCGCTCGGCCCAGAGGACCTGCTCTACGATCTGGCCGGTCGTGAGCTGGCCGAGGAGTCCAAGGCGGCCGGTGGCGCAGAAGGTGCAGCGCATCAGGCAGCCGGACTGGCTGGAGACGCAAACGGTGGCGCGATCCGGGTAGACCATGAGGACGGACTCGGCGGGGGCGCCGGTGGAGACCGAAAACAGCGCCTTGCGGGTGAGGCCATCATCGCAGGACAGGGTGCGCTGCAGGCGAAGTCCGGCCCAGTCGACGTCGGTGGTGAGGCGCTCGCGCAGGGCCTTGGGCAGGTCGGTCATGGCGGCGGGATCGGTGGCCAGGTTGACGTAGAGGTGGCGATAGATCTGGCGGGCCCGGTAGGCCGGTTCGCCCCACTCCTGCAGGAGGGCCTGCAGGTCGGCCTGGCTCAGGTTCAGCATATGAGGCTTGGGTTCCATAGCTTCGGTATCATGGCATAATGCGGAATCACCTGTCACCATGCGCGCGCGACGTGGTCCTGATTCGCACGTAGGGCGGGTCGCCTGACCCGCCGAGCCGCGCCGTTGCCGCGCAGGTCAGCGACCTGCGCCACGTCTGGCAGGCAGCTCAGCTGCTCACAGCGGCGGCAGGAGCCGGCGGAAGGGCGTCAGCGCGCGGTTGAGCATGCGCGCCGGCGATTCGATCAGTAGCAGGCGCAGGAAGTCGTCGGTGGACATGGCGCGCGGCTCGTCGAGGCGATGCTGCAGGAACTGGGTGGCGAGCAGCCCGGTGACGACGAGGCCATAGACCAGGCTGTGGGCGTTCCAGGTCCAGTGGGTGCACACGCGGATGCCCTGGGGGACGGCGTGCAAGAGGGCATCCAGGGCATAGCCCCAGGCGATGGGCATGATGCCGAGGGTCAGGCTCGTGGCCACGCTGGCGATGGCGAAGAAGTGGCTGCGTCCGAGCACCGGCACAAGGCCCATGAGCAGGCGGGTATTGGCGAGGTTCAGCATGGCGAAACCCGAGGAACCCAGGACCATGATCCCGCATGGCAGCAGCATGTGGCGCGGCAGGGCCCCGGCGGCCACGGCCATCCACAGGGTCTGGGCGGCGATGATCAGCACGCTCCCAAGGCCAAGCAGGGGACGGCTCCCGACGTGGTCCGCCAGGCGGCCGGACATCCGGGAGACTCCGGCGGCGATGATATTCGTGAGCGCGGTCAGCCCGAGGATGAGGCTGGCGGAGGCCTGGTAGCGGTCCCGCATGAAGGTGAGCCAGACGACGCCGAGCGCGGCCACGCACACGTTGAAGGCCACCGTGAAGACGAGATAACGGCGAAAGGGGGGGTGACACAGCATGGCGCCCCAGGGGGGGCGCGTGCGCGGGCGCGGACCAGTCAGCGGTTCCGAACTGTCGGGGATGCGTCGCAGGAAGACGACGCTGAGCATGGCTGCCGCGTAGCTCAGGAGCAGGAGCGCGCCGAACTGCCGTGGCGCGGGGAAGAGCCGGAACCAGGCGCTCGAAATCAGCATCGTCGCGGTGACGGCCACATACATGCAGGCGGTATCGCGGGCGATGAACGTGCCGCGCGCGGATTCCGGGATGATATGGGTGATCCACGGCAGGTAGCCGCACAGCGAGATGCCGCGCACGGCTGAGAAGCAGGCCAGCAGGAGCAGGATGAGCGTGAGGCGCACCGGGGTGTTCACGATCTCCGGCAGCAGCACCACGATGGCCATGCCCAGGATGAAGGCGCTGCGCGAGGTCCACCCGCGAACCACGAAGAGCTTGTGGCCGATGCGGTCGGCATAGTCGGCGGCGGGAATCTGCAGGATGCCGAAGAGCGGCACCATGGCGACCGCCAGCCCGATGATGGTGGCGGAGGCGCCTAGGTTCTTGAGGTAGAGCAGCATCGGCGTGCCCAGCGCCAGGGACCAGGAGGTGGCGTTGCAGCCTTGGAACCAGTAGGCGTTTACAATGCCGGGCGGCATGGGCGCAGGCGTGCTGGGCGATGACATGCGTCAAGTTAGGGAAATCGCCGGACTGCCGCCAGCGTGAAGTCGGCGTTGCCTGTCCCCAAGGCTTAAACGGCGGGTTTCGCTCCCGCTGAAGGAGGATGGGAAGGGGGCATTCGGGGTAATTGGGCTGATTTTGGCGAATGGCGTGGGCGAACCGGGGCTGACACGTCTTCGTTGACCCGTGGAGTGCGCTTCGATAAAGTCCATCACTTCGATCAACAAACTCTGTATGCAGGTCCGTGTGCGTGGGAAGGGGCGATCATGAAGGCGACTTATAAGTGGATGGACAATTGGGCCAAGATTCCGGATTCCGCGACCGGCCGCGCCAACGGGCGCACGCATGGCGTGTGCGTGACGCGCAGCGGGAACGTGATCGTCTTTCACCAGGCCGAGAACGGCTTGCTGACGTATGATCCCACCGGACGGCTGATGACCGCCACCGGCGGCAGTCGCTGGCTCGGCGCCCATGGCCTGACCAAGGTGGTTGAAGGCGGCGTGGAATATCTCTGGCTTGCCGACCAGTCCAGCAAGGAGGTGGCCAAGGTCACCTTGCAGGGCGAAACCGTGCAGACGATTGCCCGTCCGCCCCATGCGGCCTACGCGCAAGACGGCAAGTACACGCCCACGTGGGCGGCTTCGAATCCGGTGACGGGTGACATCTGGGTGGCGGACGGCTACGGCTCGTCACTGGTGCATCGCCACACGGCGAAGGGCGAGTACGTCAGCACGCTGGACGGCACGGAGGGCGCCGGGCGGTTCAAGTGCCCGCATGGCGTCAACTTCACGCTCGGCCCGAGCGGTCCGGAACTCTGGATCACCGACCGCGGCAACCGGCGCGTGGTGGTGTACGACGGCAACGGCAAGTTCCAGCGCCAGACCACGGCCACGCACAGCCCGTGCTGCTTTGATTTCCTCGGCGATCTCGTCGTCATTCCGGAACTGATGACGGGCGTGAAGATATTCAACGCGCGCACGCTGGACCTGGTGGGTGAGGTGGGCGCGAGCGATGTGGTCACGGCGGACAAGCAACCGGCCGGTTGGCCGAACCTGGCGGGCACGCCGCTGGTGAAGCCAGGCATGTTCAGCAGTCCGCACGGCGGCTGCTTTGCCCCGAACGGCGACATCTACTGCGTCGAGTGGATCGTTGGCGGCCGCATCACGAAGTTGCAGCGGCAGGGGTAGGGGGACGGCCGCCTGGTTGAAACGCCCACCCCGCCCTGCGGGCACCCCTCCCGAGGAGGGGATCTCGAATATGTTCACTCTGGCTCTCCTCCAGCGGAGGGGTGCCCGCAGGGCGGGGTGGGTGCGCCGCCGTTCCGATCACCCGGTTGCCACAACGCCGTCGCGGCGCGGGTCGGTGGCGGCGGTCGCGGTATGGCGGGCGTCATCCCAGACGATGGCGGAGCCAAAGCCGACGGCCGCGTCCTGCCGTTCGAACACGTGTCCGCGGGCGCGCAACGCGTCGAGCGTTGCCGGGGGGAAGGCGCGCTCGGCCTTGATGGGGTTGGCGCCTTCGGTGTGCAGGTTGGGCTCAGCCAGCGCGTCCGCAAGGGGCAAGCGGAAGCGAATGAGATTATTCAAGACCTGCAGGACCACGTTGGGGATGCGCCGCCCGCCGGTCCAGCCGATCGCGGCATAGGGCCGCCCGCGCCGGCCCACGATCAGCGGGACCATGTTGTGCAGGGCCTTCTTGCCGGGCGCCACGGAATTGGGACGGCCGGGCACGCCATCGAAGCGAGCCATGCCGTGCCCGAGGATCAACCCCGTGCCTGGGATCGTCACCATTGACCCATACGCGAATCCATGCGTGTAGGTCAGCGTTGCCAGGTTGCCGGCCGCGTCGGCGGTGGTCACGTGCGACGTGCAGGAGAAATCCGCGGGCACGTCAAAGTCCTCGGGGACGTCGTCACTCAGCACGCGGCGGGCCTGTTCGGCAAGGTGGGCATCGGAAAGGAAATCCTCGGGCGGCATTGGCATGCAGGCCGGGTCGGCCATGTGCGTGAGGCGGTCGCGCCAGGCGAGCTTCATGGTGAGCAGCATCATGTGCAGGTAGTCTGGGTCTTCGCTGGGGCGCGAGCGCGACGGTTTGGGCAACTGATCCAGGATGCGCAGCATGTGGAGCGTCGTGATCCCGCCGCCGGGAAGGGTGGGGGTCAGATACTGGTAATCCCCGATGCTTACGGTCAGGGGGGCGCCCACCTCGGGCTGGTATTCCGCCAGATCCTCCTTCGACAAGATGCCGCCCTGGGACTGCAGGAAGCGCACGGTCTGTTCGCCCAAGTCGCCGGCGTAGAAAAGATCCGCGCCCTGTTGTGCCAGGCGTTCGAGCGTGCGTGCGAGATCGGGAAACCGCATGCGCTCGCCGGGTGCCGGCGGGCGTCCGCGGGGCATGAGCATGGCGGCCGTGGCGGGATAGTCCGGCAACTGTTCGCGATACGCGGCAATCATGCCGGCCGAGAGACGATTGATGTCAAAACCTTCAGACGCGAGGCGCTGTGCGGGCGCCACGGCCTCGGCCCAGGGGCGGCAGCCGAACTGCCTGACGGCGGCCTCCAGTCCGCGCAACACGCCCGGCACGCCGACGGACAGCGCCCCGGCGCGATGCTGGTCACGCTTGCCGACGAACATGTCCGGCGTGGCCTGGCGCGGCGCGATGGTGTCGAACTTCAGCGCCACGGTTTCGCCGCGGTCGGCGCGATAGATCATCATGGCACCCGCGAATCCGCCGATGCCCGCGTTGTGGGGGGAGACGACGGTTTCGGCGATGGCCGTGGCGACGGCCGCATCGACGGCATTGCCGCCGGCCGCGAGCAGGGCCACGCCGGCTTGGGCCGATTCGCGGGTCTCCGACGCCACCCAGCCTCGAACGGTTGCAGGTGTCGATTGCATGATGCGAGTCTTCATAACGCGTTCCCGGCGCAGACCGCGACAACAAAACGAGTGCCGTGGCGGAGTCTCTCGCGCTGGGGCGGGTGGCGTGGGGCATGATCCGTGCGTGGTGAGGCTGCGAGCTTGTTCGCGCCCCGCCGCCCCGCCATAATGCGGCCCGCGTTGGAGAGGGCGAACATGCATCATGGAATCGGTTTTGCGCAATTGGTGGCCACGGGCTTGCTCTGGGCCGTGGTCGGCGCGTTCTTCAGCCACGCCGCCCGGCGCGGCCTGCGGCTCGTTCCGTTCGGTTTGGTGTCGAGCATCAGCAGCACGCTCATGGCCGCGTGTCTGTGCGACTGGGCGGCCATCCGCGCGGGTGGTCTGCCCGCCCTGTCCGCATTTGTTCCGATCATTGTCCTCGGTGGCTTCCTGAATACGGCGGGGACGCAGCTCATCATGGCGGCCATGCGGCGCGGGCACCAGGCCGGCAGTTGGACGGTGGCGCAGTCCGCCATGGTCGTGCCATTCCTGGCGGGCGTCACGTTCTGGCATGAGCGGCCCTCGGTCCTCAACATGCTGGGGGTCCTGCTGATCGTCTCGTCGATCGCGCTCTTCGGCCGGCGCGCCGCCATGCGCGAACACCGCTCCGAATCGCACGCGTGGTTTGGCTTCGCCCTGCTGGCGTTCGTCATGATCGGCATGTCGCAAACCCTGCTGACGGTGCCTTCCCACTGGCCGGGCTGGTCGGACGCGGGCCGGTTGCGTGTCCCCCTGGTGACCTCGTCGGCCGCGCTGGCGCTGGGTGTCGGGTGTGCGTTCCGGCGGGAATGGCCGGGGCGGCGGGAGATCGTGGCGGGACTGGGATGCAGTCTGGTGGGCGTGACCGGGTCCGTTCTTGCCTTTGCGGGCATGGACAACCTGGCCACGGCGGGGCTGGTATCGCTGGTCTATCCGCTGGCCGTCGGCACGTGCATTGTGGGCTTTGGTTTGAACACGCGGTTTCGCATGCGCGAGCCCCTGGGCCGGGCCGGCGCCGTGGCCCTGCTGTGCGGCGTGGCGGGCATTCTTCTGCTGGGCATCAAGTAGAGTCCGCCCCGCTCGCCAATTGGTGATCCCTGCACTTTGTAGGCCGTCGGACGGCCTCAAGGCTTGCGTGGCGGTCGGGCGGAGCCCATAGTGTGCGCCCGGCCCAGCGGCCGGCAGGAATTCCCATGGCACTACTTTCTTTACGCAACGTCAGTTTGCACTACGACGGGCCGCCGCTGCTTGACGATGTGGAATTCCACATCGAGCGGGGCGATCGCATCTGCCTGCTCGGCGTGAACGGCACGGGCAAGAGCTCGCTGCTGCGCGTGCTGTCGGGCGACGTGCAGCCCGATACAGGCAACCTGGCGCGGGCGCCTGGCCTGCGCGTGACGTACCTGCCTCAGCAGGTCCCCACGGAATTGACCGGGCGCGTCGAGGACGTCGTGTGTCCGCCCCTGGGCGGTGTTGTCGACGACACGCGCCGCGTGGAAGCGGTGCGCATCCTGGACCGTTTCCGCCTCGACCCGGAGGCGCCGTTTGCCTCGCTTTCCGGCGGCATGCGGCGCCGCGGGCTGCTGGCGCGCGCGCTGCTGGGGGAGCCGGATCTGGTATTGCTCGACGAGCCCACCAACCATCTCGACCTGGATTCGATCGGCGAACTCGAGGAATACCTGCTGCGCTACTGCCGGACGTTCATGTTCGTCACCCACGACCGGGCCTTCCTTCGGCGTCTCGCGTCGCGCGTGGTCGAGCTGGATCGCGGCAAGCTGCGCGACTGGCGCTGCGATTACGACACGTTCCTGCGCCGCCAATCCGAGGTGCTGGCGGCCGAGGCCAAGCAGTGGGCGCTGTTCGACAAGAAGCTGGCGCAGGAGGAAGTCTGGATCCGGCAGGGCGTGCGGGCGCGCCGGACGCGCAATGAAGGGCGGGTGCGCGCGTTGATGGACTTGCGGGCGGAGCGGTCCCGGCGTCGCGAACGGGTGGGCTCGGTGCAGATGGCGATCCAGGAGGCGGAGCGGACCGGCCAGATTGTGCTCAAGGCCAAGGGCGTGTCCTTTGGCTTCGAGGGGCGTCCGCTGATCCGCACGTGCTCCACGGTGATTACCCGTGGCGATCGCATCGGCATCCTCGGCCCGAACGGCTGCGGCAAGACGACCCTGTTGCGGTTGCTGCTCGGCGCGCATGCGCCCGAGGGCGGGCTGACGCCGACGGCGGGAGTCGTCACGCACGGCACGAATTTGCAGGTGGCCTACTCCGACCAGCTGCGCGCGCAATTGCAGGAGGACAAGTCGCTGGCGGAGAACGTGGCCCCGGGGCGCGAGTACGTGCAGATCGGCGAGAACCGGCGGCACATCATGGGGTACCTGCAGGACTTCCTGTTCGGCCCCGAGCGCGCGCGGTTGCCCGTCAAGGTGTTGTCGGGCGGGGAGCGCAACCGGCTGTTGCTGGCGCGGCTCTTTGCGCAGCCTTCCAACGTGCTCGTGCTGGACGAGCCGACCAATGACCTCGATCTCGACACGCTGGACCTGCTGGAAGAGCAGCTGGATTCGTACAAGGGCACCGTGCTGCTGGTCAGCCATGATCGCGAATTCCTGAACAACATCGCCACGAGCGTGCTGGCCTTCGAGAAGGGGAGATCGGACGCCCCGGGCGAGTGGCTGGGCGCCGAGGACGGGTGGTACGTCAACGAGTACGTCGGTGGCTACGATGATTGGCGGCGCCAGCGCGTGCAGCACGCGGTGCCGGCGCCAGCCGCGGAACTGCGGCCGCCCCCGCGTAATGAGCGCGGCGGTCAGAAGCGCGGTCTGTCCAGCAAGGATAAGCGTGAGCTGGAAGGCATGCCGCTGCTCATCGAGAAACTCGAAGCGGAACAGGCGGCGTGCCACGCGCGCATGGCCGATCCCGCCTTCTATCGTCAGCCCGGCGAGGAGATCGCGCGGACCAAACAGCAGGCCGAGACCATCGCAAACCAGCTGGACACCGCCTACCATCGCTGGGGCGAGTTGGAAGCGCTGAAGCAGCAAGGATCGTAAGCCCCGCGCCGGCCGAAGGCGGCGGGCGCACCCCGAACGGTGGAAGATTGGGGGGATGGAAGCCTGGGAATGACACGGAAACGGCGGTCTTCCGCACGGCGACAGGCGCGACGCATCACCAAGCGTGGGTGAAGCAGCAAGCACACCGAGGGCATCTGAAATTCTCATGGAGACGCGCCGATGCCCAAACTTCCAACCTTCCCGTCTTCCAACTCCCGCCGTTGCGGGGGCACGGCTCCGGCTTGAAGGGCTTCCCATAAAAGCGTAAGGTCCTCGCGCTTCGCGCGAAGCACAGACATGACGACCCCGATGGTACAAATTCGGAACCTGTCGCGGATCTACCGCCAGGGCGACATCGACGTGACCGCGCTCGACCGGATCACGCTGGACATCCACGAGGGCGAGTTCGTGGCGCTGATGGGGCCCAGCGGGTCCGGCAAGAGCACCCTCCTGCACATCATTGCCGGGATTGATCGTCCGACCAGCGGGCAGTGCGTGGTGCGCGCCGTCGATGTCGCCACCTTGTCAGAGACGGAACTGGCGGGCTGGCGCAACAGCCATGTCGGCTTTGTCTTTCAGACCTTCAACCTCATCCCCGTGTTGACCGCGCGGGAAAACGTGGAGCTTCCCCTGTTGCTCACCGGCCTGAATGCGGCGGAGCGGCGCGCGCATGCCGAGGCCGCGCTGGCCCTGGTGGGGCTGGCGGACCGGATGCACCATTTGCCCCGGCAGCTCTCCGGCGGGCAGGAGCAGCGCGTCGCCATTGCCCGCGCGCTGGTGACGGATCCGACGCTGATCGTGGCGGACGAGCCCACCGGCAATCTGGATGCCCACGCGGCGCGCGACGTCCTCGACCTGCTGGCGGCACTCAACCGTGACGCGGGCAAGACCATCATCATGGTGACGCATGATCCCAAGGCCGCCGCCCACGCCCGCCGCATCGTGCACCTCGAGAAGGGCGAGCTGGACGAGGCCCCGCTGGCGACGCCGTCATGACCATCACCGGGTTCATCATCCGCAACGTGCTGCGCAATAAGCGCCGCCTTGTGCTCACCGTGATGAGCGTGGCCCTGAGCCTGTTCCTCTATACTGTGCTGCAGACGGCCCTGCGCGAGCTGACCCAGCCTGCATCGACGGAGGAATCGGCCCTGCGGCTGGTGGTGCGGCACCGCGTGTCGCTGGCCAATGTCCTGCCGGTCAAGTACCAGGCGCGCATTGAGAACCTGCCCGGGGTGGACGTGTGTTCCCAGTTCACCTGGTTCGGCGGCATCTACCAGGAAGAGAAAAATTTCTTCCCCCAGTTCGCCTGCGAGGGCGACAAGATCGCGCGCCTTTTCAAGGAGGCGACCTTCGACCCCAAGGAGATGGCGGACTTCATCGAAGATCGCGCCGGCTGCATTGTGGGCGTCAAGACCATGGAGCGGTTCGGTCTCAAGGTCGGGCAGAAGATCACCCTGCAGGGCGTGATCTGGGACTGCGACCCGGAGATGACCATTCGCGGCGTCTATCGCGGCGGCATCGACGAAACCAACCTGTTCTTCCACCACGACTATTTCGACGAACTCATGGGCAATCCCGGCGTGGTGGGCACCTTCTGGATCAAGGCCACCAGTGCGGCGGCCATCCCGGGGCTGATCGAACGCATCGATCGGACGTTTCGCAACACGGACGCGGAGACCAAGACGGAGACCGAGCGGGCGTTTCAGCTCGGGTTCGTGTCCATGTTTGGCAACATCAAGATGTTGATCGGGTCCATCTGCACGGTCATCGTGTTCACCATGATGCTGGTCACGGCCAGCACGATGAGCATGGCGATCCGTGAGCGCATGCGCGAGCTGGCAATCCTCAAGGCCCTGGGCTTTGACGGGCTTCGGGTGGTGGGGCTGATCGTGGCGGAATCCTTCGGCCTGGCGGTGGCCGGGGGGCTGGTCGGTTGCTTCGGCGCCTGGTTCTTGTTCCGCCACATCGACATCTACAAGGTGACCCAGGGGTTCTTTCTGAAGTTCGACGTGACGCCGCACATCCTTGCGGGCGGGATGCTGATCGCGGCGGTGCTGGGCGCGGTCAGCTGCGCCATCCCGGCGCGGACCACGCTGCGGATGACGATTATCGAGGGGTTGAAGGAACTGGATTGAGCGCACCATGGCCGTCCCCCTGAAATACAACCTGCGCAACTTGCGCGTGCGGTGGCGCCTGACGGCGGCCACGGCGCTGGGTATTGGCCTGGTGGTGGCGGTATTCATCATGGTCATGGCACTGGCGCAAGGGCTGAAGGCCACGTACGTGAGCACCGGAGATCCGCGCAACCTGCTGGTCCTGCGCAAGGGGTCGACGGCGGAGTCCAACAGCCAGATCATGCGGGCCGAGGTGTCGCGCATGCGCTACCTGGGAGGCCTGGCGCGCGATGCGCAGGGGGATCCGTTGATGTCGGCCGAGATTATCCTGCTGATCTACCTGGACCGCGTCGACGGCAGCGGGGGGGCGAACGTGCTGGTGCGGGGCATGAAGGCGGCGGGGCTCACGCTGCGCCCGCAGGCGCGCCTGATCGAGGGGCGGATGCTACGCCCCGGGCTGCGCGAGTGCGTGGTCAGCCAGCGCATCGCGGACCGGTTTGCGAATTGTCGCGTGGGGCAGTCGTTCCGCTCGGGCGCGACGGCCTGGACGGTGGTGGGCATCTTCGATGCGGCTCGGACGGCGTACGAATCGGAGATCTGGATCGACGCGGATGAGGCGCGGGCAGTGTTTCATCGCGATTTCTTCGGCTCGGTGCTGCTGCGCACGGAGGGGCCCGCGGCGGCGGCCGCGTTGACGAAGCGCATGGAAGCGGACCGCATTCTGCAGGTGCGGGTGCTGCCGGAGGCGGATTACTACCGGGAGCAGACGCAGATGGCGGGACCGATCCGCTTCATGGGCGCGTTCCTGGCGGTGGTGATGAGCATCGGGGCGGCGTTTTCGGCCATGAATACGATGTATGCGGCGATCGGGGCGCGGACGCGGGAGATCGGCACGCTGCGGGTGCTGGGCTTCAAGCGGCGGGAGATCTACCTGTCGTTTCTGGCCGAGTCGGTGCTGCTGGCGCTGATGGGGGGATTGTTGGGGTGCCTGCTGGCGCTGCCGTTGAACGGCGTGGCCACGGGCACGATCGGCTGGAACACCTTTGCCGAAGTGGCCTTTGAGTTTCGGATTACCGCGGGACTGATGGCGAAGGGGGTGGCCTTCGCGCTCGTGATGGGCGTGCTGGGCGGACTGCTGCCGGCGCGGCTGGCCGCGCGCAAGCCCGTGCTGGAGGCCTTGCATGCCGCGTGAAGAACGGGCGGCGCTGCGAACAGGCGACCGGCCGGGACGGCCGGCTCCAGGTGGCGGACGCCGGAACGTGGCTGGGCGTGGGGACAAAGATTTCGAAAGGACATCTGAACATGAATGAGTCGAAGCGGGAAGCGATGGCGAAGCTGACGATACCGGAGGCGCAGAAGAGTCGGCGGCGGGTGGGGCCGGTCATGGTCCTGGTCCTGGTGGCGGTGGTCCTGCTGGTCGGGCTGGGCATCTACGCGGCTACCGGCCGGGCTGATCGCAAGCCCGTGCCCGCCGCGACGGCCGGTGCCGAGGGGCCCGCCGTGGCGGTGCCGGCGACGCCGCCCAAACCGGGCGACGTCATCCTGACGGTCAGCGGCTATGTGATCCCGCGTGAGCGTATTGAGATCAGCCCGAAGTTCCAGGGAACGGTGAGGACGATTACGATCAAGAAGGGCGACCGCGTCAAGCGGGGCGACGTGCTGGTGGAACTCGAAGACGAGGAGCAGCGCGCGCGGCTGCAGGAGGCGCAGGGGCAGCTGGCGCTGGCGGAAGCGGCGCTGACGAATGCGCTCGCCAACTTTGAGCGCCAGCAGATGCTGGCGAGCCGGCAGATCGACAGCGTGCAGGCGCTGGACGGGGCACGGCGGGATCATGACAGCGCGGTGGCGCAGCTGACCAGCGCGCGCGGGCAGTTGGCGCTGGCGCAGACCTACCTCGACTGGTGCACGATCCGGGCGCCGATTGACGGCACGATCCTCGAGAAACTGGTGAGCCCGAACGAGCTGGTGACGCCGCAGAGTTTTGGCGGCGGTCGCGGGCCGAGCACGGCGTTTCTCGCCATGGCGGATCTGGGGGATTTGCAGGTGGAGATTGATCTGAGCGAAGAGGATACGCCACGGGTACACCTCAACCAGCGTTGCCGCATCAGTCCGGAGACCTACCCGGACAATGTTTACCAGGGGCACGTGGCCGAAATCGCGCCGGAGGCAAATCGGTCAAAGGGGACGTTGCAGGTCAAGGTGCAGGTCGAGTCGCCGGACGCCTTTCTCACGCCCGAACTGACGGCCAAAGTCGATTTTATTGCCGAGTGATGCCATGCAAGTACGCCAGGTGCAGACTCGTGACGTGCCGGCCGTGTTGGCCATGATGCAGACGTATTACGGCTTCGATGGGCTCGATTTCGACCTGGCGGCCGCGCGGCGTCGCCTGCGCCTGCTGCTGCGCCAGCCCACCTTGGGGATGGCCTGGATCGTGCGGGCGGGAGCTGAGCCGGCAGGATACGTCTTCGTGGTGCGCGGGTTCGGACTGGAACACGGGCGAAACGTGTTGATCGATGAGTGCTACCTGCGGCCCGAATACCAGGGGCGCGGGTGGGGCCCGCGGATCGTCAAGCGGGTGCTGGCCTACGCGCGGCGCGTGGGCGCAGAGTCGATACACGCGCAGGTCGAGCGCCACAACCGCCGGGCCTGCGGGTTTTGGGCGCACATGGGGTTCCGGCGCTATGACCGGTATGCCATGGTGCGGATGCTGCGGGGGTAGGGAGAAGGTCCCGGTATCGCCGAACACGAGCTTTCCGCGCGGCTCGCCCGGAGGGCTCGCCCCACTTCCGTGCTTGCCCCGTGGGGCGTGGGCCACTAGGCTGCGCGGCTGCCCATGCTGACCATCTCCAACATGACCAAGGCTTTTGGCGACCGCGTTCTCTTTGAGGACGTGGCGCTGCAGGTCAACCGCGCGGACCGGCTCGGGCTGGTGGGGCCCAACGGGGCCGGCAAATCGACCCTGTTCAACCTGATCCTGGGGCGCGACACGCCGGATACGGGGAACGTGGTGTTTGAGCGCCAGGCGACGGTCGGCTACCTGCCGCAGGAAACGGCGCCGGTGGCGGAGGAGACCGTACTCGAGCTGGCCCTGGCGATTTCGCCCGAGGCCGTAGAACTGCAGCGCCGCATGAAAGCCTTCGAGGCCGGCCATGACCGCGACGCCGACGACTATCACGACGTGGAGGCGCGCTACGAGGCCATCGACGGCTATCGTCTGGAACCCAAGGCCAAGCAGATCCTGCGCGGGCTGGCGTTTCGCGATCGCGACTTCGACCGCGCCGCGCGAACCCTCAGCGGCGGCTGGGTGATGCGCGCCTACCTGGCCCGCCTGCTCGTGCAGCAGCCCGACCTCCTGATGCTCGACGAACCGACCAACCACCTGGACTTGGAGGCGCTGCGCTGGCTGCAGATCTACCTCAAGGGATACCCCGGGGCCATTCTGCTGATTTCGCACGACCGTGCCTTCCTGAACGATCTCGTCGGCGGGATTCTCGACATCCGCCAGCGGCGGGTGCGGCGCTATCGAGGCAACTACGATGAATACCTTGTCCAGCGCGAGGCCGAGGTCGCGCAGCAACTCGCCGCCTACAAGAACCAGCAGCGCGAGATTCAGCGCCTGCAGTCGTTTGCAGACCGCTTTGGCGCCAAGGCCAGCAAGGCGGCGCAGGCGCAATCCAAGCGCAAGCAGATTGAGCGCATGGACAAGATCGAAGCGCCGGCCGCCGAAGCGCGCACGATCTCGATCCGCTTCCCTCAGCCGCCGCGCAGCGGGCGGAAGGTGATCACACTCAGCGGGGTGGGGCACGCCTATGGCGAGACGGAAGTGTATCGCGGGCTGGAGTTCGAGGCGGAGCGCGGCCAGCGGCTGGTGCTGGTGGGGCCCAACGGCGCCGGCAAGTCGACGCTGTTGAAGCTGCTGGGTGGCGTGCTGCCCGTCCAGTCGGGCAAGCGGGAGCTGGGGCTCAATGTGCGCGTGGGCTATTATGCGCAGTATCGCATCGAGATGCTGCAGCCGGGCCGCTCGGTACTGGAAGAGGCGCTGTCGGCGTCGCGGGGCGTTCCCGAGCTGACGGTGCGGACCGTGCTCGGCTCGTTCCTGTTCAGCGGGGACGACGTGTTCAAGCACGTGGAGGTGCTGAGCGGCGGCGAGAAGAGCCGGCTGGCGCTGGTGAAGCTGCTGCTGGATCCGCCCAATTTGCTGCTCATGGACGAGCCGACGACGCACCTCGACATGGCTAGCATCGATGCGCTGATCGAAGCGCTGGAGCCGTTTGAAGGCACGCTCATTTTCATCAGCCATGACGTCCATTTCATCCGCCGGCTGGGACGCCAGGTGCTGCACGTGGAAAACGGCCAGCTGACGCCGTACGCCGGCGATTACCAGTACTACCTGGACCGGACAGCCGCGGCGGCGTCGGCGGCGTCCGCGGCGGCGTCCGCCGCGGCGAAAGCCACACCGGCGCCCAAGGCTGCGACCACAACGGCAGGCGCGCCGGCCCTGGACGGAGCGGAGACGGCGGCGCAAAAGCGCGCGTTTGTCGAGGCGCGTCAGACACGGCAGCGCGAAGCGCGCGTGCAACAGCGGGTGGTCGACAAGATGGAGCGCGAGATCGCCCGGCTCGAGGAACTGCAGAAGACGCTGTCAGCAGATCTGGAGAAGCCGGAGACGTACCAGAATCCGGCCAAAGCCATGGAGCTGAACCGCGAAGTCAGCGGCGTGGTGGAAGCCCTGGAGTGCGCCACGGCGGAGTGGGAGGCGGCGGCCTCGCGGCTGCATGAGCTCGTCACGGATGCGCCGCCGGCAGCTTCCGCGGGCTGACGCACGCGGGGCGCACGCCATCAGGCCCCGGCGGTCCGCTACTCCAGATCGGTGCGGGGCTTGCGGTAGCGCGCCTGCAACTGCTCCATGTAGAGGTAGATGCTGGGCGTCACGAACAGGGTGATGACCTGTGCAAACACCATGCCGCCGACCACCACGAGGCCCAGCGGAATGCGGCTCGACGCGTCGGCACCATAGCCCAGCGCAATCGGCATGGCCCCCAGAATGGCGCAAAGGCCGGTCATCAGGATCGGGCGAAAGCGGACGAGGCAGGCATCGTACATGGCATCGAAGCTGTTCATGCCTTCCGCCTTGCGCTGCTCGGCAAAGTCCACCATCAGAATGCCATTCTTCGTGATGAGGCCGATCAGCACGAACACGCCGATGTAGGCGTAGAGGGACAGTTGACTGCCGAAGAGCAGCAGCGTCAGGAACCCACCGACGACGGCCACCGGCAGCGTCGTGAGAATCGTGAAAGGGTGGATGTAGCTCTCGTACAGGATCCCCAGCATGATGTACTTGAGGAACACCGCCACGAGCAGGAGGATGCCGAGACTGGCGATGGAGCGTTTGAATTCGAGCGCATCGCCGGTGAACCGTCCGGTCACGCCGGGGGCGAGCACTTTGTCGGCGGCCTTCTCAATCGACTTGATGGCGATGCCGAGGGGCATGCCCGGGGCCAGGCTGAAGGAAATCGTGGCGGACTCCATTTGCTGGGCGTGGGGGACGTTCTGGGCGCTGGCGCCTTCATGCCAGTTGGCCACGGATTTCAGCGGCACGAGTGCGCCGGTGGCGGGGGAGCGCAGGTACAGCATGGCCAGGTCGTCGGGCAGGCGCTTGTGCTCCTTCTCAACCTCGGCGATGACCTGGTACTGATCCTGGTCCGTCGTGAACTGTGTGACATAGCCGCCGGCAAAGGCCAGGGCCAGGGCCTGCTCGATGGTGGTGGCGGTGATGCCAAGCGCGGAGGCGCGGTCGCGGTCGATCTCCAGTTTGAGGCTGGGCATGTTGAGCTTCACACTGCTCTGGACGCCGAAGATGCCGGGGACTTGGCGCAGCTCCTGCTCCAGTTGTTGTCCGGCCTTGTAGACGGCCTCGCGGTTCAGCCCCATGAGCTGGTAGGCATAGTCGCTGCCGAGCGCCGTGGACTCCGCCCCGGAGCTGATCTTGAGGACCGGCATGGGGCGGAGAAAACAGAACCCGTCGGGCAGGACGGACAGCTGGCCCATGTACTGCTGGACGAGTTGGTCGATCGGCGCGCGTTCGCGTGGCGGTTTGAGCCGGATGAAGATGAAGCCCATGCTCTGATCGGCGCCAGGCTGAAACCCGGTGACGTTGCCGAGCTGCAGGATATTGTTGGTGTCAGCCTGCAGGATGGACGCGACGTTGGACTGGTAAGCCTGGATCTGCTCGGTTGAGGCGCCCTGCGGCATCACCATGGCACCCATGATGAAGCTGCTGTCACCCGGGGGCAGAAAGGCTTTCGGCAACAGCACGTAAAGCACGGCCGTGCCGGCGATGCACAGCAGCCAGGCCACGACGGCCGTCCACTTGTGCTTCAGCTGCCAGCGCAGGGCCCGCCCGTACTGCTGAATGAGGCCGCCGATCACGCTCGTGATGCCGCGCTGCAGGCGGTTTGGAGCGGTGTGGTGTTTGATGATGCGCGCGCACATCATGGGCGACAGCGTCAGCGCCACGATGGTTGAAATGACGATGGCAATGATGACGGTCAGGGCGAACTCGCGGAGATTGCGGCCGACGGCGCCGCTCATGAAGACCAGCGGCGTGAACACGATGATCAGCGCCACGCTGGTGGAGATCACGGTAAAGGTGATCTCCTTCATGCTGCGCACCGCGGCCGGAACGGGCTTCATGCCCTCCTCCATATGCCGTACGGTGTTCTCGAGCACCACGATGGCATCGTCGACCAGGAAGGTCACGGCGAGCACGATGCCCATGAGGGAGAGCGTATCCAGGTTGAAATCGGCGCGCAGCATGACCAGGAACGTGCCCAGCAGCGTCACGGGCAACACGACGGTGGGAATGAGAGTTTCGCGGATGCGCCCGAGGAAGAAGAACATCACGAGCACGACCAGCACGAGAGCGATCACCACGGTGATTTCGACGTCATGGAGGGATTCGCGGATGGGGTTGGCGCCGTTGAACATCGTGCGGATATTGATGGAGGGCGGCAGTTCCGAGGCCACCGCTGTCAGGGTGTTGGCGATGCGCTCCGCCACGGCCACGGTGTTGGCCCCGCTGATGCGCGAGACGGCCATCACGACGCATTTCTGGCGCGCCGGCTCGCCGGGCTTGTTGTAGCGGATATCGACGAGATCGTTGGCGATGCTGTCGACGCAGTTGGCGACATCCTTTACACGCACGGGCGCGCCATTGCGGAAGGCCACAATCACGTCGCCGTACTCCCTGGCCGTGCGCAACTGGCCCTGGGGTTCGATGGTGAAGGTTCGCATGGCGCCATTGAGGCTGCCGCCGGGGATGTTGACGGTGCCGGCCTTCAGGGCCAGGGCGAGCTCATCGATGCCGATCTGGTAGGCCGCCAGTTCCTCGGGGCTGAACTGGACGCGTACCGCGCGCTGCGAGCCGTGGACCTGGACGCGCGAGACGCCCTCGAGCATGCTCAGCTTGCGCGCGATGATGTGGCTGCCGTAGTCGTAGAGCTCCCCGTGGGGGAGTTCGTCCGAGAACAACATGATGTAGTAGATGGGCGAATCCGACGGGTTGAACTTCTGGTACGTGGGTGGATTTGGCAGGTCCTTGGGCAGGTTGTTCTGCGCGCGGGTGATGGCGGCCTGCACGTCGGGGGCCACGAGGTCGATATTCCGGTCGAGGCTGAACGTCAGGTTGATCGTCGTGACGCTTTCCTTGTTGTCCGAGATCATGGTTTGCAGGCCGCTGATCTGGGTGAACTGGTTCTCCAGTGGCGTAGCCACGGCGCTGGCCATCGTGGCCGGGCTCGCGCCAGGGTAGGTGACGGAGACCTGGATGACGGGATAGTCGACCGTGGGCAGGCTGTTGACGGGCAGCTGAAAGTACGCCCACAACCCGAACACGACCATGACCACGGTCACGAGCGTGGTCATGATCGGCCGCCGGATGAACACTTCTGAAAAGGTCACGCGAATCTCCGTTGTTCGACGTTTGGCGCACCTGCCGGGGCCGCTCCGCGCCGGCGCGAAGCCCCGCCGGACGGGTTAATGGCCGGGGTTGCTGTCCACGACGGGCGGCTCCCCGCCACCGGCGGGCCGGTCCATCACCGGCGCGCCGGGGAAGAGCATCAATTGCCCGAGCACCACCACGCGCTCGGCCGGGGCGACGCCACTGAGGATTTGAATCAGGTTTTGATGGCGCACGCCGGTTTGCACCGGCCGCAGGTCCGCCACGTTGTTGGTGGTGGCGACAAACAGGTAGGGACCCTGCTTGCCGAACTGCACGGCGCCCTCGGGCACCATGACCGCGTCCGCGAGCGTATCGACCAGCACGCCGACTTCGACAAACTGCTGTGACCACAGTTTCAGGTCCGGGTTGGGCACCTGGCCGCGCAGCATGATCGTGCCGGTCATGGGATTGATCGCGTTGTCCATGAAGACAATCTTGCCGGTGTAGGCATTGGTGTCGCCGCGCGGCGTCACGGTGAGTGCGACATCCCCCCGGGCGAGCGCCGCGCGCACGCTGGGCAGATGCTGTTCCGACACGGAGAAATCGACATCGATCGGGTCATAGCTGCGGATATTGACCAGGCGCGTCGCGCCGGCGGCGGCGACGGCTCCGGTATCGAGGTAGCGCTGGGAGCACACGCCGGCGAACGGGGCCGTGACGGTGCAGCGCTCCAGGTTCAGCTGCGCCATCGAGAGGGCGGCTTCATCCGCGGCGAGCTGGGCTTCGGCGGCCTGCTGCCGGGTGGTGAGGGTGTCGAAGGCTTCCGTGGAGATCAGGGCCTTCTCCAGCAGGGGGCGATTGCGGGTCACCGTGCTGCGGCTGAGTTCCACGGCGGCCCGATCCGCCGCGACGGCGGCTTCAACCTGCTGGACGCGCGCCGCGTAATCGCGCGGGTCAATCAGGAAGAGGGGCTGCCCGTTTGTGACCACGGCACCGTCGGCGATGAGGGTTTGCACGATCGTTCCGGAGACCTGGGGGACGACGTCCACGCTCTGGTGTTCGTGGGTGTTGCCAAAGGTGGCGATCACCACGGGCGCACGCAACGACAGGGCGGGGGTGGTTTGGACGGAGCTTGGCGGCCGTTGCGGCGGGCCGCCCTCCTTCTTGGCACAGGCGCTGAGGGTCAGCCCCAGCGCGCTGCCGGCGGCGAGCGTGACGGCCAAGCGGAGTGACGGATTCATGGCTGCGTATCCTTCCTGGTAGGGGGTGCAAACGGATCGTCATCGACGGCCGTATCCTGCGCCAGCGTGCCGGTGGCGTGGGCCAGGCCGGCCAATGCGGTGAAGACGTCTTCGCGCGCGGCAACCTGCTGGAACCGGGCCTGGGCCTGCTGGTTCTCCGCGCTCAGCAGATCGAGCAGGCTGCTGAGGCCGGCCTTGTAACTGCTGAGCGCCAGGTCGTAGGCGGCGGATGCGCTGTCGAGCGCGGCCACGCTGAAGGTGTGCTTCTCGAGGGCGGTGGCATAGGCGTGGAAGCGGGTCCAGACCTCCGCGCTGGCCGCCAGTTCGGCGCGCTCGAGTTGGGCCTGGGCCGCGTCGGCTTCGGCGCGGGCGGCGCGCTTGGCGCCCAGCGTTTGCCGGCCGTCGAAAAGGTCCCACGTGACGTTCAGCCCGGCGCCATACGACCAGTCGTCGTCCTGCAGGTCCTTGGGACCATAATTGTGGTAGTAATCCCGGTTCACGCTGCCGTTGAGATAAAGCGCCGGCCAGAGCGGGGCGCCTGCCACGCGCACGTAGGCTTTCCTGGCCGCCAGCGTGGCGCGCAGCGCGGCGATGTCGGGACGGCGCTGAATCGCGTCGTCGATGAGGGGCTGGAGATCCGGCGGCATGAGCGCCTGCGGGACGGCGGCGGTGGTGCCGGCCACCTTCAGGTTGGTGCCGGCGGGCAGTCCGGCAACCTGGGCGAGCAGGGCGCGGGCGGACTGGCAGGTGCCTTCGGCGTCGGCGCGGACGAAGAGGCTCTGATTCAGCAGCGTGCGTGCCTGCAGGACTTCGAGTTCGGTGCCGGTGCCGGCGGTGCGGCGCTGGGTGGCGGCCTCGAGGACCGTGGTGGCGTTGGTCACGCTCATGTCGGCGGCGGCGATGGCGGACTCCGCGCTGACCACGCCGTAGTAGGCGCTGGCGGTGGCCAGCAGGACGTTCTGGATCGACTGGTTGAAGGTGTAGTCCGTCGCATACACGGTCTGCAGGGCGGACTCCACGGCTGCCTTGCGTCCGCCGCCGAAGCTGAGGACGAGATAGTCCACCTTCAGGCCGGGGCCGTAGCGAAGCGAAGATTGGTCGAAGCCTTCCGGCTCGGCCGACACCTCCTGGCGTTCGGCGCCGGCGACGGCGGTGACGGTGGGCATCAGGTAGCCCTGGGCCTGCTGGACGTTGGCGGCCGCCACGCGGGCCGCATTCCAGGCCACGCGGGTGGCGGGCGTGTGCTGCAGCGCGATGTCAAACAGCTCGGACAGTGTCAGGGGGTGGGAGGTGTCGACCTGGCGGGCCCGCAGCGCCTGCCAGTCGGTATCCGGCTGTTGCGCGTCGTGGGGCGGCGTCCAGGTCGTCTGGGCGTCGGGCGGGATCGTCGGCGAGACGCATCCCGTCAGCAGGGACGTCAGCACAAGGGCGGTGAGTGCGCGGCGGTGGTTCATGGTCGTGTTTCCTTGCTGGACGAGGGTGTCCGTCGGCGCGCCGGCTTGCCGCGGTCTCCGCCCGCGTCCGTTTGGGTGGCGCGCAGGATGGTGCCCACCACGGTGCGCACGTAGGTACGGGGCGAGGCGGGGTGGAAGCCGAAGAGGTTTTCGCAGGTCACGTAATGCGACAGGGCGCCGATGAAGGCGTGGGCCTGGGCTTCAGGCTGATCCATGACCAGCCGGCCGGCCTTGATCTCGGCGCGGAAGTAACGCGCGACGAGTCGCATGTGTTCCAGGGGGGGCGGCGGCGAGCCGCTGCGCCCGGCGCCCACAATGGTGACCCCGGTGGCGCTCACCATCATCATGCGGGGCAGGATGATTTGCAGCCGCTTCAGCAGGCGGTCGCCGACGAATTCCAGGGTGGCCTGGATGTCGTCGACGCCGGCCGCCTGGACCAGCCGGTCGCGCCAGACCTGGGCCTGGGTCTCGACCTCCATGGCGGCGATAAAGAGGTCCCGCTTGCTGCGGAAGTGCTTGAACAGTGACCCTTCCGACACGCGGGCGGCGCGGGCGATCTGCGCGGTCGTGGCGCTGAACCCGCGCTTGAGGAAGATCTTGCGCGCGGCGTCGAGAATGGCGTTGTCGCAGATGGATACCGGTCGCGGCACGTCGGCCTGCCCTTCGTCCTGAAAATAAGTGAGTACTCACTCAATAATAAATGCGACCCGCCGTCAAGGGGGAAAGGGGCGCGAGGCTCGGCGGCACGCCTGGTCCCACCTCGGACGGCACAGGGGGCGGTGAAACCGGCAGGCTGGCGGATCCGCCTCAGAAGCGCTCAGCGCCCGCAGCGTTCGCAGACCTTGCGGAAGTGATAGCCGTAGATGGCAAGGGTGATGGCTTCCGGCAGGAGGCGGGGGTGGCGGCACTGGGTCCACAGCAGCAGCCACCAGTAGTGCCAGCGCTCGCGCCCGAGCACCCCGATCCGGAACCACGACCGGGCGAGGGCCATGACGCTCCGCCACTGCAGGGGCGGGCGGATGGCGGGGGCCTGGTACTCCCGCAGGAACGTGCGGATGCGCTGATAGTAGGGGCGGGGCGCGTAGATGTGGCGCAGGATGCGCTGGTAGCCTTCCCGCAGCGTGTCGATATTCATGGCCGGGATGATGTTGGTGGAGCCGTCGACGTTGTCGCCCGACGAATCACCCCGCAGCCGGCCTTCGGTGAGCAGGCGGGCGTGCAGCCGCGTGCCCGCGGGGGCCTGCAGCAGCCCCACCATGGCCGTGACGATGCCGCTTTTCTGGATGAAGTCGATCTGGCGCTGGAAGATGGAGGGCTGATCGTGGTCGAACCCCACGATGAATCCGCCCTGAACCTGAAGCCCGGCGCGCTGCATGCGCTTGATGTCCGCGACGAGATCGCGGTTCTTGTTCTGCGACTTGCTGCACTCGACCAGGCAATCGTTATCGGGGGTTTCGATGCCGACGAAGACTTTGTGGAAGCCGGCGCGGACCATGTGGGCCATCAGGTCCGGGTCATCGGCGAGGTTGATGGATGCCTCCGTATAGAACACGACCCCATTGCTTTTGCCTTCTCGCCAGGCGATGAGGGCGGGCAGGAGCTCGGTTTTGAGGAAGCGCTTGTTGCCGATGAAGTTGTCATCGACGAAGAAGACTTCGTCGCGCCAGCCGCGGGCGTAGAGGGCGTCGAGTTCGGCGATGATCTGCGCGGCGGACTTGATGCGTACGCGGTGCCCGAGCAGGGCCGTGACATTGCAGAAATCGCAGTTGAAGGGGCAGCCGCGGGAGAACTGGATGCACATGCTCGCGTAGCGCCTGAATGGGAGCAGGTCCCAGCGGGGGCAGGGGGTCGTGTGCAGGTCGGCGAACGTGCCGGATGCGTAGAGGCGGCGGGGGTGGCCGGCGGCAAGGTCAGCGAGGAACGGGGGCAGGGTGAGTTCGGCCTCGTTCAGGACGAAATGATCGACCTCGGGGAACTGTCCGTGCTCGCTCTGGAAGAGCGGGCCGCCGGCGACGACGCGCAGGCCCGCGGCACGGCAGCGGCCGATCAGGTCGCGGGCGGAGTCGCGCTGCACCACCATGGCGCTGAGAAACGCGCAATCGGCCCACATCAGATCGGCGGGGGTCAAGCGGCGGACATTGACGTCCACGAGGCGGAGCGTCCAGTCGGGCGGCAGCAGGGCGGCGACGGTGATCAGGCCCAACGGCGGCAGGGCGGCGCGCTTATGGATGAATTCGAGGGCGTGCTTGAAACTCCAGAAGGTGTCCGGAAATTCCGGGTAGATGAGCAGGACGTTCATGGCCACGTTCCCCCTCGCTCGGATGCGCCGCGCACACCCAGAACGGGTGGGTACGGGCGGTGGCGCGATGGGCTTCGACTCGGCGCCAAGGCGGCATGCGCCATTCCGACGCAGCGAGTATATATCCGCGCGGCGACGGGGCGACAGGGAAATCAGATGGGGCGAATTGCGCCACATTAGATGTTACCGAAGCGGGAGGGGTCGGATGAGTGGTTGCGCCATAATGGATGTTACCGAAGCAAAGGGGACATTCACGTATGGTCAACCAGTCGAAGCGCGAGTATTTGGCACGGATCAAGG
>JAIOPI010000001.1 GCA_021413965.1 Lentisphaerota bacterium | reverse complement strand
ACCGCGCAGGTGGCGTTCGGGGCACACCAGGATGCCTTCGCTGCCTATTACAACCAGATGCCGTTCCCCATCGGCCAAGAGCTGAAGTGGGAGAAACCGTTCGCGCTGGGCGACAGCGACCGGGTGCAGGAGCCGGTTGGGAAGATCGCCTTTGCGGCGGCCGGCTGGGACGGGCTTGATCTGACTGCCACGGTCCAGAAGTGGGTGAGCGGCGACGTGGCCAATCAGGGGGTGATGATGGAATTGGCCAACCCGCAGAAGCCCGACTATGCGCTCGACGTCAACATGGTCTCGTCTGACAACCCATGCTTCCCGGCCCGGCGGCCGCGCCTGGTGCTGGTGCTGGAGAAGGGGTTCAAACCCGCGGCCGCGCCAGCCATCGAAGAGAAGGATCCGGACATCGAAAAGGCGCGGATGCGCGCAAAGGCGGAGAACAAGCTCCTGCTCTGCAACGTGCTCTCGGGCAAGTCCGTCACCTCCTGGAACTTCCAGAGCATGCTGAAGGCGCCGGAGGTACAGGCCTTCCTGGCTCAGCGGTTCGTTGAGATCCGGCTCGACATGGACAAGCCGGCGCACCGCAAGCTGCTGGACTTTTACGGCGTGAAATACGCGCCGACGGCGCTGGTGATCCGGCCGGGCGCGACGCCGGAGCAGGATGTTTTCGAGCGCTTCGAGCCGTTGCGCTGGAACACGCGGTTCGGCTGGAGCTACGCGAAGCTGGAAGCGCCTGAGAGCTACACCCTGCGTCTGGAGTTCATCCGCACGAAGGGCTCGGCAACGATGCCCTGGCGCCGGCTGGCCGATGGCACGCTCTACCGCCTCGGCTCGCATATGTGCGGCTCGCGGTTTGACGGGAACGGCGGGATGATCCTCGCGAATTAGCTGGAAGGCGAGCAAGACATGGATGCACACAGGACAGACACGCCGGGCGCGGAGGGCAAGTTGCTCTCGCGCGTGGCTTCCGACGTGCCGGAGTTGCTGGCGCGGATCGATCGCACGAGCGGCCGCCTGCTCAACGCCGAGGGCGGTTTCTCTCTCTCCGACCAGCACCCGATCTACGCTTTCGCCCTTCTGTACCGCCAGCCCGGAACTGTCTGGCAGGGACGCGCCGAGGTGCTTGCAACGGCTCGCGGGATGGGCGACGCCATCGCGGCACTACAGAATCCGCACGGCTACTTTCTGTTTTTCAAAGCCGACGGCAGCGCCTGGGGAGACTCCGTGCTGCCGTGGCACGTCGGGCCGTGGCTTGAAGCTTGGCGGCTGCTGGGGGAGGATCTCGATGCCGGAGTCCGAAGCCGCTGGCAGGAGGGGTTCGCGCGCTGGATGGGCGCCGTGGCGGAGGAGATCTCGG
Organism: Lentisphaerota bacterium; assembly: GCA_021413965.1. Classification (GTDB taxonomy): domain Bacteria; phylum Verrucomicrobiota; class Kiritimatiellia; order UBA8416; family JAIOPI01; genus JAIOPI01. The sequence goes on along the minus strand of JAIOPI010000001.1, from coordinate 1,343 downwards.
GCAACGGGCGTCTGCACAACATCCAGGCCTACAGCGCAGCGATCCTGGTGCGTGGTGCGTGCCTGATGGGGCTGGACGCCCTCGCGCCGGCTGGTGAAGCGTTTCTGCGCCGGATCGCCGCGCTACAGACCGAGGACGGCTACTGGCCGGAAGGGGGTTGCCCGACGGTGGGGTACAACTTCGTCTACCTCCAGGCCCTGGGGCTCTACTACGCCGCCACCCGTGCGGCGTGGGTGCGGCCACACTTGGAGCGCGGGCTGGCGTTCCATCGGCGATTCACCTATCCCGACGGCACAGGCGTCGAGACGATTGATAGCCGCGTACGCCATCACCAAACGCCCCCGGTCATCGGCGGACTCGCCTTCCTGCCCTTCCCGGCCGGGCGCGAGCTGGTGGAACGGATCATCGAACGTCACCTCGCCACGTGGGTGCCCGGCGCGGTGAACGGCCATCTCGCCTATCTTCTTGATCATTGGCCGATTCTGCCGGACGCCAGCCTGCCTGCGGATCGGCCGGACACCGCCGCGGCCCTTGGCGGTCGAGCCCTGACCCGCCGCTCTGGCGACTGGTTCTGGTGCCTGAGCGGGCTGGGCGTGCCCGCCGCGGAACGCCAGCGCTTCCTGCATCACCGCTGGCAGAACGACCTCGGCCAGCGATTCAGTCTCTGGCATGCCACACTGGGCCTGGTGGTGGGAGGGGGCAGTTCGCGTCTTCAGCCGGCATTCCAGACCTTCTCGGTGGTCGTCGGCGGCGCAGTTCACTTCGCTCCGGATGCAGCACACGTGGAGGAAGACGTTGACGGCGAGGATGTCCTCCACCTGGCCTTCGGCCCGGTCCGGTGTACGCTGGGCGTGCGGGTGTTGCCGGACGGCGCTGTGGTGGCGCGCTGGCGGGCCGACTGGCCGGAGGCAGCCGGGGAGGTGGGGGTCACCGCCAACGTCACGCTCCCCTATCTCCTGGACCGGCAGGCAGCATCGAGCCTGACGGACACGCCGCCGGAGACGTTGGCGGCGAAGAAGAATGTGGTCTGGATCGAGCGGCCGCCGGCCCCCGTGCCGCCCTGGGCGCTCACAATCGGCCGCCTGCAGGTTGAACTGCCCGCGGCGACAACTTTCCACTGGCCAGAATATCCCTTTAATCCGTATGCGATCGACAACGTAGCGCCCGCCAAAGAGGCCGTGGGCTCGCTCTCGTTCCATCTCCCCAGCGATTCCGCAATCGGGGGTAATCTTCCGCTGATTTGACCCGGTGGGGCAGAGGACCGGCCGGGCCCGGCCCCCTGCGAGCAGATTCGCATTTGCTCTTGGGCTTGACGGGGCGGTGGAATCTGTCATAATAATATT
>JAIOPI010000039.1 GCA_021413965.1 Lentisphaerota bacterium | reverse complement strand
TGGCTGTGGGCATGGGCTTGGTCAACGGGTGGCGAGCTGTGATAGGCGGGCGCCCCAGGCGTGGCGCGAGCGGGGCAGCGGCGAGGATGTGACGCGCGAGGCGCGGGGCTTTCCCTGAGGCGGCGTAGCCGCCGAAGGTCGGGGTCAGGTTGTAAGTACTTACAACCTGGCGATGCCCAGATGTGCGCTTTTGTTGGGGGTTTGGTGGTTCAGGTTACAATTACTTGTAACCTGACGCGTCAGCCATCCGGCACAGACGGCGGCCGCCTGTGTCCATCCGTGGGGCGCAACGCTGTGACATACACGGGGGCCGGCCAGGCGGCTTGGGCCTCCAGGCACCACGGTCCGCCATAGTTGAGAGGCGCGCGCAGCGTGCACCCACGCGACGCGGAAACGGCACGTCCGGAGCCGTGGCGCGGCGTAGTGGCTGCCTATATTCGCAGCCACCAAGCCGCGGACCGCCGTACGTGAACCGCATTCTTGGGCGGTCAGTCGGTGCTGTGAATGCAGGCACCTATTTGACAATCACACGAAACATGTCTTGGTACGTTGCTAACCACAGATCAGTGTCGAGGTGAATCAGGCGTCCTTCAATGATGGTGTTCACCTTTTCAACGTAGTAGAACACGGCAAATTGAGATTCGGAGATCTTCTGCTTTCCGAGGACGACGAGACTTTGCTTCGGAACAAATCCGAACAATGTCTTGAGAATGAGTTCATTGGTGGGCGGAACCCCTGACACATAATATTCCCGAGGCGTGGTTGCGGGTGAGGGATTAGGCTGAGCACTTCCGTTGACAGCTATTCCTGAGGTCAAAGGCAATGCAAGCACGGATAGGGTTGCAAGTGTGATCAATGATTTTCGTGTGCGCATCATTTGTAATCCTTCAGTTTCGTTCCTACCATCGTCAAACACCCCGAATGACCGGCCATGAAGCCGCATCCGCGTGGGTTCAAAGTAGGTGCGATTGTTGGGCTCCGTCAGCGTCCCTATGATGTGGATACGCCTCGGCGGTGATGGTGTCAAGGGTTCGCGGGCTTCCGTGGGCGACGCCGCGCTTGCTTCGAAACCTTGGCCGGGAAGAGCGCTTTGAGCGCCGGGTACTTCGCCATGGCGCGCTTGTGACGTTTCTCGGCCAGGTCGGGGGTGGTGTTCGTCTCGGCGACGGTGGCGGTGACGGGGCGGTGGGGCACCGTAGCCGCGCTCTTGGCCGAAGCCGGCGCGGGAAAATTGTGAGAGACGGCGGCGCGGGGCTTTCCCTGAGGCGGCGCAGCCGCCGAGGGTCGACCGTCAGGGGGGACAAATTGTGCCCCCTGATTGCGGTGGAGTGGCTGGTTTCGTTGGGGTTTGAGGGTTGTCTCCGTTCCGTGGCGCGGGGGATAAACGCAATAACCGCACCCGAGCCGTTGCCGTTCGTCACCCCCTGTTTCTATACAAAGCTGGATCTACAACGGCAGCCATGCGCGCCTCGTCCAGCGGGCACCCCAGGAAAGCGCACAGCCCCGCGGCTGTAGTCTCCGGCGATCGGATCTCCCTCTACGCCCAGGCCCTCCGCCACGGCGACCGCGCCGACGCCGTCCGCGAGCGCGTCACCGCCCTGGATATTCCCACCGCCGCATCCGCGCCGACCTGGTCGGCGCCCACCGCGCCTTGGCCGACGCCGAGCGCGCCGCGTTCGAGCTTTTCTGGCTGCCGGCGGCCGTGGCTCGCCCCGGCGTAGTCGCCGTGGCGAAGCCGGGTCCCACCCACCCGCCCAGTTAGTTGGGCCGCCGGGGAAGAAGACCGATATCCGATCTGTCTGCTCTTCATTCGGTCGCTCGAACGACTGACGCGGCCTCAGCGGTCAGGTCGCAGGCGAATGCCTCGACGTCGGACAGCATTTCAACCAACTCGGCAATCTGCCCGGATCGGTCTACCGTCTGCGCGTGCGGCTCACGTTGCCACAGGATGCAGTCGATGGTGGCTGCCATGCGGCACAGACGGTCCGGCCACACAACGCAGGCGGCACGATAGCGGTGGGCCTGCTCGTCAATCCATTTGGCGACGTTGGTACCTTGGCGGGCGACGTGCTCGCTCAGCAGCTTCTCATGGGGGGCCGTGAGGCAGGGCGCGGTGCGCGCTGGTTCAATTGGGCGAACCGGCCACAGCCCCCAGCGCTGGCGCTCGTCAGACGGTGGCAAGGACGGCGCCGGGTGGACATCCACCGCGGGCAGTCGTGGCAATTCATCCAATTTATCCGACTGCCACCCTCGTTGGTATTCCCTATATAACTGGAGAGGAGAGAGAGAATTCATCTTTTTGACACCTCTCATAAGCAGTCGGATAAATAGGATATATTCCCCGTGGTGTTCATAGTTTCGCCTCGTGCACGGCAGGATTGACGGCGAAAGCTGGCGAGGGCTTGCGGCCGCGTCTGGCGATGGCCTGAGCGGGAAGAGGGCGGCAGTAACCACGGTCGATCAGAACCAGAACGCCGGGCGCCAGGTCGTCAGCCATGGTCACGGTGGCGCCGCCGACTCGTGCGTTAAACAATTCTGACAGCTTGAACGTGAGCTTGTGATGGCGTCGAATCCATCCCAGAACGCGCCGTGCGAGGACAAGGCGTGGGTCTGCCTCCATCAGCGCGAACGCGCCCAGGGCGTGCGATTGGAAATACTGCCCCACCGCCCAGGCTGCCGCCACCGTTGCCGGCGGGATGTTGGGTTCGGTGGCGTCCGCCATCACGTGCAAAAGCCCGGCGATACGCGCCACAGCGCCCGCCAGTTTAGCACCCCAGTCGCGAGCGTGGGCGAGGACTCCATCCGGCCCCATGTTGCGTTCGGTTTCGTCCGCGAATGTGGCCCATACGTCCAGGGCTTCGCCTTTAATTTGCAGGGGGTGGTATGCGGTAGGGTTCTGTGGGGTCGCTGGGTCGGGCACGGCCAGCAACGCCGCCACAGCGCGCCCATAGTCCGCTTTTGCGGTTGGGGCAATCTCGCGGTTCTGGTAGGTGCGCGCGCCGACATTGCCAGCGGGCAGCGCAAACAGAAAGCGGGCCAGCAGACCGCGCCCTCGCAGCCGTTCACGATCGGGCACATTACGCAGCAGGTCGGGTTGCCCCGTGAGCATCAGAGTCAGCGCCGGTTCGGTGATGCACTCGCCGGGCCTCGTGGTGCGGTCGACGCGTATCGCGTCACCGGGGTGGGCTCGTAGGTACACTTCAAAATTGCCCGCACCGTTCTTGGTGTACTGACCGCCAATCAGGTTGAAGAACGTTCCGCCCTCCGCATCGGCCTGCGCGATCCGGCCACCATTCTCCGCCATCAATGAAACCAGGCGTTCGGGGGTGCAGTCGCCGGTGAGTAACCGCGGCGCGGTGGGAATCCTCGTCAAGGCGGCGGCCAGATCCTCGGCTTCGGTCAGGAGTTCGGCTCGGCGGTCGGGGTTGTCCTCACGTCCGGCGCGCTTGCGCAGTTCGGCAAGCCGGACTTCCTCGCATTTCCGCCGCTCCTCGGCGCGGCAGATTTCCGGTGCAGCGGCTTCGCGCAGCATTCGCTCGCACTCGTCGACGGGGGCGAGCATATCACGAAAGACCGCACTCTTGCGCTCGCCGGGTTCCAACAGCGTCAGCGTGTACAGATTCGCGGGTTCGCTGTGGGTGAGGCCGATCTCCACCTTGTACCGGCGTGCGCATGCTATGGCAGCCGCAGACAGTGCCAGGACGGCCGGCAGATCGGGGGCGACTTGGCGGCTGGCGGCTACCTCTTCGACATAGTGCCGGAAGGCGACGGGCAAGACCTCGACCGGAAACGGCGGTAGATTGCCAATCTCGTCAAGCGGCACGAGAGGGCCGAAATCCGCTTCAGCGGCAGGTGGGTCGGTGATAATGCGGCGGCCATCCGGGCCGAGGTGGATCCTGCCCGTAACAGGATCTGTAAGGGCCTCCAGCGCCGCCTCGACGTGCGCGGGGGCATGGCCACAAGACAGCAGCAGTTCACGAACGTCTGCGATGGGTGTGCCCGCACGCAAGAGTGGTTCGGCCTCGCTCATCAAGGCGACGATTGCAGCTTCTGCGGCCTTGCGGGCCTCGCGTTCCTCTGAGCTCACGGCGACACCTTGCGCGTGTTTTCGACGTGCGCTTCGATGTATTCGCGGACACTCGCCACGCTTACCAGCCGCACGCCGGTCAACGCGCCGGGGCGTCGCAGGCACGAGGATCGAATGGCGCCGGACTTGATGGCGGCGTAGTACCAGGGGCGCGACAGCCCAAAGATCGGGTCCTGACCGCGGGACGGGAGTCTCATCCATTCACTTGATGTGACCGCCGGGTGCGTGCTTGGATTCATGTTCGTCTGCATCTGTCTCCCCTTTCGTGCGCTGGTTTGTGCGCATGGGGGAGATGATCCAGATTTACGCGGGCGGACTTATTCGGCTGATTATGTCCGTGTATCGCCCCGTAGGCATTCCCGCCGCGCGATGACGGGCCGGAACGCGGGTGACAGTATCTGGACGGATTAAACCGGCGGGGGGTTGACCGGTTATGTCCGTTTTTGGGTGGTCGAGGGTAGTCTGGACAATCGCGTGCGTTCGGCGTCGTGAATCCGTCGGACCCGGTCCACGGGCATCCTCAGTTCGTCAGCGGCCCGCTGAAGGTGGCCGCGGAGACCTTCAACCCGCGCCGCTTTGATCGCCGCCGAGACTCGTTTGACCTCGGTTCGATCCAGTCGGGGACGGCCACGTTTGGTGCCTCTCTTCTTCGCGGGGGCGGGCACGGTCCTGTCCGCGACGGGGTCCGTCGTCTTGTCGATGTCGCGCAGCGCTGCCTGGTGTTGGAGCGCCAGCGCTTCGATCCGGTTGAACAGCGGGACCTCCTCCGCGCAACTCAGCCCGACCGCCGCAATGTTGTTCCTTGCCCACCGTAGGTGCTCGTCACATTGCTGGGCGAGTGCGGTCCGCGCCTTATCCCGGAGAGGTCCTTCCTTGGCGGCCGTCAGCAGTTGCCTGTACGATTCTTCGATAAACTCACAAATGGCTCGTCGCCGTTTGACCGGGATCAGTTCATCCAGCTTCCGGAGACGGTCGCGCTCGCTATCGCTATCAACGTCTATTGCCATGGGAGCCGAATTCTGAAGCGCAGCCCGCTCAATGGCCTGGTCATAGCGCAGGTCGGTGGCGATCTTGAGGCGCGCGATCAGTTCAGCGGGCGGGATCTTTATGATTTCATCGGCGCTGAGTTTCTTCATGGCTTCCCTTCGGCCGGTCTCGTTGCGGCCTGGACCAGATTTCCGTCAATTGTTTGCGGTTACGTCCGGCAGCAGGTTGACCGCATTGCGAAGTGTGTCTTGTTCGATGTGGGTGTACGCCCGGGAAATGGCCTCAGAGTCATGGCCGATGATTTCCCTCGCCACCACGTCAGACACCCCTGCATTCTTGAGCAAGCTCGTCGCCGTGTGCCTCAAGCAATGATAGCTCAGCCCGCCGCCGGCGCGCTTGGTGTCGCGCCCGATGCCCCGTCCCGCGTGCGTGCGCGCGGCGATGAGATTCGCGTGCATCAGTATCTCAGAGAATTGTCGAGCCAGAGTGTTACTGGGCAGACTGGCGAGGCGTTCAAACAGCGGGGTGTCGGGGGTGTCAGCGGATGGCCGGTCCATGAGATACCGCATGAGCGGCGCGGCGATGGGGATGTTCACCGCCTTATCCGTCTTGTGCGTCGAAAAGTGAATCGTCCCGTTCACCATGTCGATCTGACGCCATGTCAGCGTCGCCACATCGCCCAGGCGCTGGCCGGTGTAGAGTCCCGCGATAACCATGCCGCGCCATTCCGCGTCGCAGGCATCAAGGATTTGCCCCAATTCGGTCAGGGTGAAAGCCCGCCGCCTCGACTTGTGCGCCTTGACCATATCGGTCCGCTTGAATATGTTCTCCCGGCAGATGGAGTCCTTCACCGCATCACCCCAAATGATTCGGCAGATTTTGAGGTATTTGTTGACCGTGGAACCGCTGACCCGCGCCGATAGCGCATCCCTGAAGCGGGCCGCGTCCCGCCGGTTGATGGCGTCGAGGGGCTTGTCGGCCTTGTCCGCCAGGTGTTCAAGCACGGCCGCGGCAACCGTGCTGTATTCCGCGTGTGAGGATTCGGCGACTTCCAGACGCTTTTTCTGCAGCCAGGTCTTGAGGAAGTCGGCGACCGTGGCGCAAGGCAGTTTGTCCTGATTGGCGATGGAAAAAATATGCGCGATGGTTTCCCGCGCCCGATGCTCAGTCAGCCGCCCCTCGCGTCCAACTCTGGAAGCGTGCTCAAACTCCAAGCACATGGACACGGCTTTCCGCTTTTCGGTCGTGCCGGTGGACTTCAGGGTCCGGCGCCCGTCCGGCAGTGTGAACGCGCAATACCAAAACGGCGAACGCCGCATGCGATGTACGGATGCCATAACCGCCTCCCTTTTGTCGCAACAGTCATAACAATAGTCTATACGTTTACCCCCGTCAATGGCAGTTGCATGTGTCACAATCATTAGGACACTCGCATATTCGGAGTGTCCGGTAGTACCGAGGGTTCGAATCCCTCCCTCTCCGCCAATTTGCGCGCCTGACGCGCAGATTGGAGAGCCGTCGGACGGCGCCTGAGTAAGACATAACGCCCACCCGGTTCAATTCAAGGATCTCATGCTCTTTCAACCACTCTCCATGCGCGGTGTCGCCTTGCGCAACCGGATTGTCGTCTCGCCCATGTGCCAGTATTCGAGCGCGGATGGCTTCGCCAGCGACTGGCACCTCGTGCACCTGGGCAGCCGCGCCGTCGGCGGCGCCGGACTGGTCTTCACCGAAGCCACCGCCGTGGAAGCGCGCGGGCGCATCAGCCCCCAGGACCTGGGCATCTGGCAGGACGCCCATATCGACATGCTGCGCCGGATCACAACCTTCATCCACGAGCAAGGCAGCGTCGCCGGCATCCAGTTGGCACACGCCGGGCGCAAGGCGTCCACCGCGCGTCCGTGGGACGGCAACGCCGCGCTCACCCCCGACCAGGGCGGCTGGCGCCCCCTGCTGGCGCCCAGCGCGATCCCGTTTGACGCGAGCGCTCCCATCCCCGAAGCCATGACGGCCGACCAAATTCGCGAGGTGACAGACGCCTTTGTGCAGGCCGCCCGTCGCGCGCTCGACGCCGGCTTCAAGGTGGCGGAGATCCATGCGGCCCACGGCTACCTGCTGCACGAGTTTCTCTCCCCCCTGAGCAACACCCGTACCGACCTCTATGGTGGCAGCTTTGAAAACCGCACGCGGCTGGTGCGCGACGTCGTCGCCGCCGTGCGCCAGGTCTGGCCGGAATCCCTGCCGCTCTTCGTCCGCATCTCCGCTACCGACTGGGTGGCGGGCGACGCCTGGGATCTGGAACAGTCCATACAACTGGCCCGGCTGCTCAAGGCGGACGGCGTGGACCTCATCGACTGCTCGTCCGGCGGCACCTCGCCCACCGCCAAGGTTCCCGTCGGTCCCGGCTATCAGACGGCCTTTGCCGAACGCATCCGCCGCGAGACGGGGATCCTGACGGGCGCGGTGGGCATGATCACATCCCCGGAACAGGCCGAAACCATCCTGGCCACCGGCCAGGCGGATGTCGTCAGCATGGCGCGCGAATTTCTGCGCGATCCCTACTGGCCCCTGCATGCCGCGCCCAGGTTGCACACCAAACCCGCCCCGCCCCCGCCGTACGGCCGCGCGTTCTGAGCCAACGCGCCCCGCATTCCTGCCGGTCATCGTCCATCATGAGTTTGAAGCGGACGGCGTGCATGCCCGGTACGCCCGGGAGGTCGCCATCCCCGGCGCCAAGCCTCAGCCTTGCGCGTCGGCCACGAGTTGCTCATAGACCTTGTCGTCGGCGCTGGGCTTCCAGGCGTTGCGGCGGCGTGAATCCGCCAGCGTCTGCGCCGCGCCCGCGGCGAAATCAATGTCGCACGCGAACTGGGGCACGTCGCGCCGCGCCTTGCGGGAGTCGTAGGCGCCATGAAACCCCGTGATCTCGCGCAGCAGCCCGAACCGCGCCGGATCTCGCGACCAGATCCGCGGCGCCGGCAGATAGCGCAGTTCCAACGGCTTTCCCAAAGCAGACGCGACCGCCTGGTAATACGACGTCCACGTCAGATGCTGGTCGCGGGTGGCGTTGTAGCACTGGCCATAGGTCACAGGATTGAGCGCCGCATACGCAAAGAGCTTGCCCACATCGTCGCGATGGGTCGACACCCACAACCCCAGCCCATCGCCGGCGCAGACCACGGGCAGCCCCCGCTCGATGCGATCCCAGGCCACCGGCGCCGGTTCGAGATTGTCAATGAGCGGGCTGCCCGGGCCGTAGGTGTGGCTCGGACGGATAATCGTGACCTGAAACTTCTGCTCCGCATGCGCGCGCAGGAACAATTGTTCGCAGAGCAGCTTGTTCTTCCCGTAGGTGCTGATCGGTTCCTGTGGAAAAGACTCGTCGACGAACACGTGCGGCGGCACCTTGACGCCATACGAACAGACGGTCGAGCAGAAGATGAACTGCTCGCAGCGCCCGCCAAACACGTCGATGTCGGCCTGCGCCTGCGCGGGCGTGAAGCCGATCATGTCGATCACGGCGTCCCAGCGGCGCGATCCGCACGCACGCTGCAGGGCGGCGACGTCGTTGCGGTCGCCATGCAGGACCTCGACGCCCGCCGGAATGGCACCGGGCCGTTGTCCCCGGTTGAACATCGTCACGCCGGCTCCGCGCGCCAGCAGGTGCGTCACAATGCCCGTCGAAATCAACCCCGTGCCGCCGATGATCAGAACGTGCATAAGTGTTCTCCTGAAGCGATCCGGCTCTGTCATGGATGCGATTGTCAGGTGTCGTCAGGCCATCCGCCCGCCTCAGAACCATCCCTTGCGCCCAGGTGAGGCGCACTCTAGGGCGCCTCACCTCAATGCGGCGGCAGCGCGTCGAACTTCGGCAGGGCGAGAAGCCCGTCCACCCAGGACGCGTGGTGCTTCCAGTAGACATGCAGCTGCGGCTTCACGGCGTCGGGATTCGCCAGCGTACCGACCGGAATCATTACCATGCTCGGGTTGACGTCGACCTCGTCATAAATCGTGCAGCCGCACGCGGCGCAGAAGTGGCGGTGCGTGGCCTTGCCGCTGTCGCCCACGTCGTGGTGCGTGGCAAGCCGACCGCCGCGAACGGTGAAGCTCGGCTTGGGCACCGCCACCATCATCGAAAACGCGCTGCCCGTCCACTTCTGGCAATTCGTGCAGTGGCACGCCCCGACAAAAATCGGCTCGCCGTCGCTCGCGTACGTGACTGCACCGCACTGACACGATCCCTCGAACTTGGCCATACCCGTCCTCCCTCATGATGATAATCGTCTTCCCATCGATCAAAGCAGCTTGCCCGCCCGTGCGCAAGCGCGCAGGCTCGGCCCTGATCCTCGTCTCAGGCACCGTGCATCGGCTCACGCGTGCATGGAGGGCCGCGGCGCAGGCGGGCGCAAGGCGGTTGCGCGAGTTTTGTGCGGGGCCTGCGATGCACCCTGTGATGATGAGTCACCTTGAGGCCCTGCGCAAAACTCGCGCAACGGTCTGGTCGAAAGAGCGCATGTACCGGACCTGCTGCTCCGTGCCACCGTGTCTCCGTGGTGAAACCCCCTCCTGCAAATAGCCCCCGACGGAGCGGCCTTGCGCCCGGCGTTGAATCCGCTCTTGGCGATGGCATGCAGTCGTGTTAGGTTTCCGACTATCGTGCACAGGGGTCGACACACTCCGGCCGGTATGGCGTGCGTGGTGATCGCGGCCCTGCTTTGCTCAGCACCCACCGCCAGCCCGGCGCCACCAGCCCTGTTGCGCCTCTCCCTGCCCTCCGTTTCCCTCGAAGGCTACGCCTTCGAAGGAGTCGCGATCATCGCCGAGCCACTGTCTGTTGACCTCACCGTCACCCTGTCCTCATCCGACGTCACCGAATTGCTCGTCGTCAGCAACACGGTCATTTCCGCCGGCGCCACCACCGCCGTGTTTCAGGTATCCGGCGTTCCCGATGGCATCCCGGACGGCCCCCAGCCGGTCACCTTCACGGCCCGCGCGCCGGGACACCTGACCACCAATGCCACCGTGCTCGTCTGGGATTCGGAAATCAGCCAGCACCCCTCGCCCGACATCCTGTGGATGAGCGGCGGGCACATGGGGGAAGTCAACGCGGTCGCCTTTTCGCCGGATGGGGCCCTCCTCGCCTCCGCCGCGGACGACGCCACCATCAAGCTCTGGCAGGTGCCGTCGGGAAACCTGGTTCGCACACTGGTCGGGCACGGCAAGGACGTCCGCGCCATCGCCTTCTCCCCGGACGGCCGTCAACTCGTCTCGGCCAGCAAGGACGATTCCGTTCGCATGTGGAACGTGAGCGACGGCCGGCAGGCGTACATCTTTGGGACCTCACAACCCGAGGCACGCACGGTGGCCTTTTCGCCCGATGGGAAAATCGTGGCCTCAGCCGGAGGGAATCAGGAAGAAAATCCGTTGCTGATCCTTTGGGACGCAACGAATGGGGTGCCGCGCCAAGTCCTGACGTGGCACACACGGGAAGTGCGCGCCGTCACGTTTTCCCCCGATGGGCTCTGGCTGGCGTCGGCCGGCTTGGATGCCACAATCATCCTCTGGCAGGTGGGCACCAACGGGACCGTCTCCCACGTCCGCTCCGTGGCCGCCGGAAGCGCCGTCCACGCCATCGCCTTTGCGCCTGATGGGCAGCAACTCGCCGCCGGCATGGCCAACAACAGCGTCACGCTGTGGCGGATCGGCGACGGCGCGCTCCTCCGCACCTTGACGGGGCACACGGACTCCGTCCGGACCGTCGCCTTCACCCCCGACGGTTCAACGGTGGTTTCCGGAAGCTGGGACAGCACGATCAAGCACTGGAATGCGGCCACGGGCGCCCTGCTCCAAACCACACTCAACGGCGAACGCGTGCGCGCCTTGGCCCTCTCAGGCCAAGGCACCTTCATGGCCTCCGGGGACAAAGGATCGACGGTCAAGCTGTGGCCCGCGACCGGCGACTTCATGCTGCGCCAATTCACGGAGAACAGCACGTCGCCCACGGGCCTCTCCTTTTCGCCCGACAACCGCCTGCTGGCCTGTGCGACCGCGGACGGCAACACCAAAGTCTGGCAGGTGCAGGACCATGCCCTGCTCCTCACGGCCGCCAACTGTGGCCAACCGCTCGCGATTTCCGCCAATGGCACGTTGTTGGCCGGGGCCAGCCGCAACAACATTATCAGCGTCTGGCGCCTCACGGATGGCGCGCTGCTGTGGTCGTTGACCGGGCACACGGAGACCATTCTGGCGCTCGGTTTTTCCGGCGACGCCCAACTGGTTTCCGTGGGCGCGGATGAATCCATCCGCTGGTGGCGCATGGCTGACGGCGCGCTGCTGCAGACCATCGGCGTCCGGCCGAACAATGTGTACAGCGCGGCACTATCCCCGGACGCCAGCCTCGTCGCCGTGGGCACGTACGTCAGCGGCTATGCGACTGATTTGCGTCAGACTTCCGACGGCGCGCTCATGGGCGCCATCCCCGCCAGCAACATGCCCTCGGCCGTTTTTGCGGGGAATGGACGGCATCTCGCCACCCAGCGGTGGGCGGAAAAGAACGTGGAGATTTGGAGCCTGAGTGACACCACGCGGCAACAAAGCCTGCCAAGCGGCGCGACCCTTGAGCCCAACTCCCTCGCGTTCACGCCCGATGGTCTCTACGTGATCGCCAAATCTTATGACGGCAGCCTTTGCTTCTGGCGCTGGCACGATGCACTCCCGGCACGCGTCTATGCGCAGGAGGCCAACCCGTCGTGGTCAGGCGCGTGGCCCTGCTTCTCGCCCGACGGCACCTGTTTCGCCTATGGCCGATCGGATGCCACGCTGGTACTGGCGCGCAATCCTTTCAGCGCGCTGCGCGTGACGGCGCTTCAGTCCACGGGCGGCCTGGCAGCCGTCGCGTGGGAGGGGGGCAACGGGCATTACCAGCTCGAGTCCAGCACGTCGCTCGTGAGCGGGACCTGGCAGCCGCTGGGCCCGCCGCAGACCACCACCAGCGCCACGAATCTGCCCGTCACGCCCCCCGCCTACTACCGGCTCCGCGGCCTGTGACCAGGTGCCGGCGACGGCGCCTCGGACGCATCTCCACGTTTGCGCACACGGTCGGAGGTGGTCCGCGATCTCCGAGCGCGGACTGTGCCGGAGGTGCTTCGCCAAACTGCCCGCGCCCGGAGGTCGCGGGCCACCTCACAAACTCGCCTCTGCGCCCCGGCGCCTCCCGGCGGCCCAAAACCACGTGGTGCAGGCGTCCCGATTTGCTACGCTGCCCGCATGCCACCGCGTACTTGTCTGGCCATGCTATTCCTCGCCGTCGCCTCCGGCGCGCGCGCTGACGGGCCGGTGGACCTGGATCCCTACCTGCGCTCCGGCACCTCGTTCTGGGCCCGCGGCCGCGCCGACTGGCTTTCGGGCGAAACCGCCGGCTGGTTCCAGCCCGTGGCCGAGGGCGAGGCGAGCGACTTGCGCTATCCCGGCTATTCCGACAGCCCGCCCCTGGTGCTCTTCGGCGCACCCGTGCACGAAATGGTGCTCACCTGCCGCAGCGGCGCCGTCAACCGCGTCACCTGCTGGCTCTACAGCCGGGGCGACGCGGGCGAAATCGCCGAGAAGGACTTCTATGCCCTCGCCGCCAGCATCGACCGCGCCCTGACGGCGTGGCAAGGCACGCGCGGCGTGGCACATCCCACGCGCAAGCCCGAGCCGGGCATCATCGCCGGCGCGAAGCGCTGGCCGGGGCCACCCACGGCGGCCGAGTTGCGCTGGAGCGCATCGAAAAATGCCATCCTCGGCGACGCCATTCCCGGCGCGCCGGCCGCCAAAGGATTCCGGGCCGAGTTCATTCAGCTGGCCATGCAGCCGGCGGCGGGGGCACAGGCGGGCGCAGCCGCGATCCGAGGGGGCGCGCCTTCCGCCCTGGGCGGCTCCGCCTTCATGATCAAGCGCAACGTTCGCCGCGAACCCGACGGCACGGTGCTGATCGAACACATTCCCATGGTGGACCAGGGCCAGCGCGGATACTGCGCCGTGGCCACTGCCGAGCGCCTCCTGCGCTACTATGGTAACAACGTCGACCAGCATGCGCTGGCACAGCTCGCCGACACACGTACCAGCGGGGGCACCAACCCCGACGACATGCTCGACGTGCTTCGCAAGGGAGGACTCGCCTACGGCACCAAGGTCAAGATTCACGAAGACTTCACCGTGCAAAGCTTCCTGGCCTTTATCGACAAGTACAATGCCGAAGCACGCAAGGCGGACGGCCCCCAGATCGACCTGGGCCAGACGCGGGTCATCGACGTGCCCGCCATCTACGCGGCCATGGATCCGGACACGCTGCGCCGCACGCGCTGCGAGCGGCAGGCGTCCGCCATGCGCAAGTTTTCCGACAGCATCACCAGCTGCGTGGACCAGGGCATCCCGCTGGCGTGGGCCGTGATGCTGGGCGTCGTTCCGGAAACCGTGGACGTCCCCCAGGCGGAGGGCGGGCATCTGCGCATCATTTTCGGCTACAACAAGAAGACCGGCGAGGTGCTCTATACCGACTCCTGGGGCGCCGGCCATGAACGCAAGTCCATGAGCACCGCGGATGCCTGGACCATCACCACCGGCCTCTACTCCCTCGACCCGCGGCACTGACGCCTGCGGGCGGGTTGGCCACCCGCCCTACCCGGCCCGGTCACCCTCCACACGCTTCTTCGTAGCGCGGGTCGCCGACCCGCGCCCGACGCCCCCGACTGCATTCCTGGCGCACTCAGCCGCCAGCACCACCGGGCTGCTACCGCTTCTTGGTCTTGTCCAGCGCGGCGCTGAACCAGTCGTTGGTCGGCATGCGCGGCGCGGCGGGCGGACGGGACGGCGACGGTCCCGCGCCGGGGCTGGTGCGCTGACCGCGCGGGGCGCCCGCCTCGGGCTTCGACTTCATCGACAGGGCCACCCGCTTGCGCGCCAGGTCCACCTCCAGCACCGTCACCTGCACCCGCTGCTGCACCTTGACGACCTCCGCCGGATCCTTGACGTAATGGTCCGCCAACTGGCTGACGTGCACGAGCCCGTCCTGGTGCACGCCGATGTCAACAAACGCCCCAAAGGCCGTGACGTTGGTGACGATTCCCGGCAGCTTCATCCCGGGCTTCAAATCCTCCAGCTTCGCGACGCCCTCGGCAAACGCGAACGCCTCGAACGCTTCGCGCGGATCGCGGCCCGGCTTGGCGAGTTCCTCCAGAATGTCCTTCAGCGTCGGCAGCCCGACCTGCTCGTTCACATAGCGCTCCGGCGCGATCTTCTGACGCAGCTCCGGCCGCTTCATCAGGTCCGTCACCGTACAGGCGTGGTCCGCCGCCATTTGCTCGACAATGACGTAGCGCTCCGGATGCACGGCGCTCGCGTCGAGCGGATTCTGCCCGTCGCGGATGCGCAGGAAGCCCGCCGCCTGCTCGAACGCCTTTGGCCCGAGGCGCGGCACCTTGGCCAGGTCCTGGCGCGACCGGAACGGGCCGTTCGAGTTGCGAAAACTCACCACGTTGGTCGCCGTCACGGCGTTGAGCCCGGACACGTAGCTCAGCAGCTCCTTGCTCGCCGTGTTGACCTCCACCCCCACCGCGTTCACGCAGCTCGTGACCACGTCGTCCAGCGACTTCTTCAGCGCGGACTGGTCCACGTCGTGCTGATACTGACCCACCCCGATGGCCTTGGGATCGATCTTCACCAGTTCCGCCAGCGGGTCCATGAGACGCCGGCCAATGGACACGGCGCCGCGCACGGTGAGGTCGTGCTCCGGAAACTCCTCGCGCGCCACGGCGGAGGCCGAATACACGGAGGCGCCGCTCTCGTTCACGGAGACGATGACGATGCTCGCGGGCAGGCCGAGGCTGCGCACGAAGGCCTCGGTCTCGCGGCCGGCCGTGCCGTTGCCAATGGCCACCGCCTCGATCTGAAAATGTTTGATGTACGCCAGCACCTTCGTCTGCGCCTCGGCCCGGGCGCGCTCGGACTGCTCGACATAGATGACATCGTTGTGCAGGAGCTTGCCCTGGCGGTCGAGGCAGACAACCTTGCAGCCCGTGCGAAACCCGGGATCGATGGCCAGGACGTTCTTGCGCCCCAGCGGCGACGTGAGCAGGAGCTCGCGCAGGTTGGCGGCGAAGACACGGATGGCCTCCAGATCGGCGCGATCCTTGGCCTCCAGGCGTGCCTCTGTCTCGAGGGACGGCTCCATGAGGCGCTGATAGCCATCGTCCACCGCGCGCTGCACCTGTTGCGCGGCGGGGCCGGCGTTCTTGACGAACCGCTCGCGCAGGACGGCGATGGCATCCGCCTCGGGCGGCGTGAGGCGCGTCAGGAGAAAGCCTTCGGCCTCGCCGCGCCGGATGGCCAGGACGCGATGTGACGGCGCCGACGTGATGGGTTCACTCCAGTCGAAGTAGTCCTTGAATTTCGCGCCCTCGACCTCCTTGCCCGTCATCACCTTCGAGCGCAGGACGCCCTGCGTGGCAAAGAGCTTGCGAATGGCCGTGCGCGCGCCGGTGTCGTCGCTGATCCGCTCGGCCAGGATGTCGCGCGCGCCGGCCAGCGCCAGATCCGTGGAGGCGACGTCCTTCTCGACGCTCACAAACGCGGCGGCGGCTTGCGTCGGATCCAGCGTGCCGTCCTGCGCCCAGAGCAACTCGGCCAGTGGCTCGAGCCCCTTCTCCCTGGCGATCATGGCGCGCGTCCGCCGCTTCGGGCGGAATGGCTGGTAAATGTCCTCGAGCGCGGTCAGGGTTTCCGCGGCAGACAGGGCTTGCGTGAGCGTGTCCGTCAGGAGGTTGCGCTCGGCCAGGGATTTGGCGATGGCCTCGCGGCGGCTCGCCACCGCCTGCAACTGCTCCATCCGGTCGCGCACGCTGGTGATGACGACTTCGTCGAGCGAGCCCGTCATCTCTTTGCGGTAGCGTGCGATGAACGGGATGGTGGCATCCTGCTTGAGCAGCAGCGCCACGGCCGCCACCTGCCGGGGCTGGATCTTCAGTTCCTTCGCAATCTGATCGACGAACCGTTCGTTCACAGGTTACTCCAGCCCTACCGGGCACGCGGACATGTGCATCCCACAGCGACCGCGCAGAGTGCGACAGCCGCCGTATGGCCGTCCAGCAGAAACCCGATGCGGCCCGGCGATCCCCGGGCCACTGATCGCAATTGCGTTGCGCCGGGCCGCGCGCTTGGGGTACAAGACCTCTTCGTGCCGGATCGCCCCGCGATGCCTGTTTCTTGCCAGTCGGGCGGACGGCACACGGGAGTCCCTCTTATGATGATGCGCTTGTCCGTCCCCGCCCTCGCCCTCGCCCTGGCTGCCGTTTTGGCGCCCCATGACACCCTCGCCCAACGGGCCCAAATCCCGACGATCGCCCAGGATCCCTATCTCGGCGCCATGGTCGTCGATGCGTCCAATGGCAAGGTGCTCTTCGAGAAGAACGCCGATGCGACCTGCTTTCCCGCCAGCATGGTGAAGCTGATGGACCTGCTCGTGATCCTGGAGGATGTTCAGCGCGGAACCGTCAAGCTGACCGACCCGATCACGGCCACGGCGGAATCCTCGAAGATGGGCGGTTCGCAGGTCTACCTGCGCGAGCACGAGTCGTTCCCGTTGGACGATCTGCTGTATGCCGTCATGGTGCAGTCGGCCAACGATGCGGCCACGGCCATTGCCATCGGCCTGACGGGATCCAAGGATGCCTTCGTCAAACGCATGAATCAGCGGGCGCAGGAGCTGGGCATGCAGAGCACCCAGTTCCACTCCGTGCATGGCCTGCCACCCGGCCAGGGCCAGGAACCGGACAAGACCACCCCGCGCGACCTCATTCTCCTCGCCCGTGAACTCCTCAAGCATCCTGAGACGCTGCGCTATACAAGCACGGTGAAGCGCGGGTTCAGAAACGACACCTTCACGATGGAAAATCACAACAACCTGCTGGGCAGCGGCGGCTGTGACGGATTGAAGACCGGCTATTTCCGCGCGGCGGGCTACTCGATTGTCGCCACGGCCGGCAAGGATGGCCGGCGCGTCATCGCGGCCGTCGTTGGCAGCACCAGCAAGGGCGCCCGCGACCAGGCGACGGCCCAGTTGCTGGCCGAGGGGCTAGCCGCCGCCTCGGCTCCACCACCGCCACCGCCGCCCAAGCCGGTTGTCACCAACGCCCTGCCGGAGATCGCCCCGCCCCCGCCGCCACCGGAGGAATCAACCGGCTGGGGATGGAAGACCTGGCTGGGCATCGCGGTCGGCGTCGGCCTGATCGCCTACGGCATCTTCCGCCGCCGCAAACTGGAACAGGATTTCTGACCCGCGTCATGCCGGCGGACGCATCGGCGACCACGGATGAATCCAGACGGCTATCCGTCCTAATCTTTTCTGACTGCGAATCATGTTTGGGACTCAGGAACACGTGAAGGCACGCCAAGGCGCACGAACGGGTTCCTGATTTCCTGAGTTCCAGCTCTCAGACGCTTGGGTTGCGGCGACGCCGCGCGGGGTCATCCGTGGTCAATCTGAGTTCGTTGGTGATCCCGCACGTGTCTGGCGTGAAGACTCTCCCTCCGCCAGCATGTCGAATTCCTCGCGCTTGTCGCGGGCGGAGGGGATCGTTTGCAGCGTGGCGCCGCAGAGTGCGCAGGGGTGGCGCCAGCGCGACGAGGCGGCCCCGCGCCGGCGGGCTTCCGCGATGGGCACCTGCTCGATGTTCAGCGCGCGCGCCAACGCGGGACATTCGAGCACGCTGTGCCACTTTTCGCCGCCGCCCGGGGCAATGAAGCAACGCCCCACCGCCGCAATCGTCAGCGCAGGCGGCTCGGGCTCCTTCACCTTCAGCACCACCCCCACCGCCAGCACCACAATCGCCATCACGGTGACGGCGCGCCACGCAAAATCGCGTTCATGGGGCTCCAACCGCCAGCGCGACGGACGCAGAACCGCCGGGCCCGGGCCGAAGATTTTCGAGACGACATCCTGAAACGGCTGACTCGTGCGGACCTGACCAATACCAAGGCCTGATTGCTGTGACATGGGGTTCCTCCTGATGAAAGTTTCAAAATTGGGCGAATGACAACGGCGGGCAGGACACCCACCCCGCCCTGCGGGCACCCCTCCGATGGAGGGGATCTCGGATGGGGGCGAGGCCGGCACTTGGTCCCCTTTCGGGGTGGGGTGCCCGCAGGGCGGGGTGGGTGTCCCCTCTTCCGCCTCAGAACGGCGGTTCGCCCTCGTCGTTCCCGCCACTCCTCGTGCCCACCGGCTGCGGCTTCTGCGACGCGCGCTTGCCGTTGCCGTTTCCATTTCCGCCGCTCTCGACCGGGGTACCGGCCCCCTCGCCGTTGCCGAGATACTGGATCCACTGGGCACGAACCTTGAGCTTCTGCCGGCGCTCGCCGGTCTTGCTCTCCCACTCGTCCATCTGCAATTTGCCTTCGACGAGCACCGGCTTGCCTTTCCGCAGGTACTTCGCGCAGTTCTCCGCCTGTTCGCCCCAGCTCTCGATGTCGACGTAGCAGGTCTTCTCGACGCGTTCGCCGGCGGAATTGCGAAACGCATCCGTCAGCGCCAGGCTCATGCTGGCCACGGAAGTCCCGGACGCAATCTTGCGCAGTTCCGGATCCCGGGTCAGGCGCCCCACCATCAGCACGCGGTTGTAACTGTTCATGGTCTTCCTTCCTTCTGTGCCGGAGCGGACCGGACTGACCACCAGCCCGATGGCCGCCCCATGGAAGAAAAGAAGCGAGCACCGGCGAATTCCGGAAAAAGGTGAAACCTTTTTTGCGGGGTACGCCAGCGGGGCACCTCACGACGTGAAGGGATGAGAGGACAGGGACCGCGGGCGGAGAGCGGTGTGAGCCGTGAAGTCCGTGGTACCGATCCGACGCGATCCGCCCTACGACGGCTTGTCGGGTGGCGGGGGGGTGCCGAAGGGCTCACGGTCCTCGGCGGCACGGCGCAGGTCGTTGGGGCCGGCATCGCGCTCGTAGGATGTGCCCCCCGCCCTGCCGATGCCGTCCATCAGCAGGGTCTCGCGGTAGCGGTAGGCATGGCGTGGATCATCGGGGTGGAAGAGCGGCGGTCCAACCCGTGCGGCCAGGGCGGACGGCAAGGTGCGTCCCTCCGTCAGATGCGTCCTCACCGCCTGCGCGTCCGCCAGTTCCTCAAGACTCAACGCATCCACCAGCCAGCTTGTCGCCAGTATCGTTGCATCCAGCGCTCGCGTGTTCCACAGGCAGAGGACCCGCAGCGGCAATGCGGCCCGTCCCGTGAGCCACTCGCCCGCAAACGCTGGCTCGGCAAAACGGCTGAAAGGCGCCACCTCGCAGGCACCCGCGGCGTCCCTCGCCAGTATCGCCACATACAGAGGGCGCACCTGACTGGACGACATCGCCGCCGGGGCCAGCAAGCGAATCTGCCCCACATCCGGAGCGGGTTCCGCGGCCAGGTCCGCAACCAGTCCGGCGCCTCCCCACCCGCCACCGCCCGCGCCACCCCATTCGCGCACGATGCCCGGGGGGCGCGGCCCCGCCTCCCACGGGCTTGCCCCCATGGCCTGATCCACCTGCCACTCCGCCAGCCAGCGTGCCAGCTGCGCGCGCTGGCGCTCCCGTTGCCCGGCCGACACCGGCAGCCCGTCGGGTCCCTGTCCGTCATGGCTCATGCACACCCTCCTCTACCCCTATAAAGAGTCGAGCACAGCCCGTTTCCGATTTTCCCCACGAAAAAATATCGTCCTGAATCGCCTGCATGGTCCGCAGCAGGATTTCGGCCCGGCCAGACGGACCTTCATCGGCAAAATGGGCTTCGATGCGCGCCCGGAGCGCGGCGCGAAACGCCCCGTAATCCGCGCTCAACACGCTCTTGCGACATTGGGCCACCGCCACCACGGCCGGATCGCTCAGGCTTCGCTCCAGAATCTTGGCCAGGATGGCGACACGCGTGCGCCATGGCAGGGACTCCACGAACCGCCTCGCTTCCTTCACCGCCAGCGCCGGGTATTCCGCGCGCGCGGCGGCGGTGGCCGGGTCGTCATCAGTGGCGGGAATCAAGTCTTCGAGCGTAAGCGACCGCCCTTCGAGTTCGCCCACGGGGAAGTGCAGGGAGATCTGTCCCGGCCGGCTGAACTCCCGGCGCAGGTACTCACGCACGACATCGCGCATGATGAGCGTCGCCCCGGTTTCGATCGTAACGCCGGGCTCCGTGCGCGCCCCGGCCAGCCGGGCAAACAGCCAATCCTTGTAGCGCTTGCCGGTGCGCGTGCCGTTGACGACGAGATGGGACTCGAACAGGTGCCAGGCGTCACGCCCCTCGATGTCGCGCAGCAGCGTGGATTCCGCGGCCGCGCCCAGGCCGTGCGCGAGGTGCCGAGCGTAGTAGTGGAATCGGTGATGGGCAAAACTTCGTAGCCAGGCCTGTGCGGGCTCCGAGCAGGCACCCAGCGCGCACAGCCGCTTCCACTCCGCCCAATGCGGCCAGGCGGCCGCCTTGTCCGCCACGGCGTTCATGCCATCCCCACCCCGCGTTGCCACTGCGCCTGGGCCCACTGCCGGCAGAGCGGCCGCGACGCCTTCAAGTCGCCTGATTCAAGCTCCGGCGGCCACCCGAAGAACGCCACGGGAATCTTGTAGCGCGGCAGGTCAGCCGCCAAGGCTTGCGCCAGCGCCGCCCCATCCAGCGGGCCCCGGTGCAGCCTCACGCACGCCACGGGCCGCTGGCCGAAAACGGCGTCAGCCACGGGGACGACCATGGCCTGGGCCACATGCGGCAACGCCTGGAGGGCAGCCTCTATTTCCTCCGGCTGGATATTCTCGCCGCCTGAAATGAAGAGGTTGTCTTTGCGCCCTGTCACCGTCAGGTAACCCGAGGCATCCAGCCGTCCGAGATCGCCGGTGGCCAACCACCCCTCGGCATCCACCGGCGGCACGGGGCGGCCGTTCTCCCAGTACCCGAGGAACCGCCCGGCGCCGCGCACGAGTATTTCCCCGTCGGCCCGCAGGCGCAGATCCACCCCGTCCAGCGGGCGCCCGGCGCTCAGGGCCTGTGCGGCGGAGGCTCCCGGAGTCACGGCCGTCACCTGCGACGACATCTCGGTCAGCCCGTAGGTCTTGCGCACCGGCCAGCCCTGCGCGAGGGCGGCCTGCACGAGGGCATCCGGCGCCGGGGCGCCTCCCAGCAGCAGGCAAGCCAGCGACGGCGGCGGGCGCGCCCCGGGCCGCTCGACCAGGCGAGCCAACTGCGTTGGCACCATTGAAAGCTGCGTGATGCTCAAGCGCACCAGGGCCGCCGCCAGGTCCTCGTCGCGCTCCGGAATGGCGATGGTGGCACCCGCCAGCAGGCAGCGAAAGACGATGGCGAGCCCGCCGACGTGGTAGAGCGGCAGCGAGAGCAGCCAGCGATCCGCAGCGGTGAGCCCATGCAACCGGTTGGAGGCTGCCGCGCTGGCGAGGTGATTGCCCAGACTGTGCAGGGCTGCCTTGGGCGTGGCCGTGCTGCCGGACGTGAAGATCACCGTAACCGGAGCGTCGGCAGACATCGTCAGGGGCGCCGCGTCCGTCCCCGCGGTGGCCGGCGCGGCGAGCAGGGCTTCGGGGGCGCAGACCCACATGCCGGATGGCCACGCGCCTGATGCCGGTTCGTCGGCGACCAGGCCAACCGGCTGAATCTGCGCGACCTGGGCCGCCAGCCGCGCGGGCGGATTGCGACGGTTGAGCAGGCAGGCCGCGGCACCCGTGCGCATCACGGCAAGCAGGAGCACCAGGCCGCGCCGGTCCGCCGTGATATTCAACGCGACGCGTGCGCCGGCGCCGACTCCACGCGCGCGCAACACGGCGGCGGCAGCATCAACCTGTGCATCCAGTCGGGAGAAGGCCAGCACGCCGCGCGCGTCAAGGAGCGCTGGCGCATCTGGCCACCGCCGCGCCGCCGCGCGCAGGGGACAGGCAAGAACCGTGGAGACGGCCCCTGCCTTGAATGGGTCAGCCGTGCGACCGGCGCCCCCATCATGGCCTTGCGTGTTACCCGTGGTCATCCCCATCTTCTCGGTCCTCAGCTCGCCTGCCCTTCGCCCGCGTGACCGGGAGCCAGCTCGGTGGGGAACCGGATAGCCTGGTCCACATCCAGGCTGCCGTTCACCAACAACAGCGGGGCGCCGATCAGGTCGCGCTCGAACCAGATCCCGGTACCCAATCCCGCGGCGCGGTCGGCGCCGTGGGTGAGCGCGGCGAGTTGGAACAGGGCCCTCAACCCAACGCCGGATTCAAAGGCGCTGCTGATGACCGGCAATGCGCCAGCCCGCCGCGCCGCGGTGGCCAGTTCGAGCGTCGCCGCCACGCCGCCGCGCAACGTGGGCTTGATGATCCACACGTCCGCCGCCGGCAGTAGGCCGGACGCTCGGGCTCGGCGAGAGCGGTCGCCGGCCGACAGGGATTCGTCGAGCGCCACGGGCAGCCCCGATCGCGCACGGAACGCGGGCACATCCGTCGCGCGCTGCAGCGGTTCCTCCAGGTACTCGATCGAGCAGCCGCGAATGCCCTCCGCCACGGCCAGCGCGGCGTCGAGCGACCAGGCGCGGTTGGCGTCGAGGCGCAGCATGAGCCGGCTCCCGAATTCGGCTTGCAGCTGCTGCACGAGCGCGACGACTTCTGGCACCGGTTGCTGCCCGACCTTGATCTTCAGGCACGCAAAGCCGTCGAGCACGGCCTGCCGCGCGGCCTGCAGGATCTCGGCGGTGCTTCCGGCTGCCAGTGCATTGACGGTCACGCGCGCGCGCCAGGGCTGGTCCAGCTGGTGATGCCAGGGCGCGCGGGTGTGCGTGGCGATCAAATTCAGCAGCGCGGTCTCGAGGCCAAAACGCACGGAGGGATGCAGCGCTTCGCGGGCGACGCGCGCCAACGCCGCCGGGGCCTGATCGGGCCAGGGATTCAGTGCGGGCAGGCGCGCGGCGAGTTCCTCCGCCTGGCCGCGGGCCACGGCCAGCGTTTCATGGCTGAAGCCCGGCAGGGGCGCGACGTCTCCGTAGTCGTGCTCCCCGCGATCCGTCTCGAGCGACAGCAGCAGGCCCCGCCGCTCGCGGCCGGCGCCGGCCTGCGACGGGAGGGCGCGCGCCAGCGGCAAGGCATAGGGAATCAGCGTGGCGCGCGTGATGTTCACAGGGTCCACCCGATGGCGAAGAGCACGCTGTAGACCAGCAGCCCGCGAGCGGTGGCGCCAAGCACGGGATTGAGCGCCGCGGGCACCTCGCTGGTGTCCACGATGCGCATCGGGCGCAGCAGCGCCGTCAGGGCCGCCATGGCCAGCAGGACGCCGCGCCGCTCCACGCCGGGCCAGGCCGAGAGGAGGACGGGCACCACCAGCGTGGCGATGAGGACGCAGGCCAGGTACTCCACGCGCCCGAAGGTGCGGCCGAAGCGCACCACGAGCGTGCGCTTGCCCGCCTTCGCATCGCCCGGCGCGTCACGCAGATTGTTCACCACGAGAATGGCGACGGCGAGCAACCCCGGGGCGAGGCCCGACACCAGCACGGGTGCCGGGCACTTCAGCGCCTGCACGTAGTAGGTGCCACCGACGGCCACGGGACCGAAGAAGACAAGGACGAACAGGTCCCCAAGGCCCAGATAGCCCAGCGGCTTGGGGCCAATCGTGTAGAGCACGCCCGAGGCGATGGAGAGCACGCCGACGAGCAAGACCGGCCAGCCCGCGCGGCTGATGAGGGCAAGGCTTACGCCCAGGGCGGCGGCAAAGGTCAGCACGGTGGCGAGCAGCATGGTGCGCGGCGAGACGATGCCGGCCTGCGTCAGGCGCAGCGGGCCCTGCCGGTCATGGGCGTCCGCGCCCTTGAGAAAATCCCCGTAGTCGTTGGCGAAGTTGGTGCCGATCTGGATCAGGAAGGCGCCGAGGAGCACGGCCAGCGCGACGGGCGCGTCGAACGCGCCGTCGGCATAGGCCATGGCGCTGCCGATCAGGACCGGGGCGAAGGCCGCCCAGAGCGTCTTCGGGCGCGCGGCGTGCAGCCAGTGCGACCAGGTGGCACCGCGACCGGATGGAGACGAACGCGGGGGGGACGGGCGTGCCTGGCTGTCAGTCGCGTTCATGAGCGTCCATTCGCGGTCGATCCGCACGCCGGGCTATGGGCGCTTGGGAAACTTCGAGAAATCCGGTTTGCGCTTTTCGAGGAAGGCGTTGCGCCCCTCCTGGCCTTCGGCGGTCATGTAATAGAGCAGCGTCGCATTGCCGGCGAGCTCTTGCAGGCCGGTCTGACCGTCGCAGTCCGCATTGAGCGCGGCCTTCAGGCAACGGATGGCGAGGGGCGAATTCGCCAGCATCTCACGGCACCACTTGACCGTCTCCGTTTCCAGCTCCGCGTAGGGCACGACGGCGTTGACGAGGCCCATGTCCAACGCCTGCTGGGCATTATACTGACGGCAGAGGAACCAGATTTCGCGCGCACGCTTCTGGCCAACCAGCCGCGCCAGATACGAGGCGCCAAATCCGCCGTCGAACGATCCCACGCGCGGGCCGGTCTGGCCGAAGATCGCATTGTCGGCGGCAATGGTCAGGTCGCACACGACATGCAGCACGTGTCCGCCGCCGATGGCGTAGCCCGCCACCATGGCCACGACCGGCTTCGGGCACGTGCGGATCTGCCGCTGCAGATCGAGCACGTTGAGCCGGTGCACGCCGGTCTCGTCCTTGTAGCCCGCATCGCCGCGGACCTTCTGATCGCCGCCCGAGCAGAAGGCGTCCTTGCCTTCGCCCGTCAGGATGATGACGCCGATGGACTCGTCATCGCGCGCGTCGGCCAGTGCCTCGGACATCTCCTGCACGGTGAGCGGCCGGAAGGCATTGCGCACGCGCGGGCGGTTGATGGTGATCTTGGCGATGCCCTCCGCTTTGTCGTAGCGGATGTCCGTGAAGGTTCCGGTTGCTTGCCACGCGGGTATCGACATGGGGAACGATTCCTGGGTTCGGGGTTCAGGGGGGCAGATGGTATATGTCGTCCTGATCCCGGGCGTTGCGTCCGCGCGCCACCCTACGGCGCGCGCAGCCCCAGGAGGAACCCGCGCACCGCGCGCAGATACGCCTCCGGGTTGTCCACATGGACATTGTGCCCGGCTGAGGACACGATAACCCGCGAGGCCTTCCGGCACAAGTGTTGCATCCGCTCGCTGACGTCGACGTACTTCAAGTCGAATTCGCCGGCCAGCAGCAGGATGGGCATGGTGAGCGCGCCCAGTTGCTCCCAGAGCGCGGGCTGGTGGCCCACGCCCAGGCCGCGCATCGCGCGGGCCAGTTCGTCCGGTTCGTTGCGGCGCCGGCGCGCGAGCATGCGATCCAGCCCGTGGCTGTCCGTCGCACGGGCCGAGAACATGGCTTGCTCATACCAGGACTTGAGGAAGTCGCTGAAGGGCGCGCGCTCCAACCGCATCGCCCACTCCTCATCCGCGGCCTGGCGCAGCAGTTTGTCGGTCTCGTCCACGAGCCCGGGCGAGGCGGACTCCAGCACCAGCGCACGCCAGCGGCCGGGATTCTGCACGGCCAACTGCAGCGCGAGACGCCCGCCCATCGAGTAGCCAGCCAGCACGGCGTTGGCCACGCGCAAGTCCTCCAGCACCTCCTGGATTTCCTCCGCCGCGCCGGCGAAGGTGTAGGATGCCGGGTTCGGCAACCGGATGCTGCCGCCGTGACCCGGCAGATCGATGGCAATACAGTAGCAGTCCCGCGCCAGGTCGGCCGCGACCAGGTCCCAGTCGTCCGCCGAACCCAGGAAGCCGTGCAGCAGCACCACCGGTTGCGCCGCCGGATTCCCCGCCTTCAACACGTTCAGTTGGATGGCCGTTTTCACGCTTTTAGCCTAGCGCGCAAGTCGTGATTACGCAAGCGAAAGCGGCGTCGCGAACACGTCACCAATATATGCAGCCGCTTTCACGATCGGTATGAATTCGGATGATATCTGAACTGGACGCAACCGATAGTAGGAGTACTCACATGGCAGCGGGAACAAAGGGGGGGTCAGCTGACCCGCCAAAGACGACTTCTCACGGTGCCGACAGCCGGCCGCGAATCTGCTCTTGCAGCGCCGCATGCACCCGCACATTCTCGGCGCGGTCCGTCACCACCTCGATCAGCGTGGATCGCGCGGCGCGTGCGCCCGCCGCCAACGCGACCGTCAGGTCCGCCGGCGTCTTCGCCCGCGCGTACGCCAGGCCGAACATGGCGGCCGCCGGTTCGAAATGCAATCCGTGCGGCGTGCCGAAGTGGCGCTCGAAGACGTCCGCATGCTGCGCCATCGGCAGGAACGAAAAGATGCCGCCGCCGTTGTTGTTGACGATGACGACCGTCACGGGCTTGGCGGCCTGCGCCACAAGCACGAGCGAGTTCAAGTCGTGCAGGCACGCCAGGTCACCGATCAGCACCGTGACCGGCATCCCAAGCCCAGATCCGAAACCGGCCGCCGTGGCCAGCGTGCCGTCGATGCCGCTCGCCCCCCGGTTGGCCGCCACCGCCACCGCCTTGCCGTCAATCGCCCCGTACATATCCAAATCGCGAATCGGCATGCTGCTCGCCACGAACAACCCATGGCCGTCCGCCATGTGGCGCGACACCACCCGCGCCACGCCCGGCTCACACAGCCCCGCTTGCGCACCAAGGAAAGCATCGATCTCGCCATCAATCACGGCGTCCGCTCCCGTCCAGCCCGATGCCCAATGCGGGTCGCCCGCCGCGACGGCGCGAATGGTCAGCGCGGCGGCATAGGCGGCCACATCGCCCTGCGCATGCAGCGTGACCTGGTGCGCCGGATCGCGGCGCGCCGGATCGTCGCACAGCCGGGCGTAGATAGCCGGGCGCGACGCCTCGAGAAATTGCTGCAGCCGCTTGGAGGTGACCGGCCCGCCAACGTGCAGCACCGCCGCCGGGCGGAGCGCGTCCGCCCGTTCAGGGGCCAGCAGCACCTGGTCGTAATACGCGGCGCGGGGGCCGCGGCAGGGCCCCAGCCGCAGGCCTGACAACACATCCGGCAGCAGCGGCCAGCCCAGGTGTTCGGCAAGCCGGACAACCGCGCGGCGCTCATCGGCGCGGCGCAGTTCACCCGCCACGATCACGCCGCGCGGCTCGCCGCCAATCGCCGCGGCCAGCGCATCCAGCATCTCCGGAGCCACGGCGCCGAGACCCGACGGATAGCGCGTGCCGACGGCGCCGGTCATGTCGCCCCCTGCCACCGGCCCCGTCTCGGGCACCGGCAGGAGGGGCTCGCGGAACATGGCGTTGAGATGCACGGGACCGGCCGGCGCGGTGCGGGCGCGGTGCACGGCCTGGGAGGCGGTGCTCCGCACGAACGACGGGGCAATCTCCGCGGTTGGACAGGGCAGATCACACTGCCAGCGCACCTCGTAGCCGAAAAGCTTGACCTGGTCGATGGTCTGGTTGGCGCCGGTGTCGCGCAGTTCGGGCGGGCGGTCGGCCGTCAGCAGGATGAGCGGCACGCGGGCGGCGGACGCCTCGACCACGGCCGGGAACCCGTTGGCCACGGCGCTGCCCGAGGTGGTGAGCCAGACCGCTGGCTGCCCGCTGGCACGCGCCGCCCCCAGCGCGTAGAATGCGGCGCCGCGCTCGTCGTAGTGCACCACAACGGTGAGGCCCGGATGGCGCGCGGCCGCCACGGCCAGCGGCGAACTGCGCGAACCGGGACAGAGGGCGCACAGGCGCACGCCCGCCGACACCAGTTCATCCACCAGCAGGCTGGCCCACCACAGGTTCAATTCGCCGGTTTGCGCATTCATGCCAGGGGTTGCTCGGAGAGAATCCGGGTAAAATCCTGAATCTTGCTTTCAATCTCGTCCCACTCGTCCTCCGGCCGCGAACCGGCCACCACACCGGCTCCGGAAAACAGGGCGAGTTCAGTCCCGCGACACAGCGCAGAGCGGATGGCCACCGCAAACTCTGCCGCGTCGCGACCGATCCACCCGACGGGGGCGGCATACCAGCCGCGATCGAAGGCCTCCCACGCCCGGATACGGGCCAGCGCGGAGGGGGTCGCACAACCGCCCACGGCCGGCGTCGGATGCAGCCCCGCGAAGAGATCGGCATCGCGGCTGGCGACGCGCAGCGTGGCGTCGATGCCGCTGAACAGATGCTGGCCACGCGCGAGTTTCAGGAGCGATGGCTGCGGGTCCACGCGGACATCATCGCACAGCGGGGCGAGCACGGCGCGGATCATGTCGCGCACAAAAAGATGCTCGCGGCGGTCCTTGTCGCTGGCCAGCAGCGCCTCGCCGAGGCGGCGGTCGGCATCGGGGGGCGCGCCGCGCGGACGCGTGCCGGCCACGGCTTCGGTCTCGATGGCGCGGCCGTCTCGCTTGTAGAAGCGCTCTGGCGAGGCACCGATGAAGGTGGTGTCCGCGGCCGGCTGAAAGCAGAAGTGAAAGCAATCGCGCGTCACGTCCCGCAGGCGGCGCAACATTAGCAGGGGATCGAGGGGGTGCGCGAACGCCAGCGTCGTGCGCCGCGCAAGGACGATCTTCTCGATTTCGCAGGACTCCATGGCCAGCAGCGCCGCCTGCATGGTCCGGTCCCATCCGGCACGGTCCGGCACATCGCGCCGCTCGCGGGGCGCGTCCAACTCGGCCCACAAGTCGACAGGTTCCGGCACCGGTCGAGCGAGGTGCTCGAGCCTGGCTTGCACAGCCGCCACGTCGGCGGAGGCGTCCACATTGGCCACCAGGCGCGTGCCGCGGCGGTCCCGGATCATCTCAACTTCCGGCAGCACGAACCAATGGCCCTCGAAGCCGGCCCAGGCCTCATCACCGGGCCGCGGGGCGTCGAATCGCGTGCCGCCCACGAAGCGCACATCCGGATCACTCTGCGCCAGCACGTCCGCCACGCGCTGCAGGATGGGGCCCATGCCGTCTGCAAAGGGGCCGGAGACAAGCGCGGCCGCACCCACGCCGGCCATTTCCAGCCCGCGGTCGCGCGACGTCCAGTACACGCGCGGGTAGATGTCGGGTTGCCCCGCCAGCCAGACCAGGGGATCCCCGCCCGCGAGGGGCAGGACCACGCGACGGAAGGCCTGCGGCGGCGGCTGCATCTGAATGGAAGCCATAGTCTGACACGTTTCAGGTTCTAAGCCGGACGCGGCACTGTAGCAAAGGCGGGTCCGGCCTGTAACGCGAAACCCGACAGCCGGCTGGCCCCGACGATCACGCGGATGACGGTGCATCTCCCCTGTAAATCGTGGCCACGCCGAGCGTCAGCGGCTGGGCCGCGACCTGCACGAAGCCCGCCTCCCGCATGAGGGCGCAAAACGCCTCGCCCGAGGGAAACGCCTCGATGGTTCGGTTCAGGTAGCGATAGGCGGAAGAATCGCCCGACACCACGCCGCCGATGCCAGGCAGCAAATGCCGCAGGTAAAACACATAACCTGCGCGCACCAGCGTACGGGTTGGCAGGGAAAACTCCAGGATCAGCGCGCGCCCGCCCGGGCGCAGCACGCGGCGCATCTCGCGCAGCGCCAGCGGCACATCGCCCACGTTGCGAATGCCGAAGCTGATGGTCACGGCATCGAACGACGCATCGGGAAACGACACCTGCGTGGCATCGCCCGCTCGCAGGTCGACGCGCGCGGCGAGCCCGCGCTGCCGGACCTTCTCGCGCCCGCGCGCCAGCATCTCCTCCGACATGTCGATGCCCACGGCGCTGGCCAGATCGGCCCCCGCGTCGAGCAGGTGCAGAATCTGGTCGCCCGTGCCGGTGGCCAGATCGAGCAGGCGCAGGGCGGAGCGGCCGCGCAGGTCGTCCGCCATCCGCCGTCGCCAGGCCACATCGCGCCGGCCGGACAGGACGCGGTTGAGCAGATCGTAGCGCGGCGCAATGCGGTCAAACATCCGCCACACGGATTCGGGCGCGGCGGGGGACGGTGCCGGCGTTGGATCGGGGGTGGTCATGGGTGGGGCGAGTGTAGACGCTGGCGCGGACGCGTGCAAACCGGACTTTGCGCTTGCGTTGGGCGCGGCCCCGCCGCCAAGCTTGCCACGCGATGAACATCGGCCTCTTCATTCCCTGCTACATGGACCAGATGTATCCCGCGGCGGCCATGGCCACCGTGGCCGTGCTGGAGGCGCAGGGCGTGGCGGTCGACTTTCCCCGGGCGCAAACCTGCTGCGGTCAGCCCATGGCCAATTCGGGCTGCACCCGGGACGCGGCGAAACTCGCGACACGTTTCGTCGACATCTTCGCGCCCTACGAGTACATCGTCTGCCCCTCCGGCAGTTGCACCGCGATGGTGCGCCACCACTACCACGGGCTCGTCCCCGATTCGGAATCGGCGCGCCGGGTCTGCGCGCACACCTACGAACTGTGCGAGTTCCTGGTCGACATCCTGAAAGTCGAGCGCGTCCAGGCCCGCTTCCCGCACAAGGTGGGCCTGCACGTCGGCTGCCATGGCCTGCGGGAATTGCGGCTCGGACGCGCGTCGGAACGCATGGACGCCCCCTACTCGAAAGTCGAGCGCCTGCTGCGCGGGGTCGACGGGCTGGAACTCGTCACGCTGTCCCGCCCGGACGAATGCTGCGGGTTCGGCGGCACGTTCGCCGTGCAGGAGGAAGCCGTCTCCTGCCGCATGGGCCGCGACCGCGTGGCCGACCATGCCCGCGCCGGCGCCGAGTTCATCGTCAGCACCGATTCCTCCTGCCTCATGCACATGGCAGGCCTGATCAGCCGGGAAGGGCCGGCGCTAAAGGTCCTCCACGTGGCCGAAGTGCTGGCCGGAGGGCGACCGGCATGACCGACCATGCCCCCGCCGCCGCGCGCTTCCTGCAGGATCCCGCGCGGACCACCTGGCACGACGAGGCGCTCTGGTTCGTGCGCCAGAAGCGCGACAAGGCCGCCGCCTCAGTCCCGGAATGGGAGGCGTTGCGCGAGCGCGCCCGCGCCATCAAAGCCCACACGCTTTCCCGCCTCGATGATTACCTCCTCGAATATGAATCCCATGCGGTTGCGCACGGGATTCATGTGCATTGGGCGGCGGATGCGGAGGCCCACAACCGCATCGTGCACGAGATCCTGCAATCCCGCGGCGTGACGCGCCTGGTCAAAAGCAAGTCCATGCTGACGGAAGAGTGCCACCTCAACCCCTATCTCATCGCGCGCGGCATCGACGTGATCGACACCGATCTGGGCGAGCGAATCGTGCAGCTGAGGGGCGAGCCGCCCAGCCACATTGTCCTGCCGGCGATCCATCTCAAGAAGCGCGAGATCGGCGACCTCTTTCACCGCACGCTCGGCACGCAGGCGGGCGCGGAGGATCCACAGTACCTGACCGAGCAGGCCCGCACGCATTTGCGCCGCGAGTTCCTGCAGGCGCGCGCCGGGCTGACGGGCGCCAACTTCGCCGTGGCGGCCACCGGGGGCATCGTCGTCTGCACCAACGAGGGCAACGCCGATCTCGGCACCTCCCTCCCCCTCCTGCATATTGCCTGCGTCGGCATCGAGAAGCTCGTGCCGCGCCTCGAGGATCTGGGCGTGTTCACGCGCCTGCTGGCGCGCTCCGGAACGGGGCAGCCCATCACCGTGTACACATCGCATTTTCACCGCCCGCCGCCCGGCGGCGAGATGCATGTGGTGCTGGTGGACAACGGGCGCTCGCGCCTGCTCGGCATGGCCTCCTTCCGCGAGGCGCTGCATTGCATCCGCTGCGGCGCCTGCCTGAACACGTGCCCGGTTTATCGCCGCAGCGGCGGATACAGCTACGGCGCGGTGATCCCCGGCCCGATCGGCAGCGTGCTCGGCCCCGCGCGCGACGCCGCCGCCCACGCCTCCCTGCCCTTTGCCTCCTCGCTGTGCGGCTCCTGCTCCGATGTCTGCCCCGTCAAGATTCCGCTGCACACGATGCTCTTCGAGTGGCGCCAGCAGCTCGCGGCCGCCGGGCAGGTGGCCTGGGCAAAGCGCGCTGCGTTGGCAGCCACCCGATTCGTCTTCGAGCGCCCGGCCCTCTACGCTGCCGCCGGTCGGCTCGCGCGCATCGCCATGCGCGGTCCACGGTGGCTGATGGGCGGGGCATTCAATCCCTGGCTGCGTCAACGCGACCTGCCGGCGCCGCCGGCGAACAGTTTCCGGGACCTCTGGCGGGAGCAAAGAGACCGATGAAGCACACCATCCTCGCCGCCATTCGCAACGCCCGCCTGCCGGACGCGTCGCGGCCGTCACTCGAGGGGCTGGGGACGCCATCCGCGGACCCTCAGGCCCAGTTCGCCACGGCCCTGCAGGCCGTGGCCGGCGAGGCGCGGGACGTGGCCGGTCGCGCCGACTTGGCCGCGGCAGTGGCCGCCCGTTATCCGGCGGCGCAGACCGTCTTCTCGTGCGTGGCGGACGTGCCCGGCCGGAACTTCACCGTTGCCGCCGATGGTGACCCTCACGCGTTTGACCAGGTCGATCTGGCCGTGGTGCCGGCGGTCTTCGGCGTGGCTGAGAATGGCGCCGTCTGGATCACGAGCGCGGACGTGCCTCACCGTGCGGCCCTCTTCCTCGCCCAGCATCTGGCCGTGGTCCTGCCGCGCCACGACATCGTGCACCACATGCACGACGCCTACGCGCGCGTGGTACAGGCGCCCCTCACCGATTTCGGCGTCTTCATCGCGGGCCCATCCAAAACCGCCGACATCGAACAGTGCCTGGTCATCGGCGCCCACGGAGCTCGCTCGCTGACCGTGTTCCGCGTGGGCCCCTGACCGGCAGGCGGCAGCCGGCCTCGCCTAGCCCGCATTTCTCACAAGCACTTCGCGCTTGTGCTCATGCGGGCTAGTAAGTCTTTGTTGTTGCCTGTGTTGCGGAGCGTGGCCGCCGCGCATCGCCGCCGACACACTGTCACATGTCGGGGGGCGTCTTTTTCG
>JAIOPI010000040.1 GCA_021413965.1 Lentisphaerota bacterium | reverse complement strand
CACCCGTTCGGCCGCCTTCGCGCTCTTGACCATGACGAGGAAGTCGTCGGCGTAGCGGGCAAACCGATGCCCACGGCGTTCGAGTTCCTGGTCCAGGGGGTCGAGCGTGATATTGGCCAGCAGGGGCGAGAGCGGTCCACCTTGGGGCACGCCCAAGGCCGTGGCCTCGTACGTGCCGTCAGGCAGCACCACTCCGGCGACGAGATAGCGGCGGATCAGGCCCAGCACCTTGTGGTCCCGGACCTTCTCGCGCAGCTGGCTCATCAACCGGTCATGCTTGACGGTATCGAAGAAGGACTTCAGGTCACAGTCCACCGCGTAGCGGCGTCCCTCTTTCCAGCAAGCCTCCACGGCCCGCACCGCCTGATGGGCGTTGCGGCCTTCGCGGAAGCCGTAGCTGTGGTCACTGAAACCGCCCTCGAAGAGCGGCGTCAGCACCTGTGCCAGCGCCTGCTGAATCACCCGATCCAGCACCGTTGGCACGCCCAACGGGCGTTGTGTCCCGTCGGGTTTGGGTATGAACACCCGGCGCACCGGCGCCGGGCGGTAGGTCCCTTCCATGAGCGCGGAGCGTATCCTCGGCCAGTGCTGCCGACAAAATGCCGGGAACACCTCAACGGTCATCCCGTCGATGCCGGGTGCCCCCGCGTTGGTCTTGACGCGATGCCAAGCCCGCCGCAGGTTCTCCGAGCCAAGGACTTGCTCCATCATGGTCTGCTCTTGAACGCTCCCATGCTTCCCATCGTGGCGGCGCTCGCTGTGGCCTCGCCTTCCGGCGTCATCGGCCCCAGCGTCCTCCACGCGGTCGGAACGTTCCCGTTCGGTTTGGCCCTTCATGGTCTCAAGACTTCCGGTGTCTGTGTTTCAACGGGCGTCTTTCAGCCCCCGGCTTGTGGTCCATTACTACGGCCTCTGCTGACTTCCCGCCGGCTTGCGCCCGCGGGATCTCCCCAGATAAGAACGCGTTGCGTCCCGGCACGACCGCCGCATTTACCTGCACGACTGAACCGTGTGACTTCGCGGTGTTGTGCCTGCTCGTCGTATCGTGCCCGGCCTTCTATGCGGTTTCTGTTCGTCGGCCCGCCGGTCTCCTCTAGCCTGCCTCCCCACGGTCGGTTACCCGCCCGCAGTTGGCTTCGAGTGGTGGTTACTTCATGTTGCCATGACCGGTCCTCCCACAAGGGACTTGCACCCTCTAAACAACGCGCCCATGCTGGGCGTACACGGCGTGGTCCGTACGTCGCTATCGCGCCGCCGGACACGCCGGACGTTGGCTGCACGAACTTGAAAGCAAGCATCACAGCAATCTCTTTGGTAACCTTGCTGGCAAGCTGCACGACGCAACCGCCCACGTTCACGCATGACGAACTTGGCCCCATATCCGCTGATGCTCCCGCCACGCTTACCGAAGTGCACGCGCGCATCATCCACATTCACACCATTGCTGAACGACAGCCACCCACAATTTACATCACGCTAACTCGGGTCTCAGGCTCGATACCCAAGCATCGGAGGACGCACGAGTTTGTTGTCATCACCCCTACCAACACGAGCATGTCGTACAAAGTCGGAGATGAAGTGCCTCTCCTTTTTGATGCTCAAGGGACCTTGTGGGCCACAGGTTGGTGCCTTGCAGGCCCGGCTCCATGATCTTGCGGTGAAATACGGAAGCTCGATACGCTTCGACGCCCGAGATTTGCGCCGTTGGCGGCACAGAGCAATGAAGAAGATCGTAACAGTCCTGTGTGTGGCGGTCGCCTCTACCCAGACGGCTTTCGGCTTGGCCGCGACGTGGGCCGACACGCATGACTGGACTGTCAGCGTATCGTCGAACGAATACGGTCTCCGGGAGACCGCATTCCGGGTCCGTTTCGGAAACGGACCCTACGAATCTAGCTATCGGACGCAGATCATCTTTGCCAGTCACGAAGTCACTGTTCGTGCTCGGCTGTGGGAGTGTCTTGCCGTGCCCCTCATCGTTGTCGCGGCGGGCACAACGCTGGGGATCAAGATGAGAGGAAGGCACCGCCAACAAGCAGCACCACCGTATTCGGAGCCCGCTGCGGGGTCTCCTCAAGGGTGAGTTGCGACGATCCCGCGCGCCGCGCGCGGAATCGTCGCGCTAACTTCGTTCCGCGACGTTGGCCAGCAAACATTAAATGAAAGCCAAACATATACCCATCGCCCTGATTGCAGCAATTCTCGGCTGTCAATCGCCACGGGAGGGACGGCAAGATCATAACCCGTATTCCGACGTCAATTTCACCGTTCGGAATTCCTCAATAACGCTCGCCCGACTCGACTCGATTGTTGTCCCTCAGGTTTCTTTTCAAGATGCCAGAATTGACGATGTGATCAGATGGCTGGAAGAATTCAGCACACGGAATGAAAGGCTAAACGGAAAGGAAGGGATTCGTTACCTCGCCTGCCTGGGTGATTATCCACTGAATGACATTCCCCCGATCACTTTTACGGCCAAGGACGTTTCACTTTTGGATGTCATAAAGACCACAGCGGCAGTCGCTGGACTTGACTACATCATATACGACACAGACTTGCTTGAATTCAGAAACAGCAATGACCGGGATCCTAATTCGAAGAAATAGGCGGCCAACAATGCACATCGAGCATACGGAGGTTCCGCGGCACGGTGGCTGCGGATAGATTGAGGAGCAGCCACCGCGCCGCGAAACTCCGCCAGTGAGCGCGGGCGTTCGCTGAGAACAATGAATAAGTCAACCACACGACGTCTGCTCACCAGCACCGTGCTCGTCTCGTTGGCGCTCTGCATGCACATGGGTGCACGTCGCCTTGCTCGGCCAAATATTGAGATCACCTGGCGGTCATTTGCACACAACCTTGCTGAGGCCGATTACGACGATGCCTATTTGGCCATGTCCGGCAGTTTCAGAGAGAACCATTCCAGTTCTGCATTTCAATCCATTTGGACCAACTGCCCTTGGCAGTGGCTGATCACATCCAACAGGGATTCAACGGTTGTATACCTCGGCCTGGCTGCGCCTTGGGGCGGAAAAGCAACTGCTTTTGTGACCACATCTCACATGTACTTGCCCCTCTTTCTTGAAGACGGGTTCATGGGCATCAACATTGAGATGAAGAAGGAGGGAGAATCGTGGAAACTCGATCGATTTCCACCAATGGTCGTCGGAAGATGAGGCACCGAACAATTTGCCTATTTTGTTCCGCGGCATGGCGGCTGCGGATAGGATGAGGAGCAGCCACCACGCCGCGGAACAAAAAGCCTCAGCATGACGTTCGGCCAGGAGGAAAATGAAACGTCGCTCACTGATTCTACTGCTTGTAGCGCATTGCACTGTCGTCCTCACAATTGCCGGAAACGTATTGAACCCGGATGAAGTTGAATGGTTCTACAACATGTGCTGGAAGGAACTCTCGCTTGCCGCTGACGAGCAGCGGCAGGTTGCGCTTCTCACACACAACGGCCTCCCCGATGGCCCAGGACAGAAACCCGTTGCCCAGCCTTCACCTCCAGCCCTTGACTCCATCACTCCGGAACTCGCGCGAAAGGAGTTGCAGGGCGACTTCACCTACCGCTATCTGCACTTCGAGAGAACGCCTACGAACGGTGAGTTCTCCATTTCATTTCCAGCTTGGAACTGGCCCACCGACAACGGTCACGGTAAAGCCCAGATCATTAGCAACAAGATCATCCTCCTGGGCCTCGGAGAAGAGGATGACATGCGCGCCTTTCTCCTGCGCATCGGAGGCAAATGGCACATCATGCAGATGGACTTTCCGGGTGGTCTGGTGGAGCTGAAGAAGAAATGACCGAATCGGCTCGCCGGGACTGACCCGTGAAGGTCAGCCCCGGCTGCCACACGTCCCGGCATGCGGGTCCGCACCGGGCGGGTCCGAGCTAGCTGCGGGCCTGCGGCCCGTAGTGAAGTGCAATTCATAAGGTGCGCATGTCAGGAACCCCTTGTTCATGCAACCAGATGAGTGCGAACAGCCTGATCCAACGTGCCCTGACCAACCGCTGGCGTTCGGCTTGAGAATCGAAGAGGAAATTGATTCTCCTTGGAACTATGCTAAACTCCTTTCCGAGGTTGCTCATGAAAATTGAACTTGAACGCGAAGAGGATGGGCGCTGGATAGCCGAGATCCCGGAAATTCCTGGGGTCATGGTCTACGGCGCAACCAAGCAGGAAGCCATTTCCAAGGCCGAAGCCCTTGCCCTACGGGCCATGGCAGATCGTCTGGAACATGGAGAAGAAATTCCCGAGCTTCGCAACGTGTTCGCTCTTCCAGCATGAGCCAGTGGCCCTCATCTCGAGCAAGACAGGTTCTCGCAGCTCTACTCCGGATCGGCTGGACCATCAAGCGACAGTCCGGCACCTCACACCGCATTCTCGCACGCCCGAATTGGCCCAACGTCGTCTTTGCCTTTCATGATCGAGACGAAATCGGACCCAGGATGCTTGCTCGGCTCGCCAAGCACACCGGGCTCACACCCGAAGATCTCTGAGAAGGAGACGCCACCGTGTAGCCCTGCTTCAGGTAATCCTGCGCCTGCCGGACTGCGTCATGCGCGCCGCGTCGGGGCCGGAAACCGTAGCTGACTGAGTTGCAGTCGCGCCCGGATGGCAAGGACATCTCCGACACGCCTGCGTCAAGCCGCTGAATTTGCCAGCGCCAGCAATTCTTTGCGGATAGTCTCGACCGTCTCTGCGGTCAACTTCTCGGCGAGGGCACGCACACTGGCCTTGATTGTGGCCAGTGGGGTCAGCTCCGACGCAACGCCGACGAGCAGATTGGCTGGCGGTAGCGCCAGGGCATCCCCCATGACGCCGGGGATGGTGAGGACGGCACGGCGCATGGCGGCTTCGTCGGTGTGCGTGTAGAGTTGGTGCACTTCCCGCGAGCTGTGGCCGGCGATGGCCATGCTGACGGATTGCGCAGCGCCGGCTTCACGCATCAGGGAGATCGTCGCATGCCGCAGCGAATGAAAACCCACTACCACTCGCTTTCGGATGCCGCTCCCGATGCGCTTCTCAGTCGTCGCCAGTCCGCAGGCCGCGAAATGCCCTTGGACCAGATCGCTCACTCCGGTGGCGCCTACCCTTGCGTAGCGTTCGGCAAGATCGGGGCACACCGCACCACGTCGTTTGCCTTGCGGCCTCTCCGCCAGCAGGCCGTACAACTCGGGGTGCATCGGGATGGTCACCGCCTCGGCGATCTTCCGCGCCGTCTTGCGCGGCGTGTAGCGGATCGTGCGGCGAACCATGTCCACGCTGCCCCATTCCATGCACGCGGCATCTCCCATGCGGCAACCGAGGTACAGGCCCAGCGCCAGCATCAGGCGCATCCCCCCTTCCGCGGCCTGGCAGACGTGGCGCAATTCCTCCACCGTCAAGGGGCGCCGCCCTTGCGAGTGCTCATCGCGTTTGGCCAATTTTGCCCAGGGATTGCCGTCCGTGCGCGCGGGCTCCGACAGCACGTTCCAGAAGGCGCGCAGGAAGGCGCGGTGCGCGTTGAATGTGCGGCCCGTGATCTTCGTCGCCACCAGGTGCGCCTTGTATTCTTCGCAGCAGGCAAAGGTGACTTGCCGCAGTTGCGCCACGTCCGGGTGCGCGGAGGCCAGCCACGTCTTGAACGCCGACCAGTAGCCGGCATAGTTCCGCATGGTCAGCGCGCCGATTTCCCGGCGGTTCCCGGCGCGCTGGTAGGCGTCCCAGGCGCCCACCACGGGCAGCGGTGGGGTTGTGGCGTCCTCGATCTCGGCGAGGGCGGCGCTCTCACGGTCAACGCGGGACTGCAATTGCGTGAGGGCTTCCACCTTCGTGCGCTGCTGGAAAGGGGCCAGAATTTCGGCGGCCTTTGCCTTGGCGTCGCGCAACACGCCGGTACCGGTACTTTGGCCATGACGCTTACCGTCGAACGTCCACCCGATCCAGTACGTACTTCCCCGCTTGTACAGGTAGCCTTCGGTGCGTCGCATGGTGACTTCCTTTCCCTTCCGTAGCTGTCGCCATGATGCCCGAAACCGTTGCGAAAACAAGTTTATTCTGGATACATTCTGGATACAGACAGACTAAATCGACAGTGCTGTATTGATTTTCTTTCAGCCTCCGAAGCTGAGGGTTGTGAGTTCGATTCTCGCCAGGCGCACCATTTTTCCAGCCGCCCGCCGTGAGCCCTCACGGGAGGTCGATCTTCTTGAAGTGCGGCAGGTAGGCGCGATTCCGGCGGAACATGTCGGCGACCATCTTGCGGATCTCGGCCAGTGACAGCACCGCCGCCGTCAGCGGGTCGTTGCAGATCGCCCGGTACACGAGCCCGGCGTCACCCGTCAGGCAGGCTTCCACCGCCATCATCTCCACCGTGGCGCTGAGCGAGGTCAACGGCACGCAAGGCAGCGGCAAGGCGCCAACATGCATGGGCTCAAAGCCCTTGCGGCTGGCCAGCACCGGCACTTCGACACAACACCCCTCCGGCAGATTCGTGATCAGCCCGGCGTTGGGCACATTGCCGTTGAACTCGAACAGCTCGCCGCCCAAACGCGCATGGATAATCGAAGCCGCGTACTCATGGCCCCGCTCCAGCGCGATCGGCTTCTCCGACTTGAGCCAGGCGCGCACGTCCTTCTTCCAGCCCGTGCGCTTGCGATATTCGTTCAGGATGTACGCGTACTCGCCCGGATTCCACCCCGTGCCATGCGTGCAGTATTTCTTGATCAGGTCCGGGCGCTTGCGGAACCACCAGTTGTACTCGGAGTTGTGGCCGCTCGACTCGGTTA
The DNA here is from genome assembly GCA_021413965.1 of Lentisphaerota bacterium. Taxonomy (GTDB): domain Bacteria; phylum Verrucomicrobiota; class Kiritimatiellia; order UBA8416; family JAIOPI01; genus JAIOPI01. Next base: position 230,168 of record JAIOPI010000040.1, on the reverse strand, counting down.
CATAGTACCCCAGCGCCAGGAACATCTCGTTGCGAACCTGCTCCTCATTGTAGACTTTCCTGTCCGCCGCCATGATCTTGCGCAGGCGCGGGTAGAGGTCGCGCCCCTTGTGCTCCAGCCTGACGTACCACGACAGGTGGTTGATGCCCGCGGAGGTGTAAACCAATTCCTCGTATGGAACGCCCGCCCAGCGCGCCAGCATCCCGGCCGTGCCCTGCACGCTGTGGCACAACCCCGTGGTCTGGATGAAACTCTTGCGCTGAATGGCGTGGCAAAGCATGGCCATCGGGTTCGTGTAGTTCAGCAGGATGGCGTTCGGACACAGCGCCTCCATGTCGCGGGTGATGCCGAGTATCGTCGGAATCGTGCGCAGGGCGCGAAAGATGCCGCTGGGCCCGCGCGTGTCACCCACGTTGGTGTCCACGCCGTACTTCTTCGGGATCAGAATGTCGTGCTGCCAGATCTCGGTGCTGCCGCAAAGGATCGTCACGCAAACGGCGTCGGCGTCTTTCAGGACCTGCCGCCGGTCGGTCGTGGCCACGACTTTCGCCGGGTAGTTCCCCATCGCCACGATCTTCTCCACCATTTGCTTCGCAAAGCTCAGCCGCTCCTGATCGATGTCGACCAGCGCGATGGTGGCGTCCCGCAACGTCGGGAAGGTGAGCAAATCACGGACGAGTCCGCGTGTGAATCCCAAGCTGCCCGCACCGATGAACACAACTTTTGCCATGGAAGGTCTCCTGTCGCCACATGAACGAAGGGCGATACGGTCATGGGGTAGCACCGCCGGGGAAGACCGTCAAGACCTGCGGCGGGTTGGCGATGATGCATGCGGCGACGTTGCGGCAGGGACGGCGCGCACCGTCAACCCGCGCTCAGCGGTCACGGGCGGCCTTGCGGTATACTTCGAGCCGGCAGTCGAAGCCGCCCAGATCGATCACTTGCCGGGACTGCAGGAGCAGCGAGGCGTCTCGCGGCTCGATCTTCAGCGGGTTCGCAAACACCAACCGCCCGCCGGGCCTGAGCACGACGGCGGCCACGGCAAACAAGTCCTCGAACAGGCCGCGCAGATTGGGCACGCGGATGCGCCGGCCCATGGGCGGGTTGGAGATGATCAGCGAGAGGCTTTGCGGGCCCAGCCCCTCGACGGTGGCGTGGCTGCGAAAATCACAGCAGGCAAAGGTTGTCTGCACCGAGCCAATTTTTGCGGCCGCGACGTTCGCCTGTGCAATGGCAATGGCCTCGGCGCTGACATCCGTGCCGATCAGCTGCTCCACCCCGCCAAGCAGGGCGCGCTCGATCAGTTCAAGCCCCGAACCGCAGAACGGATCCCACACGCGCTCATGATCGGCCCGGCCGGCCAGGCGTGCCATGCAGGCGGCCAAGGGCGGATGCGATGCCGCCGGAATGTCGTCCTGGCGATACGCGAGCCGCGGATCGGGCACCAGCTTCGGCCGCAGTTCGACCGACAGGTTTCCACCGGCGGGGTGAATATCAATCGCCCAGGGCGCGCTGCGCGGGTCGTTGAGGATGTCGGGACAGCGGGCGTAGGCGCGGTTTGCCACCAGGCGCACGGCACCGCGCTGGTGGCCGTGGGAGACAAAGTCGAGGCGGTAGCGGAGCGACCCCTCGGTCAGCGTGGTCATGATGATGCGCACGAGGGGCGACGTCATGGCCGCCGCCAGCGCATCCACGCACCCGGCCGGGTCTTCGCCGGGCACGGTGCCGAGGACAAAGCCCAGGGTGGCGAAGCAGCGGAGGGCGTAGAGATCCCGCAGCGTGAACGCCGTCAGCGGGCTGATCACCACCAGGCCGCGGCGCACGGTGACGATCTGGAAGCGGCCGCGCCGCAGAAGCTTCTCCTCCACTTCATCGCGCAGAATCGTCTCGAGCCCCTTGCGGCAGCGCAGGTGGATGCGCAGGCGGTCGATCATCTCAAGGGTGGCATCCAGGCGCACGGTGCTGGGTTTCTCCTGGCGCGCCACCCGGGCCTTGATCTTCTGCTCGGTCTGCGGGAGCAGGTCCGGCACCCTGGCCGCGGCATCCAGCGTGGCCGTCCCGCCAATTTTCTCGAGCGCCCGCCCGACGAACTTCTTCTCGCGCGCTTCCGTGGTCGCGCCCAGCAGTCCCAGCAGTTCCGATTCCGCCTGCGCGTCGGCCCCGATCTTGGGCAATGCCGCCATGGCGTAGCGACGGATCTTCTCGCAGGGGTCCTGGAGCAGCTTGCCCAGCCACGCCCGCACCTCCCGCTTCTGCGCGCCCGTGCCGAACCGCGAGAACACGACGCCCACCGCGCGGATGACCGCCACGCGCTCCATGCGCTCCCGGGGCGACGCCTGCTCGAAGCGCGCCACTTCTTCCCCCCACAGCTTTTCGCAGGGAAGTTCGCGGAGCTGGCGATACAGATCCTTGTCGCTTTTCATGGATGCTGACGCTACAGCCGGGCCCCTCCGCGGGCAAGGGATTAAGCGGCGCCAGGACTCGTCCCCCCCGCCCCTAAAGAATGGCTTGCGCTGGATGGACGGGTCGGCTATGATCCTGATGCTCATCGAGCGAGACAGACAGTGAATTGGTAGTTCGTCCATCGCCTGCAAGTTGCTGGCTGGTGCCGATCCGAAACCCGAACGACTCGGGAACAGTCACCTCACTTCTCCCTCCAGGGCACCAAGGAAAACCAGAAATGGCGACTAAACTATTCGTAGGCAACCTGTCGTTCAATACGATGGAGAGCGACCTGCGCGCGCTGTTCGAACCCCTGGGTTCGGTCATCAGCTGCAGCCTGATCACGGACAAGTTCACGAACAAGAGCCGCGGCTTTGCGTTCGTGGAAATGGGCAGCCAGGATGAGGCCAACAAGGCGATTGCCGAACTCAACGGCAAGGAATGCGATGGCCGGGCCCTGACGGTCAACGAAGCCAAGCCCCGCGAAGACCGCCCCCGTGGCGGTGGTTTCGGCGGTGGCGGTGGTGGTGGCGGCGGCGGTCGTCGCGACCGTTATTGATCCGCTGGCGTATCAGCCCCTGTGAGGGGGCTTGATCACGCCGATGTGGCGGCCCCAAGCAATTGGGGCCGCCTTTTTTTTGCCTGCATGCCGGGCACGTCCCGCCGCCCGCCGCGATTGGTTAAACTTTACCGATACAGCCTCCGGCGGTATCATCCGGTCGCCATGAACGCGCTGGATTGGAGCATCGTCGGCACGTATCTGATTGGCCTGGTCGCCATGTCCTGGTGGGTCGGCCGCCGGCAGACGTCCACCCGCGACTACTACCTCGGGGGCAACCGCATCGGCCCCGTGGCCATTGCCGTGTCGACCCTCGCCACCCAGTGCTCCTCGAACAGCCTCCTGGGCGGTCCGGCGTTCGTCATGGCCGTCGGTGGCCTGCTCTGGCTCCAGTACGAACTGGCGGTCCCGCTGGCCATGGTCGGCATCATGCTCTTCCTCGTCCCCTTTTTTCGCCAACAGGGGTGCGTCACGGTCTACGAGTACCTGGAGCGGCGCTTCGGCCCGCACAGCCGCACCCTGCTCTCCCTGCTCTTCCAGGGGCTGCGCGCGTTTGCCACCGGCATCACCGTCTACGGCCTCGCGCTCGTCATCCAGATGATCGTGGGCATCCCCTTCTGGGTCGCCGTGCTTCTCTTCGGCGTGATTACCGTCCTGTACGACTTCCTGGGCGGCATTCGCGCCGATATCTACTCGGACGTGATCCAGATGGTCGTGCTCTATGCCGGCATTGCCGCCTGCTTCGTCCTCGCCGTCCAGCACACCGGCGGCTGGGCGGCCGTGATCGCCAACTTTCCCGCGACGCAAGCCCGCACACTCGACTTCGCCGCCCTGGGCCTGCGCGACGGCGAAACGTTCGCCTTCTGGCCCATGCTCATCGGCGGCTTCTTCCTCTACTTGAGCTACTACGGATGCGACCAGACCCAGGTCCAACGCCTGCTCTCCACCCGCGACGCCGACGACGGCAACCTCGCCCTCTTTCTCAACGGGCTGCTCCGCTTCCCACTGGTCCTGACCTACTGCCTCGTCGGCGTGGCCCTCGGCGCATTCCTCGCCCGGCACCCCGATTTCCTGCAACACCTCACCGACCCGACCACCGGCACCCCCAATTACAACCTCGCCGTGCCCGTCTTCGCCCTGCACTACCTGCCTCACGGCGCGATCGGTCTCATCATCGCGGCCCTCTTTGCGGCCGCCATGTCCTCCATGGACTCGACCATCAACTCGCTCTCCGCCGCCACGCTGCGCGATGTCGTCGAGCGCTACCTGACGCGCGCCCCGCTCGAAGGGCGCGCCGCCTTCTTCTGGTCCCGCGGCACAACCGTGTTCTGGGGCGTCGTCTGCATCGCCTTCTCCTTCCATGTCCACGACATCTCGCCCTCGATCATCGAATCGATCAACAAGGTCGGCTCGCTGGCGAACGGGCCGATCCTGGGAACCTTTCTGCTGGCCACCCTCACCCGCCGCACCCATGACCTGGGCGCGGTTGCGGGGATTGCGGGTGGCTTTGCGGCCAACCTGTTGACGTGGCGGCTGCTGCCGGGTGTCTCCTGGCTGTGGTGGAACGCGAGCGGCTGCCTGTTGACCGTGAGCATCGGGTACCTGGCAAGCGTGGCCACGCCATGGCTCGCGCGCCGTGGCGACCTGGGCAACCTCGTGTTCCAGGCCGACGTCCGGCGCCAGTTCCAGTACCGGCGCCACTGGCCCCGCTACCAGGCCATCCTCGTCGCCTATACTGGGATCATGCTCGCCGTGCTCTGGGGCCTGCACGGCCTGTGGGCGGGTTGACATTTTTACCCGGACACCGGATAACTAGCCGCGTGCCGCCATCGTCATGAAGGCCACTTTGCAACGTACGGGACGGGTTGCGTGTCTGCTCGCTGTTCTGACGGCGGGCGGCGGGCATTGGCTGCTGCTCCAAACCGTAGCCTGGACCGGTATGCTCATCACGTACGTCCGCTCGGATTCTCTGAGCGGCGCCGTGGTGAAGACCTTCGACGGCAAGCATCCTTGCGCGATGTGCCTGAAGATCAGGGACGGGCGCCAGCAGGAGCGGCATCAGCAGCCCCCCCTCGCCACGATCACCAGCACGACTGAGTTGGGCCTCGCCATGATTGGCGCCCACCCCGTCGCGCCCCCCACACGCCCCACCCCGCTTCGCCGCTACGCCGCCACCTGCCCGGACGACATCGCCCACCCGCCCCCCAAGCCGCCGCCTCGCTCCGCGTGACCGTCCACACGCACCGTGACGTCATCCGCCCGCTCGCGCGACACCACCCTGTTTCCGTCGCGCGCCTGGGCCATCGTCCGAACGCTTGAATGCCACCATTCGTTCTTCTGGAGCTGTATGCTGATGCACGCAAGTTTGCCTGTCCTCCGCCGGGTGCTGGTTTTGCTGGCTGTGGCCATCTGTGGCCTGCCCGCGCGCGCCATCGCCCAAACCGAATCTGAAACGAACACCGTCCGACACCTGCCCGATCTGCTCGTGACCGCCCCATCCGCCGCCATCCGAGACCTGCCCGTGCCGGCGGGCGCGGCGCTCAACGCCACCGTCATGCGTCCGGCGCCCTCAACCCGCCTGCTGGCGCAGGATGGCGCGGCACTGCTGGCCGACGCCCCCGGGGCTGCCGTGGTGCGCAACGGCCCGCAAACCGGGATCGTGCAACTGCGCGGCCTCAGCGGCGACCGCGTCCGCGTTCTCGTGGACGGGCGAACGCTCTCGCCGGCCTGCCCCAACCACATGGATCCGCCCTTCCACTATGCCTCGCCGGCCGCCGTCGACACGGTGCAGGTGCTGGCGGGGATCGCCCCCGTCAGCCTGGGCGGTGACAGCATCGGCGGCACCGTGCTCGTGCAACCGCCGGCGCCACGCTTCGCCACCAATGAAACGGCGGTCGCCCGGGGCGCGCTGGGCGCGTCGTATCACCGTGCCAACGACGGCTTCGGCGTGCAGGCCGAGGCCAGCCTCGCCAGCCAGACGCAGTCCGTCGCTTACGCCGGCGCCTGGCAGACGGCCGATGACCGGCGCGTCCCCGGCGGCGGACGCCTCCGCGCCAGCGGTTACGACACGCAGCAGCACGGCGCATCGCTGGCCGGCCGCACCGAAAACGGACTCTGGTCCGTCGACTCCGGCCTCGTGCGCACCCGCGACGCCGGCACGCCGGCCCTGCCCATGGACATGATCGAGGACGACAGCCTGGGCCTTGGGCTCAAGCAGGCGGCTGATTATGACTGGGGTCGCGCAGACCTGCGCGCCTACGTCCACACCATCGACCACCACATGGACAACTACAGCCTCCGACCGGTGGCCCCGGGCATGCCGCGCATGGAATCCCCGGCTGAAAGCGACGACGGCGGCTTGCGCCTCAACACGGCCTGGCCCGCCGGCACGAGCACCCTGCGTGTGGGGGCCGAGGCGCATCGCAACGCCTTCGACGCCTATCAGCGGAATATCGCCACCGGCGCCCGCCAGGACACGCTCAACCAGGCCTCGCGTACCCGCGCGGGCGCTTACGTCGAACGCGAAACCCACGGGCGTACGCCCTGGTCCACCGTGCTCGGACTCCGCGGCGATGCCGTGATGAGCGACGCCGACGCGATCGAGGACTCCTTCCCGTCCGCCGCCCCGGATGCCGCACGCTTCAACGCCGGCGACCGCGAGACCACCGAAACGGCCATCGATGCCAGCGCCACGCTGCGCTACGATGCGGCGGCCGCAGGCCGCTACGAAGTGGGTGTCGCCCGCCAAAACCGCGCGCCCAGCCTGCTGGAGCGCTACCTGTGGACCCCGCTCAGCGCCAGCGCCGGGCAGGCCGATGGCCGCACCTATCTGGGCCGGCTCGACCTCGAACCCGAAACGGCCCACCAGATCGCCGCCGCCGCGGACTGGCGCGGGCCGCGCTGGCAGGCGCGCATCAGCCCGTTCTACAAGATCGTCGACAACTACATCCAGGGCGCGCCGACCGAGCGTCTCGATGCCATGCAGCGCCCGGTCCTGCAGTACTCGAACCTCGACCGCGCCGACCTGTACGGAGTCGACGGCCAGGCGCGCCTCGCGCTGACCGATCACGTCGGCCTGGACGCCACCGCCGGCTATGTGCGCGGCCGCAACCGCGACGACGACGACAACCTCTACCGCATCGCGCCGCTGCATGGCACGGTTGCGCTGGAACACCGGCGCGGCGGGTGGGATCAGCGCGCGCAGCTCGCGCTCGCGCAACGGCAGGACGACGTGGCGCGTTACAACGCCGAGCCGGCCACGGCCGGTTTTGCGGTGCTCAACCTGAGCGTGGGCCATGCGTGGCCAAACGCCTGCACGGCGCGGCTCGGCGTCGACAACGTGTTCGACAAGCGTTACGCCGACCATCTGGGCGGCATCAATCGCGTGGGCGACAGCGACGTGGGCGTGGGGGAACGTATCCCCGAAGCCGGACGGTCGCTGGTGGCCGCCCTGCATGGCGAGTTCTAACCGAAGCGTGTCAGCCGGTGTCTCGTCCGGCTTTAGGTTGATTCATTCGGCAAGGGTGCTCCCGCAGAGGCACAGAGGTTGCAGAGGGGAGTTTCCGTGCCCGAACCGGTGAGAGGCCGGTTCGGGCCTAACATGACAATTCGCGTTCACGAACCGCCTTCTCAGCGGTTCGTGACGTGACCCATTCCCCGTGTACTCAGCGACTCCGCGGGAGATGCTCGCCGAAAAATTGACATAGCGTGACCAGGGCCACACAAAGAAGGACCTGAGAGGCGAGGGTCAGTTTTCGGGTGGTGGGCCCTGCACTTCGTTCAAGGCGACATCCATGATGTCGTTGAACATCTCCTCGGGCATCATCCGCTTCGCGATGCGCACGAAAGTCTGGGCCACGGTTTCGGGCGTACGCAGGCCGGAACGCAGCCGCCGCAATTCCGACAACTCGCGATTCACCTTGCCCAGCTCGTTGCGAACATCGGTGCGCTTCTGCAGCAGTTCCGCCGACTCGGCCTTCATGCGCGCAATATGGATCTTCGGCATATTGCGCTGGCGGTTCATGATCATGATGCGCGCCTGCAATTCGCGCCGCTTCACGTCAATCGCTTCCATCGCGTTGATCAGATCCGTCCGCCGGTTCTCCAGGACGGTCAGGTCCTCGATCGGATCGCTTTCTCCACTAAACATGACTTGCCTCTCACCCACCTGCTAGCAGTATTCTGACAGAGTCGCTTTGGATTTCAAGTGCGTTTGAGCTTATAAGGGAAACCCCTACACGAGAAAACACAATAATTGAGCCAAACAGCAATTGGGCGGCCCCTTCATCAGGGAATGACCTAAGGAATCGGCCGGGGACCCCCACGCCTTAGGGTGGGAATTCCAGACTGTTCGAATGGGATATTTTGACGGGGTCAATGCCGACGATTTCGCCCACCCGCCAGGGAGGATGCGTGCTATGCCTTTGACCAGAACTTCCGGTTCCGGCCCAGGTCCGGCGCGCTGATGACGGCGTAGCTGTGGCCCTTGCGCTTGCCGTCGCACGCGGTGGCGTAGAGATAGTTGATGTTGGCGCCCGACTCCGCAATGCGGGCCGTCACATCCGCCAGGGCCCCCGGCGTGTTGGGCAGCGCCACCACGACCACATCCTGCACCGTAAAGGCCACCCCAGCCCGCTGGAGCGTGGCGCGCGTCTTAGCCGCGTTGCTCACCACGATCTGCACGAGCCCCACATCCGTGCTCGTGAAGGCCGAAATCCCCTCGATGTTGATCCTGGCCCGCGCGATGACCCGCGTGATGCGCGCCAACTCGCCCGGACGATTCGCCAGATAGAGCGTGAACTGTTTCTTCAACATGGCGACCTCCCGGCGGGTCGCATGCCCCGCCACGGCGCATCATACGGCCCCGGCAGGGTTCCGGCCATGGAAATCGCCCGCGACATCCCGGCTGGCGCTCAGGCCATGCACGTTACACCCGGCGCCGCAGAATGCGCGAGACCACGACGGAGGCCAGCCCCAGCATGACGACCGCCGCCAGCAACCGCACGTCCTTGAGGCGGACCAGATCCAGCAGCACCACCTTGCCCATCGCCACGAGCATACAGCCCAAACCGCTGTAGACGACGGGCCGGCGGTCTCCCATGTGCCCCCAGTAGCTCAGGGCCATGGCTGCCGCGGCGAGCAGACCTGTTTGCGCCAGCAGGAAGGTGGCGGCCTCGGGCACCCATCGGTGCAGCAGCGCGCGGCTCACGGCGAGCGCCACCAGCAGCCCGCCGGCCAGGATCGCGGGTGACAGCCGGGCAGCGGCATCACCGCGCGTAACGTCCGCACGCGTGCGACCCGTGCGTTGATAATGGACCAGGAGGATTGCCGCCAGCAGCACACCCGACGCCATACCCGGCCACGTGGCGGCCTCCCTCACGTGGCGCACCAGCCCCGTCCCCGCACCGGCCAGCATGAGCAGGGCGACCGGCAGCGCCGACCAAGACGCACGGCTGCGCCCGGCGGCCTGCCACAGCGCGAGGCCCGCAACCGCCGCCAGCGCCCCGCCCGGATCCAGCCCCGACCAGCCGATGACGCCGGCCACCGACGCGGTCACCGCCAGACCGGCCAGGGCCGGCAACGGGGCAGCGCTCAGGCGCAGCGCGGCCAGCAGGATCGTGGCCGCAACCGCCACCCACGCGGCGACCCCCACCCGATGGGGCCAGTCCGCCACCTGCGCCAGCAACGCCAGCCACAAGGCCCCGGTGGGCAGCCACACGGCCGCCCACTCCAGGCGCGCACGCATGACCACGTGCTGCGCCGCCGCGACCGCAACCAGCGCCGCGGCGGCAAGCAGCACGGGCCCGAGCGGCAGGTTCTGCTGGCGCGCGAGCAGCAGGCCAACGCCCAGCAGCAGCATGGCGGCGCACCAGACCAGCGGGCGCAGCGTCGCCAGCCCGCGCCGCCAGGAAGCCCCCGTCGCACAGGCGGTCATGCCCACCAGACCGGCCAGCTGCCAGGCAAGGCCCGCCGCGTCCAACCCGAGCGCAACCAGCGCCAGCATCGATCCCAGCGCACTGACCGCGGCCAGCGACGCCTCGCGCCGCACGCCCCCCACCAGCAGCATGAGCAAGCCACACCCGATCACGATCATCATGGCGCTGAGGCGAGGCAGCGTGTGCGCCCGCAGGGCCGACTCCAAGGCGATGGCAAAGGCGAGCATGACGGCGGCGCATGGCAGAAGATCGGCGGCTCGGGACAGCACCCGCCGCGGTCCCGGAAGCAACGCGAAGACCATCAGGCCGCCCGCGTAGATAAATCCCAGCCGCGTGCCGCCCGTCTGCCCCAGCATGCCCTGCTGCGTCAGCACACGCAGAATCAGCGCGCCCAGAAGGGCGAACGCCAGTACGGCCACCTGCAGGAAGAGCGTGGCCGCCGTGGCGTCGGGCGGACGGGCGGACGGCACCGCCACCGACATGGCCGGCGAGTCGCCAACGGGCAGCCCCTGGGCCCGTTCCAATCCCCCGACGCGGACTTCCAGGCGCGCGAGGCGCGCACGGAAGTCGGCGACCTCGGCCGCGACCGTTGTATCCTCCGTCGCCATGCGAATCCCTCGCCGCGCCGGATGCCGGGGTCCTGCACAAGACCGCCGTCAGGCGCGCTACGGCTGCTTCGATCGGCCATCCACGTCGGGAAACAGCGGGACGATGCGGTGGAAGACGTAGAGGATGAGGAACGGCATCGTGAAGATGATCGCCGCCGTCAGCAGGCCCTCCTTCTCCCACACGCCCGGAAAGTAACTGGTGAAGCCGCGCATGGACTTGGACACGAGTTGCCCGCCGACCACCACGTTCCAGCGCATCAACAGCACCTGAACCAGCAGCATGGTGGCCGAGGTCCAGATCAGGGCATGCGCCACGCGCTCCCGCACCCGGAAGAGCGCGTGCACCGCCAGCATCAGGAAGGGCACCAGCGAGAAGACCAGGAACTGCAGCACCACGTAGGACATGAACAGCTTGGTCCGGATCAGCGTATTCAGCACCTCGGTCTTGTCGGTCTGCTCGTAGGTGATCGACAGGATTTCCAGCAGCTCGAGCGCCACGGCGACCATCATGAACCCCCACAGGTAGCGGCCGAGCGAACGCACGCAAGCCCCGTTTACCTTCCAGCGGTTGATCCAGAACACGACGAAGTAATGGAAGATCAACACCGAGATGCCGGACACGATGGCCGAGAAGATGAAGATGACGAACATCAGCGGCGTCGACCACCAGGGGTTGGCCTTGAGGGAACCGAACAGGAACCCCACGTAACCGTGCAGCGTGCACGCCATGGGAATGCCCAGGCCGGCGAGGAACTTGACGATGCGGTGATCGGCCTCGCGGGTGGCCGGGCTCTCATGCAGATTGAAGAGCACCAGGCTGCGGCACAGCCAGGCGACCGGGCCGCGCCCCCTGGCCCGCGCAAGGAAATCGCTGCGCAGCACGAACCACAGTTCCAGCACCACCACCAGCAGGTAGGCGGAGTAAATGTAGCCGAACCCCGCCATGGCCGACGTGAAGTGAGGCGTGATCATGATGTTGAAGGCGCGCTCCGGATGGCCCAGGTGCATCAGCAGCGGCAGCGGCGCGAACAGCAGGAAAACAAAGGCCGACGCCAGCGAGAACCGCGCAATGGGGCGCAGCTCCTCCCGGCCGAAGACGTGATACAGAGACGAGACGATGAACGCGCCCGCCACGAGGCCGGTGATGTACGGGTACAGGACGATCATGACCGTCCACGTGACCCGCAATTCATTGGGAAAGACAAAATTCATCATACCACTTCAAAATCGAGGTCGAGGTAGTAGCACTTGGGGTGTGTCCCCATCTCCGGCTTCAGCACGCGGTAGCGCCGCTGCTTGAGCATGGTGGAGAGGCGGCTTTCCGGGTCGTGCAGGTCGCCGAAAATGCGCACGCCCTTCGGGCAGGCCAGCACGCAGGCCGGCAGTTCCCCGCGCGAGATGCGGTGGTAGCACAGCGTGCACTTGTCGGCGTAATGCTTGGTCGGGTGGATGAAGCGCGTGCCGTAGGGGCATGCCTGCACGCAGTAGCCGCAGCCGATGCAGCGCTTCTGGTCCACCAGCACCACGCCCTCGGGCGTTTCGTAGGTGGCGCCGACCGGGCAGACCTGGCTGCAGACGGACTTCTCGCAGTGGTTGCAGAGCTTGGGAACAAAGAAGGCCTTCACCGTGTCCGGAACCGGGTCCTCCTCGAAGACGTGGTCGTCGCCGGCAGCCACGTCCACGAGCACCTCACCGTTGGCGCGCACGCGGTAGCGCTCGATCCACGTGCGGAAACAGCCGTCCGGCACGTCGTTTTCGGCACGGCAGGCGCGCATGCAGGCGCAGCACCCGATGCAGCGCGTCGTGTCGACGGCATAGGCATAGAGCGGACGATCCCTGGGGTCCTCGCCCTCGGCGGCAAGCGCGGGAAAGGTCCAGACCAGCAGGCTGCCGGTGGCCCCGGTCACCAGGCGCTGGATCATCTCGCGGCGCGTCATCATGCCGGCACAATCACAGCCCATGCGACACCTCCTTTTCGAATAGGTCGTGAATCTGGTCCTGGTGGCAATCCACGCAGGCGCGCGTCGGGTCGGGCGTCTCCTCCGAAACATCCGCCAGGTGGCCCGGCCAGGTGATCAGCGGCGGTCCGTCCTGCGAACGGAAATCCGCCTGGCCGTGGCAGAGCAGACAGAAGCGCGGATCGGTGTCGCGCACGATGCGCCCGGAGAATGCGTTTTCCTTGATGAAGAGGTGGCAGGTCGTGCAGGCGATGGCGTGGTGCTCGGCCTTGGCGGCCGAGGCTGACACGTCGGCGTGGCAGTAGCTGCACTGGAAGATCTGGGGATGTCCCGCGGGCTGCTTGAGCGTCTGGTCCTGGCGGCCCAGATGGCAATCACCACAGGCATGGATGAGCGGGTGCAGCCGGGCGGTGCGCAGATCCTTGTTCATGAAGAGCGGCTCGTGCCCGGAATGGCAACGAACGCAGGCGGTGGCGGCATTGGTCACGCCGACGAGGCGGAAATGCTCGTCGCGGTCAATCTGCGGGAAGGAGCCTGGGCGCGCGTCGAGGCGGCGGTGGCACACCAGGCAGTCCTGCTGGCGATCGGCGCGCGGCAGGACGTTCTCCGCGTCCTCGACATGCGCGGAACCGGGGCCGTGGCAGGTCTCGCATTCCACGGAGCCGTGGGCGTCCTTGGCGTGAAGCGCCGCCACGTCGTCGTGACACTCGGCGCAGGCCTGCCGCCCCAGGTAGCGCGAGGTGCGCACCTTGGCCTCGTCGAGCGCGGCGCCGCGGTAGTAGCCGAATTCTCCGAAGGTCTCCGGCACCAGCCAGGCCCGCACGGCAAGGGCCACCACCAGTAATCCGCCCATGATCAGGAACACCGGGTACGCATGGCGGTAGTCGGGCGGCGGGCCGGATTCCGGCGGCTCTGATGGACTGCGCATAGCGATCGCCACACCCTCCCCTCAATTGTGGATATGTGTATCTTCAATTAGAGGCCGGCATCTGTCAAAAGAAAACGAATTGAAAAGACACGCAGCGGTCGCCGGCCGAGGACTGCCCCCGCTCCGGGGGACGCGATCGCCTGGCGGGGGGGCGGCGGCCAGTCGCTCGCCGGTCTCGCGATGGTCAGGATTTCGTGCGGGCCGTGGCCGCCACCTGGCGGCGGCGGTTAAACGCCACCACGTCGGCCAGGGTGATGCGCGCCAGCTGATCGCGGATCCGGCCGCGAGTCGACTTCCAGAAACGGTGGGTCGGGCAGTCACGCTCGTCGCTGCAGGTGTCCAGCCCCAGCAGGCAGCGCGTGAAGTAGTCCGGACCGTCTACGGACTCGCTTACGTCGAGCAGCGTGATGGCCACCGGCTGCCGTGCCAGTCGGACCCCCCCGCTCGCACCGCGCTTGGCCGTCACGATGCCGGCCCGGCAAAGCGCATGGATGATCTTGGACAGGTACGGCGCGGGTACGCCGGACTGGCGGGCAATGTGCCGCACGGCGCAGGTGGCCTCGCGCTGCGTGGCCAGGCAGGCCAGCGCCTGCACCGCGTAGCCGGTCGTCTGGGAAAGGGCCATCATGGACGTGTGCCGGCCTCGGCGCCGCCGGTGCTACTCGTTGGAGCCCCCGTGACAGGTGTAGCAGCCGATCATTTCATTCAACTCCGACATGTCGCCCGGATGCTCGAAGGCCAGCCCCGTGGGCGACGGCGCCTGGCTCGACGGCCCGGCACCCTGCGACAGGATGGTGTGGCAACTCGTGCAGGTGCTGGTGATGGGCTCGCCGGCCTCGCTCACATGCTCGCCGTCGTGGCAGCGCGCGCAACCGGGCGCCTCGAAGTGCCCGATGTGGTCGGGGTAGGCGCGCCAGCTCACTTTCATCTCGGGGAAGATGTTCTTGGCGAAAATATCCTGCACGGTCGCGATGGCCTGCTCCACCTGCGGCCCGCCTCCAGGGTACTGCGCCCCCAGCCCCTTGGCGATCGCCTGAAGTGCTTCCGGCTCGGTGGTATAGGGGGCATCCAGCAACGCGAGCGCGTTGCGATAGATGTAGGGCATCGACGCGTCGATGCGGCCGTCGGCCAGCGCCAGATCAAGCGACCGGGCCGGGGAGTTGAAGTGGTGCGTGGGCCGGTTGTGGCAGTCGATGCAGTCCATCGTGCGCACGGTCGCGGCGGCGATCTGCTCCTCCGTCAGCGCCGTGGCCGCATCCTGCGTGCGGAATACCGTCACCTTGCCGCTGGCATCCGTCAGCCGCACCCAGGGAATGACCTGCCGTTTCTTGTCCGCCGCGATGTATTCCACCTTGTTGCCGGCGCGCACATGCCAGTGGCTGCCGCCCTCGTGTTCGCCCGTCGAGGTTCCGCCGCCCACCTTGACCAGCATGCGCACGGTCCAGGGCGTATTCGTTTCATCCGCCGAATGATGGGTGCGCACGCGCTCGATCGAGCCGAAGAACTTGTCCGGCCAGTGGCAGGTGTGGCAGGTCTCCTGCGCGGGGCGCAAGCTCTGCACGGGCGCCTCGATGGGCCGGTGGTACTTGTTGAACATCACGGAATACACCTGGTACAGACCGTTGATCTTGGCTTTCACAAACCAGTCTGCCCCCGGCCCGATATGGCACTTCGTGCAGGTCACGTTGGCGTGGGGCGAATTCTGAAAGGCCGTGTATTCCGGCTTCATCACGCCGTGGCAGGTCACCCCGCAGAAGGTGACCGACTCGCTGAAATGATAGGCCCGGTAGCTGCCAATGCCGCTGAGGGTGAAGAAGAGGAACGACACGACCACGACAATGACCAGCGTGGACATGTGCCGCGGGTGATTGAGGTTGATGACCGGCAGGCGGGGCAGGCTGACCGTCCCCGTCCGGACGCGCCGGCGGCGCTCACGCAGCACGCCCACCAGGATCAGCAGCAGGCCGCTGGAGAGGATGACCGGTACCACCAGGTAGGTGAAAATGCCCAGGTACGGGCTGTGAAAGGGGGCGAGAATATCAAGCACGATCAGCCCGACGCCGATCACAAAGCCCAGCGCCGCCAGGGGAATGCCCAGCAGGCTGAGCCAGTTCCGCAGGAGACTTGGCGTTTCGTTGTCGTTCATCTCACCTCCCACCTGAATGCGTTAAAAAACGTGCGCGCGATTGTCCCCCGAAGCGGCGGGCAACGCAAGTGCTAGTTCCGCACTTGACACCAACCGCCGGCTTGGGAGACATAGCGGGTCGCGGACAGGATGGCGCAGGGCAGTCAGGAGGCGCATGGCGGGGCCCGACAAACAGAACGGCATGGGCACCGGCACCGATCGCCAGCAGCGTTCGGCGGCGGTGAACCTGGGCCTGAACTTCGCGGTCGGGATCGCCTTGCTCACCTACGTGGGCCACTGGTTGGACGCCCGCCGCGGCGGCGGCAGCGGCTGGACGCTGACGGGCATGTTCCTCGGCCTGGTCTATGGGGCCTACGAAACGTGGAAAGTGGTGCGCCATCCCGGCAACGGGACGGGCGGGCCGAAGCCAGGATGATGGCGCGCCTCTATATAGGAGCCGCCGCCGCGATGCTGGCGGGAGTGGGGATCCTCGTGGCGATGCGCGCGACGCCGGGCAGCCTCGCCCCGGCACTGATGGGCTGCGCACTGGCCTCCGCGAACGGGCTCGCCGCCGCGCTGGTCAACCGGCGGGCACTGGGCCGGGAGATGGAGTCCTTTCTCTTGTGGGTGGGGATCGGGCATGGCGTCCGGATGCTGGCGCTTTTGCTGGCAGTGGTGGGCGCTTTTGTATATCACTTGCCCGGGGCGGGGGTACTGGCCGCGGCTACCCTGATCGGGTATGTGTGCTTTCTCGCGGCGGAAATCGCATCCCTGCGCCAGCGAACGTGAGCGAAGGATCCGAACCGGTATGACAGCACAAGATGTTCAGACGGCGGTGCAGGCCTACATCCAGCACCATACCATGTCCAACCCGCACGCGTGGTCCCTGCCCTTCTTCTCCATTCCGCTCCCCGCACCGCTCAGCCTGCACGCCATGATGCTCCTGCTGTGCAGTTTCTTCCTCGTCTTCATCTTCGGCGTGCTGTACCGCAAGGACGGCCGCGCGCCCCGCGGCCTGACCAACTGCCTGGAAATCTTCATCCTGTTCGTCCGCGACCAGATCGCCCTCCCCAACATGGGCCCCGAGGACGGCCGGCGGTTCACCCCCTTCCTGTGCACGCTCTTCTTCTTCATCCTCGGGCTCAACGTCATGGGCCTGATTCCCGTGTTCGGCACCGCCACGGCCAACGTGAACGTCACCGCCGCCCTCGCCCTCGTGACCCTCACCTTCATGATCGGCGGCGGCATCTACCACAACGGCGTTGGCGGGTTCGTCAAAAGCTTCCTGCCCCACGGGGTGCCCTGGCCCATCCTGATCATCCTCTTCCCGATCGAGGTCATCGGCATGTTCGTCAAGCCCTTCGCCCTGACCATCCGCTTGTTCGCCAACATGCTGGCCGGACACGTGGTCATCTTCTCGCTGATCGGCCTGGCGGTGTCTTTCGGCCTGAAAGCCGCCGTTCCCGCCGTGGCCATGGCCTGCGGCATCTACTTTCTCGAGATCCTGGTGGCCTTCCTTCAAGCCTTCATTTTCACCCTGCTGACGGCCATGTTCATCGGATCGTTCATGCATCCGGCGCACTAGGACGGCGACAGGGGAAAAACTGGCTTGCGGCGGCATGGGGATGTCCTTATGGTGCAGTCCTCGCGCCGGGCGCCGGCGATATTTGACGGGAATAACGCAGCACGTAAATGCATAGCAAGGAGTGAACGATGGAACCGGCAGTGGGCACACATCTTGTAGGCATCGGGGCGACGGTCGGCGCGGGACTCGTGACGATGGGCGCCGGGCTCGGCATCGGGTTGATCGGCAAGTCCGCCATGGAGGGCATTGCCCGCCAGCCGGACGCCACCTCGCGCATTCAGACGGCCATGATCATCGCCTGCGCGTTGGTCGAAGGGATCGCGCTGTTCTGCGCGGTTATCTGCTTCCTCGGCTTGGGCAAGTAACACCACGGGAGTGGGCGCGGTATGGCGGAAGCAACATCCAACGTGCATGAGACCATTGAGGTCGACCCGGCGCAGAGCCACGGCGGCGGCCATGCCCCCGTGAGCCCCCTGAGCCCGGACGCCCAGATGGTTGTCTGGACCTGGGTCACCTTCAGCGTGGTCGCCTTCATCCTCTACCGGGTGGCCTGGAAGCCAATCCTTGCCGCCCTGGAGGCCCGCGAACACCGCATCCACCAGGCGCTGGAGGATGCCGACCAGGCCCGCGCAGCCGTCGGACAGATCGCGGAAACGCAGCGCACCATGCGCGCCGAGACCGAGCGCGAGTGCAAAGCCATGATCGCGGCCGCGCGCGAGGCGGCGGCCGAAGCCGCCAACCAGGTCGAGAAAAAGGCGCACGAACGCGTCAAGGTGCTCTACGAGAACGCCGAGCGCGACATCGAGGCCCTCAAGAACCGGGTCATCGCGGACATCCGTCGCGAGCAGGCCGAACTGGTCGTCAACGTGTCCGGGCGGCTCATCGCCCAGAATCTGGACACCGACCGGAACCGGGCCCTGGCCGACAAGCTGATCGCGGAGTTTTAGCCATGTCGGAGTACCGGGTGGCCGCGCGTTACGCCAAGGCGCTGTTCCTGCTGTCTGAGGAACAGGGCGCAACCGTTGCCGTCCGCCAGGATCTGGCCGACCTGCGCCGCCTCATCCAGGCCACCCCCGACCTGGCCAGTTTCCTGGCGCATGCCGCGCTCTCGTCGCGCGAGCAGCAGGTCATCCTCGACGCGCTGTTCAAGGGGCGGGCGGCACCCCTCACGGCGCGCCTGCTCGGCCTGCTCGTCGAACGCCGGCGCCTGATGGTGCTGCCGGACGTCTGCTCGGCCTATGAAGATTTTTACCGCGCCGCACACCAGATCCTGGAAGCCCGGCTCGTCAGCGCCTACCCGCTGCGCCCGGACCAGGTCGAGGCGCTGCGCCAAAAACTGGAAACCAAGTATCGCCACCAGATCGACCTGGCGGTCGACACCGATGCGGCGCTGCTCGGCGGGTTCGTCGTGCGCGTGAGGGATACCGTGCACGACTGCAGCGTGCGGGGCAAGCTCGACGCGCTGTTCACCAGCCTGGCACACGCGTGAAGAGAGGATTGTAACAGCATGGCCATTGACATTCGCGCCGACGAGGTATCGTCCGTTCTCAAGCAGAAGCTGGCCCAGTTTGAGGCCAAGACCGACGTCTACGAAATGGGCACCGTGCTCAGCGTCGGCGACGGCATCGCCCGCATCCACGGCCTCTCCAACGTCATGGCCGGCGAACTCATCGAATTCGCGGGCGGCATGAACGGCTTGGTGCTCAACCTCGAAGAGGATCACGTCGGCGTCGCCATCTTCGGCGACGACAGCGGCATCAACCAGGGCGACACCGTCCGCCGCACCACGCGCATCGCGTCCGTCCCGGTGGGCGAGGCGCTGATCGGTCGCGTCGTGGACCCGATCGGCAACCCGATCGACGGCGCCGGGCCCATCGCCACCACCGAACGTCACAACATCGAAGTCAAGGCCCCGGGCATCATCGTACGCCAGAACGTGCACCAGCCCATGCAGACCGGCATCAAGGTCATCGACGCCCTGACGCCCATCGGCCGCGGGCAGCGCGAGCTGATCATCGGCGACCGCAAGACCGGGAAGACCTCGCTGGCCGTCGACGCCATCATCAACCAGCGCGGCGGCGACGTGAAGTGCTTCTACGTGGCCATCGGCCAGAAGCAGTCCACGGTGGTGGAGGTCTACGAGACGCTCCGCAAGTACGGCGCCATGGCCTACACGACCATCATCTCGTCGTCGGCCTCGGATCCCGCGCCCATGCAGTACATCGCGCCCTACGCCGGCGTCACCATGGCGGAGTATTACCGCGACAACGGCGGACATTCGCTGATCGTCTACGATGACTTGACCAAGCACGCGCAGGCCTACCGGCAGCTGTCCCTGCTGCTGCGCCGTCCGCCGGGTCGCGAGGCGTTCCCGGGCGACGTGTTCTATCTCCACAGCCGCCTGCTGGAACGCGCCGCGAAGCTCGGCAAAGCCCAGGGCGCCGGCTCGCTCACCGCGCTGCCGATCGTCGAAACCCAGGCCAGCGACGTCTCGGCCTACATCCCCACCAACGTGATCTCCATCACCGACGGCCAAATCTTCCTGGACAGCAGCATGTTCGTGTCGGGCCAGCGCCCCGCCATCAACCCGGGCATCTCCGTGTCTCGCGTCGGCGGTGATGCGCAGATCAAGGCCATGAAGCAGACCGCCGGCTCCCTGCGGCTGGAACTGGCCCAGTACCGGGAACTGGAGGCCTTCTCGCAGTTCGCCTCGGATCTCGATCCCGCCACCCGCGCCCAGCTGGAGCGCGGACGGCGCCTGATGGAACTCATCAAGCAGGGCGTGCATGCCACCCTCAGCGTGGTGAAGCAGGTCACCATCATCTACGCCGGCACCCACGGCTATCTCGATGACCTGCCCGCCAGTCAGGTGCGCGCCTACGAGCACCAGCTCCACGAGGCGCTGGATTCCCGCTACGCCGGCTTTGTGAAGATGTTCGAGAAGACGCCGGCCATGACCGACGAGATCAAGCAGGAGATGGAGCGGATTCTCAAGGATTTCAAGAGCGTGTACGTGCCACCAACGGCCGCGGCGCAAGCGTGATGCCGCGACTGAACGCGACCTGACGCAAAGGCCGGACGCGGCGAGGCGATCCAGTCCCCTCGCCGTTGAGTGCCCCAGCGTTCATTCGCCGCTGCGAGTCCGATCGATGTCAAGCAAGAGACCGTCATGGCGAGCTTAAAAGAAATTAACGTCAAGATCGCGAGCCTGAAGAACACGCAGAAGATGACCAAGACCATGAAACTGGTCGCGGCCAGCAAGATGCGTCGGGCGCAACAGGCTCAGGAGCAGGCGCGGACCTACGCCGCCGGGCTGCAGCGCCTTCTCGACGGGCTCGCCGCCACGCCGTCCGACAGCGCGCATCCCCTGCTGGAAAAGCGCGCCCCCGCCCGCAAGGCCCTCGTGCTCTTCGTCACCTCGGACCGTGGTCTCTGCGCCGGCTTTAACAACAATCTTTGCCGTCACACCGCCCAGTGGCTCGCGGAACAGGGACAATCCTATGGTCACCTGGAAATGAGTTTCTGCGGCCGGCGCGGCTTCACCTCGTTCAAGAATCGCACCACCGTCCGCAAGCACTACGAGGGGGTCACGGACCAGCCCCGATTCGCCACCGCCATCCGCATCGCGGATGACCTCATGGCCGCCTTTCTCGCCGGCGAGTTCGACGTCGTCTACGTGGGCTACAACCGGTTCCGCTCGGCCCTCTCGCAAACGCCCGTGCTCGAACAGCTGCTGCCCATCCCCAGCCCGCCAAAAGAGGAGAACGGCGACAAGACCAGCGCCCCCTATTACCTGTTCGAGCCGCCGGAACCGGAATTGCTGCGCCGCCTCCTGCCGAACGCCGTGCGCTTCCAGGTGTTCCACGTCCTGCTCGAAAATGCCGCCGGCGAACACGCCGCCCGCATGGCCGCCATGGACAACGCCACCCGCAATGCCGGCGACATGATCAAGTTCTATACGCTGAAGCGCAATCGCGAGCGTCAGGCCGCCATCACCAAAGAGTTGATTGAAATCGTGACTGGCGCGGAATCGCTGTAAGGAGAATACGCGTGAATCAGAAATCGTTTCCCAGTGGCAAGGTCGCCCAGGTGATGGGGCCCGTGGTGGACGTCGTCTTCCCGGACGGCGAATTGCCGGACATCTACCACGCCCTGCAGGTGTCCAACCCCAACCTCAGCGCGACCCCGTGGAATCTCACGCTCGAAGTGGCCCTCCACCTCGGTGAGAATTCCGTGCGCACCATCGCCATGGATGGGACGGACGGTCTCATGCGCGGCCAGGAAGTCCGCAATACGGGCGCCATGATCATGATGCCCGTGGGTGACGGCACGCTGGGCCGCATTCTGAACGTCCTGGGCGAACCCGTGGATGAGGCCGGCCCCGTGCAAACCGACAAGCACCTGCCCATTCACCGCTCGCCACCCGATTTCGACCAGCAGGAAACCAAGACCCAAGTCCTGGTGACCGGCATCAAGGTCATCGATCTGCTCGCCCCCTATCGCAAGGGCGGCAAGATCGGCTTGTTCGGCGGCGCCGGCGTCGGCAAGACCGTCATCATCATGGAGCTGATCAACAACATCGCCACGCAGCACGGCGGCTACTCCGTCTTCGCGGGCGTCGGCGAGCGCACGCGCGAGGGCACGCAGCTCTATGGGGAAATGAAGGAATCGGGCGTGCTGACCAAAACGTCCCTGATCTACGGCCAGATGAACGAACCGCCCGGCGCGCGCGCCCGCGTCGGGCTCTCGGCGCTGACCGTGGCCGAGTACTTCCGCGACGAGCAGCACCAGGACGTACTGCTCTTCATCGACAACATCTTCCGCTTTACGCAGGCCGGCTCCGAAGTGTCCGCGCTGCTGGGGCGCATCCCCTCGGCCGTGGGCTATCAGCCAACGCTGGGAACGGAGATGGGCGAATTGCAGGAGCGCATCACCTCCACCAAGAGCGGCTCGATCACGTCCATCCAGGCCGTGTATGTGCCCGCCGACGACTACACCGACCCCGCCCCGGCCACGACCTTCGCCCACCTCGACGCCACCACGGAACTGTCCCGCGCCATCTCCGAACTCGGCATTTATCCCGCCGTGGATCCGCTGAGCTCGTCGTCGACCATCTTGTCGCCGGACGTGGTTGGCGCGGAACACTATGCCGTGGCGCGCGGCGTGCAGCAGATTCTGCAGCGCTACAAGGAATTGCAGGACATTATCGCCATCCTCGGCATGGAGGAACTCTCCCCCGAGGACAAGCGGACGGTCGAGCGCGCACGCAAGGTCCAGAAATTCCTGTCGCAACCGTTCTTCGTTGCCTCGCAGTTCACCGGCAAGGAAGGGCGCTACGTCGAAATCGACGACACCGTGCGCTCCTTCAAGGGTATTCTCGAAGGCGAGTACGACCACATTCCCGAACAGGCGTTCTACATGGTCGGCAACATCGATGACGTCCTGGAAAAGGCCAAGACCCTGCACGCGTGATTATGAGCGAACTGCGCTTACTGTTGGTGACACCGGAAGGAAAGCGATTCGACGGGCCGATCACCCAGGTGACGGCACCGGGCGAGTTTGGCGCCTTCGCCGTGCGCGACGGGCATGCCCCGCTCATGGCGGCCTTGAACGCCGGCGTCGTCCACGTGCGTGTTCAGCACACGGATGAGCACTACGTCGTGGCTGGCGGCTTCCTCGAAGTCCGCCAGAACGATGTCGTGATCCTTGCCGACTGGGCCCAGCCCCTTCCCCCGGGTGCCGACCCCGAGGAACTGCTCAAGGAACACGAGGCCCTGCGCGCCCAGGCGGCACGCGCCTGATCGGCGAGGAAGTCCCGCCCCCGGGGGGGACGCCCCCCCCGGTCACGCGGGCGCTTTCGTCATTCCTCGCCTTCGCACACCGCTTTACTTGAGAAGCCCGAGGCTCTTTAGCGTCTGGTACTGTGCGTTGGCCGGCGTCACGACGCGATGCCCCCAGGCAATGCCATCATGAACGGAGTTTCCGCCCCCCAGCAGGCTGCCGTCGCTGCTCTTGCGGATATACCACTTGGTGTTGCTCGAAACGTAGACGGCGATGTCAGTCTTGCGGTCGCCATCATAGTCGTTTGGCACCGGCATGGCCGCAGGGGCGCCCCACGAGAAGGGACTGCCTGGCAGTGACCCGCCCGTGCTGCTGGCGCGAATGTACCACCTGCCGTCGCCCGGTGAATAGACGGCGAGATCCGTCTTGCCGTCTCCATCGTAGTCGCCCTGGACGGGCAGTGCACTGCTCCACCCCCACCCGATCGGGGCCCCGCCAAGCATCTGGCCGTTGCTGCTTTGCCGGACATACCACAGTCCCTGGGCGGGGTAGTACACCGCCAGGTCCGACTTGTTGTCGCCGTCATAGTCGCCCGGCACGGGAATGGCCTCATTCCATCCCCATCCGATCGCCGCACCGCCCATTATCAGATTGTTGTGACTTTGCTGTATGTACCACTGTCCGGCCGAGTACACCGCCGCATCAGCCCGGCCATCGCCATCGTAGTCCGCCGACACCGGCACCGCCGCGCTCCAGCCCCACGCAATGGCCGTCGTCAATCCGTCGCTGCTGCGCAGGATGCGCCACTGCCCGCTGCTTGGCGTGTACACCGCAAAGTCAGCCTTGCCATCGCCATCGTAGTCCTCCGGCACCGGCACCGACGCGCTCCCCGCGCCGAAATTCACCGGCCCACCCGAGAACATGGCCCCGTCGCCACTCTGCCGCATGTACCAGTTGCCGGTCAGCGGATAGAAGACGCCGAGATCCGCGGCCGCGTGGCTGTCAAAGTTTGGCTGCATCAGGCGACGCAGACCAATGATGTCCGCGCCTCGGAACGAGGACTCGGTCGACCAGGCACCACCGGCAAAGGCCGTATCGATCGCCTGCACGCTCCAGTAATACGTCGTCGTCGGGTTGAGGTTCCGGAGCGTCCACGCATGGTTGGCATTCATGTTGCCCAGCGCCGGCAGGCGGCGCAACCCCGTGATCGTGTCGGCCATGCAGGGCACCACATTGTCCAGCCCGGGAGCCGTGCCGACGCGCAAGTTGTAACTCAGCCCCGGCGCTGGCGTCTGCGCATCCGTGGCCGGCTGCCAGGACAGTCGCACCCCGATGCTGGCCGATGCGACCGTCAGGCCCGTCGGCGCGGTCGGTGGCGTATTCGCCACGGCATACCCGTTGCGATACACTTTGGTTACCGTGGTGGACGTCGTGCCATCAAGCCCGGCAACCAGGATATCCAGCCGGCCGTCATGGTCATAGTCACCCCAGGCCGCGCTGGCGAAGTGGTACCCCGCCGCCGGTTGCAGCGCGTCCACTTGCTCCGTGAAAGTGTTGTTGCCCGCGTTGCGATACACCTTCGTCACCGGGCTGAATGCCGGCGCCGCGCCGACACCCGCGATCAGAATGTCCAGCCTGCCGTCGTTGTCAAAGTCTCCCCACCCGGCACTGGGACTGCTGAGCCCCGGCAGCGCGATCCCGGCCTGATCACTGAACGTGCCATTGCCGTTGTTGCGATAGACCTTGGTTGTCGCGGTGTAATTGGGCGCGTTGCCGCTGCCGACAATCAGCATGTCGAGTCTGCCGTCGTTGTCGTAATCACCCCACGCGGCAGCCGAAACGCTGACGCCCGTGAGCACGATGTTCGCCTGATCGGTAAACGTTCCGTCCCCGTTGTTGCGATAGACCTTCGACACGGACGCGAGCGCACCGGCCCCGGTCAGGAGAATGTCCAGATCACTGTCATTGTCGTAGTCGCCCCAGGCAACTGCAGACGATTCGACACCAGCCAGGACGATGCCGGCCTGCGCGGTGAAGGTGCCGTCACCGTTGTTCCGGTACACGGTGGACACCGGCAGCGCGTCGCTCACGCCCGTGTAGCCCGTGAGCAAAAGGTCCGGATGCCCATCGTTGTCGTAATCACCCCATGCGCCGCTGGCGAAATCGACGCCAGTCAACACCGCATTGGTCTGCTTGCTGAAGCTGTTGTTTCCTCCGTTTTGCCAGACCGTTGACAGCGGAAGCGCCGGAGGCAGTGCACTGGCGATCAGCATGTCCAGATACCCGTCGGCGTTGAAGTCGCCCCACGCCAAGTCCGGGAAGTAGCCGCCGGAGAAGGGGCTGTTGATCTGCAGCTCGAATTGGTTTCCGCCGGTGTTGCGATAGAGTTCCGTCACATACCCGCGACTTTGGCCGCTGAGCGCGGAGTCCCCGCTGAGCATGAAGTCGAGGTTCCCATCGCGGTCATAGTCGCCCCAGGCGACCGCGCCGAAGCTGACCCCTGTGAGAGCCATGTTCGTCTGCGCCGTGAAGGACTGGGCCTGGCCCGAGATGCCCGCACTGATCAGCACGCTGGCCACGAGCGCCAGCAGGCGGCACCGCCGGCCGGCGCGCCCCAATTGAATGACGACCTGCCATGATGGTTTCATCGGTTGACCTTTGTTTCGCTTTCCACGGGGCCGACTTGTCGGCATCGGACTCCTGCACGACCTGACGTTTCGGATGAGAGGACGAGTATGACGATCGCGCTGGGCTGCGCCATGGGGTCTTCACCCACCGTGATGACGTGCCGCCCGGCCAGCGGCTACGCACGGCACACCTCGCGGCAACTGCACGTTCGAGGCGAGCCTGGCAACCCTCACGATTCGGCACAAAAAAGGGCGAGACGCATGCGCCTCGCCCTAGTTGGCCACTCGGCCTTTATCGACCATCGGTTATTTGATCAGCTTGCGACGCAGGCCACCCAGGGCCATGACGCCGAGGCCAAACAGACTCAGCGTGCTGGCACCATCCGGAACGCTGGATGTCTTCTGGGCAATGTTCTGGTACAGGATGGTGGCTCCGACTTTGCTGTCCGGAGCGGCGTACACGTTTACATCCTTCGTCACCCACACCTTGGACAGCGAGGGATCAATGTACAACTGGTCACCCTGGTCAATTTCGGCCAACGGATCGGACGAATCCGTCAAACCGTAAACATACCCGATCGATGACTGCGCCACCGCCGTGCCCGTGTGATCCGCACTGGCAAAAACGGTTTCACCAATGCCGATAACGCCGCCCGCTCCCAGTGCCGTGAGGTTGAAGGACTGACCAATATCGGTCAGCAAGGGCCCCCCGGACGTCGTCGCCACCGAATAGTAGATCCGGTAGTCTGTGGCCCCCGGCGATTCCGCCGAGAAGTGATCGATGAACGATCCTTCAAACCGGAGCTGATAGCTCCCCGCATCGAACATCGAAGCCGTGACGTCAACGGAAGACGCATCAAGCGGCCCCGTGAAGCCCCAGTCCGAGAACACCGTGTCCCCGATCGTGATGGGCGTATCCCCACCATTGGCCATCAGCTGTTCCATCGTGTAGGTGGCAGCCGTCCCGTTCGTCGCCAGCAGCGCCACCACGCCTGCCAGCACCAGTCCACATTTCATGTTCTTCATTTGACTACTACTCCTCTTATTTTTCGGTCTCCGCATCGACTTCCCATCCGAACGCCACCGGGTTCCTCAGACCTCCGTTTGCAGGTAACCCACGAGACGTCCGGGCGAGATGGCATGGCCTGCTTCAGGCCGGTATTCCAATGGCTCGGGTCGCCTGTGGCGCCGGTTTTGCTCTGCGTTGCGCCAACACGCCCTGAACCTGTTCAATCAAAACCGGGAGCGTGCGCCAGACAATAGCCAGGTCGCGCGGCATGGTCTGGGCACGCGCATAGGCCACGTCCAGGCGCATCATCTGGCTGAATGTCGTTCGATTCTTGCCGCTCACCTGCCAGAGTCCTGTCAACCCGGGCAGGGAGTCGAAGCGCCGCTTGTGCCAGCGCTGATAGCCCTTGTACTCATATTGCATGCAGGGCCGGGGCCCCACGAAGCTCATCTCCCCGCGCAGCACATTGATGAGCTGCGGCAATTCGTCGAGGCCCGACGCACGCAGCAACTGCCCGCACGGGATCACGCGCGAATCGGCTCCGCCGTCCAACTTCGTCATGGGAACGTCCGCCAGCATCAGACCGCTCAAGTGCTGGCGATGCACACCGGCATCAGCCGCCACGGTCATCGTGCGAAACTTCCAGCACAGAAACGGGGACGTGAGATAGCCGACACGCTCCTGCTTGAAGAACACGGGCCCCGGTGACACCAGTTTGATGACGCCGGCGATGATCACCAGCAGCGGCGACACCAGGATCAATCCGAACAGCGAGATGGCGACGTCCAGCACACGCTTGTACCGCGGCAACGCCGGCGCCAGCAGGGACATCGTTCGGAGCCGGTGCGCGCCACTTGACTGGTCCTCGCCAGCCATCGCAGGAGACGAACTGAAGGCCTGGGTGCTGACGACGCCCCCGGCGTCCTCCCCTGGATACGTGTGAATATCGTACTGGCCTGGAAGCATCTGGGATACCAACCCCGCACACACGACATCGGCAACCACGCGCGCACCCGCATGATCGCTATAGGGGAGAATCACGCCCACCCGGCCGCGCTCGACCCACCCCGCTACATCCGTCATGCGCAGACGAGCCTTGAGCAGATCGATAAGCGTCGTGTTGAATCGCTGGGCATGTCGATCCGCAGACGGGGAAAAGATCAACAGGGAGAACTGCCGCTCGTGACGATCGGATAGCGCACGTTCGTACGACAGGATGCCCCGGAACGCGGATTCCGAGAGGATGCCCTGCAGGTCCTGGATACGCTCGCCGCTAAAGCCTTGCCTGATGCGCCCGCCAATGGATGCCAGTTTCATGTGATGCCCCTCGGTGATTGGACTGACCGTGATGATCCACCCATGTCAGGGACGCGGGGTTCCCGGACCGGTGAAGCGTCTCTTGCCATGCCACCAACTTGAACGCGTGTCTTCTGATTCACGCTGTGACCATAGATCCGGGCGGGAACACACGCCATGGGGTGATACCCTACTTACGCGTGGCAGGAGTTTGGCGGGCGCATGCCACCCCGAATGCGGGGTGGAGGACGTGGGACAAGATGCAGACGGAGGGCCGCGTGTCAGACGGGTGCCCACCCCGCGTGAACGAAGGCACGGTGAGCCATGGCCGGCGCAGAACCGAAGGCGCATGTCAGACGCCAGCGCGAGGTCCGGCACTCGGCGTCACGAACGGCAGAACGTCCGCGTCATCCCGCCGCAAGGGCCTCGCCTGCCGCCGCGATGAACTGGTCGATGTCCGACTCGGTGTGCGCGGCGGAGATGAAGCCGACCTCGAATTGTGAGGGCGCGAGGTAGATGCCGGACTTGAGCATGGAGCGGAAGAACCGCGCGTAGCGCTGGGCGTCGCAGCGCTTGACTGACGCGAGGTCGGTCACGGGGGGGGCACAGAAGAAGGGCGTGAACATGCCGCCGAGCCGCGCCAAGTGGAACGTCACACCGGCGGCGGCCGCGCGCGCGTTCACGCCTGCCGCCAGCCGTGCACCCAGCACGTCGAGCCGCGCATACGGATTCTCTTCGCGGATCAGGCGCAGCATGGCCAACCCGGCCGCCACGGCAACCGGGTTGCCGCTCAGCGTCCCCGCCTGGTACACGCCGCCCAGCGGTGACAGCGAACGCATGATCTCGGCCCGGCCGCCGATGGCGCCGATGGGTGCCCCGCCACCGATGATCTTGCCGAGGCAGGTCAGATCCGGTTTCACGCCGCAAAGCTGCCCGTACGTGGTGGGTCCGAACCGGAAGCCCGTGATGACTTCGTCGAAAATCAGCAGGGCCCCGCTCCGATCCGCCAGGCGCCGCAGTCCCGGAAGGAAGTCCGCATGCGGCGGCACGAGGCCCATGTTTCCCGCCACCGGTTCGACAATGATCGCGGCAATATCCTGACCACGCTCGGCGATGATCCGCTCCACGGCGGCCAGATCGTTGTAGGCCGGCACCAGCACCTCGGCGGCCGCCGAGGGCGAGACGCCCTTGGACGACGAGATGCCCCCGGTGAGCAATCCGCTGCCCGCCGCCACCAGCAGGTAATCCGCATGGCCATGGTAGCAACCATCGAACTTGATGATCAGCGACCGCCCGGTAAAACCGCGCGCCAGCCGCAGGGCCGTCATCGTCGCCTCGGTGCCTGAGCTCACGAGCCTCACCATCTCCATCGACGGCACCATCGCGCACAGCGTCTCCGCCATCTCGACTTCGCGCGGTGTGTTGATGCCGAAGCTCGTCCCCGCCGCCGCCGCTTCGCAGATGGCCTCGACGATTTCCGCGCGCGCGTGTCCAAACAGCAACGGGCCCCAGGAGCAGCAGTAGTCCGTCAGCTCGCGCCCTTCGACGGTGCGAATGCGCGTGCCCTTGCCGCTCGCCACATAGAGGGGATCGCCGCCCACCGACCCGAACGCCCGGACCGGACTGTTGACGCCACCCGGGATTACCCGGCAGGCCCGTTCAAAAAGCGCTCTTGAATCCATCGCCGTCATCCCCCCGCCCTAGACCTCTGATTCACACCAACACGTTGCCAGCTCCACGGACCGCACGGATATCCCACCGTGTCGATCCTCGCCATTCCCGTCATGCCTGGCGCCCGCCGGCGTCCGCCAGGCGCTGCCGCACGCACAGGCGGGCCAGCGCGGCGAGGCTTGCTTCAACCGTCGCCTCGGGGCCGACCAACGCCACGGGCACCTGTCGCGCCCGCAGCGCATCCAACGTCGGCTTGCCGATCGCGACGACCAGCTTCGTTTCGAGCACCGCCGTGCCCCACAGCGCCTCGAAGGCTTCAACAGCCGACGTGCTGGCAAAGAACACGGCATCGAATCCGGGCAGGCGCACGTAGGGAATGCGCGCGTTCTGGTACAAGACCTGATCCTCCACCACGGCGCCCAGCTCGCGCAGGGCGTTGGCCAGCGCCGTGCCCGCCTTGTCCGAGCGCAGCCGCAAGATGCGCTCGCCGGCACGCAACACCGGCCGCGCCGCTTCGATCAGGGACTCGGCACTGAAGCGTCCCGCCGGGGTCAGGTCGGCCTGCAGGTTGTGCCTGGCAAGCTCGCGCCCCGTGCCGGTGCCCGCCACCATGATCTTCGGCAGTTTGCGCAAGTCTGCACCTGTGCGACGCAACAACGCCATCAGGCAACGCACCGACGAAGGCGATGTCAGCGTGATCCAATCGAAAGTGTCCAGGCGCTGCAGGCACTCCGCCGCCGACGGTTCCGGCGCCAGCCGGATCAGCGGCCGCTGAACGGCGATGCCGCCGAAGTCGTTGACCAGATCGGCCGCCGCATCCTGGATGGCCTCGCTGCTGGTGAGCAGAATGCGCCGCCCTTCCAACGCGCCCCACTCGCGGCGGTAGCGATGGCGCACGACCTCCCCCACAATCACCGTCCCGGGATGGCGCGCCTCGGCAGCCTCGCCGCCATGGCAGACGCCGGCGCTGACGCGTTCCGCCAGTGTCTCCAGCGTGCCCTCGACGATCTCCTCGTCATCGGTGCCGGCGCCGAACACGACCGCGGCAGGCGTGGTCGGCGGCAGGCCTTCGTCGCGCAGTTCGCGCATGACCTGGGGCAGCGTACTGATGCCCATGAGCACCACCACCGGCAGCCGGGCGCGCGCGTCGGCATGCACGGGCGCCGTGGCGCCGCCCTCGAGCCTCGGCGTGATGGCCGTGAAGCCGCGCGACAGGCCCCGGCGCGTCAGCAGCATGCCGGTTCCGGTCGAAACCGCATTGATGCTGCTGACACCGGGGATCACGCGATACGGCAGTTGCAGCGCGTCGAGCGCGTCAATGTCCTCCGCCAGCCGCCCGAACACACCGGGATCCCCACCCTTCAAGCGCACGACACGCCAGCCCTGCCGGGCATACATCGTGAGCTGCCGCGTGATGGCGTCCTGCGAGGGGCTCTGCCGCCCGCCGCGCTTGCCCACGTCGACGCGTCGCGCGTGCGCCGGCAAGAATTCCAGCACCGTCGGATCCAGCAGGGCGTCGTAGAGGCAGACGTCGGCGCGCTGCAGCGCGCGCATGGTCCACAGCGTGCACTCGCCGACGCTGCCCGCGCCCGCGCCCGCAAACGTCACGGCCTTGACAAACAGGCTGCGCAGGCGCAGGCAGAGCGCGTCGCCCGCGCGAAACGTCAGCGCGAGCGCCCCTTGCCCTTCCGGCGGGGGCAGATCGGACGGCGGAATGTACGCCGTGATCCGCGCCTGCAGGCCCAGGCGAACCAGCGCGGCCGCGGCCATGATCACCAGATCGTACTGCCCGGCGTCAAGCTGCGCCAGCCGCTGCTCAATCGTGCCGCGGATCGGCAACAGCACGGCTCCCGGAAATCGCTGCAGGCAATAGGCCTCGCGCCGCTCGCTGCTCACGCCGATGCGGGGCGGCGACGGCAGATCCGCCACGCCGCGCCCGGGCGGCAGCACGAGCACGTCACGGCCATCGGCATGATTCGGCAGCCAGCACCAGTCAAGGTCCGCGGGAACCGGGTCCGGCAAATCCTTCGCACTGTGGATGGCGCCGTCGATGTCGCCACGACGCAGGGCATCGTCCAAATCCCGGGTGAAGAAATCGGGCGGGCTGGTGCGCAAGTCCGATGCCAGATCACGATCGCCCGGTGACGAAAGGGCAACCTCGGTGAACGCGATTTCCGGCACGAGCGCGGCCAGCTCGGCCAGAGCGGCGCGGGTTTGGACCAGCGCCAGGCGGCTGGACCGCGTCCCGATGCGCAGGCGATGACGGGGCGACGTTGCGGCCGGGTCCGTCATGTCGGATCCCCGGGCTTGCGATTGAGCCGGAAGAGGTCGCGCGTGACGCGCTCATATTCTTCCCAGCGGCCGTTGCGGGCGGCCGTCTTCAGCGCCTCGCGCGGCCCGGCCAGCAGCTTGCGCATCAGTTTGTCGGCCATCTCCGCGATCTCCGCCCGGCCGGCTTCCGGCAGGGCCGCCAGGGCGGGGCGCGCCAGGCAGCGGCGCACCGCCTCTTCGCGCATTTCGTTGGTGGACTGATCGAAGTCCTTGAACAGCGAGCGCAGGTCGCCGGTCTCGAAGGACGCGGCCAGTTCGCGCAGCCCCTCGTGTACGAGCTTCCACGCCTGAGCCACGCTCTCCCCGCGCCCGGCCAGATTCTCGGCCGCCACCTTCTGCAAATCGTCGAGGTGATAAAGGTAGACGTTCTCGACCTCGGTCACGAGCGGGTCGATGTTGCGCGGCACAGACAGATCGATCAGCAGCATGGGCCGCCCTCGCCGCTCCGCCATCCCACGCTTGATATCGGCCGCCCAGATCAAGGGGTAGGGCGAACTCGTCGATGCAATCACGAGATCGGCCCGCGCCAGATAGTCGGTCATCAAGTCAAATGGCACGGCCTTGCCGGCGTACTGTGCCGCCAGATTCTGGGCGCGCTCGGGCGAGCGGTTGAACACGATCACGTCGCGAACGCCGCGATCCACCAGGCTGCGCAGCGCCAGTTCCGCCGTTTCCCCGGCGCCGACGATCATCACCGTCTTGGCGGGCAGGTTGTCGAACACGCGCTCGGTGAATTCGACGGCCAGCGAGCTGACGGAGACCCGCCCCTGACTGATCGAGGTTTCGGCATGGACGTGCTTGGCCACGCGGAAGGCGGTCTGAAAGACCGGATGCAGCACACTGCCCACCGCCCCCATCTCAGAGGCTGTCGCATAGGCCTGCTTGACCTGGCCGAGCACTTCGGTTTCGCCGACCACCATCGAGTCCAGGCTCGCGGCCACGGCCAGCAGATGCTCGGCCGCCGCGCTGGCGCGCTTGGAATAGATCGCGGCGGCGAGGGCGGCGGCATCGACTTCGCCCTGTCCTTCCAATAGCACGCGGATCAACGCTTCTTCAGATGGGAGCGGTCCCGCGCCGCCGACGTACAGCTCCGTGCGGTTGCACGTGCAGATCAGCACGCGCTCCAGATCCGGGATGCGCTCGCCAAAGCGGGCCAAGAGAGCCGGGATCTGCGGCGTCGCAAAGGACAGCCGTTCCCGCACCTCAACCGGTGCGCTCCGGAAATTGATGCCCAGCATGGCCAGATTCATGGCGCCTTGCCTGCCCCCACCATCAGATAGTCGTGAACGGAATCGGAAATGACCTGCACGCCGACAAAGGTGAACAGCAGGCACAGAACGCCCATGATGATGACGAAGGCCACCCGGCGGCCATGCCGGTTTGCCCAGGCACGCATGTGCACGAGGATGGCGAACACACACCACGTCAGCACGGTCGCCACGACCTTGGGATCGGTCACCCATTCGCCTCCCCCTCCGGTCAGGCGCACCAGCAGCACACCCAGCACGATTGAGACCGTCAGCATCAGGAACGCCACGCCCACCTGAATGCTCATCAGGCGGTCCATTGTCTCCAGCGCGGGCAGTCGCGTCGTCAACCCGCCAAAACGGCGGCGCTTGAGATTCCGATCCTGGATGAGATACGCCACCGCCAGCAGGCCGGCCAGCGAGAAACTGGCATAGCCGATGAAGGCGCTAACGATGTGGATGCGCAGCCAGATGTTCTGCACCTTGGGCGCCAGCACCACCTCGGAGCGCTCGACCGGCAGCCCGAGGATCAGGACAAACGTGATGTACGGCACGACGATGGCCGCCAGCCCCCGCAGGCGGTTGCGCTTCACGCAGCTGAACAAATAGGCCGCCGTCAGAAAAACGGAATAGACGGAGAAGGCTTCAAAACGCGTCAGCGGCCGCATGTGGCCAGCCTTCATGCCGTGGAACAGCAGCACGATCAGGAACGGGATGGCCCCCGCCGCCGCCAGCAGCAGACTGCTGTTTTCCACCCGCCGGGACGCGCGCAGCAGGGCCGCCACCGCCAGCGTCGAAGCGGCGGCATACAAGGCAATGCCCACTAACGTCAGGATGGATTCGGTACCCCACATGACCATTCTCCCCGCCTCGCAGCACCCCTGCCCGCCGCCGCCTCCCGACCGGCCCGAGCAGCCCCGCGACGCACACGAGCGGCATGGTACCCCAGGCAGCCGCCCCGATTCAACCGCCCTTTCCGCACCTGCCCAATCCCCTCGGCGGCCACGCGCAGCGGCCAACCGCCGCCTGCACCAGCCGGAAGATCATGCCCTCACACAGCGAATTCCCAAAAAACATCACAAAGGGACAATACCGTGACCTGAACGTCCATTGGAAAACAAGGCGAACGGGACGATAATCGTATGCACGATGACCACGTTTGACATTCGCGCCAAGGGGAGTGACCGCGGGGTGAGGTCGCCATGATCGCCCCGGGCAACGTGCTGTTTTTCGGCAGCCGGCTCGTCCACGGGTCCGGGCCCAACCGCCATCCCACGTGTTGGCGGCGCGCCCACATCTGCCATTATGCACCACGCCACGCCTCGCACACGGCAACGGAATTCACGTCCGCCCTTGCGTTCGACGGCACCCCGGTGATCTTTGCCGATAACGGTGACGCCGGACGTGGCGGCGATCGAGGCCAACCCGTGGCCGGACGTGGATCAATACGATTTCACGGGCCTGCGCGACCGTGCCCACCCGTGGCAACGGCAATATGCGGTGCGTGGCCCCTACTGGGTATCAAAGCCGCTCTTCTGCACGACATGCGGGCTGATGGGCATGGAAGCGGCCCTGCTCAAGATGCTCGCCGAGCCCGACGCTGTGCGGGCCGAGGTGACGCGCGTCATCACCGCGCAGGGCGGCGGCGGCGGCTACATCTGCGGCCCCGACCACCACCTCAAGCCCGACGTCTCCCGCGCCAGCGCCCTGGCCCTCTTCGACCAGGCCGCGGGCTTCCGCCGTCCCGGCTACACGGCCTGACGCCGCCGGCCCGCCCCTCTCGATATCGTCAAAAATTATCCAGCCGCGCATATTTTGGCGGATTCCGTCAAATCCTTGACACCTCCCAAGTGTCCGCGCATAGTTTGCGCTTTTCACGGTGGGAGAAGGACACAGCTTCGGAAATCAGGGTGCCGAAGCGGCGGAGGGCGCTTGCGCGGGACGGCAGGCGTTGGGGTATGGCCGATTTCACCATCAGCAAGGGGTTTGACATCCGGCTCGTCGGCCGGCCGGCGGATGCTTTAACCGACCTGCTGGACTCCCCGACGGCCACCGTTTACCCCCTCGATTACACCGGAATCAAACAGCGGCTGCTCGTAAACGAGGGCGACGTCGTCAAGCGCGGCGCGGCCTTGGTCGAGGACAAGCGCAATCCCCTGTTCAAGATCAGGGCTCCGGCCGGTGGCACCATCTCCAGCGTCGTGCGCGGCGACCGGCGCCTCGTCGAGCAGATTGTCATTCGCATCGACCGGCAGGAAGGCGTTGAGACCTTCAAAAGCTTCGCCCCCGACCAGGTGGCCAAGGCCGGCCGACGGGCCATTCTGGACCAATTGGTCACCACCGGCTACCTGGCCCTGATTCGCCAACGCCCCTTTTCGCGCATGGCGAATGCGGCCAAGCGCCCCAAGGCGATTTTCGTCAACGGCATGGCCACAGCCCCCTTCCAGGCGGATCCCGGTGTCGCCGTTCGCCATGACCCCGCAGCATTCCAAGCCGGCTTGGACCTCCTGACCCAGTTGACGGAGGGCGCCGTCCATCTCTGCGTGGGACCAAAAGCCGGTCCCGAGTTGACCGCCGCCCAAAATGTCCAGGTACACACGTTCCGCGGTCCCCACCCGGCGGGCAATAGCAGCGTTCACATCAGCCGGATCGCCCCCATGCAGAAGGGCGACATCCTCTGGACCGTTAAAGCCGCCGATTTGACCCTGATTGGCCGCCTCTTTCTCGATGGCACCCTCCCCCAAGCCTCAATCGTGTCTCTGGGCGGCAACGGGGTGCAGGAGGGCGCCCGCCGTCATTACCGCATGCGCATTGGCGGGAGCTACTCGGCATTGCTAAGGAATGCCCTGTTACCGGGGGAATCGCGCGTCATTGCGGGCGACGTGCTCAGCGGGCAGCGTGTGGCGTCCGAAGGCTCCCTGCGCTTTGGCCAGAGCGCGCTGACCGTCATTCCCGAAGGGCGGGAACGCCGTTTCCTGGGCTGGCTGGCCCTCGGCGTGGACCGGCTCAGCTTCACGCCAGCCTATCTGTCCAGCTGGATTTCCCGCGGCCAGTCGTGGGCGCTCAACACCAATCGCAACGGTGGCGAGCGAGCCATGGTCCTGACCGGCCACTACGACAAGGTTGTCCCCCTCAACATTATGACGGATTTCCTCGTGCGCGCCGTGCTTGCAGGCGACACGGAGGAAGCCATCAAGCTCGGACTCCTTGAAGTCGATCCCGAGGATTTCGCCCTCTGCGATTTTGTGTGCCCCTGCAAGATGGAGATTCAGGACATCATCCGGCGCGGCCTGGAGCAGGTTGAAGCCGAGGGGATTTGAATCAGGGCGGACGGACCGGCCGTGCGCCGGGGGACAGACGTGGTTGACCATGAAGTTTCTACTCAATCTGCACGATAAGCTCCGTCCGCTGTTCCACAAGGGCGGCAAACTCGAGAAGATCGAGCCGCTGTTCGATGCCCAGGACACGTTCCTGTTCACGCCTGCCACGGTCACGGCCAAGGGCGCGCATGTGCGCGACGCGCTGGACTTGAAGCGGGTCATGATCGTGGTCGTGCTGGCCCTGCTCCCCTGCACGCTTTTCGGGATTTGGAATGCGGGTCACCAATATAGCCTGATCAACGTGGGAGCCCCCCAGGGCCTGGGCGCGGACGTGTTGCGGGGCTGCCGGCTGGTGCTGCCCATTATCTTTGTGTCCTATCTCGTCGGGGGTCTCTGGGAAGTGCTCTTTGCCTGCGTCCGGCGCCACGAAATCAACGAGGGCTTTCTCGTCACCGGCCTGCTGTTCCCTCTGACGCTCCCGCCCACCACCCCGCTCTGGCAGGTGGCCATCGGCATTTCCTTCGGTGTCGTGCTCGGGAAGGAAGTCTTCGGCGGCACCGGCATGAACATCCTCAACCCCGCCCTGACGGCACGCGCCTTCCTCTATTTCGCCTATCCGGCGCAGATGTCGGGCAACGTCTGGACCGCGCTGGTCAAGGGCGGCCAGGTCGCCGACGGTTTCACGGGCGCGACCCCGCTCTCCATCGTGGCCACCCTCCCGGACAAGGTGCCGGCCATCGAGGCCCTGCAACAGGCCGGCCACAGCTTCCTTTCGATGGCCAAGGGCATCGAGGCCGGCAGTATTGGCGAAACCAGCGCCATCGCCTGCGCCATCGGGGCAATCGTCCTGATCGTCTCCGGCATCGGCTCCTGGCGCATTATGGCGGCCTCAGTCCTCGGCTTGCTCACCGGCGGGTACCTCGCCAACATGATGGGCTCGCCCAGTACCATGTCCCAGCTGCCGCCCTACTTCCACCTGGTGATGGGCGGCTTTGCCTTCGGTGCCGTGTTCATGGCCACCGACCCCGTATCCGCCGCCGCCACGAACGCCGGCAAATGGATCTACGGATTCCTGATCGGGCTGCTGACCATCATCGTGCGCGTGGCCAACCCTGCGTATCCGGAGGGCGTCATGCTGGCCATCCTCTTCATGAACATCATGGCCCCGCTGATCGATAATTACGTGGTGGTCGCCCATATCAAGCGGAGGGCGCGCCGTGGGTAAGGAACTCAAGACCATCCTCTTCGCGACGATTGTCTGCGTGGTGTGCAGCCTGCTTCTGGCAGGTTCCTATTCCGCCCTCAAGGGGCGGCAGGACGCCAACAAGGCCGTGGACTTCAAGTCCAAGGTCCTGCAGGTCTTCGGCGTCCAAGTGCGGGATGCCAAGGGCCATCGCCTCATGAGCGATCAGGAAGTCACGGATCTGTTCGCCAAACGCGTCGTCGGCCACGTGCTGGATTTCGACGGAAAGATGACGGACAAGCGCGTCGAGGATCTCTCGCCGGAGCAGATCAACGCCCGGGACAGGAGCCGCGGGGGACTCAAGGCCTTCTACCCCTACTACGAGTTCACCACGGATGACGGCCACAAGCTCTACGCCATTCACGTCAGCGGCATGGGTCTCTGGTCGGTCTGCAAGGCCTACCTGGCCCTGCAGGACGACTTCTCCACCATCGCCGGCGTTGCGTTCTACGAACACGCGGAAACACCCGGCCTGGGCGGCGAAATCGAGAAGCCGGCGTTTCAAGACCAGTTCAAGGGCAAACGGCTGGCCAAGGAGGGTGTGGCCACGTATTTCCGGGTGCTGCGCCCAAGCGAAGGACTGGATGATTCGGCCGTGCATGGCCCCAGCGGCGCCACAATGACAAGCAAGGGCATCACCGCCTTTGTCAACAGCGACTTCAGCGTGTACAATAAGTACTTCACCACACTGAAGCAGCAGGGAGGGTGAGCCCATGGCCAGCAAGACAAGCAAACTCCTCACCGATCCGCTCCTCGACAACAATCCGGTTACCTTCCAGATCCTGGGCGTCTGCTCGTCGCTGGCCGTCACCACGCAGGTCAAGACGGCCTTGGTTATGGGAGCCGCCCTGACGCTCGTGACGGGCTGTTCCAACTTGGCGGTGTCCCTGCTGCGGAAGCAAATTCCCGCCAAGATCCGCATGATCGTGGAACTGTGCGTCATCGCCACGCTGGTAATCGTGGCCGACCAGGTGCTCAAAGCCATGCTGTATGACGTGAGCAAGCAACTCAGCGTCTTCGTGGGCCTGATCATCACGAACTGCATCGTGATGGGGCGCGCCGAGGCGTTTGCCCTTCAGAATCCCGCCGGAAAATCGTTTCTCGACGGTATCGGCAACGGCCTCGGCTACAGCATGGTCCTGGTCATCGTCTCGTCGATCCGCGAATTGCTGGGGTCCGGCACCCTGCTCGGGCACCACATACTCCCGGCCAGCTACCCCCCCAACCTGCTGATGGTGCTTCCCCCGGGCGCGTTCATCGTCATCGCGTTGCTCATTTGGTTCCAGCGCACCTTAATCACGAAGCAGCATCAGGAAGAGGCCTGAGGGGCCATCGCGGGAGATTGTCATGGACCTGTTGAATCTGGCCATTAAGTCGATCTTCATCGAGAACATCCTGCTCTCGATGTTTCTCGGCATGTGTTCCTATCTGGCGCAGTCGAAGAAGATCGAATCCGCCACCGGGCTCGGTGCGGCTGTCGTCCTCGTCATGACGCTGGCCTGCCCCGTGAACTGGCTCATCAAGCACCACCTGCTGCGCCCCGGCGCGCTGGCCTGGACGCATATCGACGCCCTCGCCAACATGGACCTGTCGTTCCTCTCGTTCATCTGCTTCATCTCGGTCATCGCGGCCCTGACCCAGGTCGTCGAAATGGTGATGGACCGCTTCTTCCCGCCCTTGTACGCGACGCTGGGGATCTTCCTGCCTTTGATCGCCGTGAACTGCGCCATTCTCGGCGCTGTCCTTTTCATGGACGAGCGCAAGTACGACTTGGCGCAGAGCTCGGTATACGGCTGCACGGCAGGCATCGGCTGGGCTCTGGCGATCATGATCCTCGCCGCCATCCGCAAAAAAATGCGCTACTCGAACGTGCCGGCCGGCCTGCGCGGTCTCGGCATCGCCTTTCTCGTGACCGGCTTCATGGCCATCGGCTTCCTCTGCTTCTCGGGCATCAGCCTCGGCACCAACTAAGGCATACCCATGGATCCCATCTTTGTCATCACCGCGACCATCGTCTTCACGGGCGTGATCTTGCTGCTTGTGGTCATCCTCTCCTTCATCTCGTCCCGCCTCTCGCCGGCCGGCACGGTGACGATCAACATCAACGACGGCAAGCGCACGCTGGAAGTGCCCCGCGGCAGTTCCCTGCTGAAAACCCTGGCGGCTGAAAAGATTTTCGTCCCCTCCGCCTGCGGGGGGGGTGGCACCTGCGCCATGTGCAAGTGCCAGGTGCTCGAGGGCGGCGGCCAGATCCTCGCCACCGAGACCGGCTTGATCAAGAAGCAGGAGCAGAAGGCTGGCACCCGGCTGTCCTGCCAGGTCAAGGTTCGCGAGAGCATGAAGATCGTCGTCCCGGAAGACGTGCTCGAGATCAAGAAGTGGACCTGCAAGGTCGAATCCAACAACAACGTGGCCACGTTCATCAAGGAACTGGTGGTGACGCTGCCCCCCGGCGAAAGCCTGCGCTTCCGGGCCGGCGGCTACATCCAGATTGACATCCCGGCCTACACCCAGAAGTTCTCGGACTTTGACATTCCCGAGCAGTATCGCGAAGACTGGAACAAGATGGGCCTGTTCAATCTCTCGGTCGTCAACAAGGAGCCCACCTTCCGCGCCTATTCGATGGCCAATCATCCGGCCGAAGGTAATCGCATCATGCTCAACGTGCGCATCGCCACCCCGCCGCGCGGCATGGACGTGCCCGCCGGGATCTCGTCCTCATACATCTTCGGCCTGAAGCCCGGCGACGAAGTGGTCATCAGTGGCCCCTATGGAGAATTCTTTGCCAAGGACACCGAACGAGAAATGATCTACATCGGCGGCGGCGCCGGCATGGCCCCCATGCGCAGCCACATCTTCGACCTTTTCCAGTCCCAGAAGACCAAGCGCAAAGTCAGCTTCTGGTACGGCGCCCGCTCGAAGCGCGAAATTTTCTACGAAGAAGATTTTTCGGGCATTCAGCGTGAAAATCCAAACTTCTCGTTCAATATCGCCCTCAGTGAACCGCTACCCGCCGACAAGTGGGAAGGCCCGGTCGGCTTCATTCACCAGGTCGTCCTGCAGCGCTATCTCGACAAGCACCCGGACCCGACGGAGATCGAATATTATCTCTGCGGACCACCCATGATGATCAGCGCCGTTCAGAAAATGCTGAACGCGCTCGGGGTGGAACCGGAAATGATTGCATTCGACGAATTCTGATCGCACCGCCGGCTGGCGCAGATCTGCAGGGTGCGCGGCGGCGGGGGCGACCGCGTTCGGGTGCGGCCCGCCCGCCACCGCAGCCGGCTCGTGTCTGCAACCCTCGTGACTCATGGCACGCCGCCCATACAATCCAGTCAAAACCCTCGCCGCCCTAGGCGGCTTTGCCATCCTGGTCATGGTGCCCTATCTGCGTGCGCACCGTCCGCCCCAGGACTACGAGTTCGGGGGGCCGACCATGGGGACGACCTACATGGTGAAGATTGCACGGTCCCGCCTGCCCGAACACGAGGTGCGCACGCTGCAGGCCGGCGTCGAGTCCCTCCTGGCGGACTTCAATCGCCAGATGTCCACCTACGATCCCGACAGCGCCATCTCACGCTTCAACCGGCACACCAACGCCACGCCCTTCGTGGTGCCACCGGAATTTGCCCGCGTGACCCGGTTCGCCCTGGAAGTCGCCGCGGACACGGGCGGGGCCTTTGATCCGACCGTGCTGCCGCTCGTTCAACTCTGGGGGTTCGGTCCGCAGCCGGGACACGATCAGCGCCCCGCGCCCGACCAGATTGCCGCCGCACTCGCGCTAGTCGGGCACGCCCACCTGCGCGTGACGGATGACTCCAGGCTAGCCAAGGATCTCCCGGACCTGACGCTCGATCTCAATGCGCTGGCCCCGGGATACGCCGTCGACCTGATCGCCCGCTATCTGCGCGACCACGGCTGCCCCGATGTGTTTGTGGACCTCAGCGGCGAAGTGATGGCCTATGGCCATAGCGCACCCGGCAAACCCTGGCGGGTCGCCGTGGAAACGCCCACGCTGAATGCGCCCGTCGGCGAAAGCACGTACCGGAAGGTCGAACTATCGGATCGGGCGATCGCCACATCCGGAGACTATCGGAATTTCTTCGAGGCGGACGGGCAGATCTTCTCGCACGTCATGAATCCGCACACCGGCGCGCCCGTCAGCAACGGCGTCACCAGCGCGTCGGTACTGGCGCCGGATGCCATGACCGCCGATGCATACGCCACGGCCCTCATGGTGATGGGCGCTGAAGATGGGCTGCGCTGGATCGCGTCGAAAACGAATGTCGAGGCCATGGTGCTGGTGCGCCTGACCAATGGCCATTACACCGAATTTGCCTCGGCCGGCTTCCCGCGCTGACGACCGCGGCGCCGGCATTCGCCCTTGCCCTCGCCGCCGCAGACCCCACACGAGCCGCCCTCTTGCGCGGACTGGCTGTGACACCCCCCGCGCAGGACAACCCCGCGCACAAACAAGCCGATCGCCATGGCCAGCATGCACACGGCGAAAAAGCCCACCGCCACGGTGACCGTCATGATGAACGAAGACATCCTCGAATCCTCCCAATGGGGAAATCATACCATATCAACCGCCGCGCCAGCACCCACTTTCGAGCCGCCGGGACGCGCGCCAGACTGCATCGCGACCGCGGTGCCCCTGGAAGCAGGCGCGGCCAGGGCGACTTCCGCTTGCAACCCGTTAAGATTGGACGGATAATGTCAGCAGACCGAGGCGCGGTAGGAGCAATGAGGAGGCCCGATATGCTGACGGCGGCTGATATCCTGCGTGAAATGCCCCGCGACCTGGTCACCACGACGCCGGACACGACGGTGCTCGAGGCGCTTCAGATCATGACGAAGAAAAACATCGGTTCCATCTTGATCGTCGAGGGCTCGCGCCCGGTCGGCATCTGGACGGAACGCGACCTGATGCACAACACGGTCCGTCCGGGATTCAATGCCGCGGCCACGCGCATCGGAGACGTCATGGTGCGCAACCTCGTCTACACGCCTGACTCCGATACCGTCTATGAACTGGCGGATAAAATCCTGGGGCGACGCCACCGCCGCCTGCTCATCCAGCACGATGGCGCGTTCATCGGACTGCTGACCTCGGGAGACGTCATCCGCGCCTTCATGCGCGCAAAGCAGCGCGAATTGGAGGAGCTGAACGCGATGGTCGGCTGGGAGTACTACGAGGAATGGCGCTGGACCAAGGAGAGCGGCAAGGCCAAGCCAGCGACCAAGGCTTGAAATCCGCTGCCGCCTCCCCAGTGGCCGTTCCGGCGCGGCTCAGAGGTGCGAGCTGAGCTTGGCCTTCAGCGTGTCCTTGTTCATGGACCCAACAATCTGCTCACGCACCGTGCCGCCCTTGATGATCAGCAGCGTCGGGATGGATCGGATGCCGAACTTGCCCGCCAGCTCCTGATTCTCGTCCACGTTGACCTTGGCCACCTTGAGTTTTCCAGTCAGTTCGCCAGCCAGGGTTTCCAGAATCGGGTTCATGGCCCGGCAGGGCCCGCACCATTCCGCCCAGAAATCCACCAGTACCGGCCCAGCCGAATCCATGACTTCCTTCTGCCAGTTGTCACCGCTGATCTGAATGATGTTGTTGCCAGCCATAGTCGCCACTCCTGATTAAGGATTCCAAGCGGTCTTGCCCGGCCAAGCCAGATTCGGCCCGCCAGTCCAACTAGAATACTGCAGCATAGAGCTGTTCGGCCCGATGGCCTGGGATGCAAACAGATAGATGACCACGCAGAGCACCAGCGACGCGGCAATTGCCACGGCACCAAAGACTCCGCTCGGCTCATTGACGGGCGAGATCGGACCTGCCGTCAGTTTGTCCCCGGCGGGTGCCGCCTCGTCCCCGGACGGGCGTGCCACACTCAGCTTGCGCGCCGAGGCCGACTCCTGCGTGCGCTTCACCACGACCGTCTTGCGCTGCGTCGGAGCCGCCCCTCCTTCAGAACGGTCGTCCCCGTCCCCTGCCTCAGGGGACGCTCCGCCGACTCGCGCGGCCGGCCCCTCTCCCGGCCGCTTCAGTCGGATGGTCTTGGGGCCGCTGCTTTCGCCGCCAGCACTTTCACTCAGCACCGAATCGAGCGAAATACGCGACGTCTTGCGCTTCTCAGCGGAGCTGGAATCACTCGGATTCGGCACCCCGCCGATCTGAGCGGTGTCGCCAGGCCGTGACATGCGAACAGTCGAAGGGGATTCACCCGCCGGCGCCTCACCTGTCGCCACGGGGCTGACCTTGTCCAGTCGGGGCTTGGCCGCATCGAGCGGAATCTTGGAGGTGTCTTTCTTCGACGACAGCGGCCGTGACAGGGGGATTGGAGATGCCGCGGCAGGCGCGCTCACGACCGGAGACGCCGCCGGTGCCACGGGTGCCGCACCAAGGGGCCGTGCGCCAACGGGCGTGGCGCCCATCGGTTTCGGGCTGGCACTCGATCCGGGACGCCAGGGCTGACCGGCCACTGATGGGGGTCGCGGGGTAGCCCCGAGGGGGGGCCGCGGAACGGATGCA
Organism: Lentisphaerota bacterium; assembly: GCA_021413965.1. Lineage (GTDB taxonomy): Bacteria > Verrucomicrobiota > Kiritimatiellia > UBA8416 > JAIOPI01 > JAIOPI01. The sequence continues at coordinate 185,971 of JAIOPI010000040.1, read as the reverse complement.
GGGGCAGGAGCCATGGCGGGTTTGGCCTCCACGCGGGGCGCCGCAGTCGGGCTGGCAGCAGGTGTCGTGAACTTCGGAACGGCCGCCTGGGGCTGTACGATGGGCGCGGCAGGCGTCACGCGCACCGCCGGCGGAACCATCGTCGGAGCATCATCCGCCAGTGACGGTTCTGTCGACGACGCGGCCGCCGGCGCGGCGGTCGCCGCCGGTGGTACGCTCCGCAAAATGCCGCTCTTGCGCAGATCCAGCTTGGGGGGAAGCGCGCTCATCCCATCCTTATTGGCCTCGTCCGCCATGATCTATCTCCTTCAAGGTCTGAGGGGTCCCTACGCTTCCCCATACGCTAACATGCCCGCTCGCAGCGGTCAACAGAACGGCCAGCCCGGGCCGTCTTAGACCGACATGATTTCCGCTTCCTTCTGCTTGAGGACCGCATCCACTTTCAGGATGCAATCGTCCGTGTCCTTCTGAATGCTCTTGAGCGCCTGGTCGCGTTCGTCTTCGCTGACCTTGCCGTTCTTCTGTACGTTCTTGATGTGTTCATTGGCGTCGCGCCGCACGTTGCGCACCGCCACCCGGCATTCCTCGGCCATGCGCCTCGCCACCTTCGTCATCTCCTTGCGCCGCTCCTCGTTCAACTCGGGAATCGGCACCCGGATCACGCGCCCGTCATTCATCGGCGTGACCCCCAGGTTTGCCGCCAGAATCGCCTTCTCAATGGCGCCCAGCGCGGTGGGGTCATAGGCATTGATCACGATCAGGCGCGCTTCAGGCGTGGCAATGCCCGCAATCTCCCGCAGCCGCGTCGGCGTTCCGTAGTACGGAACCTGGATGTTCTCCACCAGGGCCGGAGATGCCTTGCCCGTGCGAATGCCCGAGAACTGTTCGTGCAGAAACGTCATCGACTTGGACATCTTGTCTTCCGCGTCGAGCAGTATGTCATCAATGTTATCCATGACTTCTCCCTCCATCCGGCTCTGTCTACTCGGGAACTTCCGGCCCCCTCGTTCGCCGCATGCCGCCGCCAGAACCTAATGGCTCACCACGGTGCCAATCGCCTGGCCCTGCACGACGCCCTCAATGCTGCCAGCCTCGAAGAAATTGAACACGATGATGGGGATCCGGTTCTCCATGCACAGCGAGAACGCGGCGCCATCCATTACCTTCAGCGACCGCTGCAAGGCCTCGTGATACGTGAGGCGCGTGTAACGCGTGGCCGCGGGATTCACGTGCGGATCCTCCGTATACACGCCGTCCACCTTGGTCGCCTTGAGCAGCACGTCGGCACCGATTTCGCTCGCGCGCAGCGCTGCGGCCGAATCCGTCGAGAAGTAGGGATTGCCCGTGCCACCCGCAAAAATCAGGATGCGCCCTTTGTCCAGATGCCGCAACGCCCGCCGCAGAATGAACGGCTCGGCGACTTTCTGCATTTCGATGGCCGTCAGCACGCGCGTCTCCACGCCGATCTTTTCCAGCGCGTTCTGCAGGGCCAGCGCATTGATGATCGTGGCCAGCATGCCCATGTAATCGCCCGACGTCCGGTCAATGCCGCGCGTCACGCCGCTGACACCGCGGAAGATATTGCCGCCGCCCACAACCACGGCCAGACGCGCACCCATCTGGCGCACCGTCTTTAACCGGTGAGCAATGGCCGTGATGATTTCGGGATCGATACTGAGCCCCTGGTCCTTGCTCTGGAAAGCCTCGCCACTCAGCTTGACAAGAATCGTGCGGTACTTGGTTTTCGGCGATTGCGCAACGTCCATGTGGCCTCCAGAAGGTGAACCTAAAATCGAAGTCAGCCTAACGGGAATCCGCGGCGAACGCAAACGCGATCCTGCGGACGGAGCGCGTGCAATCAGGCGGCAACCGGAAAGGCCACGGCGCCATAGCCCACCACCCACGACCCCCGGCTCTCCGGGTGGTCGTCGCCGCTGTTCCGATAGCGCAACAGCACACCCTCCCGGCATCCTCGCGCCCGGCAGACGCGAAGCAGCGCCAACACCGGCCCAATGCCGCAGCAAACCTGATGATCAGGCCGCCACAGCGCGTCCAAAGCCGGCGCGTCGAGGGCCATGATGCGGGACAGGGTTTCCCGGTCCGTGCGGGCAACCATCGCATGGTCGGGATCGTGCAGCAAATCCGTGCTTGCCACCACCAGCAGGCGCCGGGTCTTGCCCAGGGCCAGCAAGGCATCAGAGACGGCCGTGATCGTGGCCGCGCCATGTTCGCCGAACAGGCCGATGACCAGTTTCGCGGCGGGCAAGGCCCGCTGCAGAAACGGAACCTGGTTCTCGGCGGAATGCTCACCTGCATGCGGGGCATCCTGCCAGGTAATCGCGCGCGTCGCCCCCGTCAGGGCCTCGCCCGCTCCGATATCCAGCGCGGCCATTCCCAACGGCGTGCGGAGGGCGGCCCCGCCCAGCAAGGCCACTCCTGGAAACGTCTCGCGATGGCTGAACCCCAGCACCACCACCGTGTCGGGGGATCGGCCAGCGGCGGCCGCGTCGCGGATGGCGCGATAGGTGTGTCCGGCGACAGCACCGGAATAGACATATCCCGCGTGCGGCGCGATGGCACCCGCGAGTGGCCCCTGCATGGCCGGAATACTGGCCCCTTCCAGGTAATCATCCACCATGCCCTGCAGGACCATAGGATCGGCCGGGAACCAGCGGCCCTGTCCCCGGGACGTATGCGTGGCATGTCGATCGGCAGATGGCATGACCCTTCTCCTGCCTCGGTCAGGCTTGTGGCAGCCGCAGTATACCACCCCACCCGGCGCCCGCAATCCTGCACGAAAGAAACATCCAGCTCAGGGATCGCCCCGCCACCCATCAAATCGCATACCGCGCTCCAAAATACCACGCGCGCACGAGGCGCCGGCGCGGTCGGGGGGGAAACCCTTGACGTGTGCGCGGGGCACAAGGATAGTAGCGCGACTTGACGGCGCGCGGACCTGCCACGAGGGGGAGCCTGGACATGTCCATCATCTATGAACGCCTCCAGAGCGGAGTGGCGGACCCCGCGGCAGACAAGCCGGATACGGCGCTCCCCGGTCCCGCCCAGGCGGGTGAGGCCAACGAGGCCCCTCCCCAGCTCGATGCGCCGCGCCGCCGTCCGGCGCCCGCCGATGGACGCAGCGACCGGGACGCACTCCGGCAGGCCCTCGCGGACAAGCGCAAACTCGAGCGCGCACTTGATCACATGCGTGGCGCCCTGGACAAGCAGACGGCACGCCTGAAGAAACTTGAAATCGAGGCGCGAGGACGCAAACCGATGGCGCCGTCCAAAGTCCAGGCGCTGGCCACCGAGGTCGAGCAGTGGCGCGCCAAGGCCCTCGCCTTGCAGCAGGACATCTACAGTTCCACACACCTGCTGGAACTGGCCAAACAGGAAATCGACAAGCAGAAGAAGGCTCAGCAGGAATTACGCGCGGCGCTGTCCGGACGTGAATCCGAAGCGGGACGCATGGCCGCCCTGGAGGACGAATGCCGCCGGCTGCGCGAGGTGGCGGACCGGGCGCTCAACGAGCACGCGCGCGCACTGGCCGAACTCAACGCGGAGCAGGATGCCGGACGCGCCGCCCAGCAGGCCGCCGACGAAACCAACCACCGCTTGCACGCCGAGCTGGAACAACTGCGCCGGCAGCACGAGACGGCGGCGGCGGCTCAGCGGCATGAACGGCAGGCACTCGCGGACCGCCTCGGCGCCTTGGACACGGCAGCTCGCCAGCCACAATGGTATCTGCGGCTCGACGACGGGTCCGTGATGGGGCCCACCGATCAGGACGAGATCTACGAATGGGCCTGCGATTGCCGCATCGGACCGGCCCACATGCTATCCCGTGATCGCCTGGCCTGGATGCCCGCCCGCGAAGTGGTGGCGCTGCGCATGGAATGGATGGTGGACCTGGTCGACGGGTCTTGCTTCGGCCCCCTGAATATCTTTGCCGTGCAGCACCTGCTGGGCGACGGCAGCGTGCGGCCCGAATCCCGCCTCGTGAATACGCGATCGGGAACGGTCTGCAAGGCAGCCGATGTGACCGCTCCTGATATCCTGGCCCTGCGTGAAGAACATAAGCGCGCCATGCAGGAACTGGCGGCCTTGCGCGGGGCCCTCGCCCGGGCTCAGGCCCGGATCGTCCAGCTGGAACCCCCGACAACCGGAGCCGCGCCGCCGAAGACGGTGCGCACGCTCCTCCAGAAACACCGCACCACCCGGTAGCCCGTCCTGGCCCATGCCGTGACCCTCATGGCGCGCTACCCCTTCTCCAACTCCTTCGCCGCGTCCCAATGCCGGTCGAGCTCGGCCAGCGTCACGTCTTTGAGCGATTTGCCCTCCGCCTGTAAACGACGCTCGATCTCGTGAAATCGCCGCGCAAATTTGCCCGTCGTCTTGCGCAGGGCATCCTCGGCATTGACGTGCTGAAACCGGCAGAGATTTACCAACGAGAAGAGCAGATCGCCGAGTTCCTCTTCCACGCGCGCGGGATCACCCGCCGCCGCCGCTTCACGGATTTCATCCACTTCTTCCTCGACCTTGTCCAGCACCCCGGACACATCCGGCCAGTCAAAGCCGGCTCGCGAGGCACGAGACTGAAGGCGCTGCGCCCGCTGCAAGGCTGGCAGATGCTTCGGGACGCCGTCGAGCAGGGACGTGCGCGTCGCGGCGCGCTTCTCGGTGGCCTTGATGGCGTCCCAATTCTTGACGACCTCGCGGGAATCCGCAACCGCCACGTCTCCGAAAACGTGCGGATGGCGCCGGACGAGCTTGTCCGACAGGACGCGGGCGACGTCTTCAAACGAGAAGCGGCCTTCTTCACCGCGGATCTGGGTGTGAAGGGCAATCTGCAGGAGGACGTCCCCAAGCTCCTCGCGATGCGCGTCGGCATCGCCGGCATCCACGGCCTCGAGGAGCTCGTAGCATTCCTCGAGCAGGTAGGGCTTGAGACTGTCGAGCGTCTGCTCCCGGTCCCAGGGACAGCCGTCTTTCGCTCGCAGGCGCGCCACAATCGCCAGCAGCCGCGCGGTTTCCGGGAGTTCAGGAACGGAGGCCGAGCCGGTCACGGGTAGCTCCTCGCGGGCTGCGTCGGGGGACCGGCCCGGAGTCCCGAGCCCGCCCCTCGCGGCATCGTCAAGCGCGGCAGACCGACTATTCGTCGCCGCCGGTCAGCAGATTTTCGAACACCGCCGCCGTCAGCGACTCGCCCACGTAATCGGCGCCGCCGAAATCCTCGAACGACGTGTAGATGTCGGGCAGCCCCACGCACCGCAGGCGCGCCGCAATCGCGGCCCGGCACGAATCGGACTGCGTGCAAATGGTCAGACACTTGCGCGGCAGGGTATCCACCTTGCGGGCCAGATGCAGCCAGTGATCGCCACTGTACGTCCGTGTGTCTTCCTGCGAAATGAGATGCAGCACGACACCGTGTGCGCCCAGGTCAAGCTGCCGGGCCAGCGTTTCAGTCGTCGCCGCGTCAAGACTGCTCAAGGCGCCCAGCCGGGCATTGAGTTTGCGCGACGTTTTCAAAATCATCTCACAGACGGGCTCCAGCTTGAGACGCGGGCTGCTGAAGGCCTCGACAAGGCCCGCCGCGTAGCGCTCCCAGACCTCGGCAAAGCCGCTCTTTCCCGTGGACTTCAGCAAGGCTTTGAGCCCCTCCTTGGGCACCCGGTGCAGGCAGTACCGGCTGAAAAGCGCCTCAGACAGGTCCACCCGCTGAGTCTTCAGCGCCGCCTTCAAAAGGTCGAATTTGATCTGCCGGCCGCCGACTGCCACATGCTCAAGTTCAAAGAGCACAGCCCGCCGCACAGCCTTACCACCCTCATCCCGTCCTGCCGAATCCTTGCCATCACCCACGACGCGTCCTCCTCCTGCTGATCGTCCTGTTAAAGGCGCACTATAGGCCGGGTGCGCGACCCCGTCAACCGCCGACCCAAGGCGCGAACGCGGAAAGCCGGGGACTGCGCCTCGATTCGCCCGTCCGCTAGCGCAGCGTGAGATCCGAAAATCCGTGCGCAATGGCGTCGACGACATCGCCCGCCGTCATGCCGGCCTGGGACGTGGTCCACGCTACGCGATCACCGGCGCGTCCATGCAGGTAGGCCGCCAGGCGCGCGGCGGCGAACGGCGGAATGCGCTGTGCCAGAAGCCCAGTCAGCAGGCCGGCCAGCACATCTCCCATCCCGCCACAGGCCATGCCCGGATTGCCGGTCAGATTCACGCTGAGCGGCTGCCCCTTGGCCGCCACGAGCGTCCCCGCGCCCTTCAATACCACCACGGCCCCCAGGGCTTCGGCGGCGCGTCGCGCCGTGGCAAAACGGTCGGCCTGCACCGCGGCTGCATTGACGCCCAACAGGCGCGCCATCTCGCCGGGGTGCGGTGTCACCACCACGTGCGCACCGCTCTCCCGCACCCGCGCCACGTCCGTGCCGAGCACGTTCAACGCGTCGGCGTCGAGCACCAGCGCCCCGCGGCAGGTCTTCAGCAAATCCGTCACCAGCCCCCGGCTATCCTCACATGCCGTGATGCCTGGCCCGACCAGCACGGCGTCGAATTCCTGCAGTCGGCGCCCCCAGTGCGTGAGCGCATCCCCCGCCGGCGAACCGCTGGCGGATTGACGCACCGCGTGCACCATGGCCTCAGGCACGGCGGACGCCACCACGCCGGCAATCCCCTCCGGCACCAGAACCGTGACCAACCCGACACCAGAACGGATCGCCGCGCGCGCCGCCAGAATCGCCGCACCCGCATAGCCCGCAGCGCCGGCCACCACCAGCGCGTGACCGTAGTCGCCCTTGTGACTCGCGCGCGGACGGCGCGGCAGCCAGTCCCGTGCATCCATCGCCGTGGTCAGATCGAGGTCGCTGTCCAGCTTGGCCACCACTTCGTCCGGAATGCCGATATCGATGACTTCGGCCGAGCCCACGTATTCCACCGCCTGCGGCGCCACGAGGCCTCGCTTGGGAAGCCCCATGGTGACCGTCAAATCGGCGCGCACCGTGTCAGCTTCCGCCGCCCCTGTGTCCGCATCGAGCCCCGATGGAATATCGACGGCCACCACCGGGCCGCTCTCGCCCAGCATGTTCACAAACTGGATGGCGCCGGCCGCCAGCCCACGCGCCGGCCCGCGCAGCCCGGTACCCAGTACGCCGTCCACCACCACGCCCTGCCCGCCCTCGTAGGTCGCCGTCAACTCCTCCCAATCCTGGGGCGTTGGCACTTCTTCGACATTGATGCCGGCGGTGCGCATGAGTTCCAGGTGCTTCGCCGCGTGCCCGGAAACCCGGCGGCGCTCGCCGGCCAGCCAGACGTCCAGCCGGTACCCCATGTCGTGGAGATGCCGTGCTGCCACGAAGACATCGCCACCGTTGTTGCCGCGCCCCGCCACGAGCCGAACCGGTGCGTTACTGAACCCCGCCAGCCGGGCCAGATCGTCCACCATCAAGGCCACGCCACGCCCGGCGCGCTCCATCAACTCCTCGCCCGGCACCCCGTAATCGGCGCTCGCAAGCGCATCGAGCTGACGCATCTGTTCGGCTGAAACCACTTTCATGCTGACGCCGCCTGTCCGCCGCGATAGGCCGCCATGGCCCCCAGCATCTCCTCCACCGCCCGCCCCATCCCCACCATGATCGCCCGCGCCACGAGACTGTGTCCGATGTTCAGCGTGTCGAGGTGCGGCATCTGTAGGATGCCCGCCAGATTGTCCAGGTTGATTCCGTGCCCGGCGTTGACGCGCAGCCCGAGCCCGTGCGCGTGCCGCGCCGCCGCGATCAGCCGCCGCAGCTCCCGCTCGGCACTCGCCCCCCTCGCATCACAGTACGTCCCCGTGTGCAGCTCGACGTACGGCGCGCCCACCGCGGCCGCCGCATCCAGCTGGGCAGGATCCGGATCAATGAACAGGCTGACGACGATGCCCGCGTCCGTCAGCGTGCGCACCGTCGCGCGCATCGCCTCGCGGTGGCCCGCCACGTCCAGCCCGCCTTCCGTGGTGAGTTCCGCGCGCCGTTCCGGCACCAGGCAGGCCTCATCGGGACGCACGGCGCATGCGATGGCCACGATCTCCGCCGCCACGGCCATTTCCAGATTCAGCCGGGTGCGGATGCCTTGGCGCAGCGCTGATACATCCGCATCCTGAATATGCCGGCGGTCCTCGCGCAGGTGCACGGTGATGCCGTGGGCGCCAGCCCCTTCGCAGAGCCTCGCCGCCTCGACGACGTCCGGATACACCGTGCGCCGGGCCTGGCGCACCGTGGCCACATGATCGATGTTCACACCCAGCTTCAGAATCCCCACAGGCCGCCTCCCTGCGTCCCGGCACGTCGCGCGGGCGCAGTCAGAAGCAATACCCCCTGCAGCCAGTGCCTGCAAGTTGGAATGCGTCTGCAGCCTTTCTGCTGGCCCACGCCGCGGCCCTGTGCTTTAATGCCGCGCGTCACTTTTCGAGGAGGTTGCATGAGCACGATCGCGACAGGAGCGGAAGCCCCGCAGCCGGGACTTCCCCACGAATTGCACGAACCGCTGGAGATAATCAAGCAGTACGCCATGCCCGTGGCCGTTGGCGTCGGGATTGCGCTCGTCGCCGTGCTGGGCATTTCCTTCTACCGCGGCCAGAAAGCCAATGCCCAGCGCGATGCCCTCATGCTCCTGTCGTCCGCCCGCTCCCTCGATGATCTCGAACGCGTGGTCAGCGACTATGGAAACTCGCCCGCCGCCCCCCTGGCGCTGCTGAAAATTGCCCACGGCTATTTCTCGTCCGGCAACTACGCGCTCGCCAAGGACAAGTATGACGCCTTCACGGCCCGGTTCCCGCAGCACGAGTTCGCCGCCGCCGCACTGCTGGGCGTATGGCAATGCGCAGAGGCCCAGGGCCGCACGCAGGATGCACTCGCCGGCTTTCGGGAGTTTGCGGCCGCAAACCCGGAGCATTTCCTGACCGCGCAGGCCGTCCTGGGCCAGGGGCGCTGCCTGCAGCAGCTCGGCAAGCTCACGGAGGCCCGCGTCGTGCTCGAACAATACGTGGCGGCCCATCCTGAAGACGCGTGGAACTCATCCCTGGAAGACCTGCTCGCCACGGTGAATCGGTCCATCGCCAAAGGTCTGGATGGCATCGTGCCCACCGAGCCGGCCACCGTCAACGCGGCGGCAACGGACTCGGCTCCGAGCTTCGCGCTGCCGCCACTCGCGGCCCCCGCGGCTCAGGACTGACGACTGGTGTCGTCGTCCTTCTTGTCCGGAAGGGCGTCCCGGGCGCCGTCTTCACGGCCTTTCTTGAACTCGCTCAGGCTGCGTCCCAGCGAACGCGCCAGTTCAGGCAGCTTCTTGCCGCCGAACAGGAGCAGGATCACGAACAGCAGGATCAGCACTTCCTGCGACCCCACACCCCACGCCAGAAACGGTGTCATCGAATGCATCATGGAGAACTCCATTCCCTGGCTATTGTCGCCTTTGCCCTGGGCGATGGCAAGCGCCGTTCACCCGCTACTTCCGTGCCGCGATCGCGCGCTGGGCTTCCCGGTCCGCCGTGCGCCGACGCAGCGTCTCGCGCTGGTCCCCGTGCGTCTTGCCCTTGCAGATCCCCAGGTCAACCTTGACGCGACCGTTCTTCAGAAACAGCCCGAGCGGCACCAGCGTCTGGCCCTGCTGCTCGACCAGCGCCGACAGGCGGTCGATCTCATGCTTGTGCAGCAGTAAGCGACGCACCCGCTCCGGGTCGTGGTTGAACTGGTTCCCGAACTCGTAGGCCGGAATGGTCAGGTGGTAGAGCCACATCTGACCGTTTTCCGCCCGCGCGTACGCTCCGGTGAGATTGGCCTGGCCGGCCCGCAGCGACTTGACCTCCGTCCCGCGCAGCTCGATCCCCGCTTCCACCCGGTTCAGGATGTGGAAATCGTGGCGGGCCTTGCGATTGGAGGCCAGTACCGACGTTTCTTTACGGGCCTGGGAGCCCATGGCGAGCTCCTTGAAACGATCCGGGAGGTCCAGCCGCGACCGGACGCCGGATGCGGATTACCGCTCCTCTTGAGCCGTGGCGGCGAAATCCATCTCGGCGATCAGCTTGCCTTCCGCAATTTCACGCAACGCGATATCCAGCTTCTCCTCGTCGGCACTCAGCGGCTTGACGTAGGGACGGAGTCCCGCGTTCAGCTGCTTCACGCGCTTGGAAACCATGTTGATCAGAACCGGGATGCTGGGCACCCGCGCTTTGGCCGCATCTAGAAGCTCAACATTCAAAGTACAATCCTCCAAAAAAACGGACGGGGCGCATGTTAGGCGCCCCGTCCGCACAAGTCAAACCTTGTTACCGGCTCACATGCCCATGTCGCCCATGCCGCCGCCGTGCCCGTGACCACCGCCACCCGCTGCCGGCTTGTCGTCCGACGGGATCTCGGTGACCATGCACTCGGTCGTCAGCAGCAGGCCCGCGATGCTCGCCGCATTCTGCAGCGCCGAACGGGTCACCTTGGCCGGATCCAGCACGCCGTCCTTGATCAGGTCGGAGTACAGGCCCGTCGCCACGTTGAACCCGTAGCTGCCCTTGCCCTTTTTGACTTCCTCGACGATCAGCGCACCTTCCACGCCCGCATTGCTCACGAGCTGACGCAGCGGATACTCCAGCGCCCGGCGCACGATCTGCACGCCAATCGCCTCGTCACCCGTCGCCGCCAGCTTGTCCAGCACCGGCTGAGCGCGCAACAGCGCCACGCCACCGCCCGCCACCACGCCTTCTTCCACCGCGGCACGGGTTGCATGCAACGCGTCTTCCACGCGCGCCTTCTTTTCCTTCATCTCGCTCTCGGTCGCCGCCCCGACGTTGATCACCGCCACGCCGCCCGCCAGCTTCGCCAGCCGTTCCTGCAGCTTCTCGCGGTCGTAATCCGACGTCGTCTCGTCGATCTGGCGCTTGATCTGCGCCACGCGACCCTGGATGTCCGAGGTCTTGCCGGCGCCTTCGACGATCGTGGTGTTTTCCTTGTCCACCGTGATCTTCTTCGCGCGGCCCAGGTCCTCCAGCTTCACGTTCTCGAGCTTGATGCCGAGATCCTCGGTCAGGCAGCGGCCGCCCGTCAGGATCGCGATATCTTCCATCATGGCCTTGCGGCGGTCGCCGAAGCCCGGCGCCTTCACCGCACAGCACTGCAGCGTGCCGCGCAGACGGTTCACCACCAGCGTGGCCAGGGCCTCGCCCTCAACCTCTTCGGCAATGATCAGCAACGGCTTGCCAGCCTTTGCCACGTTCTGCAGCAACGGCAGCAGGTCCTGCAGGCTCGAAATCTTCTTCTCGTGGATCAGCAGGTACGCATCCTCCAGCACTGCTTCCATGCCTTCGGAATCGGTGACGAAGTACGGCGAGAGGTAGCCCTTGTCGAACTGCATCCCTTCCACCACGTCCAGCGTCGTCTCGATCGTCTTCGCTTCCTCGACCGTGATCGTGCCGTCCTTGCCCACCTTGTCCATCGCGTCGGCAATCTTGTTGCCGATCTCGGTGTCGCCGTTGGCCGAAATGGTGGCCACCTGGGCGATCTCGGTGTGCTCCTTGACCTTCTTGGCCTGCTTGCTGATCGCTTCCACGACCGCCGTCACGGCCTTGTCGATCCCGCGCTTCAGGCTCATCGGGTTGGCACCGGCGGTGACGTTCTTCAGACCTTCGCGATAAATCGCTTCGGCCAGCAGCGTCGCCGTCGTCGTCCCGTCGCCCGCCGTGTCGCTCGTCTTGCTCGCGACTTCGCGGACCATCTGCGCGCCCATGTTCTCAAAGCGGTCGGGCAGATCGATTTCCTTGGCCACCGTCACGCCGTCCTTGGTGATCGTCGGCGAGCCGAAGCTCTTGTCCAAAATCACGTTGCGCCCTGCAGGGCCCAGCGTGACCTTGACCGCGTCGCTCAACTTGCAGACGCCGGCCAGAATGGCCTGCCGCGCCTCGGTGTTGTACTTCAGCATTTTCCCTTTGTCAGCCATTGCAATTCTCCTTAGTCGCGGTCCACGACCGCGTCACGAACAAGCTTCACTCAATCACGGCAAGAATGTCATCCTCGCGCACGATCTGATACTCAACGTCATCGATCTTGACTTCGGTCCCGCCGTACTTCGGCAGCAGCACCTTGTCGTTCTTCTTGACGTTCATGGGGATGATTTTGCCGTCTTCCGTCTTCTTCCCCGGACCCACGGACACGACCTTGCCCTCCTGGGGCTTTTCCTTGGCCGAGTCGGGGATGATGATGCCGCCCTTCTTGGTTTCTTTTTCCTCAAGCGGCTGGATCAGAACGCGATCACCCAATGGTCTAATGTTCATCCTACTCTGCTCTCCTTGTTTGCTGTTGATGGGCCGCTGTAGCGAGGTGCCTGGCGCCTCCTCAGGACCGCTTCTTCTTCTTGTCGTCGTCCACCATCTCGAAATCCGCATCGATCACGCCGGACTTGTCGTCGCCGCTCGGCTTCGCGTCGGGCTCCGCCTGCGGTTCCGCACCGCCCCCAGCCGCGCCACCCTTGGCCGCGCCGCCCGCCCCCTGCGCCCCCGCATACAAATCCTGCGACACCGCCTGCATCTGCGTGTTCAGCGCCTCGACCGCGCTCTTGATCTGCGCCGTGTCGTTCGCCTTCAGCGCCGCCTTGACGTCCGCAATCGCGGACTCCACGCGCGCCTTCTTGTCCGCGGGCACCTTCTCCCCGTTCTCCTTGAGCACCTTCTCCGTCTGGTAAACCAGGTTCTCCGCCAGGTTGTGCGTCTCCACGCCTTCGCGCTTGATGCGGTCCTCTTCCGCATGAACCTCCGCATCCTTGACCATCTGGCTGACTTCCTTCTCGTTGAGCCCGCTGGAAGCCGTAATCGTGATCTTCTGCTGCTTGCCCGTGCCCAGGTCCTTCGCGCCCACGTTCAGGATGCCGTTGGCGTCGATGTCGAATTCCACTTCGATCTGGGGGACCCCGCGCGCGGCCGGCGGAATGCCTTCCAGATGGAAGCGCCCGATGGTCTTGTTGTCAGACGCCATCTTGCGCTCGCCCTGAAGCACATGGATCTCCACGGATGGCTGGTTGTCCGACGCCGTGCTGAAGATCTCGCTCTTCTTCGTGGGAATCGTCGTGTTGCGCTCGATCAGCGTCGTGAACACGCCGCCCAGGGTCTCAATGCCCAGCGACAGCGGCGTTACGTCGAGCAGCAGCACATCCTTGACCTCGCCCTTCAGGATGCCGCCCTGGATGGCGGCCCCGACGGCCACCACCTCGTCCGGATTCACGCCCTTGTGCGGCTCCCGTCCGAACAGCGCCTTGGCCTTCTCCTGAAGCTTCGGCATCCGCGTCTGGCCGCCAACCAGCACCACCTCGTCGACCTGCCCGATGCCCGCATCGCGCAAGCAGGCCTGGCAGGGCCCGATCGTACGCTCCACCAGACGGTCCGCCAGCTGCTCCAGTTTCGACCGCGTCAGGGACAGGTTCAAATGCTTCGGCCCCGCCGCATCAGCCGTGATGAAGGGGAGGTTGATCTCCGTCTGCTGCGCCGTGGACAATTCGCACTTGGCCTTCTCCGCCGCTTCCTTCAAGCGCTGCAGCGCCATCGTATCCTTCGTCAGATCGATGCCGTGCTCCTTCTTGAATTCCGCGTTCAACCACTCGATGACGGCCTGGTCCATGTCGTCGCCGCCAAGGTGCGTGTCGCCGTTGGTGGCCTTGACTTCAAACACGCCGTCGCCAATGTCGAGAATCGAGATGTCGAACGTGCCGCCGCCAAAGTCATAGACGGCGATCTTCTCGTCCTTCTTCTTGTCGAGCCCGTACGCCAGCGATGCCGCCGTCGGTTCGTTGATGATGCGGAGCACCTCGAGACCGGCAATCTTGCCCGCGTCCTTGGTGGCCTGGCGCTGGCTGTCGTTGAAATACGCCGGCACGGTGATCACGGCCTGCGTGATCTTCTCGCCCAGATAGGCCTCTGCGTCCGCCCGCAACTTCTGCAGAATCATCGAGGAAATTTCCGGCGGCGAGTACACCTTGTCGCCCACCTTGACGTGCGCGTCGCCGTTCTTCGCCCGCATGACTTCGTACGGCACCAGCGTGCTCTCATGCGCCACTTCGTCGAACTTGCGCCCCATGAAACGCTTGATCGAGTAGACCGTGTTCTTCGGATTGGTCACCGACTGCCGCTTGGCAGCCTGCCCCACCAAACGCTCGCCATTTTTCGTAAAGGCGACCACCGACGGCGTCGTGCGCGTCCCTTCCGCATTCGGAATCACGACGGGCTCTCCACCCTCCATGATTGCCATGCAGGAGTTCGTGGTTCCTAAATCAATTCCCAAGACTTTTGACATGATTCCCCGTCCTTTCGTAGTGCCGGGCAGACGCTGTCGACCTGTGTGTAAGCAAACACCATGCCAAGCGGACGCATCAGGCACCTTGATGTTTCATATGATGCTAATTTTCAAGTGCTTATAAACTTATTTACCACCTAACACCCCCATCGCCAGGCGCGATGGGCGAGACATCATGTCCCACTTCAATCGCGAATCCGGCATCCGCGCGCCACCTTGTCGCCATTCTGGCGCGTGCGCCCCCCCCGCCTGGCGCCCCCGCCCCGTCGCGGCCGCAAATACTGCGTGACGGCGCCATTTCTCCGCCTACAATCCGCCCTTATGAAAACCACTTCCAAATCGAAGGCGTCGAAATTGGGCAACGGTGGCGCCCGCAAGAAGATCTACCTCTGCGGCCCGATCATGGATGAGGTGGATGGCAAGGCGCGCGAATGGCGCAAGGCCGCCGCCAAGCTGCTCGGCAAGCAGTTCACGATCCTCGATCCCATGCGGCGCAACTTCAAAGACCGCGAGGTCGACAGCGCCAACGAAATCGTGGAGTTCGACCTTCAGGACGTGCGCGACGCGGACATCATCCTCGTCAACTACAACAAGTCGTCTGTCGGCACCTCGATGGAAGTGTTCTACGCCTCGCACGTGCTGCAGAAGTTCGTGATCGCCTTCTCGCCCTTCACCTTCAAGGACTCCAGCCCCTGGATGGTGCGCTTCTGCACCAAGATCCTGCCATCACTGGAAATCGCCACGGCCTACATCAACGAGCACTTCGTCGCGCAGCACTTCGATTGACGGCCCGCCCGAATTGTGACACCATGTGTCACATGAGATCCATCTCCATCCGGGAGTTGCACGCGAAAACTGGCGCGATCGTTCGCGAAGCGGCCCGGGTCGGTGAACTCTATGTCACCGACCGCGGCAAGATCGTGGCTAAACTGGTCAAGCAGCCGCCAGAACCTGAGGCCCCGTATTTTTCCCGACGGCAACTGCTGCCGCCCTTCCGGAAGCTGATGCGAGCCGGCAGCCTCAAGGGTGGCACGGACAGCTCGATCGCGATCGCCGAAGATCGCGAGGATCGGGCGTGATTCTCTACTTCGACGCCTGCTACCTCGTCAGGCTATATGTGGAGGATCGTGGCTTCGAGTCGGTCCGCGCCCTGGCGGCAAGCGCGCATCTCGCCTGCGCCGCACATGGTGAAGCCGAGACCTTGGGCGCCATCCATCGAAAGTTCCGCGAACACGCCTTCACGGCCTCGCAATACCGGCACATCGTCGACCAATTCCATGCAGACTGCCGCGAATCGGCCTTCCGCTGGCTCCCCCTCTCAAGCGCCGTCATGGCCCGCCTGCACCGCGTCTATGCGACTCTACCCGCCACGCTCCCACTTCGCGCGGCCGACGCCTTACACTTGGCGTGCGCATCGGAAAACGGCTTCCGCGAGATCTACTCCAACGACCACCGCCTCCTCGCCGCCGCCGCCCATTTCGACATCAAGGGCGTCGACGCGATGTCGGCGTGATCGCCGAACCCCGCCTACAGCCCCAGTTCGCCCGCCTGCGTTCGCGGCTTGAGCCCGAATCGCTCGTAGCAAAGGTCCGTCACCACGCGCCCCTTGGGCGTGCGGCGCAGATAGCCTTCCTGAATCAGGTAAGGCTCATAGACATCCTCAATCGTGTCCTGCTCTTCGCTGACCGACACGGATAGCGACCCGAGCCCCACCGGCCCGCCGCCGAACTTGTGCAGGATCGTCTCGAGGATGCGCTTGTCCATCTCGTCCAGCCCGTGGCGGTCGATGTCGAGCATGGTCAGCGCTTCGTCGGCCACGGCGCGCGTAATGTGCCCCTCCGCCCTCACCTGCGCGAAGTCGCGCACCCGCCGCAGCAAGTTGTTCGCAATGCGCGGCGTACCACGCGCCCGGTGCGCAATCTCGTCCGCCCCATCCGCATCCATCTCGACATTCAGGATGCGCGCCGAACGGGTCAGGATCTTGTGGAGATCGCCGGCGCTGTAGTAATCCAGCCGGTTGGCGATACCGAACCGTGAGCGCAGCGGCGACGAGAGCAGCCCGCTGCGGGTCGTGGCCCCGATCAGTGTGAAATGCTTCAGATCGAGGCGGATCGAGCGCGCATTCGCGCCCTGGTCGATCATGATATCAAGGACGAAATCCTCCATGGCCGAGTACAGGTACTCCTCCACGGATTTCTGCATGCGGTGGATCTCGTCGATGAACAGCACGTCGCCGCGTTCGATGCCCGTCAGCAGCCCGGCCAGATCCCCGGCCTTGTCGATGACGGGGCCCGACGTGACCTTGATGTTCACGCCCATCGCCTCGGCGATGATGTGCGCCAGCGTCGTCTTGCCCAGGCCCGGCGGCCCCGAGAGCAGCACATGGTCCAGCACGTCACCGCGCTGCTTCGCCGCCTCGACGGCCAACTCCAGCCGCCCGCGCACTTTCGACTGCCCGACAAAATCGGGAAACGACGAGGGCCGCAAACTGATATCCAGTTCGCCGCCCGGGCGGTTCAGGACGTTGGTCAGGGGCTGTTCAGGCATGGGTCAGCAGTGTCGAGTGTCGGGTGGCGGGTGTCAAGCCAGAGCGCCGACAGCCAGGGCAAACGGCGGGAGTGGGAAGGATGGAAGCTGGGGCAATCCCGCGCCGTCTCGTGGAAGTCCGATCCTTCCTGACTTCCATTCCCCCACGCTTCCGCCGTTCCAGGCCTCGGCCTCTGGCCGGCCGCCAAGCTCAGGCGCTCAGCGCCTTCTTGATGAGCGCTTCCACGCTCGCCGCCGGATCCGGCAGATCGCGCCGCGCAGCCAGCACCATCTTGCGCGCCTCGTCCTGGCGGTATCCCAGGGCAATCAACGCCGCGATGGCATCGCGGGACGTCTGATCTCCCGGCGCAACATCGGCCTCGCCCGCGACCGCCTCCAGCGCCTCGCCCGCGCTGATCTTGTCCCGCAGCTCCACCACCATGCGTTCCGCCGTCTTCTTGCCCACACCGGAAATGGAGCTGAGGCGCTTGATGTCGCCTCCTGCAATGGCGGCCTTGATCTCGCGCACCGACAGCCCGCTCAAGGCGCTCAGCGCCAGCTTGGGCCCAATGCCAGACACGCTCATCAGCAGCGAGAAGAGCTGCCGCTCGGCGGCCGTGACGAAACCGAACAGCACGTGCGCATCTTCGCGCACGCTCAGGTGCGTCAGCAGCCGGCAGCGCGTCCCCGCCGCCGGCAGCCGGTCAAAACTGCTCAACGGAATGAAGACTTCATAGCCCACGCCGTTCACATCCATCACCACGTGCGTCGGCTGCTTCTCGACCAAGGTTCCATCCAGAAAAGCAATCATGCGGAAGTCTGGGGCAGGAAAGCGGTGAGTGGCAAGCGCCGACTGAACCCGGCCGGACGCGGAAACCACGACTGGCACGACGGACACGGATCGCCAGGATGCGTGCCGCGCGGCCTAGATCGGCTCCGTATCCAGAATGGCGTGCCCGGTGCGGGTGTTGAGGTGGCAGATGGCCAGGGCCAGGGCGTCGCCCGCATCCTCCTGCGGCTCCTCTGCCAGCCCCAGAAGCTGCATGACCATGCGCCGGACCTGCTCCTTCTCCGCCCCGCCAAATCCCACCAGCGCCTGCTTGGCGCGACGTGGCGCGTATTCGTAGACCGGTACCCCGGCGCACGCGCAGGCCGCAATGGCCGCCCCGCGCACTTGCCCGAGAATGTCCGCGGTCTTGACGTTGCGCTGAAAGAAACCGCCTTCAATGGCGGCAGCCGAAGGCGAGGTCTGCCGGATGAGGGCGCTGATCCCCTCGTAAACCTGCCGCAGGCAATCCGAGTGGCGCGCGCGAGTCGGCAGCTTCAGCGTCTGCTGGACCACCGCCACCAGCCGCGAGCCCTGCGCCTCGACCACCCCCAGCCCGGTCGATCGCAGGGATGCATCAATGCCCAGGACGCGAAACCCGGTGGTCATGGTTTGGCGAGCCGTGACCGGTGATCCGTCATCGGTGATCAGTGGCGCATGTCCGAGCGGCCTCGCCGCAAGTCCTGCACCGATTACTGATTACCGTTTACGGATCACGGTCCGCGCCGCATCACCCCTTCGCCTGCATGGCCTTGATGACGTCGTCGGTCATGTCCATGTTCGTGTACACGTTCTGGACATCGTCGTTGTCTTCCAGGTCGCCGACCAGCTTGAGAACCGTGGACGCCACGGCGGGATCCGACACCGGAACGGCCGCTAGCGGCAGCAACGTGACTTCCGCACTCAACGTCGGAATCTTCGCCTTTTCGAGGGCCTCGGTCACATTGGGAAAGGCGGCCGGGCTGGTGATGATCTCGAACTGGCTGCCGTCCTGGCTCATATCGTCGGCGCCCGCATCCAGCACCACGCTCATCAGCTTGTCCTCGTCGACGATGGTGGAGTCCACCATGATCTCGCCCTTGCGCTCGAAGCCCCGCGTGCAGGACCCCACCGAGGCAAAATCCGTGCCGTGACGCTTGAAGATGAAGCGCAGCTCCGACGTCGCCCGGTTGCGATTGTCGGTCAGCAGTTGCACGACAACCGCGACGCCGCCGGGAGCGTAGCACTCGTACGTGACTTCCTCAAAGGTCACGCCCTCGGTTTCGCCCGCACCTTTCTTGATGGCGCGCTCGATGTTATCCGACGGCATGTTCACGGCCTTGGCCTTCTGGATCACGGTGCGCAGGGAGGCGTTCGTGTTCGGATCGCTGCCCCCCGCCTTGGCCACCACCATCAGCTCCTTGGCCAGCTTGCTGAAAATCTTGCCGCGCTTGGCATCGGCCGCGCCCTTCTTATGCTGAATCGTCTTCCACTTACTATGACCGCTCATGGTGATGTCTCCATTGGTGCGCCGGAACGCCTTGGTTTCAGGGTTCAGGGTTCAGGAATCGCAAACGGCGTCCTCCCCGCTCCCCCTGGCTGTACCGACCGGCCGGACTGAACCCTGAAACCTGAACCCCGCCTCCTGCGCTAGTCTTCCACTTCGTGTTTTCGATCCTTCGTCGCTTCCGCGACGACCTTCTGGGCGATGTTGCCCGGCACCTGTTCGTACCGGCTGAACTCCATCTCAAACGTGCCCTGGCCCGCGGTGATGCTGCGCAGTTCAGCCGCATAGCGGAACAGTTCCGACTGCGGCACATCGGCCAGGATCACCTGCAGCCCATCCTCGGTTTCCATACCGTGGATCCGGCCGCGCTTGTGGTTCAAGTCACCGTTAATGTCCCCGAGGCAGTGATCGGGGACGAAGACTTTAACCGACATGATAGGCTCTAGCAAGACGGGACGCGCCTTGAGCATGCCGTCCTTGAGCGCCCGCGAGGCCGCGATCTTGAACGCGATTTCCGAGGAGTCCACGTCGTGGTAGGATCCGTCGTACAGCGTCACCTTGACGTCCGCAACCGGGAAGCCCGCCAGCGCGCCAGCCGTCATGCCTTCCACCAGCCCCTTTTGCACGGCCGGAATGAAGTTGTGGGGAATCACGCCGCCGACGACCGCATCCTCAAACCAGTCTTCCGCGGGATCCTGCTTGGGCTGCACCTTGATGTAGACTTCGCCGTACTGGCCCCGCCCGCCGGACTGCTTCTTGTGCTTGTAGTGCCCTTCGCCCACGCTCGTCACCGTCTCGCGGTAAGGCACCTTCGGCGTGCTCAACAGCACGTCCACGTGGCTGCGGCTCTTCATCAATTCCACGGCCACGTCCAGGTGCACGTCGCCCAGCCCCATCAAGACCATTTCGTGCGTCGCCGTGTTGCGCTCCACGTGCAGCGTGGGGTCGTCGTCGCACACGCGCTGGGCCGCCGTGCCGAGTTTGTCATCGTCGGCCTGCGTCTTGCCTTTCATGGCCTGCATCGTGACCGGCTTCGGGAACTTCATCGGGGCACAGACGGCGGTTCGCCCCATCGCGCAAAGGGTGTCGCCCAGGCCCGTGAACTTGAGCTTGGGAATGGCCACGATGTCGCCCGCGGTGGCGACGGACATGGGCTCCTGCTTCTTGCCATTGACGAGGAGCATGGCACCCACGCGTTCCTTCTGCTTCTTGGACGCGTTGTATACTTCCGAATCGGCGCGCAACGTGCCGCCCATGACGCGCACGAAGGCCAACTGGCCGGCGAACGGATCGTTCACCATGCGCCAGACCTGGCCCACGAAGGGCTCGCCCTCGCCCGTCCCGATGGCGGCGCCATCCGCGGTCTTCCGGGCATGGCGGTCCGGCCCGGGGAACAGGCGGGCAATTTCCTCCAGCAGTTCCGTAAGGCCCACGCCCTTCGGTGCCGCGCAGGCAAACACCGGCATGATGCCGCCGGTGGCAACCGCATCGACCAGGCCGCGCGCGACTTCGTCTGGCGTCAACTCTTCGCCGCCCAGAAACTTCTCGATCAACGAGTCATTGGTTTCAGCGGCCCGCTCGATCAACGCCGCCTTCTCGGCCTCAACTTCGTCCTTCGCCGCCGGGGGCACGTCCTTGGCCGCCAGCGCATCCACCACGCCGGCGCCGCCCGCCAAGGGAACTTCCACCGGTACGCACTGCTTGCCGAAAGTGGCCTGAATGGACTCCAGCACGCGCGCGTAGTTGCCGTTCTCGCGGTCGATGCCGGTGATCACGAAACCCCGGGCCTTGATGCCCTGCTGGTTGCAGCACTTCCAGGCGCGGTGCGTCCCCACCTGAATTCCGCCCACCGCGTCCACCACGATCAGGGCCGCATCGGCGACGTGCACGGCGGCGATCATCTGGCCAAAGAAATCCATGTAGCCGGGCGTGTCCGTGAAGCTCAGCGAGACCGTCTTGCCGCCGGCGGTGGTGTAGTTGGCGCTGAAGGACTTCGAAAACAGGGTGATCTTGCGCCCCTTTTCTTCGTCGTTGTAGTCCGCCACGCTGGAGCCGTTGTCCACCGACCCCAGGCGATCGTTGAGCCCCAGTTTGTACCAAATGGCGTCGAGCAGGGTGGTTTTGCCGCTATGGGTGTGGCCCATGAGGGCGATGTTGCGCTTGTCTGAGACGGGCACATCTTTCATGGTCTGATATCCTCCGGTTGGACTCATACCTAAACCTGCCGAGTATGGCAAAAGCCCCCACCCCGCGCAACGGGTAGTTTAAAATCCGCCTCGCCGGGGCGTATCGGCGACTGTCCGAGGTGGCCCGCGACCTCCGGGCGCGTGCGTTGCGCATGCGCCATCGCGCAAGAGCCCTCGCCCGGCGGGCACGCCCCCGAGATTGACAGGCCCGCCCACCCTGTCCATCGTAACGCCATGAATACGCATGTCGTCCGCGGGTTGGCGCTGGGGCTGCTGGTGTTGACGTCTGGGTGCATGGCCGGCAAGGCCAAAAGCTCCTCGCTGTCCGGCCCCACGGGGTACGGGATGCCGCCCATGCAGGCCGCTGTGCGAGCGGGCGATCTGGCGGAGACCGCCCCCCGCATGCTGGCCTGGACCGCCTATCTGAACGTCGATGTCTGGAACATCAGTAACGCCGTCGCCGCCGCCACCGACTTCGCCACTCAGGCCGGCGGCTACATCGAACACAACCGGGACCAGGGCGATAGCGATGCGAGCCTGCGCCTGCGCGTGCCCGCCGCCGCCTTCACCAATGCCGTGGGCGCGCTGGAAGGGCTTGGCCACGTCACCTCGCGCAGCGTTCAAGGTGAAGACGTCACCGAGCAGGTCGTCGACAACGACGCCCGCCTGAAAAACAAACTCGTGCTGCGAGACCGGTTGCAGCACCTGCTCGACAAGGCCACCGACGTGAAGGATATCCTGGCCATCGAGACCGAACTGAACCGCCTCCAGGGCGACATCGAATCCATGGAAGCCCGCGCCAAGGCCCTCAAGGGCCAGGTCGATTTCGCCGCCATCGAGCTGTCGCTGCACCGCCGGAAAGTCCTCGGCCCCCTCGGCTACGTCTTCAAAGGCCTCTTCTGGACCGTGGGCAAACTCTTCGTCATCCGCGACTGAGTGGAGCCAGCAACGTCGGCGTGTGTTCCGCCCCCGCACGCCGGGTGGGGCCAATCGGGTAATCGCCAGCCCGATCAGAGTTCCTTTCCGCCATCCTAGCAGCAGGAACCAACCACGGGCGCTTCGCTCCGCCGGAACTTGGGGTGATTGCCGGCGATGACGATCGTCGCCTCGCCCTTGATGGCTTCGGACGCGTAGCGCTTCGCCAAATCGCTCAGATAGCCGCGCCCCACACGCTCGAACTTCTTCGTCAATTCGATGCACACTGCCGCTTCGCGATCCCCCAGCACCTCGAACGCGGCCTGCAGCGTCTTGCCGACGCGATAGGGCGACTCAAAGATCACCAGCGTGTGCGCCGCATCGCGCTCTTCCTCGAAAAACCGGCGCAGCACGCCTGGCTTGCGCGGCGGAAAACCCTTGAACGTGTAGCTGGAGGTCGGCAAGCCGGACGTTACCAGCGCCACCGTCACCGCCGACGGCCCGGGCACCACCTGCACGTCCATGCCGCGCTGCGTGGCCTCGCGAATCAGCCGGAACCCGGGGTCGCTGATGCCCGGCATGCCGCCGTCCGTGCACAACACCACCGTGCGCCCCGACGCCAAGTCCGACAGCAACTGCTCGCCCGCGCGCTCTTCGTTGCCTTCACGGTACGAGACAAACGGCGCCCGGCGCACGATCCCCGCCAGCGTCAGAAGCTGCCCCGTCCGCCGCGTGTCTTCGCAGGCGATCACATCCGCCTCCGTCAACACGCGCCGCGCGCGGGGGCTGAGATCCTCCAGATTCCCAATCGGTGTGGCAACGATGTAGAGGATGCTCATGGTCATTAGTCATTGGTCATTGGGAGGAAGGATGCAAGCGGGAAACGAGACTTGGCACGTTCGGTCCTAGCGAACGTCATCCCGCGCCCAGCGCGGCATGACCTCCACAATCCGGTGGCGCAGCTCGTCCATGCCCAGGCCGGTCGCCGCCGCAATGGCCACGCTCTGCGGAAACTCCTCCCGCAGCGCGGGCAGCGCCGCCGCCGCGTCCGGCAAATCGCACTTGTTCCACACCAGCAGGTGCGGCACGGCCTGCGCGCCAATCTGGGCCAGCGTTTCGTGCACGACCTGCAGGTGATCCCGCACGCGCGGGTGCGACGTCTCCGCCACCACCAGCAGCAAATCCGAATGCGCGGCCACGTCCAGCGTCGACCGGAAGGACGCCACCAGCCCGTGCGGCAGGTGCCGGATGAAGCCCACCGTGTCGGACAGCAGCGCCGCCCGGTCCGGCATCAGGTGCACCAGCCGCGTCTTCGTGTCCAGCGTCGCGAACAGCCGGTCGTCCACGTAGGCATCCGCATCGGTGAAGGCGTTGAGCAGTGTCGACTTGCCCGCGTTCGTGTACCCCACCAGCGACACCAGCGGCCAGCGGCGCCGCACGCGCGTCTGCTGCCGACGGTCCTGGATCACATCGAGCTTGCGCTTCAGGTCCCGGATGCGCTTGCGCATCGGCTCGTTGCGCAGCTGCAGCGGGCTTTCGCCCGGCCCCTTCATGCCGATACCGCCCTTGAAACGCGCTTGCTTCTCGGACACGGGAAGGCGCGAGATGAGATACTCCAGCTGCGCCAGCTCCACCTGCACCTGCGCCTCAGCCGTCTTCGCGCGGCCGGCGAAAATCTGCAGGATCAGCTCCGTGCGATCAATCACCTTGATGCCCAGCGATTGATCGAGATTGTTCACCTGCATCGGCGACAGCTCATTGTCGAAGATGATCACGTTGGCCCCCGCCTCGCGGCAGGCCATCTGGACCTCCTCCAGCTTGCCCTCGCCGATCAACAGCCCAGGAGCGGGCTTCGGTCGCCGCTGCGTGATGCGCCCCACCACTTCCGCCCCTGCGGTATCGGCCAGGCGCTCCAGCTCGGCCAGCGAGTCGGCCGCCTCGTCCAGGCTCCGCCGCCCCAGGATCACCTGCACCAGCAGGGCCTGCTCCGCCGCCACACTGGATTTCAGGCGCGATTTCACCGGCCACCCACGATGACGGAACGGGACTCGGAGAATGCGAAATTGCCACAGACATACACGAGAATCGCAAGATGCTCCCAGGCCGATCGGTTGGCGATCGCCGCACGGCGGTGGCTTCTGTGCATGTCCGTGGTCATGGCGGATTTCCCACGCTCTGGCATCAGCTTCGTCCCCGGGGTTTCGAGCTGCGGGCGCTGTAGGTCGCGGCACGCTTGCTGGCGCTGGAGCCTTCCCGCCTCAGTTCCTTGCGCGTTTTCACCTGCGGGCGCTTGAGCCAGATCCGGAATTCCGCGTGCAGCGCCTCGTCAGAAAAACCGGCGCAGTGGCGCCCCGACCGCCACTGGTCGCGCGGGCTGGCATATCGCCAGCACCGATCGCCCAGATTCAGCGGGCAGGCGTGACACTTTCGAACCGGTTTACCGCTGCGCCGCATGCCCCCACTCTAGGGCCCTCGCTCGTGAATGCAAATTCGAAATCCGAATGCGGCCCGTCGGGTTCGGCTAAAGGACCGGCGCCGCAGGCGTTACGGCATGTCCTGCAGCCCGCCGGCATTGATGACGGTCTTGAAACCGGCCTGGTTGAGTATCTGCTTGGCGGACGCCGCGCGACGGCCGGAGCGGCAGTAAACGATGATCGCCCGATTCGTGTCGCCTAGTTCGGCGATGCGAGCCGACAACTCCTGGACCGGGATGTTGGTCGCCCCCGCATAGTGCTGGCCGGCAAACTCGCCTGCCGTGCGCACATCCAGGATCAGTGCCCCCTGTTTGAGCTTCTCGGCCACGGCCCCGCGTTCCGCCGCCGACGGTTTCCCGAGTACCCGCATGGTCACCACCATCGCAAGCACCCCCAGCACGAGCCATAACATCTTAGACATAACCCTACGCTACAACTCTGCATCCGCCTTGTACAGTACGACGAGAGGCCGTGGCTGCGCCAAGGCAAGGCTCGCCTGAGCGATGCACAGGCAAGGAAGATGGGGCGAGTGACGGGGTTCGAACCCGCGACATTCAGATCCACAATCTGACGCTCTAACCAGCTGAGCTACACCCGCCATGGAGACCGGACGCGCCCCGGGGATCCCGGGCGCCTGAATCAATCAGTCTGGCCAACCTGCCGGGCAATTTCAATCATTTTTGTGGTTCTCCCGCGATTCACCCATGCCCCGGGGCATCTACCTGCCGTTTCCAGCGGTCAACCAGGCCGCGTTGTAGGCTGTTGCCCGCGCAATCTCCGAGCTTGCACTCCCGCGGGTCAACCGTAAGCTCTCCCCCATAACCCATGAATTTCAGCATGCACGCATCAACCAGCGCTCGCACCGTTTTCGCCTGCTGGTTACTCGCCGCCTGCATGCGCACCAGCCGGGCGGAGCTCGACGCGCCAACAGCACCCTCACCCGCACCCCAACCGCAGCCCCAAATCGCCAGTGTCGAGGCGGTAACGGAAGCGCCAACCGCCGCCGTGATGGCCAAAACGGCAGGCTTATACATCGAGGACGGCCGGTTCGACGAAGCGCTGGCCTTAACGGTGGAGGGCTTGTCACAATTCCCCGATGATCGCGATCTCCTGCGCGCCAAAGGTGCGGTGGAGCGCCGCCAGAGCCATCACCGCGAGGCCATCGCCACCTATGAGCGCCTGCTCAAGGTGAGCCCGGACGATGCCGCCGCTCCTCCCATTCTGACGCTTCTGTTACGCCAAGTCGCGGAGGGTGCACCGGCGCCGGAAGCCGCCAGCTTCCTCCAGCGCGCCGCCGAACTCTCCCCCTCGGATCAGCCGACCCTTGCGGCCTGGTGCCTGGCTGCCGCCAAGGCCCGTCAGGCCGAGAACGTCATCGCCGCCTACAACGGGTTGGATGCCGCAAACCAGTCGCGCCCCGAGTTACAGCGCGCCGCCGCCGACAGCTACCTCGCCGTGAAAAATTTCACACGGGCCGTCGCCGTGCTGGACATCCTTCTCGACCTGCCCGGTAACCGCACCACCGCTGAGACCTTCGTCGAAGCCGCCTCGCACCTGCCGCCCGACGAAGGGCGCGCCGCCCTTGCCAGGGCCGCCGCTCGCCATCCGAATAACACGGACCTGCTGCGCGCCACAGCCAAGCTCGCCCTCGATCGTCGCGAGGTCTGGACCGGACTCAACCTGCTAGCCCGCGTGCTCGCTCTCGACCCGGCCGACGGCGATGCCGCCGGATTGAAGG
The DNA here is from genome assembly GCA_021413965.1 of Lentisphaerota bacterium. Lineage (GTDB taxonomy): Bacteria > Verrucomicrobiota > Kiritimatiellia > UBA8416 > JAIOPI01 > JAIOPI01. Next base: position 159,517 of record JAIOPI010000040.1, on the reverse strand, counting down.
CTGCCCTGCTCGCCGATTTAGGCTGCTTCACCCTGGCGCGCGAGTGCCTGGACGCCCATGCCGCCGCCATGGACGCCGCCTTGGTGAAAAGCATCCGCAGTCGCACGGAGGACGCCAGGCGCCAATGGACCGATATCGACGCCGCCGTCGCCACCGAGAAGGGCCCCACCAACGTCCTGACTCTCGCCTATGGCGATGTGCGAGCCGATGCCGCACCTGGCTCGCCCGGCCTCACGCAAGCCGACCTGATCCGGCAACTTGACTATCTGAAGGGACACAATTTTCATTTTACGAGCGAGCGCGAAGTGGCGGCCGCCAGGCGCCACCATGACCCCCTGCCCGCGCGCCCCGTCTTGCTGCTGGTCCAGGGAGGCTATGCGTCTTTCGCCCAGCGCGTGCTGCCCGTGCTGGAACAGTATAATGCCCCCGTTGTCCTCGCCATTCCCACCGCCCAGCTGGAAGGGGAAGCCTCCATCCCTTCTGAGAATCCCCTCATGAACTGGGATCAACTCCGAACCCTGGGCAGCCACCCGCTGGTGACACTGGCGTCACAGACACATGACCTGGGCGCACGCGTTCCGGTCAATCCGCAGGGCGACCTGGCGCTGGCGTCCGTCAATCGCCGCTATCTCGCCGAGTCCGCGTCCTACGAGACCGCACAAGACTACCTCGATCGCGTGGCCCTCGACTTGAAGACCGCCATGCGCATCATCGAAGCTCGCACTGGACGCATGACGGATGTACTCATCTGGCCGGAGGGCGCGTTCAACGACGTGACGCTGCACGAAGCCCAAAATCTGGATGTCGGCATGATGTTCGCGCGCTGGTCGCCGGGCCTGCGCGCACCCCCGACCGTCTACCCGGCACTCGATATTACCCCGGGAACCGGACTGGCTGCCTTTGCCCGACAGGTCTGGCGCTGGGGCCTCCCGCCTGTGTCCCCCCGCCGCGTCCTCAAAGCCATGCCTCTGGACCTGCAGGCCGTGGTCAGCGGAACGCCGTCGGTCATGCTCGCCAACCTGGCGGACGCCGTCGAGCGCGCCGTCAGTCTGCGGGTGACTCGCGTCTACCTAACGGCCTGCGCGGATGACAACGAAGATGGCGCCGCCGATGCGGCCTACTTCCCCAACCGCGTGCTGCCCGTGAAGGTAGATCTCCTGAGCCACGCCGTCCACGCGCTCCGCCAGCGCGGCCTGGAAGTCCACCTCGTCATGCCATCCATCGGCATCCAGCCCCTCAAGGCGCCGGATCCCCGCTTGGTGGTCATGGAGTACCATTGGGGCCGCGTCACCCCGTCCGGCCCCATGAATCCCCGCCTGTCCCCGTTCGATGCCGAGGCGTGCCGCCTGATTCAGACCCTTTACGAAGACCTCGGGGCCTATGTGGACTTCGACGGCCTGATGATCGGCTCGGATGCTTTCCTGACCGACGCGGAGGACGCCGGCGCGGCGGCCGCCGCGCTGATGCGGGAGCGAGTCGGCATCCGCGAGCGGAATCCAGCGGTGCTCTCGCCTGCCCAGCAACAACAGCGCCTCGAGTTGAAGATCACCGTCCTGGATGCCCTCGCCGCTGACCTCTGCCAAACGGCCAAAGCCTTTCGACCCAATGTGTACGGCGCACGCTTCATCGCCGGCGCCGTCGTCAATGACCCGGAGGCGCGGACTGAATTTGCCCAGAGCTTCAGCGACTCCCTGGCCCGCTTCGATGGCCTTTGGGTGGACGTGACGCCCGAGCGATACAGCGTGCGCGACGCCGACGCCTGGATCCAGGACCTGGCCGACACGGTGGCCACCCTGCCCGGCGGACGCGAGAAGACCATGTTCGCCTTTGGCCTGCTCACGGAAAACAGTAGCCGTTGGCTATCCCGATCGGATTGGGTAGACCGCGTTCGCGACGTCGTCGAGCGGGGCGGTCGGCAGATCACGTACTTCCCCGATGAGACCAGGAAGGATGGCCTGCCTAAACCCAAAGTGGTGCTCAGAGTCCATCAGGAGGCCAATGAGGCTGCCCATGCGGCACGGGATTGAACCGCGACAGCGCCATGGCAGGCACCGCATCTGCCAGGCCTTCGAGTTGGAATTCCCCCTCGCCAACATGGCTTTTGGCCTGAGGAATTATAGTCGCACGCGAATCCCTGGGCATTTATCCTAGCCGGGGATTAATTCTCTAGTATATAAATGACTGGCTTTGTAGCGCATTTGCCAGCAATTCAGGAGGCGCAGCGAGCCCACGCCAGGTATTGACCGAGGGCCCGAGGCCTACTGTCGCACGGAGATAGACTATGAAGGTTGGGACATCATACGGAAGATCTCTCCTGCGGTCGGGCCTGATCATCACCACCTTGTGGTGCATGTCCAGTTCCGCGACCCGCGCACAGGACGCCAACAAGCAGTCCATCAAAGTCCCCATCGTCATGGAAGAGGCCACAGTCCGCGGCAAAGTGGCCATCCTGGAGACCCGTCGGGAAGATCGCAAAGTCGTTGAAGGCTTGCCCGTGCGGGTGTGGTCCACCAAAAAAGCCGGCGCTGATGCCAACAGTGGCAAACATGGCCACAAGCAGGTCGCCCAGTGGGAGCGCGATGAACTCCTCCATGAAACGGAGACTGACGAGTTGGGACTCTTCGATCTCCCCCTGCTGTCGGCTGGCGAATATTTGCTCGAAGTGAGCGAGGTGCAATTCCGATTGACCGTTATTCCTCAGTCGTCGGAACGTGCCGGACAGAGCGAACCGAAGGTGCTCCTCATCCTCGTCCCGAAAGAAGTCATCGCCAAGTAGTCGGGACCGTCACCGCAGGTTTCGCGGGTGACGTGATCTCCCTGACGTTCCTCGTCCCAAACAACCGACGCGGTGTGCCCAATTTCGGCCCGATCTCGACGACTACCATCTGCAACATACTGATGAACAGGAACTTAACAAAAAATGGAGTACCAGAATCGGCCTTAAAAGGCCCTTTTTGGGGGGCATTTACGACTCTGAGCGCGTAAGGCGGAGGCTGAAACGCCCGAGTTCCATCGTCACGACAACGACCAGCAGCGGTAACACCACCAAAAGAGTACGCACGCCCCTGGCGGCGCAACGTGCAACCCTATCAATGTTCAATGACGGACGGGGCCACGCGGCCAACCAGCCTCACGTGAAGATGTCGCGACCGTCATGTCTGCGCGTCGGAAACGGCAAAGGCGAGCGTTCCAGCCGCAATATCGCCCGAGAATCCGCTCCGGCACACGCCACGGCGGGCGATGCAATGATTAGAACTCGCCGCGTACGCCGAACTGAATCGCCAGCGCCGTCATGTTGAGACTGTCATCCGACGTCTTGACCCCCTCCTGGGCGTCACTGATGTCAAAGGACACATCCATGATGTCGACCGAGACGAGGTACTTTATCTTGTCGCCCAGCGCCATCTGCAAACCCGCCAGCAGACCCGCGTTGGAGTCGAACTCCACGGAATCGCTGTCGAGCCACTCAGGGTCCGGGAAATAGACCACGCCGAGGCGCGGGCCGATCGTGAAGGCATCCGTTGCCTGCCAAGCCGCTTCGACAATGCCCTGAAGCATAAACGAACGGAAGCCGTCATTGATCAGGACGCCGCCACCACCGACCACGTCCACGTAAATATCCCGCCACATCGTCCCGACGCCGGCGGCAATATTGGGCATGGTATAGAGTTCTGACAGGCTCACCCGCCCGTTCGAATCTTCCACCGAGAACTTGTCACCACTGGCATCCAGCAAAATCGTAGCCGGCATGGCATTCACGACGAAATCGTAGTCGGACTCCGCACGGGCCAACGCAGGAACCACGACCGCCGTGGCCAACAGCAAGCTCATCAGGCGCCATTTTTGCATGAATATGTCTCCCGTTGCACGTTCTGCAGGCCCGCATTGGGCTGCCTCTTGTCCGGAAAGCCTAGCGGTCCCCTTGAAACGCTGCAATCCTTTTCACGGACGCGCGTTGCACAGGCCCATACCGGCTTTCGCCGCAGTCGGTCAACCTTTCCGACATTGTCGTCATTTTTGACATAATCCCCGCACACTGGCATGGGATTACACCCGCCCATTTCTCAGCCCAATCGTCAGTTCCCCTCCGATTTGCACCATAATCGCCCGGAATGGCCCCCTGCTGCAAAGTCGGCATGTTTTGTGCTATGTCCATCCATGCGACCTAGTTGGAGCAGGGACAAAGGGGTGCGCGCATGGGATTGCAATGCCATCATCGATCGCGGGGGCCGGCCGCGTGAATTGGTGGCAAAGCATGAGAATCGCGCAATGAAATTGACCAAAAGCGGGTAACCCGCTAGGCTATTTCCTCTGACCAGTAGCGCGGAAAGGAGACGGTGTAATGCGAATAAAGTTCATGATGCTTGCGGGGTTGGTGGCGCTCGTCGCGGTCGGCGCGGCGCAGGCCGCACCCGATGTAGCCGTGCTGCCGGCCGAAGTGCGGGGCGTGGTTCTGTTCCCAGACGGCGAGACGCCCGCTGAACGTCTTGCGGTCACGGTTTGGAACGCGGATACCGAGAAAATTGTCTACCGGACTCGGACTGACAAGAACGGTGTCTTTGACGTCCCGCGATTGGAGGAAGGAAATCACTACGTCACGGTGGGACCGGTTCGCATCGATATGCGGATCCTGACCGCCCGCGCCGGCGTGACTCCGCAACCTCACGGGTTTGTCGTCGTCATCCCAAAACGGATGCCGATTGTGCAGACTCTTGTTCCCAGCACGCTCACGGCGGCCGCAGCGGCGTTGCCAGCCGCTCCGCAGGTGGTCAGCCCTTAAGGCGCCACCGGCATCACGGTCGTTGACCGTGGGTGGCAGCGCGTAACACCGCTGCCACCCTTTTTTTTGAAGCGCACTGAAGCCAAGGTTACTTGCTACCCACGGTCGTTTTCTCTAAATTTCTGACCGATGTTGAGGGCTTTCTGAATTGCGACGAAGGAACCATAAACAGGTGATACAACGCGGCTTGCTGGCCGCGGGCGCGGCCATGCTCCTGCTGGCGGCGGGCTGCAGCATGCAGGATTTCGGCGGCGCACAGGGCGGATTGACCGAGGTGGTGTCGACACCCAGCAAGCAGGCTGCCGCCCAGTCTGAAGCGCGTTCCGAGCAACTCGCCCGCATGCTCATGTCGTGGAAGCAGCAGCAGCGCAGCGTACAGGATGAAGAGTACCCCCTGGGACCCGAAGATGTCCTCGAAATCACGGTATTCGCCCTGGAGCGCCCCGGCCAGCCTTCCGTGCTCTCGCGGCGCGTCAACGTGGATGGCAAGGTCAACCTCCCCTTTGTTGGCGATCTGCAGGTGGCAGGATTGACCGCGAGGCAGGCCGTCAAAGCCGTGGCCGCCGCCTACGAGGGGACGTACCTGAAGAACCCCCAGGTGGATGTGAACGTCACCGAATACCGCAGCTCACCAGTCGTGGTGACCGGGGCCGTCAAACAGCCAGGCATCTATTACCTGCGGCGCCGGTCCAGTACCGTCCTGGAGATGCTATCGCTGGCCAATGGGCTGGCGCTGGAAGCCGGAAACGAACTCCTGATCGTGCGCGGCGAGCGCAAATTGGATGACGCTGACGCCGCCACAGCGACAAACGCCCCCCCCGCCGAAGTCGCCCCGCCCGACGCCGACACCAACGCGATTGAGACCGCCACCGCTTCGTCCAGCATGCTGGCCGTCGCCACCAATCCCCCCGCCGGCACGACGGGGGCAGAGGAGTCCAAGGGCTCCTGGTGGTCGCGCCGCAAGGACAAGCAATCGGAGGCACCGGCCATCAGCCAGGATGAGACGGCGGAGAAACCGGCATCTCGGCGCAAGCGCAAGATCAAGGGTAAAGTCGACAAGGCCGAGGACGAGTCCGGGATGTCGAACGAAGAAGTTCTCGCCGGCCTGAATGCCCCCGCCCTGCCCAATCCGGACGATGAAATGATTTCCATCGATCTGCGGCGGCTTCTCGATTCGGGCGACATCCGGCACAATATTCCCGTGCGCGGCGGCGATGTCATCACCGTACCGCCACGCCAGAAGCAGTATGTCTACGTCCTCGGATACGTCCAGCGTCCCGGCGCGTTGGAAGTGCGTGAAGGGGAGAACCTGCAGGCCCTGCAGGCCGTCGCCATGGCAGGCGGCCTTTCGGGCTCCGCACGCGCCCAGAACTCGACCCTGATCACGGAGAATGACGGCTCGCGCAAAACCGTCCCGGTCGACCTCACCAGCATCAAGCGTGGCAACGCGCCCCCTGCCTATTTGAAACCCGGTGACATCCTCATCGTGGGCTCCAGCTCCCTCGCCAAATTTGCCGAATTCATCAAACTGTCTGCCGGGGCCAGCTACTCGCCCATGCCCTGAAGAACGCGACGCATGTTCGCGGCAAGGGACGCCTCTTCTCATGGATAAAACCACATCGAACGAGCGCGGGCCTGAAGGCGAATCGCTGGTCTTGTTTTACCTGGGCGTAATCCGCCGCCGATTCTGGGTCATCATCCCGATCGTCGTCGTGTTCGGGACGGTCGGGCTGATCCGGGCCTTCCGCACCCCCCCGCGCTACGAGGCCACCGCCAAACTCATCGTGCAGCAGGCCTCCCAGCAGGTCCTGCCATTCGAGCGCGGCGGCGACGAGCGCACCCGCGGCAACGACGACTTCTACACGACGCAGACGGAGCTGCTGCGCAGCCGGGTCGTGATGGATCTGGCGCTGAAGGACGATCGCGTGAAGCGCTACCTGGAAGAGGAAGCCCAGCTCAGCGGGGCCAATTCCTCCTTTCGTAGCGAATTGCGACGGTCTGTCCTGTCCCTGCTGGGGGCCACCCCCGCGCCGCCGCCCGCCCTGTGGGAACGGCTCCGCGACCACCTGCGCTCGACCCACATCAAAGATTCGGAGCTGATCGAAGTCACGGCGGATTTCGACACCCCGCATCGCGCCGCCCGCATCGCCAACGCGGTGGCGGAGGCCTACGACAGCTACCACAAGCAGCGCCAGGTCGCGCAGCTCGGCGAAGCCTTCGAAATGCTTCAGACCGAGAAGCTCCAGGTGCAGGAGTCCCTCCAGAAAGCCGAACGGGAACTGCAGTCCTTCCGCGAGAAGGCGCAGGGCGTCACGGTGTCAGCACAGGATGACAATGACCCCGCCTCCGAACGACTCGTGACCCTGAACGGCCAGCTGACCGAGGTGCAATTGAAGCGCATCGAGCTCGGGTCGCAACTCGCGGTCATGCACTCCGTCTACAACGCCGCCGAGCCCGCGCAGCTGGCCAATGGCGAGCAGCTCTTCGCCTTGCCCATCATCCAGAGCGACCGCGCCCTGGCGGACTTTCGCCTGTCCATCGCCACGGCCGAAAAGGAGCTTTCCACCGTGGCGCAGGTCTACGGCTCCAAGCACCCGCTCTATGAAGAGGCACGCGGCCGGCTGGAGTTGCTGCGCGATCAATTCCGCAAGTCGCTGAACGAAGTCATCCTGGCCCAGGCCAACCAGCTCACGATGCTGGAAACGCAGGAGCGGGACCTGCAGACCAAGTACGAGGAGCAGAAGCAGGTCGTGCTGTCGCTCTCCAAGGAATCCTTTGAATCGACACGCCTGCGCAATGAAGTGGCGCGCTACCAACGCCTGTTTGATTCGCTCGTCGAGCGCATGGGGCAGGTGGATATCAGCTCCGGCCTGGTGCGAACGAACGTGCAGATTATTGAACAGGCGTCCGTCCCCGCGCGCCCTGCCGGTCCCGGCCGCATGCAGGCCGTGCTGCTGGCCATCTGCCTCGGACTGTTCTTCGGCGTGGGCCTTGCCTTCCTCTTCGAGAACCTGGACGACAGCATCCGCACCCCGGAAGATCTGAAGGAGCGGCTGGACGTCCCGCTGCTGGGGCTCGTGCCCGTCCTGCAGCCGCCGGGTGAAGCCGCGGATCCGGCGACCGGAGCCCCGGCCAAGGACCTGTTTTCTCCCCGCGAAACGCTGGGCCGTCTGGCCACGCTCGCCAAGCGCTTCGGCCAGCGGTTTTCCCGTGAACAGTTCGCGCTGCCCGTGGGCGAACCCGACGAGGCCACCAACGCCCGCCGGGCCTACTCCGCCACCCTCATGCTGACGGAGCCCAACTCCTCGCCCGCCGAGTCCTATCGCGCCATCCGCGCCAACCTCTTCTACTCCCGCCCCGCGGACACCGTGCGCACCCTCTGCGTCACCTCGTCCCGCCCCCAGGAAGGCAAGACCACCACCACCTGCAACCTGGCCATTGCGATCGCGCAGACCGGCAAGAAGGTGCTGCTGATCGACGCCGACCTGCATCGCCCCCAGATCGGCCGGGCGCTGGGCCTGGCCTCCACCGCCGGGTTGACCAGCGTGCTCGTGGGCGAGACCCAGTGGCGCGACAGCATTCAGAAGATCAACATCAACGGCGCCACCGCCGACATGCTCGACATCATGACGGCGGGCCCGTCCTCGCCCAGCCCGTCCGAACTGCTCGGCTCAACGAAGATGCGCACCTTTCTCGAGGAGGTGCGGCCACATTACGACTGGGTCCTCATCGACACGCCACCCGTGCTCTTCGTCTCGGACACGGCCGCCCTGGGCGTGCATTGCGACGGCGTGCTGCTCGTCGTCAAGTCGGGCGACAGCAGCCGGGCCATGATCACGCGCGCCGTCGAAAGCCTGGCCGCCGTGCATATCAAGCTGCTCGGCGCCATCCTGAACAACGTGGTCGTGTCCAAGGTGGGGCGCTATTACTCGTCTTACTATCACGTGGGGTATTCCCGCTACGCGCGTGACTATAAGAGCACGTACTATGCGTCCGATTCGGACGGGGACGACGTGCTGCTCGACGCGCCCGGGCGTACCGGTGAAGGCGCGTCCGCCTCAGCCCCCGGCGATAAGGCCGCCAAATCCTCACCCGCACCGGATGCGCCCCCGCGCCCGGCCGCGCCCCCGTCGAAAAGTGCGCCTCCTGCCGCCACACCGGAACCCGCGGCCCCCTGGCTCGATGAACTGGCGTTCCTGCCCGTCGTCTGGCGCGCCCGTCGCCACCTCGACGCCGGCCGGCGTGCGGCTGCCCGCGCGGATCTGCGTTCGCTCATCGCACGGCGCACACGACTCGGGGCAGCCTGGGATCTGTTTCTGGACCTCGCCGTGGAAAGCCGTGACAGCGATGCCATTCGAACCGCTGTCAAGCAACTCGGCAATGGTGCAACAACGCATCAGCGGCACCGCTACGCGCTGGCGCTCGGCCACCTGGCCTTCCTGGCAGAGAACCCTGCCCTCGCGGAACGCTATTACCGCGAGGCCGCCGGGCAACGCCCCCGGGATCCGGCCATCCTGGTCGCCCTGACCCGCGTCGCCGGCCGGCTGGGCAACCGGGCGAAACTGCGCGAGCAGGCTGATGAACTCGTGCGCCTTGCCCCCGCGCAAGCCTATGGGCATTACGTCCAAGCCACCTTGCTGGCCGCGGAAGGCCAGCCGGATCAGGCCGAAAAAGCGTTGCGCAAGAGCTTGTCGCTGCGCCGCACCGCGGATGCCTTGAACGATCTGGCCGTCCTGCTGGCCAAGCGAGGGGCGCTGGCGGAGGCCGAGCAAATGGCGCGCGCCGCGCTGGCCGTGGACGCGCCAGACGAGCGGCTCTGGCTCACCCTCGGCGATATCCTGCGGCAGGCCAATCGCGGCGCGGATGCCATGGTCGCCCTCGAGCAGGCCTTGGCCTTGCACCCGCAGCAGGCCACCACGCTGCTGGCCCTCATCGAGCTCTACAGCCAGCAGGGCGACGCGGCGAAGGTGCGCGAACTCGACAAGCGGATTCGCGCCTGCCAGAACCGGTTGTCATCCGACGAACACGTGCGCCTTGGGGCGATCCGCAACCAATTCCGTTCGAAGTAAGGCGGGGCGGCATGGCGGCCACCACCAAAACGCAGCGCGCCCTCGAAAGCGTCGCCCGCAGACTCGTGCTCACGGCCGTCGTCGTTTCCCCGTGGCTCTTTGGTGGCGCCGAGCCCTGGGCCTACCTGCTCCTCGGCCTGGTCGTGACGACAGGCGTCGGTTTCTGGCTGTTCGCCGGGATCTGCGCCCGCCGGCTGCGACTGCGGGCCGTCCCCGTCTGCGGCATCCTCGGCCTGCTCGCGCTGCTCCTCATAGCACAAATTACGCCGCTGCCGGCTGGAGTCGTCCAGCGCCTCAGCCCGCTGGCAGGCTCCGCCGGTCAGACGAGTCTCGCGCTCATGGATCAGCTCACCGGCCCCTCACCGGAAGCGGCTGAATCCGCTCCTCGCCCGGCCACCACGGCGTGGAGCACCTTGTCCCTGTCCGCTCCCGCCACCACCCGCAGCCTCATGCTCTTCCTGATCTATGCCGGCACCTTCCTCGTGCTGGCGAACACCGTTCGCGAGTGGTCGCACTTGCGCCGCGCCGCCGCCCTGCTCGTGGGATCCGCTTTCATCATGGCCGTGCTGGCTGTCGTGCACAAGTTCTCAGGCTCCGAAGAAATTTACTGGTTCCACACCCCGCGCTACGGCGGCAATATCTTCGGCCCTTTCTCGAACCGCAACCACCTCGCCGCCTACCTGAACATGACCGTGGGCCTCTCCTTCGGTCTCCTGCTCTCCTCCCGGCGCTTCTACCAGGTCATGGCCTGGCCCGACATGCGCGAGCGCATCGCCATGCTCTCCTCCCGCGAGGGCGCCCAGACCACCCTGCGCGCCTTCATGGCCTTGATCATCATGGGCGCCGTCGCCGTTTCCCTCTCGCGCGGCGCCATCCTGAGCCTCGCCCTAACCACCACCCTCTTTGGCACCCTGATTCTCTGGCGCCGCCGCAGCGGCACGCGCATCCTCGCCGGCTTCATCCTGCCCATGCTCATCATGATCGCCACGTTGCTCTGGTTCGGCCAGACCGGGCTCATCGAGCGCATCGGCACCCTCACCGATGTCATGCAGAATCCCTTCGCGGACCTGCGCTTCATCGTCTCCGACGACTGCCTCCGCATGGTCGGCAACGCCCCGCTCACCGGCATCGGCTTCGGGTCGTTCAAGCATGTGTACGCGGCGTTCCAGACCCCGCCCCTGCGCTTCCGCTGGCTGCATGCGCACAACGATTGGGTTCAGTTGCTCGTGGAGGGCGGGGTCATCGGTGCGTTTCTCTTCGCCCTCGCGCTGGTGCTCTGGCTGCGCCACCTCCAGCGCCGCTGGCCGCTGGCTTCCGACGCGCCCCGCATCATGGTGATCGGAATCCTGTTCGGCCTCACGACGCTGGCCTTGCACAGCCTCATCGACTACAGCTTGCACAAGCCGGCCAATGCGCTGCTGCTCGCCGCCCTCGCGGGGATGGCCGTCGCGGGGATTCACCTGCGCCGGGGCCATCGCCCCAACGTCCCGGCCTTGCCGGGCACCGGACGCGCCGGCGCGACCGCCGTCCTTGCCATCGCGGCGTTCCCCGCGCTCGTGTACCTCCTGGTGGCCTTGAACGCCCAACTGCGCGGCACCCTGGCCGCCGAGCGTGTCGCCTACATGGATCGCTACCTGCCGCACGCCGTGGCCGCCGGCAATCCGGCCGCCGCGCTGGAAGTGGGTCTCGCGGACGCCCGCAGCGTGCTCCGCCGGGGCGGCGAGGATCCCGATACGCTCATGGCCATCAGTGGAACGCTGCTGGCGTGGGCCGCCCTGCCCGATCTGCCCGACGACCTGCAGGAGCGGCTGGTGGGCAGCGCCTCGCAGGCAGCCATCGACGCCGTGCGCGGCGCCCCCGTGGATTACCTCGGCTGGGTCTGGTTCGCCCGCATCCAGATGGCCCTCTCCCATTGGGACGCCGCCGACCTTGCCCTGCAACGCGCACGCCAACTCGTCCAACATCCCAAGCAGGTCCAGATGTTCGACATCCCCGACGCCCCCGACAACAACCGCCAGATCCCGTAGGGGGTCAGCGCGGGTCTGCCGGAATGAGCGAGTGCCACCCGTCAGCCATCACCGGAGCACGCTCGCCCCCAGGTCCGCCCCCAGCACCCACCCCAGGCGCGCACGCTTCGCCTCGATGCTCTGCTGCTCGCTGGCCATCGTGACGCCGTGCGCCGCGCACAGAGCGAAGAAACGCTGCGCCAACTCGCGCATCTCCCGTCGCTCAGCGTCGTCGATCAGCAGCGGCACCCGCCGCCCCCACACCGGCTCCAGCGCCGCCCGGTAGGCGCAGACCGACGCCTTTTCGACGCGGGCACGCAGCACCGCGTCATCACCTGCCAGTGCCAACGCATCCTCAAACGCCGCCAGCCCCGCGCGCGCCACCGCGGCGTCGATTCCGTAGTCAGCGGCACCGCCTGCGAAGCCGTGATGCACGCCCGCCTGCGCCACGTGGTCCTGTGCGAACACGATGAACCGGCGGATCTGAGGGGCGGCGGCCCCGTAGTGAAGGTCGAGAAATTCATCGATGAGACGGTCGCCGCTGAGCGCCGGATCCCACAGGAGCCGGCTCGTCACGTAGTGCCGCAACTCGGCGAACTCAGCGCCGTATCCGTTGTAGACGCCCTGCATCATCACGCCCTGTGCACCGCCTGCCACCTCCATCCGGATGTTGGGCTCGATCGTCCGCAGGTTCGGGCACGGCAGCAGGTAGTCCGCGAAGTTCACGTTGTAGTTCCAGATCGTGACCTTGTCGCACAGCCGCCCCCAGTCCGCGAAGTTGCGGACGAAGTCGGCATTCTGTGGACACGTGGCCGACGCCAGGGCATGCAGGATGCAGGCGCTGCTGCTGCACAGCTGAATCTGAACATGGGGGTCCGGCCGCAGATTGCGTGGCGGCTGGCGCGAGTAGTCGTAGGCCAGGGTCCCCACCCATACGTCTGGGTTGTCGCGACCGACACGCGCGGCCACCGCGTTGACGAACGTCAACAGCGACCCCATCGGTCCGCCGTGCTGTGCATCCAGCGCGGCGCAGGCTGGGCAACGGCAATAATAGGGATTGTCGTTCTGGCTGACCGACACGTTCCTGGCGTGCGGATGATCCCGCAGTTCCCCCAGCACTTCCGCCGTCACGATGCGCAAGACATCCGGATTCGTCAGGCATGGCTGATTGCCTGCCCCCCCCCAGTCCTCACCCACGTCGATTCGCCGCGCACCGTCCACGAAGCCGTAATACTCGGGGTGCTGACGCCCATACACCGCCGTGGGCAACAACCGGCCAAAACTGTGATTGATCAACCTGATTGAAGGCGGTCCGCCCACCTGCGGGTCGCGCATGCTCTCGCTGTGGTTGCGCAAGCGCGCCGCAAACACATCATCCCGTTCCGCCTCGGCATAGTAACTGCGCCGGAACCGCAGCGGCGGGTGGTAGAACCGGTCGACCGGCTCCAGCACGCGCGCCGGGTCCACGTGCGGCACATGGGTGTGATCGGCGGTCAGAAATCGAACCCCCAACTCATCCTCGAGAAAAGTGTAGACCCCGTAGAGCGTCCCGCGGGGACGGCCGCCATCGATGATGATCACCCGATCCCGGACAAGAATCCGCAAGTCGTCGGATTCAAAACCGCGGCCCCGGTCGCCCTCTGGACAGGCGCGCATGGCGGCGCCCGGCCCGATACAGATCTGCCCGTTCGTGCCGGATGGCTGTGCGACCAGGGGAAGGCGGTATCCCGTCGCCTCTTCCACGTGATCGCGAAATTCCACCGCGGCGAATTGCTCAGACGGGATGGCGTCAGCCGAAACAACAAGTTCCCACGCGCACACGTCGGCCCAGGTCACGCCGTTGGTTGAGGCCAGCGTCATCGTCCCGCGCGCGAGAATCATCGCGGCGCCAAGCCGCAGGCAGATTTTTCTCACAGCCAGTCTCCGCAGGTCGGGCCGTCCCACCTGCCCCATTCCATCCTCACCACCGTGGTCACGGGAGCCGGGAAGGAGGGCCCGACCTACTGCCCGCCGTACGGTTGCCGCCACGCGGTTTCCAGCGCCTCACACATGCGGGTGCAATTGGCGGTCCGGTCGAAGTGCCGGGCGGCATAGGCTTGGGCCGCGGCGCCCCGCCTCTCCCGCTCGCGCGGCTCCCTCGCCTCGCGCACCGCCTGCAGCATCCCCGCCGTGTCGTCAATCCCCACGACCCACCCCCCGCCGCTTTCCCGGATCCACTGGGCAATGCTGTTCGCCGCGGCGCCCACGAATATCACCGGCCGGCCAAGGGCGAAGACGTTCTGCAGCTTGCTGGGCACCAGGCATCCCTGCCAGGCGGGCTCCATGCTCACCAGGTGAACATCCGCGGCAGACAGGTGCGCGGGCAAATCCTCCTCCGATGCATAGGGCAGCAGCTCGATGCGCGCTTCCGGATGCTGACGAACAAACTGTTCCACCTCGGGACGGCGCGGCCCACCGCCCGCAAAGACCCAGCGCACGTGCACCTCGCGTGATGTTGCATCAGCGGCAGCGAGAAATTCCGCGAACCGGTGGCCCAGCCCCATGTTGCCCGAATACATCAGTACAAAATCATCGGCGGCCCACCCCCGCGCCGCGCGCAGCGGGGCGGCCGCGGCGCCCCCCGCGGGCGCCTGGCTCGCCCACAGCGGCACGCACAGCAATCCGTCCGCCGACGCCCGCCGGTACGCCGCCGCGCGAGACGCCATATCCTCCCCCAGCACGACCGTCAGCATGCTCCCGCGCCACTGCATCCGCGTCAGGCTCGACAGCCAGCGGTCCCCGGCCGACCCCGCGCGTAACATCCCGTGCGCACGCATCACGTCGGGGTACAGGTCCATCACCCAGTGCGCGTGCCGGCCACCGCGGCAGGCACAGGCCAGCTTGGCCAGCAGCCCCACATAGGGAGGCGTCGTCAGCGCCAGCACCACATCGGGCCGGGGGTGGCGGGTGATCAGGCGCAGGAAGACACCCAATCCAAAGGAGAGGCAATCGAGGGCGCGACACCATGCCGAGCCGCGGCCGAACCCGGACCCGGCCACGCGCACCACCGTGACGCCGGGGGGCGGCGCCTCGCCCGCCGGCAGGGGGCGCCCATCTGAGTATGCGCGGGACGAACACACCACCGTGACGGCGTGTCCGCGCGCGGCCAGCGCCGCCGCCAGGTCCTGAAGATACCGGGCCGTTGGCGCCACGTCCGGCGCATAGAACTGGTTGAGCAACAGGATATTCACGCGCGATCGCGGACCGGCGATTCGCGCCGGACCCGCGGCTTGACCGGCACGCAAGGATTGCCGGAACACACCATGCCGGGCGGCAGATCCTTCGTCACCACGCTTCCCGGCAGCACCACGGCATGATCGCCGATGCTCACGCCCGGCCCGACAAACACATCCGCGCAAAGCCACACCCCGTTGCCAATCGTGATGGGCTTCGTGATCAGTGCAAACTGCGGATCCGACCAGTCGTGGCTCCCCGTACACAGGAAGACGCGCTGCGAAATGCAGGCGTCATGCCCGATTGTGATGCGGTCCAGATTGAGCAACCAGGCTTCCTCGCCCAGCCACGTGTGCGCGCCAACCGACAGCTTCCAGGGGAACGTGACCTTCACCTGCGGTTTGATCACCACCCCCTCGCCCACCGTCGCGCCGAACAACCGGAGCAGCCCGCGGCGCAGCCCCGAGAGCGGCCAGGGATTGCCGGTGAACGCCACGGCGCGCGCGAGCAGCCACAGGAACTCCTTGGCGCTGCCGGCTCCGCGATCGAAGCGGGAATTATCGAATTCGGATAAGTTCATGGCGGCACTCATCCTCCGGCCGCGGCGCGGACCCGCGCTGTGCGGCGCATCCCCTCGCGCGCGGCCATGCTCATCAGCATCCATAGGGCCCAGAACGTCTTGTAGAACTGGTAAGACAATACCATCCACTGGATGAACATCACGACATATGCGATGTAGAAGGCCAGGTAGCGCGGCGGCGCGTTGCGCCGCACCAGCGACAGCAGCGGATGGAAGAAGAAGAACGCGATCAGCACCATGCCCGGCAGCCCCGCGTGACGGCCGTATTCCAGGAACACGTTGTGGGACGAGTAGCTGCCGTCGGACGCGTACTCGTCCGGAATGATCTCCTTCACGCCCGTGACGTGCATGCCAAGCAGCGGGCTCTGGCGGATGGTGTGAATCGAACTGTTCCAGACGTCCGTGCGCGATGCGGCCATGGACGTTTCCTTCCGGGCCTCGCTGTAATACCCCCATAATCCGGCAAGCCGCCCCCGCACCTGCACGACGTCGAAATGATAAAGCAGCGCCGCAACGAGCATCCCGGCAAACACCACGGAGGCCAGCCGCCGCTTCGCCGCCAGCGAAAAACGGGTTCGCACCGTCCCGTGCCAGATGATGACGGCGGTGGCCACGGCCATGATGGCGAAACCGAAGTACGCGGCGTTGGTCATCGTTCCGAGCAGCGGCGGGACCATGAACGCAAAGACGACCAAGGCCAGGCGCATGAGCCGGCGCGTATGCCGCCTGGTCACGCCAAGGCCGAGCGACGACACCGCAATCCCGATCATCCCAAACGCGCCCATCAATAGCGGCGGCCAGGCGGCCACGGCATCGGCGCGCGCGCCGCCGAACCGCGTGTACCCCCCGCGCTGGGCCACCGGCCCACCATAGGTGAACAGGTCCACCGGCAACCCCGCGAGCTGGAACCAGAACGCCAACCCCACCGTCACCGCGCCCAGGCACAGCCCCATCAGGCATTTCAAATACTGACCGCCGGACGCGTTCAGGAAGTGGCACGCGATGATCGCGTAGGCGATCGCGCGAAGGAAGTTGCTGTGATACGAGAAGAACGACAAGCCCTCCCCGCCCACGAGCGCATACCAGAGCAGGAAGGGCATCAGCACCCACAGGACCGACAGATTCTTCAGCTGGAATCGGCGCTGACGCGACAGGACCACCAGCGGGAACGTGAGGAATCCCATCTGCGTCGGGTTCAGCAGACTCGCTTCCGGAAAGGGCAGGCTCTGCGACGCGGCAATGAAGTAGAACGCCGTCAGCGGCGTGGTCCAACACAGGCAACTCAGCAACCCCAGCAGCGGCAAGGCGGCCCGCGACTGCAGCACGGGCGCCACCTGCAGAATCGCCGTCAGCAGAAACGCCACGCCCAGAGTCCATAGCTCGTGGCGCCCGAACGCGAACGAGGCGAATCGATCGTCCACCTCCGGCACGAGTGACGCCTCCGTCGCTGATCCCACGGGTGCTTGACTCATGCGCGCCCCGTTCCTGCTTCGGACACGTCCACACCGTGCACCGCGTCCGGATGCGGATCCGGACGGCCGGCATACAGTGCGTCATACCGGCGGACAACGTCGTCGATCATGAACCGCGTCTCAAAACGCCCGCGTGCATGCATCCCGAGTGTCCGCAGCCGCTGGGCATCGCGGGACAGGGAAAGAATGACGTCGGCAAGTGCACCCGGATCGCGTGGCAGCAGGAACCCGCTGCGGCCGTCTTCGATCTGGCGGGGAATGTCGCCCACGGCGGTGGCCGCCACCGGAATGCCCAGTGACATGGCTTCCATCACCGTCATGGGAAACCCTTCATAGCATGACATGAGCGTGAGCAGATCCAGCTCTGGCATCACCGCCTCCCGCGCATTCGCCACCTGCCCGCGATGCTCAATCTTCCCCGGGTACCTCGCCGCCAGCGCATGGGCTTCCGCATCCTCCGGGCCGCTGCCGGCCAGGATCAAGCGCACGGCCACCCCGCGCTGCAAAAGTCGCTCCACGGCGTCCGCCGCCACGCGCCAGCCTTTGTCGCCAATGATGCTGCCGACATAACCGACCGTAAACGGAGTTCGCCCGGCAAGGGACGGACAGCCCCGGCGCGACGTGTCCGGCAGCCCGTTCGGAATGACGCGGAAACGCGCGGCGGACAGCCCCAGCAAGGCCTCATACCGCGCCAGATTCGCGTGATCCACCGACGTCAAGTGCACCGCGGTCCGCGTCAGTCGCGTCGCCATCCACGCGTGCAGGTGGCGGCGCACGGGCTGCCGTGCGAGGATCGGGTTGATGCCGTGAAAGGTGCTGACCACCACGGTGTCAGGCGATGCCAGCCCGCTTCGCGGCAGGAATCCCCCCGCCCGCCAACCCGCGTGCAAATGGACCACCACGCGCCTGGCACCGGACACCCGACGCAGTTGAGCCACCCATCCGGCCAGGTCCGGCTTTTGAATCACGAGTGCGAGGGCCTGCGCCGTCCCAAAGAGTCGGGGCGCGCGATGAAAGAACCGGGGCTCACCGGTGGCTTCAAGTTCGGCTCGGTAGAGCGAAGGCCAGGTATCGTCGGCGATCACGCCACAGGCAACGGCCGCATACCGGCCGGACACCCGCTGACCGTCGGCAAGCGTGCGCAAGGCGCTCCACACGCCCATCCGCGGATCCAGACCGATGTGCAACACGGCGGTCCGCGCGTCTGGCTCCTTCACCGTCGACGGCATGTCGTCCCCTCACCGCATGTTGCATAGGAAGCCGAAAGCCGTCAAAAGAAAAGGCGGGGCCTTCACGCTTGCGCCCCGCCAACAGCTGAAGTAGCCTCCCGCCATTCCGCGAGCCCTGAGCCCTTGCCGTCCGGGACGGAGCGACGCGTCATGCGGGCATCGCGCGCGGGGCGGCCCATGGCCCCCCAAAACATGCGGTCCCGCCGTTTGGCGGAGGCACTTCAAACGTCGGCCACAGGACGGGCCGCAACGATCGGACAACGAATGTGGGGCGGAGTGAAGCATCGCGGGTCGGGCACCCATGACATGCCGGCGGTCGTGGTGGGCTTGGACTGCACAGTCGGGCTTCAGATTGGCCGCCTGCTACACGCCCACGGCGTGAGCGTCGTGGGCCTCGCGGCGGACCCGACGCTCTTCTACTGCCGCACCCGCTGCGTACGACGCGTCATCCAGGCCGACTCGGACGATGCGTCGACCGTCGATGCCCTGATCCGCCTGGCGCGCACGCTGGACGAACCGGCCGTTCTGTGTCCGGCAACCAATGAAGCTGTACATGCCATCAGCCGCGCGCGAGACCAGCTCGAACCTTTCTACCGCATGGCGCTGCCCCCCCTGGAGACCATCGACCTGCTGTCTGACAAGGCCCTCGTCGAAGCCTGCGCCAGGCGGGCGGGCTTGCGCATCCCGCAGACGCGCATCCTCCGCCAGCGTGCGGAGGCCGAACAGGCCGCCCGGGACTTCCCGCTGCCAGGCATCATCAAGCCGTCGGTCAAGACCCCCGCCTGGATGCGTGCCCTCGGCGCGAAGGCCCTGCAGATCCCGGATGCCGATGCCCTGCTGAAAGCCTATGACCGCATGGCCGGCCGGGCCCCGTCCATCGTCCTGCAGCAATGGATCCCCGGCCCGGACAGCGCGATCTACCAATACCACACGTACCAGGACCGCGCGGGCCGGGTCCTGGTCGAACTGGTCGCGCGCAAGCTCCGCCAGTGGCCACCGGAAACAGGCGTGGCGTCCGTCATGATGCAGTGCGACGAACCGCACGTGCGTGAAGCCGGACTGCGCCTCCTGAGCGAGATAGGCGGCAGCGGCCTGAGCAGCAGCGAATTCAAACGCCACGCGACGACGGGCGAGTTCTACTACATCGAAACCAATGTCGGGCGCCCGGCCTTGAACATGCCGGTGGCCGAAGCCAGTGGCGTGCCGCTGCACTACACGATGTATTGCGATTGCGCGGGCCTGCCGCTGCCGCCCAATCGCACGGTGCAACGGCCCGGCGCCAAGTGGATTTCGTGGCGGCGGGAGTGGCACGCCGCCATGGCGTACCGGCGCCGTGGCCAACTCTCCTGGCGTGACTGGCGGCAGTCGATCCAAGGCTGCCGCCGGGACGCAGAATTCAGCGTGCGAGATCCCGGGCCGCTGGTATTCTGTCTGTTGCAGATGGCCCGGCGTCACCTCGATCAGCCGGCCAGGGAGGCCTCGTCACGATGATCGCGCTCAAGCCCGACACCCCGGTTGTCATTTTGGGCGCCTCGCACAATCCCGCCCTTGGTGTGGCCCGGTCGCTGGGCCGCCACGGCGTGCCGCTCATCGGCATTGGAACCAACCCGCGCTCGTCCATCCATGCCTCCCGCTATTTCACCCGGATGCACGCGTGGGACGTGCTCACAAGGCCGCCCGCGGAGTCCATCGCGTTCCTGAAGGATATCGCGCGGCGCCAATCGACGCGGCCGATCCTCCTGGCCACGTACGATGACGGGGTGATCTTCATGGCCGACCATGCCGACGCCCTCGCCGATTCATACCTGTTCCCACGCCAGCCGGCGCCCCTGGTCCGCTCGTTCTGCAATAAGCGCGAACTCCATGACCTGGTCACGCGGCTTGGCATCCCCACCGCGCTATCCTCCTTCCCCCAAAACGCGGACGACGTGGAAGCCTTCCTCGCCCGGACCCGGTTCCCCGTCGTTATGAAAGGCATTGACGGCGCGCGACTCGAGCGCCGCTGCGGCTTCAAGCATCTCATCGTTCACAACGCGAATGAACTGCGGCGCCGCTATCGCGAATTCGAAGATCCAGCCGACCCCAACGTGATGCTGCAGGAGTACATCCCGGGGAACGATGCCGACATGTGGCTGTTCGACGGCTACTTCGATGAGCATGCCGACTGCCAACTCGCGTTCACCGGCCGCAAATTGCGCCAGGCCCCCATCCACTCCGGGGCCGCCTGCTTCGGCGTCTGCACGTGGAACCAAACCATTGCCGACCAGACCATCTCCCTGATGAAAGCCGTCGGCTACGCCGGCATGCTGGACGTGGATTACCGTTACGACCATCGCGACGGCCTATACAAGCTGCTCGATCCCAATCCCCGGGTGGGCTCGACGTTCCGGCTTTTCGTATCCGACGCAGGGCTCGACGTCGTGCAGGCCTGCTATCTGCACCTGACCGGCCAGGCCCTGCCCGAGGGCCGCCCGGTCGAAGGACGCACCTGGGTGTCGGAGGATACGGACCTGCTCGCCGCATTCTGCTACTGGCGCGAAGGCTCCCTGACATGGCATGAGTGGCGGGCCTCCCTGAAAGGCATCGGCGAGCGCGCCTGGTTTGTGCCGGCGGACCTGATGCCCTTCTGGATCATGTGCATGAAGTTCGTCGCCCTCATCGGCCGTGCCATCGCCCGCCGGTTCCGCACACGGCTACGGCGTGCCGGTGGACGCCCGGCACCGCAGACAACATGAAGCCCCTGACACAGCTCAAGGTGGCCGCCTTCTACGCGGTGGGCGGGCTGCCGCCGGCGCGCCGCCTCGTGCGGGCCAGCCGCGGGCGCGGTGCCCTGTTGCTCTATCACCAGGTTTGCCCGCTCGCCGGCCCGGCCGCGCACCGCCACCCGATGGCCATCAACGTGGTGTCGCCGCCACGCTTTGACGAGCAGATGCGATGCCTGAAGCAGCACGCGGCTCCCTGCTCGCTCGATGCCTTCCACCGGCAGCTGAGCGATCCGCACATGCCCACCGCCGCCCCGGAGCGCCTGCCCGTGGTGGTCACCTTCGATGATGGCCACCGGGATAATCTCGAGCATGCCCTGCCCGTGCTTGAGCGCCACCAGATTCCCGCCACGCTCTACATCACAACCGGCTTCATGGACGGCAGCGCCACGGCCTGGTGGCTTGATCTCTGGCACTGGCTCGATGGGCGGGCCTCGCTGTCGCTGGAGGGACCGGCAATGGCCGGCTCATGGGCGCTGCGCACGCACGCCGAACGCCTGGCGTGCTATGACGCGATCTGCCGGCGCATGGTGTGCCTGCCGCTGCACGAACAGGCCATCCTGCTCGCGGCCTTGCGC
This sequence comes from Lentisphaerota bacterium, assembly GCA_021413965.1. Lineage (GTDB taxonomy): Bacteria > Verrucomicrobiota > Kiritimatiellia > UBA8416 > JAIOPI01 > JAIOPI01. The sequence goes on along the minus strand of JAIOPI010000040.1, from coordinate 137,828 downwards.
GAGGGACGTCCGCCCGCCGCCGACCGCCCCTGCTTCCTGTCACCGGCGGACGTCCGCGAACTCGACCGGCACCCGCTGATCACCATCGGCGCGCACACGCACCGCCATCCCGCCCTCCGGGCCGAGTCCGATGCCGTCGTGCGCGACGAAATGCAGCGGTCGCAGCGCGTGCTCGCAGACCTGCTGGGACACCCCGTTCGCCACCTGGCCTTTCCCTTCGGATCCCCCGAAACCGCTGCCGAACGGGAGTTCCAGCTTGCCGCCGAGTGCGGGTTCACCACGGCCGTCACCACGCGACCGGAAACGTTTGACGGCCGCCACTGGCACAACGTGCCGCGCCATTCGGTCCGCGAAGCGCACACGGCGGCCAGACTTCGTGTTAAGCTGTCGGGCTGGAACGCGCGCTGGCGGCAGAGCGTCTGAGGAGTCATGACGGAACGCCCGGAACATCATGGAGCGGACAGTTCAGAGCGGCGCATTGCCATCAATGCCGGGAGCCAGTATGCGGCGCTCGCCCTCTCCATTGCGGCACGCTTCTTCATCACGCCTTACCTGGTGCGCTCCGTCGGCAATACCCAGTTCGGCCTGCAGGTGCTGGGATACCAGCTCACGCTCTTCCTGAGCCTGATCGCGGACGGCATGAACGCCAGCTACTTCCGCTATGCCCGCGAACACTACGCCCGGCGGGATTACGAGCAGATGAATGACACCCTGTCGGCCGGGTTACTGATCGGGCTGTGCTCGGCGTCCTTGGTTGCCGTCGGCAGCATCGTGACCGCAATCTTTGCGCAGCCCCTGTTCGGGCTTGCCGATGTGGATGTGGGCACGGCGCGCGCCGTGCTGCTGATCACCGCCTTCGCCGCCGCCGCACGGATTCCCCTCTGGGCCTGGGTCGCCCCCACCCAGATTACGCAGCGCTTCTACCTGCAGTCCCTGACCACCACGCTCCACATCGCCACCCTGATCCCCGCCGTGCTCGTGATCTTCCACTTCTATCAGCCCAGCATCGTCACGTGGGTCGCCCTGGATCACGGCCTGTACCTGCTCTACTTCATCGTCATCGGCATCCCGCCCGGCCGGCGGATCCTGCCGTCGTTCAACCTGCACCTGAGGCGGGTCCGCTCCTGGAGCCAGGTCAAACCCCTCGTGACCTTCGGATCCCTGCGGGTCCTCGGCGAACTCGCCTTCCTCCTCTACTTCGCCACCGACTCCGTCATCATCTCCAACTTGGACGAACTCGGCCCCGCGATGATCGTCTACTTTGCGATTGCGCAGCGCTGGGTGCCCCAGATCCTCTCCCTGCTCATGGCCTTCCTTGGCGTGCTGACGCCGCTGCTCACCGGCGATTTTGCCGTCGGTAACTTTGCGCGCATGCGCAACACCTACGTCCGCGCCGTGCGCTACTGCTTCATACTGGCCTTGTATCCCTGCGTCGTGCTGATCATCTTCGCCGACCCCTTTCTGCGCTACTGGATGGGTCCCGACTACGCCGAGGTCGCCGCGCCGGTGATGCGTCTGATCATGCTCGGCTTCATCCCCGCCATTCCCGGCCACGTCGCCATCCAGGTGCTGATCGCCTGCGCCCGCATGGGACGCCATGTGACCGTGAGCCTGATCGGCGGCTTCCTCAACATCGCCCTCAGCGTCTACCTCGTGAAGGTGGCAGGGCTTGGGCTCTACGGCGTGGCCATCGGCAGCGTCGTCACCCTCTGCCTCTCGTACGCCACGAACACGCCGCTCGCCGCTTGCCGCGCGATCGGACTCCCCGTCCGCACCCTGCTGCGGGACGCCCACGGGCGCTCGCTGCTCGGCGCACTGCCCCTTGCGCTCGCGGGCGCGGTCGCCCTCCGCGCCTGGCCGCCGCACAACCTCTTCATCGTCTTCGTGGAGATCGGGCTCTGCGGGCTCGTCTATGCCGCCGGCGTCTGGCGGATTTCCCTCACGCCCGGCGACCGCTCCAAATTGCGGGAAGGAATCGCCCGGACCGTGGACCGCTTGCGCAGCCGCCCGGGAGCACCCGCATGAACACTGCCCAGGGCCCCGTGATCATGGTGACGCATTCGCTGTCGCGCCGCGCCGGCGGCCTCTACTTCTCCGTGCGCCGGCTCGCACAGAGCATCCACGACCTGGGCGTCTCCACGCGCGTGCTGGGACTGGCCGATGCGGATGCCGGGCGCGATCGCGCCGCCTGGTTGCCGCTGAAGGCCGAGGCCTTTGCCACGGCCGGCCCCGCGGGACTTGGCTACGCCCCGGGACTGTTCCGGGCGCTCGACGAGGCCGCCACGCCCGGGGCCGTTATGCATCTCCATGGCCTATGGAAGCTGCCATCGCTCGCTGTCCTTCGCACGGCCCGAAAACGCCGCGTGCCCGCCGTTATCTCGCCGAGCGGCATGCTCGACGCCTGGGCGCTGCGCCAATCCGCGTGCAAGAAGCGCCTCGTGCGCTTCGCGTACGAAGACGCCAACCTGCGCGAGTCCCCCTGCATCCACGTGCTTTGTCAGCCCGAGCTCGACCAGGTCCGCGCGTTCGGCCTGCGAAACCCGGTCGCCATCATTCCCAACGGCGTCGACCTGCCGCCGCCGGAATCTGATGCCGCCGATCCCGCGCCGGCGGAATGGCACGGCCGACGCATCGCGCTTTTCCTCTCGCGCCTGCATCCGAAGAAGGGATTGGATGAGTTGATTCCGGCCTTCGCCCGCTGCGATCCGGACCGGCACGGCTGGGCACTCGCGATTGCCGGCCCCGACGAAGGTGGCTACGAGGCCGTGCTGCGCCGCCAGATTGCCGCCGCGGGCTCGCCGTTTATCCGCCTGGTCGGCCCCCAGTACGGCCCCGCCAAGGATGCCTGGCTCCGGCGGGCCGATCTGTTTGTCCTGCCGTCGTTCAGCGAGGGCTTTCCCATCGCGCTGCTCGAGGCCCTCGCCGCCGGCGTCCCCGCCCTGATGACGCCGGCGTGCAACTTCCCGGAGTGCGAGCGCGCGGGCGCGGCCATCACCGTGGCCCCCGAACGTCACGCCCTCGCCGACGGGTTGCGCCGCTTCTGGGCCATGTCTTCCGAAGCCCGTCGTGACATGGGCCAGCGGGGCCACCAGCTCGTTGCGCGTGGATATACCTGGCCGAACGTGGCCGCTCAAATGCTGGCCGTGTATCGCTGGACGCTGGGCCAGGGCGACCAACCGTCCTGCGTGGTCAAGGCGTAGGCCCGGCGCACACGAATTCACGCCGAGGGGCTGCCGCGCGCGGCAAGCGGGCATGGACCGCGGTCCCGCGCCGCGCGGACGCTCACGCGATCGCAAACATTTCCTTGAGAATCTCGCGGCAGACAGGCCGCAGCTTGTCCTGGTTCTGCACTTCGTAGTGCACCAGCACGCCGGGTGTTGTATTGACTTCGTTGATGGCAAACGACCCCGGTGACGGATCGCGAATGTCGCGCGCGATGAGATCCACGCCCGCAAGCTTGATGCCGGTCGCGAGCGTCGCCTGCCGCCCCGCCTCAACGAGGGCGGGGTGCACGTCGTCCGTCACGTCGCGATACTCCCCCCCCCGCAGCCAGTGGCAGATACTCTGCAGGCGCACGCGTTGCCCGGCCGGGGGAATGCTCTGCGGCGTGTAGCCCTGTGCGCGCAGCGCTTCGCGCACATCGCGGTCCACGACGATCCGGTACAACAGGGGGCGCGCCTTGGCATCGAACGCATGGTATTCGCCGGTTGGTAACCGGCCGGCATTAGCCCGTGCGATGAGGTCGCTCACCGTGTGCGAGCCATCGCCCACCACGCAGGCAGGGAGCCGCGCGGCGGCGGCAAGAAAGCGATGGTTGCAGAAGAGGAGACGGTAGTTGGTCCCCTCGACAAACGTCTCGACCAGCACCTGGGGGCACAGCGCGCCGGCCTCGAACACGGCGCGGCGCACGGCCCGCCGCCCCGGCGGCTTGATGCACACGCCCAGGCTGTCGCCGGTGTTGCCGGCCGGCTTGATCACGATCTCGGTGCCCACCCGCTGCTGAAACGCCAGCGCCCCGCGCCAGTCGCCGGCCGCGAGCACGGTGAACGCGGGCACCGGCACGCCCGCGCGCTGGAGCAGCGTGGAGCACAGCACCTTGTCGCCTGCGATGCGAAGCGATCCGTCGCCGTCGAAGTCCGAATACGAGTGATAAAGGTTGCGGATGCGGCCATGGTGCTCCAGCCGCAGGACCGCGTTCGGCAGCAACGTCGGCGTGATGCCGAGGCGTTCCGCTTCGCGCAGGTAATACGAATACGTGACCGGCGTGAAGTCCGGCTCGACGGCGGTGGCCCCCGCCAGCGAACGCAGCTCCCGCCACATCCGGCGCGACGCCCGCCGCCCCTGGATCCGCAGCGTCAGTACTTTGCCCAAAACGCCCACCGCGCCAGCATGCGACAACGTCCACCGCCCGCGCAAGCGCCGACACGTCTTGCTTGCCTGTGTACAGACCCCGCCGCCATCGCCTATACTCCGCCTTTAGCCTCGGCGTGCGCTTCACCGGGGCTGAATGCGGAGACCCGGCATGCGGTGGGAAGTCATACTCAAATACCCGTTCATCGTTCTGACGGGATTTCTCATCACGTTCCTGCTCACGCCAGCCGTGCGTCGTCTGGGGCGCGCGGTGGGCATGATGGACCAGCCGGACGCGCGCCGGGTGCACCAGGTCCCGATCCCTCGCAGCGGCGGCCTGGCCGTGTTCCTCGGCTTCCACGCCGCCTGCGCCATGATCTTCCTCCCGCCTTGGATTCCGTTCGTCGGTGAGTTGACCGCCCTGTGGTGGTGGCAGTTCCTCGTGCTGTCCTCCGGCATCGTCGCCCTCGGCATTGCCGATGACCTCAGCAGCCTGCGCCCGGCGATCAAACTGATCGGACAGATCCTGGTTGCGCTTCTCGCCTATGCGTGGGACATGCGCGTCGGCAAGGTCCTGGGCCTTGAGCTCCCGCTGGCCTTGGACGTGGTGGCCACCGTGCTCTGGTTCCTCGCCATCATTAACGCGTTCAATCTGATCGATGGCCTCGACGGCCTGGCGACCGGCCTGGCGATCATCGCGGCCCTCGGGCTCGCGGGCGCGTCCGCCTTCCGCCACACCCCCGGCGACACCCTGGTGCTCCTCGGCCTCATCGGCGCGTGCGCCGCCTTCCTCCGCTACAATTTTCACCCGGCCAGCATCTTCCTGGGCGACGGCGGCAGCATGTTCCTCGGCTTCACGCTGGCCGCGGTGGCCCTCAGCACGCACGCCAAAAGCCCCGCCGCCACCGCCATCGCCGTGCCGCTCCTGGCCATGGGCGTCCCCATCCTGGACACCGCCCTGGCCGTCTGGCGGCGCACCGCGCGGCGGCTCCTATACCGCGCGGAAGGCGCCGGGACCGCCGACGCCGGCCAGATCTTCCAGGCCGACCGTGACCACGTGCATCACCGCCTGCTGCGCTCCGGGCTCTCCCAGCCCGCCACGGCCACCACACTCTACGGCGGCGCCATTGCGCTCGTCGCCGTGGCGCTGCTCGCCGCCACCTTCCGCTCCCACGCTGTTGGCATCTACATCCTCGCGTTCGTCGCCGGCAGCTACGTCATGGTGCGCCATCTTGCCACCGTGGAACTCTGGGACAGCGGCCGGGCCATTGCCAGCGGCCTGAGCCGCCCCCCCAATCGCGTCTTCGGCATCCTGCTCGTGCCGGCGCTCGATGTGGCCATCCTCTCCCTGGCGCTCGCCATCGCCGTCAGCCTCTCCGGCGACCAGTCCGTCCCCGCCAACCTGCGCGAGCACTGGTTCGACCAGATCCCGCTGTGGGTGGGCCTGCCGTTCACGTGCCTCGTGCTGGCGCGCACCTATCAGCGCGTCTGGCGATACGCGCGCGTGTCCGAATTCGTGGGGCTGGCCCTCGCCCTGCTGGCCGGCATCCTGCTGGCGGCCGGCCTGGCGGTGCTGATGGGCCAGTTCGCGCCGCCCATGGAATTGTACGACCTGAAAGTGGAAATGGTACCGGATATGACCGTGCTCATGCTGCGCCGCGCAGTCAACGGCCTCGGCCAGGAAATCCTGATCTACGCCTGCCTCGCCACCCTGATGGTGGCCGGGCTGCGCGCCCTCCCGCGCACCGTGCAGGATGCCCTGGACTGGCGGCGCCACCGGGAACGCGGCCCCCGGCGATCGCGGACGATCCTGCTCTGGGGAGCGGGCGAGGCGGCGACCCTTTATCTGCTGGAGCAAAGCCACCGCCGGTTCGATGCCGCGGACAACACGCAGATTCTGGCCCTGCTGGATGACGATGCCACCCTGCACGGGCTCTACGTGCACGGCCTGCGTGTTGCCGGCGGCCTGGACCGGGCCGCCGAGATCCTCGACCGGGAGCGCGTCGATGCCATTCTGGTGACGCAGGACCTTCCGCTCGGGGCGTTCCGCGCCTTGGAGGAACTCGCCACTCGCCACGCGGTGCCCCTTCAGCGCTGGCGAACGGTCGTGGAGCCCGCCCGCCCGCCCGCCCCGTAGAATGCGCTGGTTTCGCCCAATACGTCTCGCTATAGTGCGCCGCACAAGGGGCAGACGCGCGCCGGCGACCGGCCGCAGGGTCCGCACCACGGGGGACCGCCCCTCCGGAGCGCAAACATGATGGCAGGAACCTATCTGGCACGTATTCTGTTCGTCGAGCCCGATGGCGCCCAGGCCGCGGCCATCCAGCGCACGTTTGCCGATGTGCCACACACGGCTGAAATCACCGTGGTTGAGGACCTCGACAGCGCGCGAGCGCTCATCAAGAACGGTCCGCCGCCCGATCTGGTGCTGGCCGTGCCGTGCGTCGAAAAGGAACCGACGACCACCCTGCTGAAGATATCCGCCGATCCCGCCCCGTGGCCGCTCGTACTGCTGGTGAGCGACGCCTCTCGGCAGGCCGATATTGCCGAGGGACTGGCGTCCGGCGCGTTCGACTATATTGTGCTCGACGCCGCCACGCTGGCGGATCTCCCGCACCGGGCACAGCGCCTGATCGCGGAGTGGGCCATGGCAGGCCAGCAGCGCGAAGCGGAGATTGCGCTGCGCGAGAAGGAAGCCTTCAACTTCGCGCTGTTTCAGCATAATCCGGCGGCCATGGTCGTGGTGGACCACGGCGGGCGCGTCATCAAGAGCAACCTCGCGCGACGTTCGCAGGACAACCAGCTGCCCGCCCTGGGGGCCCCGCTTTATGATCCCGCCCGGGGCGAAACCGAGTCGCAACTCGCGGACATCCTCCACGCCTGCATCGCGCGCCACACGGTGCAGCAAGTCAGTGACCTCGCCTGGGGCCGACGCTGGCTGAACGTCGTCATGGCCCCCCTGCCCAGCGGCGCGGTCGTCATTATCGAGGACATCACGAGACGCAAGCAGGCCGAGGCAGAAGCCGAGCAGCGCCAGCGGCAGCTCATCCAGGCGGACAAGATGGTCGCACTCGGCAATCTGGTCTCCGGGGTGGCCCACGAGGTCAGCAATCCGAACAATGCCATGATCCTGAGCACCACCGCGCTGAAGCGCCTGTGCGACGATATGCTGCCCGTGCTCGACCGGCTGCAGGAACAGGAAGGCGATTTCGATGTCGGCCCGCGCATGTATTCCGACGTGCGGGGCGAACTCCCCGATCTGATCAACGTTCTCGGGCGCGCCGCGCAGCGGATCAAACTGCTGATTGATGACCTCAAGGCCTATGCACGCAAGGGGCCGGAAACCCTTCACGAAACGGTGCAGGTCAATGCGGTGCTGGATGCCGCCACCACCCTGATGCATCCGCTGATCCGAAAATCCACCCACCGGTTCACCCTCGAGAAGGCTCCGGATTTGCCCACGGTCGCGGGGAATGCCCAGCGCCTGGAGCAGGTCGTGATCAACCTGCTCAGTAACGCCTGCCAGGCCTTGCGCAGCCCGCAGGCCGCCATCACCGCCGCCACCCGCTGGGACGCGCGGACCGAGGAAGTGGTCATCGAAGTGCGTGACGAGGGCGTCGGCATTCCAGCGGGCCTGCTCGAAAAGATCACGGAACCCTTCTTTACCACGCGCCACGATGATGGCGGCACCGGCCTGGGGCTTTCCATTTCGAAAAGCATTGTCGAACATCACAAGGGCCAGTTGCTCTTTGCCTCCGAACCAGGCAAGGGGACGGTGGCTACAATCCGGTTGCCGGCCCGGGCGGACCATGCCGCCCGCAAGGCAGACGCCGAACGTGGAGGCGCGCGTCCATCATGAGCAAGTCACTGTTGTTTCCCCCGCTGCCGGTCATCGTGGTCGATGACGATGAGGAAATGCAGAAGAGCTACAGCTTCACGCTGAAGGGGCACGGCATCAACAACTTGGTCCAGTGTCTCGACAGCCGTGACGTCGAGCAGGCGCTGGAGGGCCAGCCCTGTCAGATCATGCTGCTGGATCTGAACATGCCGCACTTGTCCGGCCGTGATCTGCTCCGGCGCATCGTTCAGAAGTACGCGGACATGCCCATTATTGTGGTGACCGGCCTGGACGAAGTGAAGACCGCGGTGGAGTGCATGCGCGAAGGCGCCTTTGACTACATGGTCAAGCCGGTGGATGAGAACACCCTGATCGCCGCCACGCGGCGCGCGTTCGAAGTGCGCGAGGTGCGGCGCGAGAACTCGCTGCTCAAGGAGCACCTGCTTTCCGCGGACCTCAAGCATCCCGAGGCCTTCCGCGAGATCGTGACCTCGCACCGCTCCATGCACGCGTTGTTCCAGTACATCGAGGCGGTGTCGACGACGTCGCAGCCAATCCTGATCACGGGCGAAACTGGCGTGGGCAAGGAACTCGTGGCCAAGGCCATTCACGCCGTCAGCGGGCGCTCGGCCAAGTTTGTGCCCGTGAACATCGCCGGCCTGGACGACAATGTCTTCTCGGATACGCTCTTCGGACACTTGCGCGGGGCCTTCACCGGCGCCCTCGAGCCGCGCAAAGGCCTGATCGAGCAGGCGACGGGCGGGACGCTGTTCCTGGATGAAATCGGGGACTTGAATTCGTTCTCCCAGGTCAAGCTGCTGCGCCTGGTGCAGGAGCGCGAGTATTTCCAACTCGGATCGGACACGCCCAAGCGCACGGACACGCGCATTATCGTGGCCACGAACCGGGACTTGCATGCCTTGCAGCGGGCGGGAACATTCCGCGAGGATCTCTTCTTCCGGCTGCGCTCGCACTTGATCCGCGTACCTGCGCTGCGCGAGCGGATGGAGGATCTGCCGCTGCTGGTGGATCATTTCCTTGAGAAGGCTTCGCAGACCATGGGGAAGCGCCGCCCCACGCCGCCGGCCGAACTGTTCACCTTGTTGTCCACCTATCACTTCCCCGGCAACGTGCGTGAGTTGGAGGCCATGATCTTCAATGCGGTGAGTACGCACAAGTCGGGAATCCTCGAACTGTCCACGTTCCGCGAAGTAATGGCGCAGAGCACGCAGCAATCGGGCATTCCGCTCATGGAGCCAAAGCTGTCGAGTGATTTGTCGCCTTTTTCGCCGATGCGCCCGTTGCCGACCCTGGAGCAGGCAGAGGACATGCTCATCCAAGAGGCGTTGCGGCGGACGGACAACAATCAGACCATGGCCGCCCAGTTGCTGGGCATCACGCGCCAGACCTTGAACCGGCACCTCAAGGAAAAGAAACAGCAGCCGGTCGCATAGGCCACCGCGGGCTCCGCGGCGAGAGGTCGGTCGCAGGGGGGGGCGGGGCAGGGCTCTCGAGTGGGCGCACCGCGGTCGCCTCCTGCCCTGACACGTCTGCCACTGCGGCTCCCCCTTGATTCCCTCCCGTTTCCCCCATCCCCCGATGCTCTCTTCCCCTTTCCGGCCCCATTAGGGCCCCATTAGGGACAGACCTTCTGTGAGCGCCCCCATAGGGACCGCCCCCTTAGGGACAGACCTTCAGTACAAAAGAAAAGCATCCACTATTTTCGGAAATCAGGACGCTCCAACTCTTTCTCTCCTTAGGGGGACGTGACATTCACGCCACCTCACAGGGAGAAAATGGATGAGAGCTGCGCGCATAAAGGAACTGGGCCCCTCTTACTACCACGTCATCTCACGCGTCGTAGACAGACGAATGGCATTCGACCCCGACGAGAAAGAGCGCTTCCGGAAGCTGATGCGTGCCTGCGAGTCGTTTTGCGCCCTGCAAGTCCTCACCTGGAGCGTGTTGGACAATCACTTCCATATTGTACTGTATGTTCCTCCACGGGAAACTGTTAGCGATGATATCTTCCTGGCTCGATTAGCCGCGCTTTACGACCGGCGCACCGTCCTGCGCGTGGAACGCCGCCTAAAAGCGCTGAATGCCGGCGGCGAGGTGTCACAGGCGGAAGCACTCAAGGCCGGCTATACCTATCGGATGTACGACCTGTCCGAGTTCGCCAAGACATTCAAGCAGCGCCTAACCCAAGGTTACAACCGGAGGCATGGCCGCAAAGGCACGCTATGGGAAGAGCGCTTCAAGAGCCTAATCGTGGAGGGTGAAAGCGAACCTCTATTGAGTCTGGCAGCCTATGTTGATCTCAATGCCGTCCGTGCTGGCATAGTCACAGACCCAAAAGACTATCGTTTCTGCGGATACGGTGAGGCCGTCGCCGGCATGGCCAAGGCACGTGACGGCCTGTCGCTGGTTCTTCGGGCCGCATGTCCAGGGGCCGACTGGCAGCGGGTGGCGTCGGAATACCGCCGGTTCCTGTATATCCGAGGTGAAGCGCGAGGCGTGGATGATGCGGGAAATCCCATGCGTCCTGGTTTCTCGGCCGAGCGTGTGACCGCCGTACTGAATGAAGGAGGCACGCTCGGCATAGCTGAACTCTTGCACTGCAGAGTGCGCTACTTCGTAGATGGGGCCATTTTGGGATCGCGCACTTTTGTGGACGAGGCCTTCCGCCGACACCGCCAGTCTTTCGGTCAAAAACGCCGGACCGGCGCCAGACCAATGAAGGGCGGTCAAAGTTGGGGAACGCTATGCACCGCACGTCGTCTGCGGCTTAATCCAATCACAATACCCATGCGCGGGTAACGCCACGACCGCGTCCGTCGTGACAGCCATGACGATCTGTAGAGCCAGCACCCGAGGTGTGTCAGGATGGTCCCCTTTCGCGCGGTTGCGTTCCTGAATACCCTCTAATGGGGCCCCTCGTTGCATCCCAAATAGGCGGCGCGTCCCTCGGTTCGTTCAGCTCAACTCCCTCGTCTCGATTATCGAAGGACGATGCATGCCCTTGCTCTGCAGGTCTGTCCCTTGCACGTCATCACGGTACGGCGGTGGCGTCAGATGCTGTGCCAGCCCCCGCCGGCGCCCACCGCGTCGCGTCCGTGAGGACGAGCTGGTCACGGCACCCCGGAGGCACGGTAAACCCGTGTTGCCATGGAAAATCCGATGGCACGAACTGGTTGAGCAACGGCAGCCATGAAGCTTCTTCCCCCTGCAACAACGTGCTGAGATATGGCCGGTCCCCCGTCTCCGTCGTCAAGTAGACCGCCCCCACGGGCGCCCCCTCGCGCTTCATCACCACCAGATCTTCCGACGTGCGCGGCAACAGCATGGCCGACCGGCCGCCGTACCACGCCACGGCCCACGGAATGTCCGTCGCCAGGATTTCTCCCGGCTTCAGCAGCCCGCACACATACTCGACGAACGGCGGTGCATAAGGTGGATACGGGCGCCTCGCAGATGGCCCGGCCAACGTCAGCAGCAGCGGGATCGCCGCCAGCGCCACCCACGCGATGACGATCGCCTGCCGGATGTCATCCGTCAGGAACAACGCCTGATCCAGCAACTTGTAGAGCAGCGCGACCCCCACGACAATCACGAGCGGCAGGAATGACACAAGGTCGCGCGCCGAGGGCTGGCCGAAGGCCGCCGTCGTCATGCAGAGCGCAAGCCCCAGCATTAGCGCCCATTTCAGCCCACCCGCCAGATCCTCCTCAAACCGGTAGAACAGCGCGACGAAGAAGAAGGCCATCACCAGCCCGTCCCCCAGCGCCGGGAGCCCCTGCCGGTAAAGCTCACCGAAATTGTGCGCCACCTTTCGCGACAACGCCCACACCACATCCCGCGACTCGCCGGCCGCCGGCACGCGCAGGCGATCCCACCCGTCCACCGCATCCACCAACGTCGTGCCATTCAATGTGGCGTGCGGGGCGAAGCCGAATGGATTCCCGCAGGCCTGGATGTTGCGCACCATCCACGGCGCCACCACACCCAACGCCGCTATCAGAAACAACGCCACGACCAGCCCGCGCCAGCGCACGAACCCCTGTCGCAGCAGGACAACCCCAACCACCACCAGAGCGAAGAGCCGATACGCCGTCAGGGCCGCAGCGCCTGCACAGAGCCCGCCAAGCACAATGAACGGCAGCCAGGCCACAGCATGCGCCTGCTTGGCGCGCAGGCCGCACGCCGCCAGGAGAGAGGCCACCGACGCCGTCGTCAGCATCATCTCAAGCGGGGCGGGGCCACCCGAAATGCCGGCCGCGAGCACGCCACTCGAAATGGCAAACACGACCATGGCCGTGGTGCCGACGCGCGCATCGAACAGCCGCTCGCCCACGGCCATCACAAGCATGCCGCACAGCACCAGGCACACAAACGCCAGCGGCAGCACGACCCGCCTTTCGGCTGCGAGCGCCTGGTGCGCGGCGTGTCCCGATGCGGCGGGATGCCACAGCCGGAATCCCAAGGCCAGCCAAGCGGGGTAGGCCGGCGCGTGGCGCAAATCCGGCAACCCGGCTCCAAGACTCTCCGGCGATGTCGCACGCGACAGCAACGCCGCGTCCACCGGTCGCAGGCAGTCCGTGGTGAATCCGCGCCCAGCCGCCACGTTCCGCCCCAGCTGAGCCCACTCCATGCTTGCCCCCTCGCGCAGCCCGCGAAATTGCTGCGCCACATAGAGACCGAGCACCAGCACCACGACAACCGCGGCGATGAGGCCGCGCAAGCACGCGCGCCCCAGGCCTTCGCCCAAGCTGTACACCAAGGTCTGAACGCGTTCTTGGATGTCCACGGCTACTCCTTCGTGGCGTCCGGACGCTCCAGCCCCGTGGGGGGCGCGTCGTCCAGGTCGCGGTATTGCTTCAGCTTGCGATGCAGCGTGCGGCGGCTGATGCCAAGTTCCTCGGCGGCCCGCGTGCGACTGTCGCCATGCTTGCGCAAGGCCCGCATGATCATGGTCCGCTCGGCACCGGCAAGCGAGTCCGGCATATCGCCGCCGCCAGATACCCGCACGTCGGTCGCCTTCACGCCCGACGCTTGCACGGCATCCCGGATATAGGGCGGAATGTCGCGCGGGGTGAGCTTGGGCCCGCGCGCCAGAACGACCATCTTCTCGATGGTGTTGCGCAGCTCGCGCACGTTGCCCGGCCAATGGTGCGCCGCCAGCACGTTGACGGCATCGGCCGTGATGCCCTCTACCGCCTTCTGGTTTTTCTGGCTGAACTCCTTGATAAACCCGTCGCAGAGCAACGGCACGTCTTCGAGGCGGTCGCGCAACGGAGGCAGCTGGACATTGACCACGTCGAGGCGGAAGAACAAGTCCTCGCGGAACTTGCCCTCGGCCACCCGGGCCTTCAAGTCCCGGTTCGTCGCCGCCACCAGGCGGATGTCCACCTCCACCGTTTCGTCACCGCCCACGCGCTCGAACTGGTGCTCCTCGAGCACGCGCAGCAGCTTCACCTGCACCGAAGCGTCGATCTCGGAAATCTCATCCAGAAACAGCGTGCCGCCATCCGCCAGTTCAAAGCGCCCGCGACGCCGGGACAGGGCCCCCGTGAAGGCCCCCTTCTCATGACCAAACAGCTCGCTTTCCAGCAGGCTGGCCGAAAGCGCCGCACAGTGCACGGCCACGAACGGCCCGCGCGCCCGCGTGCTCAACCGGTGGATTGCGTGCGCCACCAATTCCTTGCCGGTGCCGCTCTCTCCCTGGATCAGCACGGTGGCCTGCGTCGGCGCCGCCTGACGGATCACGTCGAAAAGCTGCCGCATGACCGGCGCATTGCCCACCATGTGCTCCAGGCCGAACTTGTCGTCCAGTTGCTCCTGCAGGCGAGCGTTCTCACTCTCGACCTGCCGCGTTCGAAGGGCGCGCTTGAGCAGCAGATCGAGATGGTCGAGGTTCACCGGCTTGATCAGGAAATCATGTGCCCCTCGTTTCATCGCCTCCACCGCCGTTTCCACGCTGCCATAGGCCGTCAGGAGAATGCTGATGAGGCCGGGGTGACGGGCCTGGGCGCGCTGCAACAGGGTCAGCCCATCCATGCCGGGCATCCGGATGTCACTAAGAAGGATGTCGACGTCACCGCCATTCAGGAGGTCCAACGCGCGCTCGCCGCTTTCCGCCAGGCGCACGTCATACTCGCGCTGCAGCGCCCGGCTCAATCCATCACGGGTGTGCTTGTCGTCATCCACAATCAGAACCGTCGGCTTCTCTTTCTTCATGACACCTCTTGCACGGGTGCAGACGGCGACGCGTTCAACAGCCGCACGCGCCGCTCCGCCAGCGGCAGCCGCACCGTGAACCGCGTCCCCTCCCCGGGCTTGCTCTGGACCTCGATCTCGCCACCGTGGTCCTGCACGATCCGCTGAACAATCATCAGCCCCAGCCCGGATCCTTCGCTCTTGGTCGTGTGGTAAGGCTCGAAAATGCGGCTGAAGTCCTCCGGCTGGATGCCGGAACCCGTATCCTGGATGGCAATCATCAGGAAGCGATCTGACAGTGACAAGGAGACCCCCAGCTTGCCGCCGTCGGGCATCGCCTGGATGGCATTCTTGATGAGATTGAAGAAGACCTGCTTGATCTGGTCGCGATCCACCGGAATCTTCGGCAGGGAATCCGGCTGATCCACACGCACGTCGATCGACCGGTTCTGGATCTCCTGGCGCATGAGCATCAGCGTCTCCTTGAGCAGGGACTCGATGCTGACCAGCGCCAGATCGGGCGCCGAAGGGCGGAGCGCCTTGAGAAATTGTGTGATGATCAGATCCAGGCGGCGGGTTTCGGCAACGGCTACGGCCACAAGTTCCCGCAATGGCTCGCGCCACTCATCCGGCAGGTGGCGCATCTCACGGTCCAGCAACTGGAGATGAATATTGAGGGCATTGAGCGGATTGCCGATTTCATGCGCCACGCCGGCGGCCAACAACTTGACGGCATTCAACCGCTCGGACTCCACCAGGTCGGCCTCTTCCTTGCGCTCGTGGGTCACATCGCGCAGGATAATCACGGCCCCGCCCCCCCCCTCGCCTTCCATCGCCAGAGGCACCACGTAGAAACTCACAAAGCGATGCTGAGGATAGGTGATCTCCAATTCCCGGCTGATCAGCCGGGACCAGCGCCCGTCTTCGACATCAAGAATCTGTTCCCAGTCGATATCCCGAATCGCACGCGAGATCGGCCGCCCCTCAAACTGCTCGAACGAAAACCCGATCAACGACTCGGCCGCGCGGTTCGCATAGGTCAGTTTGGCTTCACGGTCGACGACGATAATGCCTTCTTGGATGGATTGGAATATGGTCTCAAGCAGTCCCCGTTCCTCGACCAAACGCAGGAAATTTGTTTGCAGACTCTCCCGGTCCAGGCGGTCCAGGCGATTCAGCAGTTTCTCTACAAAGCCCGATTTCATAATACGTTACGAATCACGAACGCCGGAAATTATTCAGCAGGCAGGGCAACTATCAGGGACATTATGACGCATCTTAGCGATCCCCCGCTTTAAAGACAAGTGGGAAGACCGGGACAGAAAAGCCCAGTTACACGCATCGGCACCACGCCCGACCGCAGGGGCCAATCAGCAGCCACGGCGTCCCGCGGCTTACGCGCCCCGGGCAACCTGCAGGGCTTGGCGGGCGCCCTGGTCGATGAAGATCGTGTCAATGCCGAGCGCGAGGAAAGTGAACCCAGCCCGCACGGCGCGCTCAATGGCCTCGGCCGTAGGTTTGACCACGTGCAACCCTGCCGCCTTTCCGTGCCGCCTGCAGGCCGCGAGCACCTTGTCGAACGCGTCCTTCATCGGCGGCGCATCGAGTTGACCCGGGAGGCCATAGGAACCGCTCAAGTCGTATGGCCCGACGAAAATACCATCGACGCCCTCCACCTGCAGAATGTCGTCAATATGCTCCACCGCCTGCCGGGATTCGATCATGACCACAACGGCCGTGTCGTCGTTTGCGTTGCGCACGTAGTCATCAAAGTGCGCACCGTGATCGTTGGCGCGACAAAAGGCGTAGCCGCGCACGCCGCGCGGCGGATACTTGGCAGCCTGCACCGCGGCCTCGGCCTCGGCACCTGAACTGACCAGCGGCACAATCACGCCGCGCGCGCCAAGATCCAGCACCTGGCGGATGGCAAGCGTGTCGTTCTCCCGCACCCGCACGAAAGGCACACTGCCCCGCCCGTGCAGGCCGCGAACAACGGCGCCAAAGGTGTCGATGCCAATCTCCGTGTGTTCGCAATCGACGGCCACCCAGTCGAAGCCGGCCGTGGCCAGCACCTCGGCCGCCGCAGGGTGACCGATCTGCACCCAGGACCCCAAGGAAACGGTGCGATCCAATAGCGCCTGCCGGACTGGGTTGGTGCTGATGTGCATGGGCGGATACTACCACCGTGACAAAGACGCGGGCCAGCGGTTTTGCAGCCGCTCACCCGCTGATCCGTTGAGGCCAGGTGCTCTTGTCCCGCGAGCCAAGTCGTCCATCGACCACCACCTCAGATCGCGACGCGCGAGGCGACGCTAAGGCTCGGCCTTTTCAACGTCCGGCTCGTGGCGGGGCCGCGGCTTCGAAGACGCCGACAGCGAACCGTGCACGGAGCAAGCGGGATCCTCACCCAGCAGATTGATCGCGTAATGTCCACCGCGCGGGCAAACGAGTCCCGCAAAGCCGCCCTTGACGAATGGAGACACATCATCCTCGGTCAGGACATCCCCCACCTCGAGCCCCCGCCCCATGGCCGCCTGTTCCTTTGCCGCGTCGAGGATGCGCATGTTATTGATGCACGCCTTGACCTGGGAGGTGTCACGCGCCTTGACGAACGACGGAATGGCGATGGCGGCCAGCAGGCCCACGACCGCGACGATAACCGGCATCGCGAGGGCCACCATCAGGCAGCCCAGGCCCCACCACAGGCCGGTCTTCGGCTCCGGAACTTTGACAAGACCGCCGCACGACGGACACTTGACGATCGCCATAGGAAGCCCCGCCTTGTTCGCTACACCGTCATCCTCGCGCGGTGAAGGAAGTATGGCGCAGCGCAAGGCAGGGACAAGCAGAAACCTGTTCATCCGCGCGGCCGGTGGCGACGACCGTGCAGGGGTACGTGCGCACCGAACTGGCCACCGGCGCGGCGGGGGACGGCGCGGCTGGTTCCGCGGATTGGCGTCCACAGCCGACGGGCAAGGACAGGACAAGCAGCCGCAGACTCCCCCACACAGCGCGTGAATGAAAGCCACGCCGTGGGGGGGTCATGGGAGCTCCTGCGCCGGCGTGCCGGCGACGGGCACCGCCGAGATGGTGATCGTTACCCAAATGTGCGCCAGTGCATCTTCCCCCAAGTGCAGGCGCCGGTCACCGAACTGGATTTGCAGGGCGTGGCTGAAGGGTTCGCGGCCGATCACGGTGAACGCGGCGCCGGGATAGAGGCCGAGATCGCCAAGATAGCGGAGGAGTCGTGCATCGTGGTCGTGGACCTCGACGATGCGCACGGAGGCCTCGACGGGAACGTCTGCGAGCAGGATCGCGTCGTTCTTTTTGATGTGGCCGTCCTTGGTGGGAATGGGAGAGCCGTGCGGGTCAAAGCGGGTGTCCGTGAGGGCGGCAGCCATGCGGTCTTCCAGCTCTTCGGAAATGACGTGCTCGAGCTTTTCAGCTTCGTCATGTACGCGATCCCAAGGGAGGCCGAGGGCCTGGGTGAGATACAGCTCAATCAGGCGGTGGTGGCGGATGATCTCGAGTGCAACTTTCGTGCCGGTATCGGTCAACCGTACGCCTTGATAAGGGACATACTCCACGAGCTGGCCTTCGGTGCGGGCCAGACGTTGGACCATGTTGGTCGCGGAAGCGGGCTTCTGCTTCAGGCGCTCAGCCAACGCCGACGTCGCCACCCACTGATCCCCCTTCTGCAAGTCATAGATGGCCTTGAGGAAATTCTCAACCGATTGCGACAACATAGTTATACCGATGAAATATTAATAAATTAGTCTCAGCTAAATTATGAAAAGTAAGCAGAGGAATGTCAATGACATGGTAACCGCACCCGAAATGGGAGCACGCCATATGGCCCCTGTGCAAGGCGCAAGCGTCGCGCCTCTGCGCCACCGCGCTCCGTTAGGGACAGACCCTTAACGTCCTGAGGGAAACCCCTGCCCCCCCTGTTCCCCCCATCCCGTGATTCCAATTCTGGCCGGGTTGCCAACCCGCTCTGGAATCGCCGCGCGCGCTGTCCGCATTGACGCCCCCCTTACGGCTGCTAAACTCTTCCTTTTGTGTCGTCGAAGCTGAACGGGAACACGTGACACGTGCTGGGGGCTCCGGATATGACCATGCAACTGCCATTGAAACCGGATCTAAGAGGAAAAACAGCGGTCATCACCGGTGGGGGTGGCATCTTGTGCGCATGCATGGCCAAGGCGCTGTCCGCTTGCGGCGCACGCGTCGCCGTCTGCAGTCTCCGCGCCCATACCTCGCAGGCCGTCGTCGACGAGATTCGCGCGAGCGGCGGAACCGCCATCGCGGTCGCCTTCAACGTGCTGGAGAAGGCCGAAGTACAGGCCGCCTGCACCCGCATCGAGCAAGACTTGGGGCCGATCGACATCCTGATCAATGGCGCCGGCGGCAACCATCCCAAGGGAACGACCTCCAAGGAGTACCTGGATCCCGCGGATCTCGCGGCCCCGGCCGGCTCGACCACGACGTTCTTCGATCTGGACCCCGCGGGTATCGCGCAGGTCTTCAACCTGAACTTCCAGGGCACCCTCCTGCCGTCACAGGTGTTCTGCCGCGGCATGGCAGATCGCAAGCAGGGCGTTGTGATCAACATCACCTCCATGAACTCCTTCCGCCCCCTGACGAAGATTCCGGCCTACAGCGGCGCCAAGGCTGCCGTCAGCAACTTTACCCAGTGGATGGCCGTGCACTTCTCCCAGGTCGGGATCCGCGTCAACGCGCTAGCGCCGGGCTTCTTCCTCACGAATCAGAATCGCGCGCTGCTCACCGACGCCAAGGGCGGGCTGACCGCGCGCGGCGAAAAGATCATCGCCCACACCCCGCTCCGCCGCTTTGGCGATCCGGAGGACTTGATCGGCGCGCTGCTCTGGCTCGTCTCTGACGCCTCCAAGTTCGTGACCGGCGTCGTGGTGCCAGTCGATGGCGGGTTTTCTGCGTACAGCGGCGTTTAGAGGAGCACACACATGCAACAACAGGCAGATATCGGCGTCGTCGGTCTCGCCGTCATGGGCGAGAACCTCATCCTGAACATGGAAAGCAAGGGCTACACCGTGGCGTGCTTCAACCGCACGGTGAGTAAGGTTGACGGTTTTGTGAACGGCCGCGGCAAGGGCAGGCGGCTCATCGGCTGCCACACCATCGCGGAGCTCGCCGCCAACTTGCGTGCGCCGCGGCGCGTCATGCTGATGGTCAAGGCGGGCAAGGCGGTGGACGAATTCATCGCCATGCTGATCCCGCACCTGACGCCCGGCGACATCATCATCGACGGCGGCAACAGCCATTACCCCGACACGATCCGCCGCACGCGCGAGCTGCAGGCCAAGGGCCTGCTCTTCATCGGCACCGGCGTATCCGGCGGCGAGGAAGGCGCGCTGCGCGGCCCCTCGATCATGCCGGGCGGCAATGCCGATGCCTGGCCGCACGTGAAACCGATCTTCCAGAGCATCGCCGCCAAGGTGGCCGACGGCACCCCCTGCTGCGAGTGGGTCGGCGCCGATGGCGCGGGCCACTTCGTCAAGATGGTGCACAACGGCATCGAGTATGGGGACATGCAGCTCATCTGCGAGGCCTATCAGCTGATGTCCCAGGGGCTGGGCATGAGCGCCGCCGAGATGCAGGTCGTCTTTGCGGAGTGGAATCGTGGCGTGCTCGACTCCTACCTGATTGAAATCACGCGCGACATTCTGGCCAAGGTTGATCCCGACACCGGCCGGCCCATGGTGGACCTGATCCTGGACACGGCCGGCCAGAAGGGCACCGGCAAATGGACGTCGGTCGCGGCGCTCGATCTGGGCGTTGGCACGCCGCAGGTGACGGAGGCGGTCTATGCTCGCTGCCTCTCGGCCATCAAGGATGAGCGCGTCGCCGCCAGCAAGAAGCTCAAGGGCCCTCGCAGCACCTTCCGCGGCGACCGCAAGACGTTCATCGGCCAGTTGCACGATGCCGTCTATGCCGCCAAGATCTGCTCCTATGCGCAGGGCTACCAGCTGCTGCGCGCGGCCTCGGTGGAATACAAATGGAACCTGAACTTCGGAGAGATTGCCCTCATGTGGCGCGGCGGCTGCATCATCCGAGCCCGCTTCCTGAGCGATATCAAGTCGGCCTTCGACAAGCAGCCTGACCTCGCGAATCTGCTGTTGGACCCGTACTTCCGTAAGGTCATCACCAAGGCCCAGTCGGCCTGGCGCAACGTGATCAAGACCGCGGTGAAACTGGGCATTCCGATCCCGGCCATGGGCACGGCGCTCAATTACTACGACTCGTACCGCTGCGAACGGCTGCCCGCCAACCTGCTGCAGGCCCAGCGCGATTACTTTGGCGCGCACACCTACGAGCGCATCGACCGCCCGCGCGGTGAGTTCTTCCATACCGATTGGACAGGCACGGGGGGCAAGACCGCCGCCTCGACCTACTCGGTGTAAGCGACAGCGGGGGCCGGACGCGCGCCGCCCGCCCATCGGACGCGCGCAACGGGTCGACAAAACCTGAGACCGTGTTGGCGGAGTTCGCATGAAAGCGCATTTTCTCTCGTCGTGCCGCTACCACCGCTGGGCATTTGAGGTGCTCTACAAGGCGCTCAACAGGGTGTCCGATGCCGATTATCGCGCGGATCACGGGCTTTTCTTCAAGAGCATCCACGGCACCCTGAACCACCTGCTGCTGGCCGACCGCATCTGGTACAGCCGCTTCGCCGGCACCGTGTTCGCCGTCACCGGGCTTGACCAGGAACTGGAAACGGACCGGACGCAACTGGAGCAGGCCCTCTACCACCAGGGCGACGCGTGGCTGACCCTGCTTGAGGCGCAGCCCGAAACCCGCTTTGCGGACATGCTGGAATATTGCACGACCACCGGCACACCGTGCCGGACACCGGTCGACAAGACGCTCATGCACCTCTTTAACCATGGCACCCATCACCGTGGACAAATCTCCGCCGTCATCAGCCGCCTCGGCTTGCCGGTGCCCGAGATGGACTATCTCTACTACGTGAGGGAGCGGGAATAGCAGCGCACCGGCGCGCTGCTGGTGCTCCTGTTCCTGTCCGGATTTGCCGCGCTGATCCTCGAGTTGCCGTGGATTCGCCCCGCCCGTTGCGCACCAACCGCGCTCCCCATTCGCGACACACGCCCCAGTCCCCGCCCCGGCCCCCCGGCATTCCAGCGTTGCGCGGCGCTTGGGCGGGGCGCTATGGTTTCCACACCCACCATGAATACAAAACAGCAAGCCGCTCTGGACCTTGCCACCGCACACCTGCAGCACACCGTTGAGCGCATCGACGCCCAACTTGCCTTCGCCCGCGCCCTGTGCGAGCGACACCCCGCCAAACGCCGCACTTGGCAGCCACTCATTGACCGTGCGGCACAACAGGTCCAGCGCGCCATTGCCACCGGCAGCCTCGATGCCACCCGCCGCGCCGTCGCGCAGGCCGAGGCCACGCTCGCCCCCCTCGCCCAGGCCGCCAAGGCCTACACGATCCACTGCGTCGGCCACGCGCACATCGACATGAACTGGATGTGGTCCTGGCCCGAGACCGTCGCCGTCGTCGTCGATACGGTCGGCACCATCCTGCGCCTGATGACCGAGTATCCCGAATTCCGCTTCTCCCAAAGCCAGGCCAGCATCTACGCCATCCTCGAGCAGTATCGTCCCGACCTCCTGGCTCAGGTGGCCGCGCGCGTCAGGGAAGGCCGCTGGGAAGTGACCGCCAGCCACTGGGTCGAATGCGAGAAAAACCTCGCCGGGGCCGAGAGCCTCTGCCGCCACCTGCTCTACACGCGCCGCTACCTGCACAAGCTCTTCGGCCTCACCGCCGAGGACGTGCCCATCGACTGGGCGCCCGACACCTTCGGCCACCCCGCCTCCGTCCCCACCTACCTCGCGCGCGGCGGCGTTACCTACCTCTACCTGCATCGCCCCGGCGACCAACTCAAGGAGAAGCACTGGATGTTCTGGTGGGTCGGGCCCGACGGCTCCCGCGTCCTCGTGCGCAACGACTCCCGCGCCCGCGCCGGGTACAACGGCGCCATCACCCCCGACATGCTCCGCGAGATGCTCGCCTTCACCCACGAGACCTCCCTGCACGACGCCATGTTCGTCTACGGCGTCGGCGACCACGGCGGCGGCCCCACCCGGCGCGACCTCGAGCAGATCCTCGAGATGAATCGCTGGCCGATCTTCCCCGCCATCCGTTTTTCGACGGCGCGCGCGTACTTCGACACCGTGGCCCCCCAGGCGAAGGCCCTGCCGGTGGTCACGGGCGAACTGAACGTCGAGGTCACCGGCTGCTACACGACGCAGTCGCTCATCAAGAAGGCCAACCGCCACGGCGAGAACCGGCTCCTCGATGCCGAGACCGCCGCCAGCCTCGTCTGGCTCGCCGCCGACGGGCCGTACCCGTTCGCCCGTTTCGAGCAGGCCTGGCGCAACGTGCTTTTCACGCACTTCCACGATATCCTGCCCGGCTCCGGCATCATGGACACCCGTACACATGCCCACGGCCTCTACCAGGAAACCGTGGCCAACGCCTCGCAGGCCGAAACGGAATCCTTGCGCCTGCTCGCCTCGCGGATCGATACGACCGCCACGGCGCCCGCGACGGCGCCCGCCACGCCCCCCTCACGCCTGCGCAGTTCGATCGGCGCGGGCGTCGGCATGGGGACTCAGGACGGTGGCTTCTCCAACGCCGACCGCACCGCCGGCCAGGGAGACGTGCCGCTGATGATCTTCAATCCGACCACCCACGACCGGGACGAAGTCGTTGAGGCCGCCATCTGGGACAATGGCCCGGCGGGCACGCCGCCGCTCAAGGGGCGCGCGTTCTCCGTGCGGCTGCCCGACGGCACGCGGCTGCCGGCACAGGTGCTCGGCGGCGGCGCCTACTGGGGCCACGACCACGCCCTGATCGCGTTTCCCGCGCGCGTACCCGGGCTGGGCTATGCCATGTACACCGTCAGCGAGGATGACCCCGAGCAGCCGGCCTCCCATGCCCCCAACGCCCGCGCTCGTCAACTTGGCAAGCCGCACCACTGTGCGTACCTGATCACGGAGCGCAGTGCCGAAGGGCTGGAGAATGAATGGATCCGGGTTGACCTCGACCCGACCACGGGTGGCATCCGCCGCCTGCTGGACAAGGCCAGCGGGCTGGCGCCCATCACGCCCGACCGCCCCGCCCCCGCGCTGGAATTCGAGGTGGAGCGACCGCACGCGATGTCGGCCTGGCTCATCGAGCATCCCGGACGCCCGGCCGAGTATCCCGAGCTGGTCGCGTTGCGGCGCACGTACGCCGGGCCCTACAAGGCCACGATCGAGGCGCGCCTGCGCGTGCGCCAGTCGGAGTTCACGATCGGCTACGAACTGCGCGCCGACGACCCGCGGCTGCACCTGACCATCCGCGGCACGTGGTTCGAACGCGGCACCCCGGAGACCGGCATTCCCGTCCTGAACTTCACGCTGCCCCTGGCCATGCAGCACGTCACGGCGCAGTACGAGATTCCCTTCGGGAGCATCGACCGGTCCCTGAACAACCGCGAAGAAACGCCGTCGCAGCACTGGGTCCAGGTGACCGGCAAGATCGGCGCGCGCACCGCCGGGTGCCTGCTGATGAACGACTGCAAGTACGGCCACTCGCTGGACGGCAACACGCTGCGGCTCTCGCTCATCCGCAGCAGCTACGATCCGGACAAGCTCCCCGAAATCGGACAGCACGACATCCGCCTGGCGCTGCGCCCGCTGGCCGCGCCGCTAAGCGTGCCGGACGCGATCCGCGAGGGCGTGGCCCTGAATCGCGCCCTGCGCGTCGTGAGCACCGACGTGCACGCCGGACCGCTGCCCGCCACGGCGCAGTTCGTGCATGTCGCGCCCGGCAGCGTCATCCTCTGCGGCATGAAGCAGGTCGAGGACGAAGGGGCCTTGCTGCTGCGGATGTTCAACGCCACTGGCAAGGCCGCCCGCGCCACGGTCACGCTGCACCCCACGCTGCTGCCCGCGCCGGCAGCGGCCTGCGAGACCGACCTCATGGAGCGCCCGCTGGCCGCGTCAACCGCCAGGGTCGCCGGCCGCAAGGTGACGGTCACCGTCCCCGCCCGCGGCATCACCTCCGTCCGCATCACGCTGAAGCCGCGCGCCCAACAACCGCATCGGCCAGACCACCGCAGTGACGCGAGACTTGAATCCGCGCGGACGAGGCGTCAAAGCCGGCCATGAGAGGCGCAGACAGAGGGCTCACCATGAAGGCCATCCGACTCGTCGTGCTCCTGGCGCTTGCTGCAGGGATCCGCGCCCCCGCCGGCCCCCCGCAGGACTGGGAAAGCGCATTCAAGATCGTCAACGCCGCGCTTGACCCTCAGACCTTCCAGTTGACGCTGACCGTCACGTGGATGGGGCAAACGAACTACCCGTTTCGAATACAGGCCCATGATGGGCCACCAAGCGATAGCGCTCCCTGGATCACAAGTGCGCCGATCTTTTCCACCAATCACTACTACACATACCACGACGACTTGTCGGGTTCGCTGACGACCAACGGCAAGACGTACAGGGGCAGCGTCGGCGAGGGCGTTTTGACAATCAACGAGGAGTTTGTTCCGTACCCGTTCATGACCAACCCGGTCGTTTCCATCAAGCAAGCTTCCTCCGGCAGCAACACCCTGGTCGTGGAATATGCCGACGGCCTCTATTCCAATAGCGTGCCGATGCCGCTTCCGCCCGGCACCTCACGCGCCTATTTTCGTCTCTGGTCACCCGATGTATGCCCGTCAAATGCCGTCCTCCTGGTCAACACGAGCATGAATGCGTCCATCTGGTCACCCATCCCATCGTCTCCTTCCGTCACGCCTTTGTCGGCGAAGCCCGGACGGGAGTAGCTGCCGCTGATCAGCGGTGGCCTGTCCACGTTCAACCCGCGACGAGCCCGACATTCACGCAGGGTTGGGGGTCAGCCCCTTCGTGCGGTTCGCGACCTTCGTGGTGAATCCTCGTGCCCGTTCGGCCCGCTGCCTGTCACCGGACGGCGGCGCGGAACCAGGCCAGGGCCTTGGCGGGGCCGAGGTCGCGGAGCTGGCGCGCTTGCGCGGCGTCCATCGGCGGGAGGGCGCCGACGGCGGCGAAGAACGCGTTGCGCCTGGCGAGATCCGGAAAGTCGGCCGCCGCGGCGGCGTCGACGTAGCCGTAATCCGCGTAGCGCAGGAGCAGGCTGTGGCCGACCATGATCTGCGCCCCGCGCCGGAAGGCGTCCTGGTGCGGGCGCAGCGCCTCGCCGTCGAGATCGTCCACGAAGGGCAGGCCCTGCCGGTTCATCTCCGTGCCGATGTTGATCGGCAGGTGCCGCCGCTCCGACTCGCCCACGAGCGCACGCAGGTTGGCAATCTTCAAGGCGCGCTCCTCGGGGTTCTTGAGGTTCCAGTTACGGTCCGGAACGATGTTGATGGCCACGCAGCCGTGCCCCGTCAGGCAATCGAGGAGCGCCCGCGGATCGCGCTCGCCGCCGGACGTGCCGTCGAGCCAGGTGATCATGGGCAGCGCGCGGCAGGCGCGCACCCAGGCGGTGAAGTCGCCCACGGCCGGGAAGGTGCTGGCGGAGGGCTGTTCGTAGCCGATGCCGCCGCGCTTGATGAGCCGCGCGCGCAGCGCCTCCTCGAAGCGCGGCTCGTCGCGCACGAGTTCAGCCACGTCCGCGGCCGGCTTGCCCAGCACGCCCGCCCAGCAGGCTGCCACGGCCGCCTCTCCGCCGAACGCGGCGCGCGCGCGGGTCGCGTAGGCGCGGATGATGTGCCGCTCGGTGGCGTTGCCGCCCGGCGTCAGGGGCTGCACGTCGCGCGCGTAGTCGATCGCCACGTCCGGCAGCTTTGCATTGATGCGCGCGATGAGCGCCACGTTGCGCGCGCGGGCGCGGTCCCGGTAGCCGGCCAGCCCCGCCGCCGCGCGCGTGCCGCCCGCCGGCAGCGCCACGAACCCCGCGCCCATGATGTAGGTCACCCCCGGCTCGCCCGGCGACGTGATCTCGACGTCCTGCAGGTCCGCCAGGAAGACGCGCGTTTCGATGTGCGCGGCCGTCCGCAGTCCCAGCGCGAGGCCGGCATCCAGGAACTCCACGACGCCGTCGAGCACGTCGAAATCGCAAAGGCCCGCGGCGTACAGGCCCGCCTGCCGCATCTCCCACGCCACGCGCGATGGCGACCAGCCGTCCGCGTTGAAGGAGAAGAACGAGTGCGCGTGCATGTTGACGTTGGATCCGGTCGCCGGGGCGGCGCTCCCCGACGCCGTGGCCAGCTCCAGGAGTGCCTCGCGGCGAACCGCCTGGTTAAAATTGTTCAGACGGTCGGCCAGCGGATTCGCGGGGGCGTGGCTTGCATTCATGATATTTTGACGAATGGCGACTGGTGCACGGGGTTATCAGACATGGGGCAGCCCCGGATGCCACGGTTGGGCCGGCTCTCGACGAGGCGCGCGGCCTTCCGTGGCGGCGGTGATCCCCTGCCCTGAACCTTACCCTCCGGCCTCGCGACAGGCTAGCTTGAAGCGGCAGGGCGGGTTCGCTATGCTCTCCCGCGACACCTGCACCACTGGCACGAATTGTGCTTATTTCACAGGACGCCATCATGCTGTACCACGACACATGGCCGACGGGTCGCATGCTAGCCATGTGGGTGGCCGCGGCGGTGCTCGCCTGTCACCCCGGGCGGGCCTGGTGCGCCTCCCTGCTGACCAATGGCGGCTTTGAATCCGGCCGCACGGGCTGGACGGGTGGCACGGTCACCAGCGAGCTTCCCTGCGCGGGAGCCGCCTGCCTGCGCGTGGACGATGACCGCACCGATCTGAGCGTCACCGCCATGACCGGCCTGATCCCCGTGACGCGCTCCTCGGATGGCATGTACCAGCTCGACGGCTGGGTCCGCGCCGCGGCGAGCGGCCAGGTCATGCAGCTCTCCGTGAATCAGTACGATGCGGGCGGAAACTGGATTAGCGGCCTGAATCACGACTTTCCGGTCACGGCGGGCCCCGCCTGGTCCCCCGTCCGCTACGTCATCAACGCGCTCAGCACGAACTGCGCGTCCGTCCGCGTCTTCCTCCGCCCGGTCGCCTGGACCACCTCGGGCAGCCTCAAGGGCAGCGGCTGGTTCGACAGTCTGTCCTTCGGGCCCAGGCCACTGTCGGGCGCCTGGCTGGTGCCGTCCGGCGCCCTCCGGGTCTGGCGCGCGCCTCCCGAGGAGAAGGTCCGCCGCAGCGCCATTCTACAGGCCGACGCCCCCCGTGAAACGGAGGTCTCCGTGTCCGCCGCCCGCGGGGAGTCCGAAGCGTTTCAGCTCGTCCTGCTCCCCGATCAGACCAACTCCCTGCGCCAGGTGACATTCTCAGCCTTGCGTCATGTAGAAACGACACAGAGCCCGGCCGTGACGTTCTCGATCCGGGAAGTCGCCTATGTGAACGTCACGGCGCCGACCGACAGCGAGTCGCTGCAGGGCATGATCCCCGATCCGCTGCCGGCGCTGGTCGGCCCGCTTGTCCTCGCCGCGGGCCGACAGCAACCGCTGTGGGTGACACTCAACGTTCCGGGCGAAACCTCGCCCGGCGACTACACGGGCCAGATTCAGATTGAACTCGCCAGCGGATCGCCGCTGGTGATCCCCCTGCGCCTGCACGTCTGGGATTTTGCGTTGCCGCGCGAGCCGGCGATGCGAACGGCGTACGGGATGGATCTCGACACGCTGGATGCCTACCACAACCTGCACGGCGATCCGGAACTCCGCCTGCAGGTGCTGCGCCTCTATCTGCAGGACTGCGCGGCCCACCGCGTCAGCCCCATCGATCCCATCGGCGATGACGGCGTGGACATCAGCTATCACGATGCCCCCTGGGGCCGCGGCAGCCAGACACCCGATCCCGACGCCCCCGCCGGCACGAACCTGGTGTTCGAAGTGGTGGACAGCAGTGCGACTGCCGACCTGGCGGCCTACGCGGCGGACCTGGCTCCCATTTCGCCGGCGCGGAACTACACGCTGTCCTGGAACGCCCGCACGGACGGCGCCCACGCCTATCTCGTTTCCGTGAATCAATACGACGCGAACGGGAACTGGATCGCGGGCCGCAACCTGGATTTCCCCCAGACCGGCAGCGGCCAGTGGCAGCACGTGGAGGTCACGCTCGCCTCGCGCTACTTCGCGAGCACGGCTGCGGCCCTGCGCATTCACCTCTATGCGCGCGGCTGGTCCGCGTCGGGCGCGCTCCTGGGCCGGACGTGGTTCGACGACATCCGCCTGGCGCCGGTCGAGGGCGGCAGCACGCTGCTGGCCGGGGGCGACTTCCAGTACGCCGCGGTGGACGGCATCGTCGTGCGCGCCGACTTCACGCGCTTCGACGCGGCCGCGCGGTTCGCGTTCGATGAGCTCGGCCTGAATGCCTTCCGCCTGCCCCTGCCCGGTTTTGCAGGCGGCAGCGGCCAGGAGCATAGCGTCGGCAAGATCCTCTGGTTCGACTGGGGGACGCCGGAGTACGAGCGCATGTTCAGCAACACGCTGCACGCCGTGACGGATCATCTCGCGGAGCGCGGGTGGCTCGACAAGGCCTACGCCTACTGGTTCGACGAACCCGGGACCAACGACTACGCCTTCGTCAACTCGGGCATGGACCTCATTCACCGCGTCGAGCCGCGCCTGCGCCGCCTGCTGACGGAACACGGGGCGCCGGAGCTGCGCGGGCACGTGGACATCTGGACGCCCCTGCTCAACGCGTACGAGGACGAGTGGGCGTCCGCATGCCGCCGCGCGGGCGACGACATCTGGTGGTACGTGGCCACGGGACCGCGCTCGCCCTGGCCCAACAACTTCATCGATCACCCCGGGCTGGAGCCGCGCGTGCAGTTCTGGATGGCCTGGCACACGGGGGTGAAGGGGTCGCTCTACTGGAACACCACCTGGTGGCGCCACCCCGACCGGCCGCAGGATCCCTGGGCCGATCCGATGAGCTACAGCGTCGACTCCCCGGTCAACTGGGGCAATGGCGACGGGCGCCTGGTGTACCCGCCGCGACGGTGGACCAGCGGCGAGACGCTGGTGGAGGGGCCGACGCCGTCGATCCGGTGGGAGCTCATCCGCGAGGGCCTGGAGGATTACGACTACCTCGCCCTGCTCAAGCAGCAGGCGGATCAGCTGGCGCAACTGGACGCTGATCCCGCGCTTGGCGAAGCCGCCCAACAGCTGCTGGCCTCCCCCGGCAATGTCTACTCAAGCTTCACGGAGTTTGCGGCGGACCCGGCCGTGCTGCGCGCGCGTCGCGATGCCGTGGCGACGGAGATCGAGCGGCTGACCAGCCTGATCGACGACCTCGGCGGCCGTCGCCGCCCGCAGCCGCCAACCGGCATCTCCATCGCCGTGCGGTAAGGCGGTGAACGCGTCGGGGCGGAGGCGCCACACGGCGGCACCGCAACCGCAGGCCGTTCCTTCTGCCACAGGGCCAGACCGGCTCCGATCGCTCCGGCCTCACCGCGCCGCCCCTATTCGTCGAGTTCCATCTCGATGACGGGGGCGCCGTCTTCCCAGGTCTTCAGCGAGTTCAGGTGCAGCGTCAGCTGGTTGCTGCGCGCCTGCTGGTCGCGGGACGGACGGGTCTTCAATTCCAGTTCCAGCATCTCGCGGCGTGTCTTCAACTCCCGCCGCCAAAGCTTCAGAATGATGTCGCGCACGGCATCGAGGCCGGTGCGCTCCGCGCCGCGGATCTTCGTGGGGGCGCTTTGGACCGCGGCCGCAAACTGGATCAGGGCCGGCCCCACATCCTCGTCCGCCTCCAGCAGGCTGTGCATATGCGTGCCGGTCGCGGCCGCCTGCAGGCAGGCCTCCGCCACGCGACGGCAGTCCGCATGACGCACAAGGCGCAGGGGCAGATACGTCCGGACCAGGGCCTCCAGGCCGGGCTGGTCGGCGACGTGGCAGAGCTGCGCGCACAGCTCCACCTCCTCCGGCGGGCGATCGATGCCGCCCGACGGGCCCGGGGCCGGCGCCGCCTCCGGCTCGCGACGGGCTCGGGATTTCTGCGCCTGCAGGTCGTCCAGCAGGGCGGCGGGCGGCAGCCCGAGGCGCGTCGCCGCATCCTGGACCAGCTTGGCGCGCAGCACGGCATTCGGGCTTTGCGCCACGGTCTGCAGCACGGCGCGCGCAATGCGCATCGTCCCCACATCGCTGCTCGCATCCTCGCGGCCCGCCAGCACCTCGATTTGAAACAGTACCGCCGACGTCGCCTGCGCGAGCAGCGCCCGGAAGGCGTCGGCACCGGCCGCGCGGATGAAGGCATCCGGATCCTGCTTCGGCGGCAGCGTGGCCACGCGCACGGCCAGCCCCGCCTGCATGAAGACGCCGGCCGCGCGGATGGCGGCGTCCTGGCCGGCCACGTCCGGATCGAAGACCAGCACGACGCTGTCGGCGTAGCGCTTGACGATGCGCGCGTGGTCTTCCGTAAAGGCGGTGCCCTGCGCCGCCACGGCATTCGTGAACCCCGCCGCATGGCAGCGGATGACGTCGATCTGCCCTTCGCACACGATGGCCTCGCCGGCCTCGACGATCGGCTTGCGGGCGCGGTCGATGGCGTAGAGGATGCGGCTCTTCTTGAAGAGCAGCGTCTCGGGGCTGTTCACGTACTTGGCGGGCTGCTTGTCGGGGTCGAGCGCGCGCCCGCTGAAGCCGATGACGCGCCCCTGCTCGTCGCGGATCGGGAACATGAGGCGGTTGCGGAAACGGTCGAAGTGGGAATGGCGCGCGTCGGGGCGGTCGTTGTGCAGGATCAGCCCGGCCGACTCCATGTGGGCGGTGCTGAACTTGTGCTTCTCGGCCCATTGCACGAGCGCATCCCAGCGGTCCGGCGCGTAGCCGATGAGAAAATTCTCGACGATAGTGTCGTCCAGCGCGCGCGTCTCGAGGTAGCGCCGGGCGTGCCCGGCCGACTTCATTTCCTTCAGGCAGCGCTGGAAGAACTGGGCCACGCCCTCGTGAATCTTGAGCAGCTGCGCCTTGTCGCCCGCTTCGCCCGGCGCGCCCTCGTCCAGGTCGAGCACGACGCCGGCGCGCTGCGCCAGCATCTTGACCGCCATGGCGAAGTCCACGCCCTCGTGCTGCATGATGAAGCCGTAGACGTCGCCCCCCGCGCCGCAGCCGAAGCAGTGGTAGATCTGGCGTTGCGGGTTGACGTGGAAGGACGGCGACTTCTCCTTGTGGAACGGGCACAGCGCCTTGAAGGCGGAGCCGGCACGCTGCAGCGTAATGTGCGCACCGATGACGTCCACAATGTCATTGCGGAACCGGATGTCCTCCAGCTGCTGCTTGGACACGAGCTTGGCCATGGTTCACTCTGACAGATGAGACGCCACCATCGCGCGGCGCCGGCCGCCGGGACCACCGCCCGCCACCGGCGGCGCGTGCGATCGCCGCGCACCAGGCGGCCGCGATCGCGTAACGGCTTACAAATCGTCGCCGCGGTAGAGAAATTCGAAGTTTCCGGCGTTTTCGATCACATTGCGCAGGTGCGGCGTGGCGCGCTGCACCAGCGTGCCGACCAGCGACTCCTCCCCGAAGCGGCGGTTCAAGCCCTCGTGGGGAATCAGGTTCATGGCAATAAACACGGTCGTCGTGAAGAGGATGCCGCGGACCACCCCGGCGATGACGCCGCCCGTGCGGTTGATGCCATCCTCCACGACGACATGCAGCACGCGCCCGAGGGTCCAGCGCAGGATCAGCATGACGATGATGCAGGCCAGGACGATGGCGATGAAGGCGGTGGCGAAGGCCGCGCGGCCCGTGAACTTGGAGTGCTGGATCAGCCAGTCGCCAAGCGGGTGGTAGCAGACGATCCCGGCCATGAGGGCGGCCGCGTTGCCGAACAGCCCGGCCAATTCGCCCGACATGCCTCGAAACGATCCGCGCAGCGCCGCCAGGGCGATGACGGCCACCGCCACCACATCGAGCAATCCCGGGACGGGAAGATCCGTGAACATGGCATCCCCTACCGCTT
The DNA here is from genome assembly GCA_021413965.1 of Lentisphaerota bacterium. Classification (GTDB taxonomy): domain Bacteria; phylum Verrucomicrobiota; class Kiritimatiellia; order UBA8416; family JAIOPI01; genus JAIOPI01. The sequence continues at coordinate 105,412 of JAIOPI010000040.1, read as the reverse complement.
GGCACCCGGCGTCGGCATGCTGGCCAACGCCGTGCGCGCCTTGTCGGCCGTCGCGCGATCCGGCGCCAGCTCGACAGCCCGTTTGAAGTGATACCGCGCCAGATCGTACCGCATCGAATCCCGGTAGAGCAGGCCGAGCAGGTAATGCGTCTTGTCGTCGTTGGGATCCACACCCAGCGCGCGCTTGGCGGAATCGATGGCACTGGTACGGTCGCCCTGCTCGCGATAGACGACCGCCAGCATGTAGTGCGCCTTGGCCATGCGCGGATCGATCGCTGTTGCCCGGCTGAAGGCCGCCTGCGCGTACGGCACGTTGCCTTGTGACTTGTAGGCGACCCCCAGGTTGAACGCGGCGCTGGCAAAGCGCGGGTCGAGCGTGAGCACGGTTTCATAGAGGCGAATGGCCTCCGCCCACTGGCCGGCGGCATGCGCGTCAAGGGCCTGACGCCAGACGGTCTGCGACGACTGGCGGGCCGTGGCCTGGGCGCGGGACGGGGCCGTCGACGGGGTCGGCGGGGGCGACTGGACCGACCGCGTGATCAGGACGGTGGTCGTCGGCGGCGGCGGAGACGGCGGCGAGGCCGTGGCCCCATGGCCGGCGACCAGGCCCAGGCGGCGCTGGGCGGCCAGGACGCGCACGTCCTGCGGGAAGAGGCGGACGAACTCGCGCAGGATCGACTCCGCTTTCTGCGGCTGCCCGAGCTGCTGGTCATAGAGGCCCGCGGTGGTCCACAGGACGTCCGCGTTGCGCGGATCGCGGGCGCGCGCCTGGCCGAGCAGGACCAGGGCTTCGTCGTAGGCTTCGGCCCCCAGGGACGCGCGCGCCTGCTCCAGCAGGGTCACGGCCATGGCGGCATCCGAGACGGGGGCCAGCACGGGCGCCGGCCCCGGGGCAGGGGCCACGGGCACAGCCGGCGGGGGCGCCTCGGCCCCGGACACCATCGTTGTGGGTCGCGGCGGCGCCGGGGGCTTGGGGCGGAACGGCTGCCGCAGGCGCGCGAGCTCTTCGTGCACGCGATCAATGCGCGCCTGGTCCGTCGACACCGCGAGGAACCGGCTGAAGAAGCGCATGGCCGTCAGCGCATCCTTCTGCTGATCGCGGGCCAGCACGGCCATGTTGTAGAGCGCGGGGGGATAGGATGGATCGAGCTGCAGCGCGTTGTCCAGGTACGTCGCCGCCTGCTCGGCATTACCCGCGCGGTACTCCAGCCGCGCGAGCCGCGTCACCAGGTCCGGTCGCTCCGGCAGGCCGTTGCTGATCGTCGTCAGCACCTTGCGCGCCTCGTCCCAGCGCTTCGCGTCCTGCAGCACTTCCGTGAGCAGCAGCATGGGCCGCGGGTCGTTGTGCTCGAGATCGCCCGCCATGGTGAGGGCGTCGACGGCCTGATCCGTGTAGCCCAGCTTCCAGTAGGCCAGCCCGAGGTTGTAGAAGGCGGTGGATTGGGGCGGCTGGCGCTGCGCCACCCGTTCAAAGTGCCGTGCCGCATCGACGTAGTTCGTGCGCGCCAGATCCGCGAACCCGGCATCCAGATGCTTCTGATAGCTTCCGCCGCAACCCGCCGTGGCCATCAGCCACGGCACCCCGAGCCACACCCATGATGTTGTCCAAGAAACTCGCATGCCACCTTTGACAAATCCGCGCGCCGGACAGCGCGCCGCCCCGGCGGCCCCGCAGGGCAAACCAGACGCCGGCGACGCGCATGACCGCGACAGGAACCAGAACGTCAAAACTATAGGGCCGCAGGAAAACGATTCAAACAAATTCACCCCTTTTCGAGCTTGCGTCCCCTCCCCCCGTTGTGACACCCTGCTTGCCTTTCAGAGCGAGAGGATAAGGCCATGAAAAAGGGCATTCACCCCGATTACCAGGACGCGACGATCACGTGCGCGTGCGGTCACGTTTTCCACACGCGGTCTACCGCCAAGGACATGAGCATCAATACATGCTCAGCTTGCCACCCGTTCTTTACGGGGCAGGCGACGTTCATTGATGCGGAAGGTCGCGTCGAGCAGTTCCGTAAGCGTTACGCGCGGAAGTAGCGCCGCGTGGATTCGGGCCAGGTCGAGGCTCCGCCGCGATCTGGCCCGAAGTGTTTTCAGGACCAGCCAGCCGTGATCCCGCAGGGGCGCCACGTCGCGCTCAAGGCGCGGGTGCCTGAGCCGACATGATCGACCGATCCCACATCGACCGGGTCCTCTCCCGCCTGCCCCGCCTGGAAGCGGAACTGTCCGCGCCCCAGGCGGCCGCCAATTCCAAACGTTTCCAGCAGCTCGTACGTGAGCACGCCGCCCTGCGCAAGCTGTCCGGCAAAGCCGACGCGTTCTTCAAAGTCCAGCACGAGGCTGCGGAGCATCGCGTCCTGCTGGCCTCGGGCGAGTCAGATCGCGAGCTGATGGATCTCGCCAAGGCCGAGCTCGCGGACGCGGAGGCGGCGCTGCCGGCACTCGAGAAGGACCTGCTCCTGGCCCTGCTGCCCCCCGACCCCGACGAGGCGCGCAACGCCGTCATCGAGATCCGTGCGGGCACGGGGGGCACGGAGGCGGCCTTGTTTGCGGGCGACCTGTTCCGCATGTACAGCCGCTATGCGGAAAGCCGCGGCTGGCGGCTTGGCATCATCGACGCCAGCGCGGGCGAGCTGCGCGGCTTCAAAGAAATCGTATTCACCGTGGAGGGCGAGGACGTCTACCGCGACCTGCAGTATGAGAGTGGCGGACACCGGGTGCAACGCATCCCCGTCACCGAGGCGGCGGGCCGCATCCACACCTCGGCCGCCACCGTGGCGGTGTTCCCCGAAGCCGAGCCCGAAGACGAGATCGAGATCAAGCCGGACGAAATCCGGATCGACATCTTCCGCTCGAGCGGCCCCGGCGGCCAGAGCGTCAACACCACGGACTCCGCCGTGCGCATCACGCATTTCCCCACCGGGCTGGTCGTGCAGTGCCAGGACGAGAAGTCCCAGCATCGCAACCGGGAGAAGGCGCTGACCGTGCTGAAGTCGCGCATCCTCGATCGCAAGCGCCAGGCCGAGGAGGAGAAGCTGGGCAAGAAGCGGCGGGCCCTGACCGGCTCCGGCGACCGCTCCCAGCGCATCCGCACCTATAGCTTCCCGCAGAACCGCCTGACGGACCACCGCATCAATCTCACACTCTACAGCCTGGACCGCATTGTCGAGGGCGACATCGCCCCCGTCATCCAGGCGCTGCGCGACCACGACCTCGAGTTGCGCCTGGCTGAAGAGATCAAGAACACCCCGGCCTAGCAGCCCGGACACTCTGGCACGGTCTGACGACAAGCTGGCACGGCCGCCCGCCGCCGCCGGCCGCACACATCCGTGAAATCCGCCCTTTGGCGGCGCCTCGCGAGCGCGGCGGGCCTTGATTCCGCGTGGCACGCTCCCTGCTAAAGCCCTCTCGTTCCATGCGACGCACGCCATGCGGCGATCAGCGCGAGCGGGGCGTCGCCAGAACCGAGGGAGGTGGTCGCGAGTACGTGCAACGTGAGGAAGATCGGGTGTTCGTGTCGTTTCACAATCAGACCGCAAGGATGGGATCGAATATGAAATCGTATGCCGTTGCCGTGATCGCGTGCGTGGTGGGGCTGTCCGCCGCCCTGCCATCCGCACGCGCCGAAACCGCCACTCACACCGCCAGCAAACCGTCGCACGCCCAGGCGGGCATCCGGCAGGCCGAGGGAAAGGAGGTCACGCTCAGAGGCATGGTGCACGTGACCAAGGATGCCAAGGGCGAGGTCACGGCGGTGGCGATCATGCCGTCCAGCGGCGGGGCCAATGTGAAGGTCGCCCTGGACGAGGAAGGCAAGAAACTCGCCGGCGAAGCCAACAAGACCGTCACGGCGGCAGGCACCGAACACGCGGGCGTGCTGACCGTGAAGTCCTACAAGGAGGCCACGGCCAAGGCGATGTAGTGAGCCGAAACCCATCGTCATGAATGGGCCGCAAGCGTGGGCAACCGGTGGAGGCCGGCTGCCCACTTTTTTTTACCGCGCGCAGGCGCCGGTGTACCCGACGGCACGGCGGCGGCTCCCGCGAATGTGGTGTGCGTTTGGTGCGCCACTGGCGCGAAGCCAAACGCACACCACGGTTGCCCTCGCCTATCGCCCCGCCAGAGGCGCGGAGCGATGGCGAGTCAGGAGGAGGCGCGAAAGACGTCCCTTGCAGGATCGATTCCTCATCCGAACTCGCCATCGCCCCGCTCCGCCCGGCGGGGCGATCGGCGAGGGCCAACGTGGTGTGCGTTTGGGTGCCCGCCCGGCCACGGGCGGGATGCGCCGCGTCACGCAACGCCGCGCTATGGCAAGATCGCCGCGCCCGCGGCGCACCAAACGCACACCACTTTCACGGCACCAGCCGCCATGCCTGGCTTCAGCCCTTGGTGTTGTACGGCGGCGGCTGGAGCTGGTTGGAGGTGCTAGCGGACAGCGGGGCGATGGGCTGCAGGATCCGGCGGCGCTCGGGCGTCAGGCGCGCCAGCAACTCGTCCGAATAACGGTAGCCGTAGCGCGTCGCGCCCCAGCTCACCCCGTAGCGATAGATGATGATGCGCCGCTCCCCCGGGTTCGTGCGGCTGCTGCCGCCGTGCATCATGCCATCCACGAACATCAGCGCGTCGCCCGCCTTCATGTGCACGGGAATCGCCCCGGGCAGGTCGTCCATGCGATCACCCTTGAGGTAGTCGCCTGCCAGCGGATGCGGAAAATTCGATTTGTGGCTGCCGGGGATGACCATGGTGGGCCCGTCGCCGGGGCCGATGTCCGTCAGGGCCAGAATGATGTTCACCTGCCCGCAGCGGAAGACGTTGTGCTTGTAGGTGTACATGCCGCGCGTCGACCCGCGAAAACCGCCAGAGTGCACGGGGTGATGACCACCGGAGCGGCGGATGGAGGCGATGCACTCGTCGATGAACAGCCCCTGCGTGTAGGATTGATCATCGCCGCAGTAGCGCTGCACGAGCTTGATCCAGGAGGGATGGTCGATCATCTCTTCAAACGGCGCGCCGGCCTCGACGCAGTTGTGCAGCTCGAAGCCCGTGTGCTGGGTGTAGTCGCGGCGGTGGCAGTTCCGCCACCACTGCCCGTACTCCAGCTTGGGGAAGGTGTCGAAGACGTGGTTGAGGTCTGCCAGCAGCTTGGGCGACACGGTATTTTCGAGGACCAGAAAGCCGCGGAGGTCGAACAGAAAATCATCGAGGGCAGACGGTTCACGCATGGGCAGACTCCTTTGTTAGGCCGGCGCAACACCCGGCGTGCGTCGGCTGGCAGGCCAGAAATCTGCCCGTCCCGCCGCCCGAAAGCAAAGCAAAAGCGCGCCCAAAGGGGCGAGGCGGTGGAGCGGGATATGGGGCGGGCGGGTGGAAGGTGGTGTGCGTTTGGTGCGCCACTGGGGCGGCCATTTCGCCCCATCCTCTGCGTTCTCGCCGGCGGCACGTACCAGGAGTACAGCGCCGCCGGCGACGCCTTGAGGCTGGGGCAAACTGGCCACCCCATTGGCGCATCGCGCCTGCGGCGCGATGCCAAACGCACACCACGGTTGCCCTCGCCTATCGCCCCGCCGGGCGGAGCGGGGCGATGGCGAGTTCGGAACAGGAATGGGACCTGCGAAGACTCCCCTTCGCGCCCCCTCCGAACTCGCGAGCGCCCCGCCAGCCCCGAGTCCGCGAGGGGCTCCTCCGCGGGGCGCAACGCGAGGGCCAACGTGGTGTGTGTTTGGGTGCCCGCCCGGCCCCGGGCGGGATGCGGATGTGAGCGTCCAGTTTGCCTCAGCCGCAAGGCGTCGCCGGCGGCGCTGTACTCCTGGTACGCGCCGCCCAAGACAACGCCGCGGATGGGGCGAAATGGACACTCACATCCGCACCAAACGCACGCCACCTTCACGGCACCAGCCCCCCGCCACCCTACGCCCCCCGGCCCAGCGCGCCGCACCGAGGCAAAGTCATTGCCCGCTGTCGCGGGCTGCGCTACGCTGCGGGCATGAGCGAAACCGCGCCGAAGAAGGTCGTCGACGTGCTGATGGCAGCCACCCAGTACCTGGCGGGCAAAGGCGTCGAGGGCCCGGGCCTCGCGGCCAAGCTCCTCCTCAGCCGACTGCTGAACTGCAAGCACCTGGAGATCCCCTTCAAGTTCGACGTCGTGCTCACAGAGAAGCAGCTCGAGGCCATGCGACGCGGCGTGAAGCGCGTCGCCGCCGGCGAGCCCGTGCAATACGTGATCGGCGAAACCGGCTTCATGGGCCATAACATCAAGACCGACAAGCGCGCACTGATCCCGCGCCCCGAAACCGAGTTGCTCGTGGAAGCGGTGCTGGCCTGCGTGCCCCTGTGGCAGCGCGGCAAACCGGTGATCGTGGATGTCGGCACCGGTTCGGGGTGCATCATCGTCAGCCTGGCGAAGGCCCGCCCCGACGCGCACTACCTGGCCTTCGACATCAGCCCCGAAGCGCTGGCCCTCGCGCGCGAGAACGCGGCCGAGCTGGGCGTGGCCGATCAGGTCACCTTCGCCCATGCCGAACTCGGCGACGCCATGGAGCCCGAGACGGCAGACGCCATCATCTCCAACCTGCCCTACATTCCAACCGCCGTGATCGAGACGCTGCAGACGCAGGTGCGCGATCACGAGCCGCGCGTGGCGCTCGACGGCGGCGAGCGCGGCGTGGACGTGATCGAGGGCGTCGTCTACGACGCGACGATCGTGCTCAAGCCCGGCGGCCTGATTTTTCTGGAGATCGGCGCCGACCAGGGCGAGGCGGTGCGCGATATCGTGCGCGACGCGGGCTTCGACCAGATCGCCGTGCGCCAGGATCTGGCCGGCCTCGACCGCATCGTCACGGCCGTGCTCCCGGCCGGTTGAGCGCCGCCCCGCACAACCTCGGATTCACGACGGAGGCCTTGAGACACGGAGCAAGGGCCGTCCTCCCGTGTCCTCTTTCGAGCCAACCGTTGCGCTCGCGGTGGAGGAGGCAGAGGAGGAGCCGCGCACCTCCCCGCTCGAAGCTCCGCGTCTCTGGGCCTCCGTGGTTAGTTCCCAAACGGCGCGATGGAGACCGACATCCCGGGCGGCGTTCAACTCGGGTTCAAAAGCATCCTGGTGTTGACTGGCGGCACGCGGCGCGAGGATCTGGCGCGCTACGCGGTGGCGGTCGCCCGCGCGGGCTCGCCGGCGAGGGACATGGTGGCGGCGGCGGTGATGGTCGTGTCGATGAACTGCCCGATCCAAGCGGGGTCGTCGAGGTCAATGCGCACGTTGATCTTGCCTTCGGTGAGCCCGGTGAGGCAGCCGTGCTTGGGATCGCGGCCGGTGACGAGGACGGGCAGCGTGCGGCCGACGAGGCGCTCGTTCGCCGCGCGCGCGCCCTGCTGGAGCGTGGCGTTGATCGCCTGCAGCCGCCGCCGCTTTTCGTCGAGCGGAACGGTGTCCTTCCAGCGCGAGCTGGCGGCGCCGGGGCGCGGTGAGTACATTGTCACGTATGCCATGTTGAAGGCGATCTCCGCCATGACCCGGCACGTGCTTTCGGACTGCGCCTCGGTCTCGCCGCTGAAGCCGACGATGATGTCGGTGAAGAGCGTGGCCTCGGGCAGCCGCGCGCGGATGAGCTCCACGATGGCACGGTACTGCCCCACCGAGTGCTGGCGGTTCATGCGCAGCAGCACCTTGTCGTCGCCGGACTGCAGCGGCAGGTGGATCTGCTTCGCGAGGCTCGCGTGGCGCACCACCGCGTCGATGACATCGGGCGTCATGTCGCGCGGATGCGGCGAGGTGAAGTAGGTCCAGACGCGCCGCCCGGATTGCCGGCCGAGCTCGCCGACGGCATTCAGCAGCGTGGCGAAATCCATTTCCGCGCCAGGCTTGTCGCGCCCGTAGGAGTTCACGTTCTGGCCCAGCAGCGTGATTGACTGGAAGCCCTGTTCCAGCAGGCGCGCGACCTCGCGCAGAATATCCGCGGAGGGGCGGGACACTTCACGCCCGCGCGTGTAGGGCACCGCGCAGAAGGTGCAGAATTTGTCGCAGCCGTTCTGGATCGGCACGAATGCTTCGCAGGGCGAGGTCGGGGAGGCCGCGACCTGCCAGAGCCCGGTCATCACGGGCCGATTGGCGGCGGCGCGCGGGCGGGTCAACGCGGCCGCGGAGATGACCGCGGCCGACTGATACGGCTCAGCCGGAGGCTTCGCCCCCCCCTCGGTCGCCATGCCGGCGGTGGGGCGAGCCGTCCCGGCGAGCTGGTCCGGCGCCACGGTGAGCGGCGTGACCACGCCGTACTGGCGGAGCATGTCGGGGAACTGCGGCAGCTCGTTCATGGTGAAGACGAAGTCGAAACGCTTGAGGAATTTCTTGCGGTCCGCGGGCAGCATGCAGCCGCTGACGAACGTCAGCACGTTGCGGTCCTGCTTCCACGTGTTCCAGCGGTGGATGCGGGAATAAGCCTTGTCGATGGCCTTCTGGCGCACCGAACAGGCCACCACGCCGAGCAGGTCGGCCTCTTCCTCGACGTCCGTCCAGTGGTAGCCGAGCTGATCGATGACCGTCCGGACGCGCTCGCTGTCGGAGCGGTTCATCTGGCAGCCAAGGATGACGAGGTGGTATTTCATGGCCAATCGAAACAGCTTAGAAGAAAACTTCCGCCCGGATATTGTCGGCGGGGACCCCCTGGTTGGCAAGGATGTCGTAGACCTCGTCGATCATGCGGACGTTGCCGCACAGGAAGCAGCGGGTCTCCGGGGCGACGGGGTGTCCGCGCAGGTAGTCCGTCACCCGCCCGCTGAACGTGCCCCCCTCCTCGCGCGACGTACAGAGCACATGGCGCGCGGGGTCGAAGGTGGCCCGCCCATAGGCCTCCGCAGACGTGCGCACGCCGTGCAGGATGCGGTAATCCATGCCGGGCCGTGAGCCGACCATGCAGTGAAACGGCGCGATGCCGGTTCCACTCGCCACGAACAGCACGCGATCGCGCTGGATATCGACATCGTCGAGCGTGAAGAATCCGACCGGGCCCTCGATCAGCACCGGTTCGCCCGGCTTGCACTGGCGCAGCTGATGGGACACGCGCCCCTGCTCAACCTCCTTGATCAACACGGCCAGGTCCGGGGCGGTGGTCGGGCTGAAGATGGAGTACTCGCGCTGCTCGCGCTTCCCGACACACCCCAGCACGACGCAGTGGCCGGGGATGAAGTCCAGCCCCTGGCGATCCAGGTGCAGGATGTAGGCCGACGGCGTCAGGTCCTCGCGCGCGAGGACCGTGGTCGTGTGTTGTCCGGTCAAGGTGGTACGGTGTTGAGCATGCATGGTTTAGTCGCGGCGTTCGAGTTGCTCCAATTCCTTCAGGATTTCCCAGAGCCGTGCGCGGCGGGCGGGAAACGTCTCGACCTTGCGCTTCAGCTGCGTGCGGATGCGATCGAGCAAGTCGAGGATGGTGTCTTCCTGTGCCACCGCGGCCTCCAGTTGTTCGCGCCACTGGCGCGCATAGCCGGCGGCGAGTCCGCCCGTGGAGATGGCGAGGGTGAAATGTTCGCCCGACACCACCGCGGGCATGATGAAATCACAGCAAGCCGGCAAGTCCGCGGCGTTGACGAGCACGGGCAGCCCGCGCGTGTCCTCGTAGATGCGGCGGTTGACGGCGTTGTCATCGGTGGCGGCAAAGACGAGACGGTGATCGCCGATGTGCGCGGTGGCGTAGGGTTCCGGCAGCCAGGTCAAGGCGTGCTCGCGCACGAGCCGCTCGGTGACCGGGGCCAGTTGGGGGCTGACCAGCGTGAGGCGTGGCCGATGCGGAATCAGCTTCTCCAGCTTTTCGGCGGCGACGGCCCCGCCCCCCACGACCAGGACCTTGAGTCCGGTGAGCGTGATGTTGATGGGGAACGTTCTCATGGAATTCCAGCCGCCCCCGCCGCTGCGCGAGCTCCCCGAGGGAGCAGACCGGCGGAGCCGCCCGCGCGGGATCCCCTCCCGCGGCGGGGTGGCCGCAGGTCGGGGTGGGTCTTCATCAGCCGGCAATTCACCTTCAGCTCGGCTGGCTGGCCACGCCCGGCGCGGCCTGCCCCCGGCGCTCGCCAAGGCGCCAGATGAGGGCGAGCACGATCACGGCGATTTCAATGCCCCAGTATAGACTGAGTGATCCCCAGATCCCGCGGGTGAAGCCGTAGCTGTGCAAGCCGACGCCCAGCAGGTTGACGCCCCACCAGGAGAAGGCCACGACACAGCCGCCCAGGATGGCCAGCGCGGCGGTGCCGAAATCGCGAACGTAGCCGCCCAGACGGGCATGCAGGATGATCAACTGCCAGAGCACGATCATCAGCGCGCCGTTCTCCTTGGGGTCCCAGCCCCAGAAGCGACCCCAGCTGTAGTTGGCCCAGATGCCGCCCAGCATGGTGCCGACGAACGAGAAGACGATGCCGAAGCACAGCACGCCGTAAACCATGCGCCCGACGGTGGCGTAGAAGTCCTCGTCACCGCGCCGGAGGTGAAAGACCCGCCCGAGCAGGTAGAGGTGCCCGATGGCGCCGGCGAGCAGCCCGGCGGCGTAGCCGATGGTGATGCAGGTGACGTGGGTCGACAGCCAGAAGTTCGTATCCAGCACGGCCTGCATGCTGGGCATCGTGTCCGTGGCTTCCTTCATCTCGTACTTGTTGGCGAGAAACATGCCGATCACGCCGAGGATGGGCGCGAGGGCAATGGCGATGCCCTGGCGGTTGATCCACTCCATGAGCATCGTCACGATCACGGCGATGGCCGTGATGAAGAGAATCGTTTCGTAGAGCGTCGTCACGGGTGGACGGCCCCGGATGATGCAGCGCATGGTGATGCCGATGACGAGCAGGGCCGTGGCGGCGGCGAGCGTGGCATAGGAGGACCAGCGCACGCCCAGCAGCCCGGCGCGACCGGCGCGCGAACGGGGCTTCGTCTGGAGCCAGGAGACGGCCAGCAGCAGGAAGCTGAGCAGGAACCAGAACAGGCTCCAGAAGAAATAGTTGCCGCGGTAGAGTGTGACCTCGAGGCCGATCTTGCCGTATTCGCCGCGGGCCTGGCTGCGCGCGATCATGGTGTTGACGAGCACGTCCGCGGCGCCCTTGAACTCGGCCGGATTATCGCGGGCCAGAACCACATCTTCGAACATGCCGAGGAAGAGAAACTCGGGGACTGAGGCGGCGCCCTTTGAAAAGGCCTCCGCCAGCACATCGCCCGGCGTGAGCCAGGCATCCTGGCTGGCGTCCGCGGGCGGAATGAGATGGAGCACCATGGCGCCCTCGATCTGCTGGCGCACCCCCTGTACCTGGCTGGCCATGGCGCGCAGGGCGGGCGACTCGGTTCCGGGACCGGCCTTGGCGACCACGGCACGCACCTCGGGCAGGCGGCGCAAATACTCACTGAGCGGCAATTCGGTGGGCACCGACACCAGGGTGGGGAACTGGGCGGGGTCCAGCAGGACCGTGTTGCGGGCGAAGCCCATGAACTGGATCAGGTACTCGAAATCGCTGAAGTTGTTGGCCAGGTTGACGATCATGTCCTGGTGCGCGCTGCGCTGCTTGTCGTCCAGGACGCCGTATTGCTGCGCGAGTTCGTAGAGCTTGGCCCGCGCGGGATACAGTTCGGCGTAAGAGTAGCGGTCGCGCTTCTTCTCGTGCGCCGTCAGCCCGATGGCCGTGATGACATCCGAGTTATCGAGGCTGAAGGTGGGATAGTGCACCGCCCATTCCGGGTAGATGAGCGTGGTGAGCAGCCACTCCGTGGCGGTCAGGCGCAGGGGTTTGCCATCCACCTCGAGCCGCATGCTGCGCTTGCCGTGCAGCTTGAGAAGTTCGAAGCGCGCGTAGGTATCGAGCGGCTTGATGCGGCCGCCATCCTGCAGGGGCAGGCGCTGAAAGGCGGCGACCACGGCGGGATCCACGCGGCGGACCACCAGGGGCTGCGCGGCGCCTGCGTCGGCGGCCCGGCCCACGCCCGTAGTTGCCAGCAGGATCCCGAGAATCGCTCCGCCCCGCTTTAGCCAGGCTGGTGTCATGACGCGGCCCTCCGCTTGAGATAGGTATACAGTTTCTGAAGGAAATGGATGAGCATGCCGATGCTCACGATGATGCAGGCGTACAGCGGCCAGTTGTCCGCCGGGTTGTGCACGACGGCGAAGCCGGAGAAGAGCGGCGTGCCTGGGGCGGCGTTCTGCGGCCCCCACGAGGCCTGGAACAGCGTGTAGCCCCGGTGGCGCAGCGGCGCGTTCATGCTGATCTTGATGGCCTCGCGCGACTCGCCTTCGATCTTCGTGATGTCGCTGCGGTAGACGCGCGGCATGCGCGTGTTGGGGTGCCATTCAACCGTGAAGTCGTCGAGGTACACGGTGAAGGGCAGGCGCCATTTGCGGTGGGTCAGCGTGGCCGACCAGCGCTCCGCGCCCACCTGGAACGTGTAGGGGGCGCGCTCCATGCCCCACAGGATGCTGCCCTGCGAGGACCCGCCCGCCTTGGGGGCGACATCAATGTAGACGCCGGCGAGATTGCGCTCGACCTCGGGATCGCGGGCCAGCGGCTGCAGCGCGACCCCATCGCGCGGCGGCAGGGCGGGCGGCTGGCCGCCGGGGACGGGGCGGCAGTTGACGAGGTACTGCGAGAGGATGACGTCGAACGGCAGGTCGGCGGAGGTGAAGGTGCGCGTGCCGGACGATCCGATGGATTCGAGGGTCTTGGTCGGGATCAGCCAGGCGCGCTCCGACGGCGCGGGGGCCAGGCGGCGGATTTCGACGACATAGTCCTGGTAGCTCTCGAATTCGTCGGAGGACTGCTTCTCGTACATCTGGAGCGAGCCGTGCATGGAGTAGTGGAAGGCCACATAGCCGCCGATCAGCAGCACGAGAATGCCGCCATGGGCGATGAGCATGCCAATGGAGCGCCGGTTGACGGTGCGGCGCAGCAGGCTGCCCAGGGTGACATTCACGAACAGGAGGACAAGCAGGAGGTAGACGCCGGGAAGCGGTACCGGCACGAGGTCGAAGAACCGGTGAATCAGGAACGCGGAATTGAAGTACTTTTCCTGCGCCGCGAACAGCCCGACCTCAGCCTGCTCCAGCGTGCCCAGCAAGGTCAGAAGCAGCAGAAAGCAGAGCAAGACGATGCACAGGCCATAGGACGCCAGCAGGCGCACGATTCCCGACAAGATTCCGGTGGACGGCGCGGTCATGGTTGGTTCGTTCATAGGAAATTCCCCAGGCACCCGAAAACGCGGAATTTTGCCCTATTAACGCCACCGCTGCCATGAAAATCGGTTTCCTGGCGTAGTGGCCAGTTACGGGAGGGTGAGGTGACGGAAACCGGCCGGGACGGCCGGCTCCAGAGCTTGGAGACGGCGGTCTCCGCCGTTAACACCCTCCCGTAACTAGCCCCTTACTCCCTGGGGCCTGTTCCGCTGCTGCCTCCGGTTGAACGCGCCGGGACGTCTCAACTGACGACGCCGCGAAGGCGCAGGGCTGCCAGGGCCAGTTGGATCCAGCCCGCAATAAACAGAAGTCCGCCGAGAGGTGTCACCGGGCCGAGAAAGCGCAGCGACCCGAACGGCAGCAGCGTGCGGGTGGACAGGAGGTAGATCGAGCCGGAGAACAGGACGGAGCCGGCCAGGAGGCACGCGGCAGCCGGACGCAGCCCGGGCACGGGCGCCACGTGGAGCCAGAGGCCAACCACCAACAGAACCAGCGCATGGTAGAACTGGTAGCGCACGGCGGTCTCAAAACTGACCAGGGCGGCGGGGTCCAGCCGTTCCTTGAGCGCATGCGCGCCAAAGGCGCCCGTGATGACAGCCAGTCCTCCCAGGATGGCGGCGATACAGATGATGGCTCTTGCAGACATGTTGATCTGAGGCGGCGCCTGCCCCCCCGCGGTGACCGTCAGCTCGCGGGCCCCAGCAGATACTGGATCACATCCGCGGCGTGATAGGACGTTGCCCCAGGTTTCAGGAAGCGATCGATGCGCGCGACGTCATCGCCCGCGGTGATGAGCGGCGCCTCCTGGTAGCCGTCCGGACGGATTTGCGGCAGACCCACGGTCGCCACCAGCCCGTTGCAGACGCACTTGCGGCCCGGCATATCGGCCGGATCGCCGCCTTTGCGGACATAGGCCGACTCCGGCTCGCTGGGACACCGGTAGCCAAGCGTGCCGTCCGGCAGGCGGTAGGCGTGGCGCAAGTAGCCGAGGTCGCACAGGCGCGGCCGGCGGGCATAGACGTCGGGCTCGGACAGCGTACCGGGCAGGGCCAGCACCTTGAGCGGGAAGCCCGTGGGTGAGGCGCGCGGGTCGGTGAAGACGTCGAGCCTGCCTTGGCGGCCAGCGTCCAGCACGCGCCGCTTGAGGTCGGCTTCGAGGCCGGACTCCTCGCAAAAGGCGAAGGCCGTTCCGACCTGCACGCCGGCGGCACCAGCCTGGCGGGCTTCGGCGAGCTTCTCGGGATCGGCAAACGAGCCGGCCAGCCAGAAAGGCAGGCCGAGTTCGCGAATCTTCTCCAGATCGGGGAGATCGCGCGGCCCGTAGCGTGGCTCGCCACGGTCGGTCAGCTGGAGCGGGCCGCGCGGCGGGGCATTGTGGCCGCCGGCCGAGGCGCCTTCCACGACGAATCCATCGACGCGACCGCTGGCCTTGCGCGACATGGCAATGGCGAGCGTGGCCGAGGAAATGATGGCAAGGAACTGGGGACGCTTGAGGGTGCGGGGCGCCGGATCCATTTCCGCGGGATCCAGCGTGCTGAGATAGGTTTCGCCTGGTTGCGCGCCCGCGACCGTGATCGGAATGCCGGCGGACTGCCACGCGGCAAAGCGGTCCAGCGCGCCGGGAATCGCCATCGGGATCCCCGCGCCCATCAGCACATAGTCGACCCCCGCCAGCATGGCGCCGAGGACCGAAGGCAAGGTGGGCAGCTGGATCTTCTCGAGATAGTTGATACCGACCGGGCCGGCGTGCCCTTCCCGCGCCAGGTAGACTTCCACAAAATTCGCCAGAGCGGTGAGCTCGACAACGGCCTTCGCCGTGCGCAGCGCGTGCATGGGAACGCCGCGATACGTCTGGCCGGCCCCAATGCCGCCCTCGACGAAGTAGCGCTCCCACACCCGGGCGGCGACCGCGGGGAACGGGAAGTGATCGATGGCGCGGCGCATGTGTCCGCCGGGATCGCCGGACTGCAGACGGCGCGCGAGAATAACGTCGAGTCCGGTACCGGACACGACGCCCAACTGGCCGGCCATGGAGACTGCACGGGCGAGCCCCCAGTGGGAGACGCCAACACCCATGCCGCCCTGAATGATCACCGGATTCGACATCGCGAAACCATGCGCTGCGACCGCCACCATGGCGAACGCGCCGTCCACTGAACGCTGGTCGCCCCATGGCATGGTGCGCGCAGCCCGAGACGTGTGCGGCAGAGAACTGGTTGAAAATTACTGTACGCGCTTTGGTGCGGCAAAGGAAGCGCACATTTTTAACGGACCGGCGCCGCCGCGCCAGCCCGCCCTCCTCAGGTGCCGCGCTGGCGCTCGCGCTCGATGGAGCGCTTGCGCAGACGAACGCTCTTGGGGGTTACTTCCACGAGTTCGTCGTCGTTGATATACGCAATGCAGGTCTCGAGCGTCATGTGAATCGGCGGCGTCAGGATGATGTTCTCATCGCAGCCGGCGGCGCGCATGTTCGAGAGCTGCTTGCCTTTGGCGGGGTTCACGATCAAGTCGTTGTCGCGGCAATGCTCGCCCACGATCTGCCCGCGGTAGACACGGACGCCCGGCCCCATGAACAGGCTGCCGCGGTTCTGCAGATTGAAGAGCGCGTAGGCCACGGTCGTGCAGGTGTCCATGGAGACCTGCACCCCGTTGCTGCGGTTGCGCATTTCGCCCACGTGCTGGTCGTAGCCGAAGAAGATGTAATTCAGCACGCCCATGCCCTTGGTGTCAGACATGAACTCGCTCTTGAACCCGAACAGGCCGCGGGTGGGGATCTTGTAGCGCAGGCGCACCATGCCGCCCGGCTCCTGCGTGAGCGACTGCATCTGCCCCTTGCGGGAGCCCAGCTTCTCGATCACGGCGCCCATGGAGACTTCGGGCACGTCGATCGTCACGTCTTCGTAGGGTTCCAGCACCTTGCCATCCACTTCCTTCAGGATGACGTGGGGGCTGGAGACCTGGAACTCGTACCCCTCGCGCCGCATTTTCTCGACGAGAATCGAGATGTGCAACTCGCCGCGGCCCGAGACAATGAATCCGTTCGTGTCCGGCATGTCCTCGACGCGCAGCGCCACGTCCGACAGCGCCTCGCGCTGCAGCCGTTCCGCCAGGTGCTTGCTCGAAGCGAACTCCCCCTCCTGGCCCGCAAACGGCGAATTGTTCACCAGGAAGTTCATGCTCACGGTCGGCGGATCGACCGGCAGCGCGGGCAGCGGACAGGGGCTGATCGGATCCGTGTAGGTGTCGCCCACCAGCACGGTCTCCGCCCCGGCCACGGCCACGACCTCGCCCACGCCGGCCGAGTCAACCTCGACCTTGCGGTTGCGCTCGAAGCGGTAAATTTTGGTGATGCGCACGGGCTCGGCCTTGCCGCCAGGTACGGCCAGCAGGGCGGGCATGTTGGTCGTCATGCGACCGGCGGTGACCTTCCCGATCCCGAGCCGTCCCAGGAACGAGGAGTGGTCGATGCTGGCCACCTGCATCTGCAGCGGGGCGTTCTCATCACCCGACGGCGGGGGGATGTACTTCAAAATGGCGTCGAAGATGGGCACCATATCGGGCCCGGGCTGCTCGGGATCCAGGCCCGACGTGCCGGCGCGGGCCGAGGCGTAGACCACGTGGAAGTCGAGAATCTCGTGCGGCGCGTCGAGCGCGGCGAACAGGTCGAACACCTGGTCCACGGCCCAGTGCGGGCGCGCGGCCGGCTTGTCGATCTTGTTTACGATGACGACGATGGGCAGGCGGCGCGTCAGGGCCTTCTTCAGCACAAAGTAGGTCTGGGGCATGGGGCCCTCGGCGGCATCCACGAGCAGCAGGGCGCCGTCGGCCATCTGCAACGTCCGCTCGACTTCGCCGCCGAAATCCGCGTGGCCGGGCGTGTCGATGATGTTGATGCAGTGGTCTTTATAATGCATCGTGCCGTTCTTGGCCCGGATCGTGATCCCGCGCTCGCGCTCGAGATCCATGTTGTCCATCATCCGCTCTTCGATGTGCTCGTTATCGCGGAAGGTGCCGCACTGGCGAAAGAGCTGGTCGACCAGCGTGGTTTTCCCATGGTCGACGTGAGCGATGATGGCGACGTTGCGTATGTATTTGGCATCCATGAACGACTATTCTACTCCTCCCGGGCGCGTACAAAAAGGCGCGTAACTCTACCAGAAGCGCAGCAAGATGCAAGCACGCGTTTGGCCACCGATATTCCCCTTGCCCCCGCCCCCCCCCTCCCGAATAATGCGCCGCCATGTCCGGCACCTTCAGAAAACAGTTTTTCCCGCAGGCCACGGCGCGCGACTGGCAGGACTGGCAGTGGCAGCTCAGCCACGCCTTCCGCACCCGGGCGCAGCTCGAGCGCGTCTTCACGCTCACCGAGGACGAGCGCGCCGCCTTTGCCCAGACGGCGAAACCCTTTCCCCTTTCCATTACGCCCTATTACGCCAGCCTGATGAACCCGGCCGACCCGCACGACCCGCTGCGGCTGACGATGGTGCCGCGCGGCCAGGAGCACCGGCTCGGCACAGGTGAGTTCTGGGACCCGCTCGGCGAGGACGCCCACACGCCGGCGCGCGGCATCGTGCACACCTACCCCGACAAGGTGCTGTTCTTCGCCACCGATTTTTGCGCCACCTACTGCCGCTACTGCACGCGGGCCCGCGTCGTGGGCAGCGGCAAGCTCACCGCGCCCAATGCCACCTGGGAGGAGGGGCTGCGCTACATCGCGGAACATCCGGCCATCCGCGACGTGCTCGTGACGGGAGGCGACCCGCTGACTCTGGCCGACGCGCGCCTCGACTGGCTGCTGACACGGCTGCGCGCCATCCCCCATGTGCAGATTCTACGCATCGGCACGAAGCTGCCCGCCGTGCTGCCGCAACGTCTCACGCCGGCCCTGGTGCGCATGCTGCGCCGGCATGCGCCGCTCTGGCTGAGCCTTCACGTCACGCACCCGAACGAGCTCGCGCCCGCCATGCAGCGCGCCTGCAACCGCGCCGCCGACGCCGGGCTGCCCATGGTCAGCCAGACCGTGCTGCTGAAAGGCGTGAACGATGACACGGCCACGCTCAAGCGACTGTTCGAGGGGCTCGTGGCGCTGCGCGTGATGCCCTACTACCTGCACCAGTGCGATCCGATCGTGGGCTCGGCGCATTTCCGCACGCCGGTGGCCACGGGGCAGCAGATCATCCGCGAGCTGCACGGGCGCACGACGGGATTTGCGATTCCGACGCTGATGCTGGACGCCCCTGGCGGCGGGGGCAAGGTGCCCATCGGCCCCAGCTTCATCGAAGGCCGCGACGGCGCGGAGCTCCTGCTGCGCAACTACGAGGGCAGGATCTACCGCTACCACGACCCCGCCTGAGACGGCGAGCCGATGAGCCGCCGCGCGGCGGCGACGCGGAGTCCGTGACCACCAAACGCCCACCGCGTTCGCCTCGCCGATCACCCCGCAGTCGGACTGGCGGGGTGATGGCGAGTTCGGATTGTGAAAATCGCGCACGACGTGAACGGCAACGGCGAGTTGGCAAACTTCCGAATCGCCATCGCCCAGCTCCGCCGCCGCGCACGCACCGCGAGTTAGAACTCGCTCACGCGGGTCTGCGCGAGGGCCTGTGCGATGAGCGGCTCGAGGGGGAGATCCGCCGCGACCCGGCTCAGCCCCACGGCCTGGGCATGCAACTCCGGATGCTTCGGCACAAAGAAGCTGCAGCAGTCCTCGTACGGCTGGGACGACACCGCGTAGGTGCCAATGCCTTCCGCGATGGCCACGATCTCGCGCTTGTCGAGCCCGATCAGCGGCGCCAACACCGGCATCGGACAGTTCGCATAGGTGGCGGCCAGGTTGTCGTAGGTTTGCGAGGCCACCTGCGAAAACGAGTCGCCCGTCACGAGGAACTTGGCGCGGCGCGTGGCGGCCAGCCGCCCGGCGAGGTCGAGCATCAGCCGCCGGTACAAGAGCATGCGCAATGTCGCGTGCACCCCCTTGATGATCTCGCGCTGCAGGTCCTCGAAGGGCACGATGTGCAGCCGCGTGTGGATCTGGTAGCGCGCCAGCTGCCGGGCAAGTTGCACGATCTTGTCCTCCACCGCCGCGGTAACCTGGCTCTGATTCTGAAAGTGCACCAGCTCCACTTCGCAGCCGCGCTTCATCATGAGGTACGCGGCCACCGGGCTGTCCAGCCCGCCCGAGATCAGGGCCACCACGCGCTGTCGCGCATTGGTTGGCAACCCGCCCACGCCGGGATAGCGGTCCACGGACATGTAGGTGGCCTTTTCCGTCAGCTCCAGCTTCACGACCACATCCGGGTCGGCCAGCTTGACCTTCTTCCCGGGAAACGCATTCCAGATGGCCGCGCCCAGCTCCCGGTTCACCTGCATGGATTTGAACGGGTTCTGCTTGTGGGGACGATGCGTGTCGACCTTGAAGGTGGTGAACGTGCGGCCGGTCAGCAGCGCGATCGCCGTGGCTTTGAAGACCTCCATGTCGGCCCGGATGCTCCAGGCGGGGCAGAAGTAGGCGATGCCGGGAATGCGCCCGAGGGTGTCGCAGACCGCGGCGCGGTCGGCGTCCGCACGCAGCGCCAGCGTGAGCTGGCCGGACTCGCGCCGGCCGGCCAGGTAGGCGTCACCGAGCTTGCGGTGAATATTGCGCAGCAGCAGCTTTTCGAAGTAGCCGCGGTTCTGCGCCTTGAGCCCGATCTCCGCGTAGTGCACCACGATGTTACTGAAGTCCTGCATCATCAAAACCGTCTTTCTCCGCCTGCGCGTCGGTCGGATCGCGGCCGCGCCGCGCTCACACCGCCGGCGGCGGCAGAATGGCATAACGCGGGGGCACCAGCACGCCCCCCGACACGATCATCTTGATGCCGTCCTCCACGGAGAGGTCCGTGAAGCGCACCTGGTCGGCTGGAAAAATCAGCAGGAATCCGGAGGTGGGGTTGGGCGTGGTGGGCACGAACACGCAGTACTGCGAGCGCCCACCGGTGTCCGTAAACGTGCCGGTGGCGAAGCCGATCACCTGGGAGCCGGCGTGCGGAAAGTCCACCATCACCACCGCCTTGAAGGCATTGCGGTTACCGGCGGAAAACGTGTCCACCACTTGCTTCGAAGCGGCATAGATGGACTTGGCAATCGGCACCTTGAGAATGATGGACTCGCCCAGGTGGATGATGCGCCGCCCGACGAAGTGCGTCGTGATGAGACCGACGACGTAGACGAGCGCCACGGTCGCCACGAGCGCGATCAGGGTCAGGACGTAATCCGGCAGGTGCCCCAGCACGGGCTTCAGCAGGGGCAACATGAAG
The DNA here is from genome assembly GCA_021413965.1 of Lentisphaerota bacterium. Lineage (GTDB taxonomy): Bacteria > Verrucomicrobiota > Kiritimatiellia > UBA8416 > JAIOPI01 > JAIOPI01. The sequence goes on along the minus strand of JAIOPI010000040.1, from coordinate 84,930 downwards.
GAGGTAAGGGAGTGGAACAACACCCTCAGGATGAAGTAGGTGACGGCCAGGGGAACGAGCACCAGCACGCCCGACACGAGACGAGTGCGCAGGTGTTTTTGAACCTGCGCCCCCATGGACTTATCCGCATCCGTCATGACCTCGCCTCTCGCCGCCGCGCCTCATGGCGCCCACACCCACCACACAAAGGCACAGGCCGCCAACACGGCGACCAGCGTGAACGGGATGCCGATGCGCATGAACTCGCCGAAACCGACCACATGGCCCCGTTTGCGGAGAATACCAAGCGTGACGACGTTCGCCGAGGCTCCAATCGGCGTCAGGTTGCCGCCGAGGCAGGCGCCAATCAGCAGCCCGAACATGAGCAGCGGCACCTCGACGTCCATGTGATCCGCCACTTTCTGCACGGCCGGGATCATCGTGAGCAGGAACGGCACGTTGTCGACGAAGCCGGAGATGACCACCGACAGTACGACGATCAGCACGAAGGCCAGGCCGACGTTGCCGCCGACGGCGCTGGCGATCCCGGCGGCCACGCGGTCAATCCAGCCGGAATCGCTGAGCCCGCCGACGAGCACGAACACGCCGATCAGGAAGAAGGTGGTATCCCAGTCGAGGGAGCGAAACAGGTGCCGGGGGTTCTCCCATTTGGCCACGCCGAAAAACCACGCCACGCCGATGCCGGCAAGCGCCATGGTGAAGACGCCGGCAAACCACTTGAATTCCGGATCGAACAGGGTCGCCACAGACAGCCCCGCCACCAGGGCCCCCAGCAGCCATGACGGCACCCAGGAGCGGGCGCGCTCGACGGCGAGCATCGCGATGGCCTCGTGGTGGCGCCGGTAAATCCAGGCCAGCACCATCAACGAAACCACGGCCCCCACCTGCACCGCAAAGAAGATGCCCGGCTTGCCCTGCCACCAGAAGAAGTCGAAGAACCCCATGCGCAAGTAGCCCGCCAGGATCATGCTGGGAGGATCGCCGATCATGGTGGCCGTGCCTTGCAGATTGCTGCTGACGGCAATGCCGATCAGGAGCGGCACGGGATTGAGCTTCAGTTTGTCCGACAGGCTCAGGGCCACGGGTGCCACGAGCAGCACGACGGCCACGTTCTCGACGAACATGGAAATCACGCCGGACAGGGCGCAGAGCACCAGCATGGCCGCGCGGGCCGTCGACGTGCGGTCGACCAGCCACTCGGCCATCACCGCCGGCACCCGCGAGAGCATGAAGAACTCCGCCAGCACGAGGGTGCCGAAGAAGAGCCCCATGACATTCCAACTGATCTTCTCGAGCAGCGCCTCGCGCCAGCCCACGAGGCCCAGCAGCACCATGAGGACGGCGCCCCCGCAGGCCACCCACGAGCGCCGGGTCGGGAAAACCACAAAGAGCGCGTAGGCCACAACAAAAACCGCCAAGCTTAGCCATGCTGCACTCATACCGGAATCTCAGCCCTCCTTCCAAACGCCCTAGAAGAGAAGAAGCCAACGCGCTTGTCAAGCAAGCTTGGACGGGAATCGGCCAGGTCCGGCATCGACGCGGCTGCATCACGGCGCTTGCGCTCAGGACTCAGGCGGGCTAGGTTGTCAGCCTTTTGGAGCGACACACATGGCAGCACCACGCATACTTGTCAGCTACACCACCTTCGCCTTTCAGGATTCCTTCTGGCAACTGCCGCCCGCCGAGAAGCGGCCCTGGCTTCGCGAGCTGTTTGCCGCGCTCGCCCAGACCGGCCGCTCCGTCTCGCTCTACCAAGTCTTTCCCGCCCGGTCCGAGTACGATTTCCTCGTCTGGTCCACGGCCGATTGCGAAACGTTGCCCGCCCCGGACGAATTCTTCGCGAACTTCGCGCGGCGCGTGACCCCCTTCCGCCAGCATGTGCGCACACCGGCAATCCTGACCGGCATCACCAAGCCGTCCATGTATGTGCGCCAGCACGAGAATCCGCAGGAGATCAATCCGTACGACGCGGATCGCAAGCCCTATTTCGTCATCTATCCGTTCTCCAAAACCGTGGAATGGTACCTGAAATCGCGCGAGGATCGGCAGCAGCTGATGACCGAGCACATCCGCCTCGGCAAGACCTACCCGTCCATCAAGCAGCTCCTTCTCTATTCCTTCGGCATCCAGGACCAGGAATTCGTCGTGGCTTACGAAATGGATGACCTGCCGCTCTTCTCCGACCTGGTGCAGGCCCTGCGCTCGACGGCGGCACGCGCCTTCACCCTGCTGGACACGCCGATCATCACCGGCACGCTCCGCACGGCGGACCAGCTGGTCGAGATCTTCGGCGGGGCGTCCACGCCGGCAGCTGAACCTCCAACACCAAGCAGGCCTTGACCATGGCCGCGACTCCCTTCAACGACACGTTCCTCCGCGCCTGCCGCAAGCAGGCCGTACCGCGTCTGCCCGTCTGGTACATGCGCCAGGCCGGCCGCTACCAGCCGGAGTACCGGGCCATCAAGGCCAACCGCTCGCTGCTCGACATCGTCGCCAGCCCGGAACTCTGCACCGAAGTGACGCTGCTGCCCGTACAACAGCTCGGCGTCGACGCGGCCATTCTTTTTTCGGACATCATCACACCGCTCGGGCCGATGGGGGTGCCGTTCGAAATCCGCGACGGCGTCGGCCCCCGCACCGAAACGCCGGTACGCACCGCCGCGGACATCGCGCGCCTGCACACGCCGGATTTTACGACCGTCCTGCCGCACGTCGGCGAAACCATCCGCCTGCTGCGCCAGGCCTTGAACGTACCGCTGATCGGTTTCTGCGGGGCTCCATTCACGCTCGCGTGCTACCTGGTGGAGGGCGGTCCGTCGAAACACTACGCCCGCGTCCGGGGCTTGATGTACGGCGAAACCGCCCTGTGGCACCGGCTCATGGAAACGCTCACCGCCGGCATGGCCGCATATCTCGCCTTCCAGGCGCAGTCCGGCGCCCAGGCGCTTCAGGTCTTCGACAGCTGGGTCGGCCAGTTGACGCGCGCGGATTACGACATGTTCGTGCTGCCCCACATGCAGGCCCTGTTCACGGAAGTCCAGCGCCTGACCAACGTGCCCCTGCTCCATTTCGGCGTCGACACGGGCCACCTGCTGGAATCCCTGCGCGCCGCCGGCGGCAACGTGATTGGGCTGGACTGGCGCGTCGAGGTGGCGAGCGCGTGGTGGCGGTTGAACTATGAAGTGGCCGTGCAAGGCAACCTGGACCCCGGTCTGCTGCTCGGCCCCTGGGACCTGATCGACACCCGCGCACGGCGCATCCTCGCGCAGGTGGACAGACCGGGCTTCATCTTCAACCTCGGCCACGGCGTGCTGCCGCAGACACCCGTGGAGATCCTGCAGCGCCTGACCCGCCTCGTGCACGAGCACGCACCGATCACACCCGCCGCGGCCTGAGGTGGGGCGAGGCGCCCCGCCGGGCCGAGCGCACATCGTGCCCCTGCCAACCTTGTTTGCGTCGCGCACGGACTTCCGCTAGAGTGGCTGGCCATGCATCGCGGCGTTCTACTCATGGCCTATGGCGCGCCCAACTCCCTGGCGGATGTGGAGCCGTTCTACACCGACATCCGGCGCGGGCGCAAACCGTCGCCGGAATTGCTGGCGGAGCTGATGGGGCGCTACGAGGCGATCGGCGGCAAATCCCCGTTGCTCGACATCACCAACCGGCAGGCGACCGCCCTGGCCGCGAGCCTCGGCGACGGCACCCGCGTCTATGTCGGCATGCGCCACTGGACGCCCTGGATTCGGGAGGCTGTGGCGGCCATGGCGCGGGACGGCGTGCGCGACGCGGCGGCCCTCGTGCTGGCACCGCACTACTCGCGCATGAGCATCGGGCAATACCTGCTGAGGCTGGACGAAGCCGTGGCGGAGACGAAGACGGACATCCATTTCCGGCGCATTGAGTCCTGGCACACGCATCCGGCCTATATCGCGGCGCTCGTGGCGCGCGTCCAGGAGGCACGCCAGAAGTTCCCCGCAGGGCCCAGCGGCGAGCCGCATGTGCTCTTCACCGCGCACAGCCTTCCCGAGCGCATCCGCGAGTGGCAGGACCCCTACCCCGCCCAGCTCGAGGAAACCGGTCGCCTGATCGCGACCCGGCTTGGCCTGTCGAAATGGGGTATTGCCTACCAGAGCGCAGGGCGAACACCGGAGCCTTGGCTCGGGCCCGATATCGTCACCATGGTGGATCAACTTGCCGAGCGCGGCGAAAAGCGCGTGCTGATCTGCGTCATCGGGTTTGTGGCCGACCATCTTGAGGTGCTCTACGATATTGACGTGGAGGCCAGGGCCGCCGCCGGGCGCAAGGGGCTGCAGCTGGAGCGGATCGCCATGCTGAATGACGATCCCGGTCTGGTGAGCGCACTGGCGGACCTGACCCGGAACGCGTTTCGGAACGCGTGAGCCGAATCCGCCCTTCACAACAGACATTTGGCGTTGACGGCAGCAGCGATAGATTTGTAATATACATAACAAATCCCATAGGAAAAGTATTGTTTATCAGGGACAGGCTTCTGGCATGACGCGCTTCGCCGACAATGTAACCGAGTTAATCGCCGATACCCCCATGCTGCGGCTGAATCGCTTTGGGGCCGGCTTGCCCGCGAAACTGGCGGCCAAACTCGAAGCCTTCAATCCTGGCTGGAGCGTCAAGGACCGCATCGGGCTGGCGATGATCGAGGCGGCCGAGAAGGACGGCCGGCTCAAACCGGGCGGGACCATCATCGAGCCGACATCCGGCAACACCGGCATCGGACTGGCCATGGTTTCCGCGGTAAAAGGCTATCGCTGCATGCTGACCATGCCCTCTTCCATGAGCATCGAGCGCCGCAAGGCCCTGCAGGCACTGGGCGCCGAACTCGTCCTGACTGAGGGGCACAAGGGCATGAACGGCGCCATCGAAGCCGCCAACGACCTGATGGCCGACCTGCCCGGCGCCTTCATGCCGCAGCAGTTCCAGAACCCGGCCAACCCGCAGATGCACTACCGCACCACAGGGCCGGAGATCTGGAACGCCACCGAGGGCAAAGTGGATGTCCTCGTGTCGGGAGTCGGCACGGGCGGCACCATCTCCGGGGCTGGCGCCTACCTCAAGGAACAGAACCCCAAGATCAAGGTTGTCGCGGTCGAGCCCGAGGAATCGCCCGTGCTCTCCGGCGGCAAGCCGGGACCTCACATGATCCAGGGCATCGGTGCCGGATTCGTGCCCGCCGTCTACCGTCCCGATCTTGTGGATGACGTCGTACGCGTCAATAGCTTCGAAGCCATCGCAGCGGGTCAGGAGTTCGGGCGCAAGGAAGGCATCGTCTGCGGCATTTCATCGGGTGCCGCGGCCTGCGCCGCGCGCAAGCTCGCTTTGCAGCCCGGCTACGAGGACACGCTCATCGTGCTGATCATGCCGGACATCGGCGAGCGCTACGTTTCGACGCTTCTGTACTACGAGGATTGATCAGCGACCGGCGGGGACCGCCGGCTCCAGTGCGGACATCCGAATGGAGCCGGCGGTCCCGGCCGGATTCCGTTCGCGACGGCCACCTTATTGATGGGAATGACGACATGCAGCGATTACTGACATTCAAGCACCGCAGCGAAGAGGAAGAGGTCAAGGACGCCGGCCTCGTGATTGACTACGACGAGATCGCCCGCAAAGGGACGATGTCGAAGGAGGAAGTCAGCATTTCCAAGTGGTTCGGCATCTACTCCTCGCGCCACCCGGGCAGCCACATGGCCCGCGTGGTCATCCCCGGCGGCCAGATCACGTCCAGCCAGGCCCGCCTGCTGGCCCGCGCCGCCGAACAGTTCGCCCAGGGCAAGCTCTGCGTCACCACCCGCCAGGCCATCCAGCTGCACTGGCTCAAGACGCCCAGCCTCGCGGACCTGCTGCGCATGATCGAGGAAGAAGGGATGAGCACCTTCCACGGCTGCGGCGACGTCACGCGCAATGTGACGGCCTGCCCGCTGGCCGAGACCTGCCGGTATCGCCGCCTCAACGTGCGCCCGCACGCCAAGGAGATCGCGGAGTATCTGACCAGCTGCCGCGACCTGGACAACCTGCCGCGCAAGTTCAAGATCACGCTGTCGGGCTGCGGCGCCGGCTGCGCCCAGCCGTTCATCAACTGCGTCGGCATCGTGGGCGTGCAGCGCGCCAAGGCCGGCGGCGGCGAGGAGTCCGGCTTCAAGGTCATCATCGGCGGCGGCATGGGCTGGAAGGCCTTTGTCGGGCAGGAGCTGTTTTCCTTTGTGCCGCCGGAGAAGATCAAGTACGTGTGCCGCGCCGTCGGACTGCTCTTCCGCGACCACGGGGACCGCTACGACCGCAGCAAGTCGCGCCTCAAGTTCGTCGTGCATCGCCTGGGGATCCCCGCCTGCCGCGAGATCGTGCTCGCCTTCCTGAAGCAGGAAGGCCACGGCATCGACGACCTCGAGTCCGCGCCCATCGCGGAGAGCGGCGTCGCGTTTCCGGAACGCCCGCTGACCGAGGAAGATCCCGTCGGGACGGATGGACGCGTCACCGTGCGCGCCATCATCCCGAAGGGCGAGCTCGACCACCACGCCATGCGGCGGCTGGCCCAGCTCTCCGAGATCTACGGCGACAAGCGCATCTACACGACCAATCGCCAGAACATCGAACTGCACGGCGTGCTGCCCGCACACGTGGCCGACGCCAAGGCCGAGATCCGCAAGCTCGGGTTCGGCACGGACGGCAACTTCGGCATTCGCGACATCGTGCCCTGCGTGGGGACCACCTACTGCCCGCTGGCGGTCTCGCGCACGCGCGACATGTACGACCTGCTGATGGACGTCGTGCGCCAGCCCAAGTACGACGCCATCGCGAAGAAGGTGCTGATCAACATCACCGGCTGCCCGAACTCCTGCTCGCCGTTCCGGATCGCGGACATCGGCCTGCGCGGCATGCGCATCCGAGAGGAACTGGGCTCCGCCGAAGGCTACGAGATCCGCATCGGCGGCACGCACGACGCGTTCGGCCGCAAGGTGGGTGAGTTTAAGAAGGAAGACTGCCCGGCGGTCATCACCAAGGTGCTCGACACCTTCATGGCGATCCGGCAGGGCGAGGAAACATTGGCCGAGTGCGTCCGGCGTACGGGATTTGGACTATGAGCAACCCCTTTGCGGAAGCGGTCAGCGCGTTGAAGTTGAATTACCGCCAGGCCCCGAACCTGGGCGAGTTTTCGGTGTTCTCCGGCGTCGGCGACACGGTCAAGGACGTGCAGACGCTGCTGAAGGACATCCCCTGCCAGGCGGCCTGCCCGGCCAAGACCAACGTGCCGGCCTACATCGAGGCCATCGCACAGGGCGATCCGGACAAGGCCTATCGCATCAACCAGGAGGACAACGTCTTCCCCGGCGCGCTCGGCCGCATCTGCACGCGCCCCTGCGAGACCCGCTGCCGCCACAAGTGGACCAACGTCCAGGGCCCGGTCCATATCTGCCACCTGAAACGCTCGGCCGCGGACTACAAGAGCAAGCCGCCCGCGCCCCTGCCCGCGTGGTTCGAGGCCACCGGCAAGCGCGTGGCCGTCATCGGCGGCGGCCCGGCCGGCCTGACCACGGCGCGCGAGCTGCGCCGCTACGGCCACGCCGTCACGGTCTTCGAAAAAGAACAGTATCTCGGCGGCATGATGATGATGGGCATTCCCAAGTTCCGCCTGCCGCGCGAGGTCGTGCAGGCCGAATCGGCCGCCATCATCGCCAGCGGCGTGGAGGTGCGCTACGGCCAGTCGGTCGACGCCGCCCGCATGGCCGCACTCGCCGCCGAGTTTGACGCCGTGGTCGTCGCCGCCGGTGCGGTGAAGCCCTCGGATCTCAAGCTGCCGGGAATGCCGGAAGGCGCCGAGGTGCCCGGGCTCGAGTTCATGCGCCGCTACAACTTCGGCGAAGTCGGGGAGATGCACGGCCAGCACGTGGTCATCGTCGGCGGCGGGTTCACCGCCGTGGACTGCGCGCGGGCCTGCGCCCGCGCGGCGCGCCGGCTCGTCGGCGCCGAAGGCACCGTCGCCATCATGTACCGCCGCACCGAGGCGCAGATGTCCGCCAACCTCGAGGAGCTCGAGGCCATGCGCGAGGAGAACATCGAAGTCGAGACCCTCGTTTCGCCCGTGTCGGCCACGGTGGAGCACGGCGCGCTCAAGGCCATCCGCTTCCACCGCAACATGCTGGGCGACGCCGAGCACGGCCACAAGCCGTCCATCACGGCGATCCCGGACAGCGAGTTTGAGCGCCCCTGCGACCTGCTGATCGTGGCCATCGGCCAGGTCCGCACCCTCGATATCATGGCGGACGGGGTGCGCGCCACCGACAAGCACGGCACCACCCATCCGAAGATCTTCCTCGCCGGCGATTTCCACACCGGCAGCCTGGACGTCATCCACGCCGTGGAGGATGCCAAGAAGGCCGCGGATCGAGTGGACGCGTTTCTGATGGGAGCCGTGCGCCGCAAGCAGCACGTCGCCGTGGAGTACCTGGATACCCGGGGCGCCACGGGGCGCGTGCGGGATCATGATTTGCAGCGGCCGCTGCCCATCACCGTGCTGCCGCTGGCCAAGCGCGACGGCCAGGCGGAAGTGGAACTCGGGTTCGACGAGAAGGCGACCGGCGTGAACGCCACGCGCTGCTACTTGTGCCACTACAAGTTCGAGATCGATCAGGACAAGTGCATCCACTGCGACTGGTGCATCAAGGTCTCGCCGCGCAATTGCATCAAGCGCATCTCGCGCCTGTTCCATGACGAGAACGGCAACGTCACCGGCAAGGTGGAGGCGACGAAGGCCGCGGAGGCCACGTTCATCTGGATCGACAGCGACGAGTGCATCCGCTGCGGCAAGTGCCTGCGCATCTGCCCCACCGACGCGATTACAATGCGCAAGATGAGTCTGCAGACGACGACGATCCCGGCCTTCGACCTGCAGCGCAAACGCAATGTCGTGACACGCCCGGCCTGAGCGAAGCCCCACCCCGCCCTGCGGGCACCCCTCCGGTGGAGGGGATCTCGGATTTCCATTCTCACCGGTGCCTGGGTCCCCTCCCAGGGAGGGGTGCCCGCAGGGCGGGGTGGGTCTTCAGCGCCCTATTCGGCGGCCGTCTTCAGCGATTCGCACAGCGCCAGGAAGGCCGCGCGCTGCGCGTCCACCTCCGCGGCGGGCCCCACCATCTTGACGAAGAAGGTGCGGCCGCCATCGGATGCCAGCGTGCCGAGCAACTTGCTGCCGGCCTGCTCGGTGTCGCCCATGCCGCGGTAGGTGCCATCGACCTCCACCAGCGGTGCGTCCTGCCCGAGCACGCGAATCCTGGGAAGTGCATCGAATTCACCGGCGGCCAGGGGCGGCTGCTCCAGCTGCCCGCGCCAGCGGTTGAAGTTGGCCTCGGTGCCGCCCCCCATCCCGCTCAGCTCCGCAATGTAGCACTCCACCGCCCCCCCGGCTCCCGACGTGAACGTCGCCACCCGCATCGACCTCGCCGCCCCCTGCGTCCACCCCTCGGGCGTCGTCCAGGTCAGGCTCGCATCCGCCGCGGCCTCATCCGCAGGCATGCCTTCCGCATGGTCGTGCACATGGGCCGGTGGCAGCAGGCGCTCCGCGGCCGTCAGGTCGTTTGTCGGCACATCCACGGGGAGGCCCACGTCGCGCGTCTCGGTGATGGGCACGGGCCCGGTGTCGCCACCCCCGCACCCCCCCACCGCGCCGGCCAGCAGCACGACCGCTCCCAGGTGAATCATTCCGACCGACAGTGACACGCGTGTTTTCATTGCAGCCTTCCCCTCTCCCTCGAAGCGCCTTGGTGTTTGGATGCCTCTCCCCTATACTCCTCCGCAGGTCCAAAATCAATTCACACCCAACGGGCGGGATCGATCGCATGGAGCCGACTTCCGAGAAACGCGTCATCACCGTGGTTGCCGCCGTCGTGCGCCGCGGCGACCAGTACCTCATCGCCCGACGCGCGCCCGAACAGAAACTCGCGGGCCTCTGGGAGTTTCCCGGCGGCAAGGCGCATGCAACGGAATCCCCGCAGTCGGCGTTGCGGCGCGAATTGCGCGAGGAGCTCGATGTCCCGGCGCGCGTCGGCCGCCGACTGGGCACAGTCGAGCAGGACGAAGGGTCGCGCATGCTCCGCATCACGTTCTACGCCGTGGACATGCCCGACCAGCCCCTGCTCCTGCGCGACCACGACGCCACCGCCTGGGCCACGCCGGCCGAGCTGCTGACCTACGACCTCGCGCCCGCCGACCGCACCTTCATCGAAAGCCTCGCCGCCGGACCCGCGCCCTGATGCCGTGAGCGCGGACGACGCCGCACGCGGGCGACCGACTAAGATTTTTCACGCGCCAGTCGTTTCTGTGATAAGAGGCGAGGCCTTCAGGTATCGGCACACGTCCGGACCGCCATCGCCAAACCCTGCGGGGTAAGCAAACGTGAAGTCGACATGCGCCTGCACCATCCTGGCACTAACCGCCACGCTCGCGCCATCCACGCCCGGGCAGATCACCGAGTCCAACGTCCTGGCCACCTTGCCTGAAGTGTCCGTGACCGCCTCGCGCACCGCGCGCGAAAGCTTTTCGGAACCCGCCACCGTGTATCGACGCGAAGGGCAATCCCTCACAACCGCCGACGCACTGCGGACCACTCCCGATGCCCTGAGGGGCCTGCCTTCCGTCATGGTCCAGAAGACGGCCTATGGGCAGGGCTCGCCCTTCCTGCGCGGCTTCACCGGATATCGCACCCTCGCCCTGATCGATGGCATCCGCCTGAACAACTCCACCTTCCGCGACGGGCCGAATCAGTATTGGAACACCATCGACCCGCTCTCCGTCTCCACCTATGACGTCATGATGGGCCCGGGTTCCGTGATGTACGGCAGCGATGCCATCGGCGGCACGCTCAACGCCCTCACGATGGCGCCACCCGCCTACGACGGCGCCCCCACCTGGGAGCGGCGCGCCTACTACCGCGGCGCCACCGCCGAACGCTCGACCGTCGGACGCCTGCAGATCGCCGGCGCCCCCACCGCGGACCTCGGCGTCGCGGGCGGCATCTCAGCCAAGTCCTTCGGCGACCTCCACGGCGGCGACGCCGTCGGCCGCCAATCCCACACTGGCTACGACGAACTCGACTACGATGCGCGGCTCGATTACGCGCCCGCCCCCGGCACCCGCCTCTCCCTCGTCCACCAGTCCGTCGACCAGGACGATGCCTGGCGCACCCACCGCACCATCTACGGTGTCGACTGGAAAGGCCTCGCCCACGGCGACGACAAGGTCCACAGCTTCGACCAGCATCGCGACCTGACCTACCTGCGGCTGAACGCCGAGGATCTGGACGGCCTCGCCGATGGCCTGAGCGCCACCGTTTCGCGCCAGGCCCAGAACGAAGACTTGCACCGCGTGCGCAAGGATGACACGCGCGACGAGCAGAGCGTCGACACCGACACCTACGGCACCACGCTGCAACTGGAAAAGGAGTCGGCCCTCGGGGAATGGGTCTATGGGGCCGACTATTACCGCGACTTCGTGAACTCCGGCGCCAGCCGCTTCCGCGCCGACGGCAGCCTCTCCAAGGTTGAGATCCAGGGCCCCGTCGCGGACGACGCCACCTACGATCTCGCCGGCCTCTTCCTCGCCGACACCATCCGCCTCGGGGATGGCGCCCTCGACCTGATCCCGGGCGCGCGCTACACCTATGCCCGCGCCGATGCCGACCGCGTCAAAGACCCCGTCTCCGGCAAAGCCACCAGCGTCACCGAAGACTGGCAGGCGCTCACCGCCTCCCTCCGCGCCCTGGTGCCGCTCACCACGGACCGCCACCACGTCCTGTTCTCCTCCGTGGCCCAGGGCTTCCGCGCACCCAACCTCTCGGACCTCACACGCCTCGATACCGCCCGCAGCAACGAGATTGAAACGCCGTCGCCCGGCCTCGATCCCGAGCACTACGTCACGTTCGAAACCGGCCTCAAGTCCCGCGGCCAGCACCTCGATTCGCGCCTGAGCTACTACTACACATGGATCGACGACATGATCGTGCGCACCCCCACCGGCCAGACGATCGATGAGTTGGCCGAGGTGACGAAGCAGAACTCCGGCGCCGGCTATGTGCAGGGCGTCGAGTGGATGGAAATGGCGAAGCTCTCCGCTTCCTGGTCAACCTGGCTGTCCGCCACCTGGATGGACGGCGAAGTCGATGCCTACCCGACCTCCGCCGACCAGCGCGAACGCGACACCATCAGCCGCCTCATGCCGCCCACCGCGCAAGTCGGCGTGCGCTGGCAGACGCCCAACGGACGCTACTGGGCCGAAACGGCCGCGGACATGGCGGAAAAGGCCGACAAACTTTCCGCCGACGACAAGCGCGACACGCAACGCATCCCGCCCGGCGGCACGCCCGGCTACGCCGTGGCGCTCGTGCGCGTCGGCACCACCGTGCTGGATCCGCTCACCCTGGCCCTGGCCGTTGAGAACATCTTCGACGAAGACTACCGCATTCACGGCTCCGGCGTGAACGAACCCGGCCGCAATCTCATCCTGACCGCCGATTGCACGTTCTGATCGATGGCCGATTGGATTCCGCCGCTGTGCCTCAGAACGCCCCGCCCGCCGGACCCGCCCCCAGGTCCGGGATGCGAAGCATCTCGCCCTCGCGCCTGGCCGACTCGTGCGCCACCAGCCCCGGCAGTGTCCAGCGCGCCGCGTTCCACACGTTGCACGGCGGCTGCCGGCCGCTGCTGGCCGCGCGCACAAAATCATCCACAAGAAAGAAATGCGAGCCCTGGTGTCCGTTCTTCAAGCCCTTGAAGCTCTCCGGCAGGCGGTGCACCGGGTGCGCCGCGCTCACGCCCAGGAACCCGCTGCCGGTGCCGCCCGCATGCACGCGCAGGTGCGGCAACACGTCCACCTGCTCGGGCGGCGCGAGCCGCGTCCAGCACACGGACAGCGGATTCTCTTCCAGCGTCCCGCCCGTGCCGTAGAGGCTCATGGTCGTCATGTTGTGCGCATCCCAGCCCACGCGCCGAAACTCGTTGATGCGCAGCGACCCGCCATCGCTCGTGCGCATCAGCGCGGATTCGTTGCTGAACACGTTATCCCACTCGTTGGCGCCAACCCGGAAGATGTGATCCTCATGGTTGTCCACATACCCCAGGCACGATACATGCGTCGCGCGCGCGCCGGTGACCGACAAGACGAGGCTGACGCTGTGCGTGCAGTAGAACATGGGCGGAAAACCGGCCACGCGCTTCCAGTTCGCGCCGCCGCTGTGCTGGAACGAGCCGTACATCTGCGACATGTCGTGCAGGTACTGGGCCTCGGCATACACAAAGCGCCCCATGTCGCCCTTCTGAAACCGCTCGCGGGCATAGCATGCGGCCGGGTAGTAGTAACTGGTCTCATTGAGCATGTACACCAGCCCCGTGCGCTCCACCGTCTGCACCAGCGTCGCGAGGTCGTCCATGCTCAGCGCGGGCGGCACCGCGCACAGGACATGCTTGCCCGCGTTGAGCGCCTGAATGGCCTGGGGCGCGTGCAGATGCCGCTGCGTGAAGATGGCGATGGCGTCCACATCGCTGCGGCAGAGTTCATCGAGCGATCCCATGACCCGCCGGATGCCGTGCTGGTCGGCCGCGGCGCGCGCACGATCCACGGCCAGATCCGCCAGGACGACCTCCTCCACTTGCGGATGCGCCTTGTACAGACCGATGAAGTTCGCCGCGAAATGCCCCGCCCCGCAAATGCCAACCTTGATGCCCATAGTAGTCCTTACCGTTACATCCCATATCCAACCGCGACTGGGCGCGCATCATGCCACCTGACGTCGTGCCCATGCGCGCGCACTCGGGGTCGCCTATCCCGACGGCAGTTCCACGACATAGACCTGCGGGTGACCGCTGCGGTCGGAGGTGTAAATCACGCGCGCACCGGAATCGTCAAACGCCGGATGGGGATGCGTCCACTGCGGTCCATACACGCCGTCCGCCTGCATCTCCATCCAACTCAGGGACTGCCCTTCGGCCCCGCGGATGGTGCGCCACACGTCCGCCCCTGCCGGATGGTCCAGCTTCCACTGCGCCCCCTGGCTCGACGCGCCCGGATGGCACAGCGTCTGCACCGCCCCCGTCGCCGGATCGATCAGCAGCAGCCCGCGATCCGGATGGTTGGTGTCCGTGACGATGCGCGTCCCGGCGCGATTCGAGGACATGTGCCAGGCATTGATCGTGGCGATGGTCTGCACGCGCTTCTCGCGAAGGTTCAGCCGGCACAGGCGGTAAGGCCAGACGGCGAAGATCAAGTCGTCAGAGCGGCCCAGGAAGGATTCGTGAACGAAGAATTCCTGCGGCGTGCTTTCGAACAGGCACTGGTTCTGCGTCCCGTCCCGGCGGATCAGCCACAGCCGCGGCGCCGGATCGCCGGCATATTCAATCAGCTCCGGATTCCCCGGATGAAACTGCGGGTGGATGATCTTGAGCGTCGCCGATTCGTGAATCACCTGGCCCGTGCGGGCGGCGACGTCCACCAGGAACAGCCCGTGCCGCCCCGCGCGCTTGAAGGCGGTCACGATATGCCTCCCATCCGCGCTGGCGCTGCATTCCCCGATGCCGGCGCCTTCCAGCCGCGCCAGCAGCGTCTCCTCCAGCGTCTCCAGATCCAGCCGCCACATGCCGCCGTCGCGCGTGGTGAAGTAGAGCGCGGCGCCCGCCGGATCAAAACCCGGCGAAAACGCCTGCACGTCGGCCCGGTCCGTCAGGGCACGCGCCGACTGCGTCGCAAAATCGAACAGGCAGAGCTGCGGATGTCCTGCACGATGCGTCACAAACGCCACGTGATCCGAGTTCCGCGGACGAAAGGACGGGTTGAGAAAAAACAAGCCGTGATTGATCGACGGATGGTCGGTCAACTGGTGGATGCGGGCGCCCGTCTGCGCGTCGCGCCGCTCCCGATACTCGCCCGTGATGGAATCGCCTTTGCGCATGCGGCCGGTAGTCTACGCACCAGCCCGTAATGTGCAAGCGCAAGGCGCGCGTCACCGTGCGGCCTCACATGGCCCGGAAGCGCGGGCCTTCGCCGCCCTCCGGCACCGTCCACAGAATGTTCTGCATCGGACACTTCACCTGGCAGGAGCCGTCGTGCAAGCAGTTCGTGTGGCTCACGATCATCTCCGTCCCCTTCATGCGGTAAACCTCGCCGGGACAGAAGTGGACGCAGGGGCTCCCGTACACATTGGCGCATTCCACGCAGGCGGCCGGATCGAGAATCCGGAGGTGCGGCGGCTCGTCTTCCCGGTGCATGGCCCCCGACAGGCTCGTGAACTGCGGCTTGTCCATGCCCGTCTTCACCCGGTTGAGCCTGGCATCGGCGCGGGTGGCCAGATGATCCTGCTCCATCGCCAGCCGGAACGGCAGCCACGACTGCAACAGCGACAGGGGCGCGCCCGCCATGGTCCCGTGCTTGAACGACTGCCGGTAATTGCGGGCGTGCTTCATGTCGGACAGGATGCCTCGCTCCTCGAGCCGCGCGCGATAGCCGGCGAGCGCGACCTTCGACGCGTTGCCCTGCGCCAGCGCATCGGCAATGGCGTCGCCCGCGCACATGCCGGAACGTATGGCGTAGTGCAGCCCCTTGATCTTCTCCATGTTCACAAAACCCGCCGCATCCCCGACCAGCACGCCGCCGTCCGCGGTCAGCGTCGGCAAGGCGTAGTAGCCGCCTTCGGGAATGGTCTTGGCGCCCGCCGCCACCACCTGCCCGCCCTTCAGCAGATCGGCCATGAACGGGTGACCCTTGAAAATCTCCAGTTCGAGCTGGCCGTTCAGGTCCGCGTATTTCCAGTCCAGCCCCAGGATCAGGCCCAGGGCCACATGGTCGTGGCCCATGCTGTAGAGAAAGCCGCCGCCAAACACGTCAGGCCGGTTCGGATAGCCCAGCGTGTGGATCACGCGTTTGCCGCCAAACGCATGGCCCGCCGGCAGCTTGATGAGCTGCTTGATCCCCAGGGAATAGATCTGCGGATTCTCGCCGCCGCCAAACGCCTCCACGAACTGGCGCGACAGCACGCCCCGCGCGCCATCCGCCAGCACCGTCACCCGCGCCTCTATCTCCTCGCCCGCGAGAAAGTTCTTCTTGGGCGTCCCGTCGCGCCCGCGTCCCAGGTCCACCAGCTTGACGCCGCGCACCGCGCCGCCGTCCAGCAGCAGCCGCTCCGCCGCGAAGCCCGTGTAGATTTCCACGCCCTCGCGCTCGGCCAGCTTGCCCAGCCACGCCGCCAGGCGCGACAGCGATATTGCGGCATCGCCCGTGTGATGCATCGCGGCGGGCACCAGCGACCGCGGCACCAGGTGCGCGTGTTTCTCGGTCAGAAAATACAGGTCATCCTGTTCGATCCGAACCATCTCGGTCACAAACGGATCGTCCAGCTGCGCCCACCCCGGCACGAGTTCGTCGAGGCAGGCGGTCTCGAAGACGCCGCCCGACAGCGCGTGGTAGCCAAGCCGGGCCGCCTTTTCCACCACCACCACCGCGGCCTCGCGGCCGGCCTGCGTCAGGCGCTGCTTCAGCCGGATGGCCGTTGCCAGCCCGGCCGGCCCCCCGCCGATGATCAGGCAATCGATCGCGTTCACGTCGTCCTCCCGGCGGCAAAGGCCTCCGTCAGCGCAGGCAGGGCGGTCTCCAGATCCGCGACCATCCCGAAGTCCGCGTAGTTGAAAATCCGCGCATGCGCATCCTTGTTGATGGCCACCACGATGTCGGCATTCTGCATGCCCGACACATGCTGCACGGCGCCCGAGATGCCGATGGCAAAATAGAGGCGCGGTTGCACCGTCTGCCCCGTCTGACCGACCTGGTGGTCGTGCCCGATGAACCCGTCCTCAACGGCCATGCGCGATGCGCCCAGTTCGACCCGTCCGGGCAGCGTGCCGGTAATCGCCGCCGCGAGCCCGCGCAGGTGGCGCTCGTAGCGCACCCGCGCCCCCAGCCCGCGCCCGCCCGACACGACGATCTCCGCCTCCGCCACCCCGGAGCGCGGCGGGAGCGGCGCGATAGACAGTATGTCCGTGCGAATGTCGGCTTCTGACAACGCGGGCGCATGGCGGATGACCGTTCCCGCGCGCGTCAGGTCAGGCGCCGCCGCCTTGAACACCCCGGGCCGCACCGTGGCCATCTGCGTCTGCGACCCCTTGGTCATGATGGTGGCCATGATATTGCCGCCCAGCGCCGGCCGTGTTTGCTTCAGGATCGCGGTGAGCGTCACACCGCTGCGCTCCACATCGTCAATTTCCAGGGACGTGCAATCCGCCGTCAACCCGGCATCGGACCCGTACGCCACCCGCGGCGCCAGCTCGCGCCCCAGCGGCGTCGCGCCAAACAGCATGATCTGCGGTCGGTACTTCACAACCAGCTCGCCGACGGTCTTCTTGTAGGGAATGGGCCGGAAATGGCGCAGCAGCGGATCGTCCGCCAGGTAGACGACGTCCGCGCCTTGCGCCATCAGGGAGGGCGCGAGCGACCCCACGTTGTGACCGGGCAGCACCGCGCCAACGTGCACCTTCAGGTCGGCCGCCAGCTTGCGCGCCTCCGACAGCAGCTCCAGGGAGACGTCGTTAATCTGCCCTTCGGCCTGCTCGACGTAGACCCACACATCGCCGTGGTAGCTCGCCTGCTTGCCGTCGAGCTCATACGCCCGCCCCTGCACCGCCGCCGCCTGCGCCGGCCCCTGGAGGTAGCGCTCGCGCACGGCCGCCGCCAGGGGCGCTGCGTCCGTAAAGTACCGGCAGGATTTGTGCTTCTCTTCGCTCGGCGAAAAAATGCGGAAGACCTGGGTGCGCGATCCGGGCAGGCCGATGCGTTGCGGATCCGCCTCGATGGCCTGCGCGTTCCATTCCAGCAGCGCCTGGCGCCGGCTCGCGCGGGAACGATGGAACGAGCGGTAGCTGGGCTGGGTGCAGGCCGTCACCGTCACCAGGAACGGACGCGCGAGCGGGCGCACCGTCTCCATGCCGGTCGGACCGATGCGCCGGATCACCACGCCATCCGTGAGCTCGAGTGCCTGCGCATAGGCGATGTGTTCGAGATCGAGATCCTCTGCCACTTGCGCGGGAACCTGCGCCGTGTCGCCATCCACCGACTGCATGCCGGCCACGATCGCGTACGGCTCGCCGCGAAACAGCTCGCGCTCGATCTTGCGGATGCCGCGCGCGAGGGCGTAGGCGGTGGCCCAGGTGTCGGCGCCGCCGAAGGCGCGATCGGTCATCAACACGGCTTCGTCGGCGCCGCGCGCCAGGCATTCGAACAGGATGGCCTTTGCCTGCGGCGGCCCCATGGTGAGGCACAGCACGCGCGACCCGGCGGCCGGCGCGGCCTGCCGCAGGTCCAGCGCCAGGGTCAGGGCGTGCAGGTCGAGCGGGTTGAGGACACTATCCAGGACCCCGCGCCGCAGGGTTCCCTTCTCACGATCCCAGGCTTCTTCCGGAATGTTGGACACATCCGGAACCTGCTTCACCAGCACGATGGCGTGCATGACAGCGGCCTCCAGTTCCCAGCCTGGCCCGTCTACTGGCGTGAACCGTCAACTATTCACAGGGCCAGGCACAAAACACGTCGCAATAAAATGATCCTGCGCCCATCCCCCGCAACATGCAATGATGAAGATGCCCGCCGGCGGGGTGGCGCTTGACGCTCGGGGTGGGCTTCCGTATGCTCGCACCTGTTTGTGCCAAGATCGCCACCGCCATGCTCATCAAGGGGGGCCATCCTGGCCCAGGCACGGCGCGAACACCAATCCCCCACGGTGATGGCATGTCCCGCGCCGGTCAGTCGGCGAGTCCGGAGAGGTGGCTGAGTGGCCGAAAGCGACGGTTTGCTAACCCTAACCGTTCTCCTGCAAGCAGTTGCAACATGCTGTTTTGTTCGGAAACTCGCTGCATCCCTCAGCTCGCTGCAACCCATTTCAGCGTCCTACCACGGCACAACATCGGCACAACATCTTCCGCTCTCGTATGGTTGACCGCGTAGTTCAGACATCAGATCGGTACGGACTCCTTTGTGTTTTGGTGATGCCGTTTACGCCGGGTTGGGATTGCTCACAATCCGCAGGGCTCGCGAAACACCCACTGGTTGCACAGGTAAAAATTTGCCCCACCTCCGCGCGATGGGTTCACTCACGCGAGCACCGCGCCTGTAAAAGAACGTGGCCCGAGACCGGCTGGCGTGTTCGCTCCGTTGCCATCTACGTCCGAATAATCTTCACAACCCAATAACTCCGGTAACTGCACGGCATCCGCCCCTATTTCTCACCTCACGATTGCGAAAATGCTCAACTGTAAGCCACTCATGGTGAAGTGCTTTGAGGGGATCCCATACACCCACTCACGCGCAGGGGCCCCCGCACATGGAGACCCCTGCCTTTGCCAATCCCTTTACGCCGCAATCCGCCGCTGCTTCTCCGCCTTGGTTGGTGCCGTCGCCGGACGTGCCCGACCGACTGCCCATTTCCTTAGCTGATCGATGTTCTCCGCCATCAGTTTAGATAACGGAATACTCTCCGCCGTGACCTGGCAGATAACCTTGGTGGTCGGTTCCTGATCTTCGGCGAAACCGGCATACAACGCATCGATGACCGCCTGCTCGACCTCAGCGCCCGTGTAACCCACGCTCATTTCGACCAGCGCACGCAGGTCAAAGTCCGCAGGTTTCCGACCGTATTTCTTGATCTGGATCTCCCAGATCTTCTGCCGCTCTTCGTTGTTGGGAAGGTCGGTGAACCAGATCTCGTCCCAGCGCCCTTTGCGCAGTAGCTCTGGGGGTAGCTGCGTGACGTCGTTGGCTGTGGCAATGACGAACACGGGCGACCGCTTCTCCTGCATCCAGCTCAGGAAACTGCCGAACACTCTGGCACTGGTTCCGCCGTCTGTGGCCCCGCTGCTCTTGCTGCCCGCCATGCCCTTTTCCAGCTCATCGATCCATAGCACGCAAGGCGCAATGGCCTCGGCCACCTGGATCACGGAGCGTAGGTTCCCCTCACTCTGGCCAACCAGTGACCCGTACAGCTTGCCGGCATCCAGCTTGAGCAGCGGCCGGTTAAACACGCTGGCAGTAGCCTTGGCTGTTAACGATTTTCCGCATCCCGGAATGCCCACGATCAGCATGCCCTTGGGACTCGGCAACCCGTACTCGACGGCCCGCTTGCTAAACGCGTCCCGCCGCTGCAACAGCCAGTCCTTCATCAAGTCCAGCCCGCCAATGCTGTGAAGCGTTTCACAGACGTTGACCACCTCCAACAGGCCGCTCTTCTTTACGGTTTGCGCCTTCTCCCTCCGGATAATACCGCTGTCCACGCCCCCGGATTCGATTACGGCCAAAGCGTACGCGTTTTCAGCCTCCGTGGACGTCATTCCCGTCGCGGCGTCCAGAATCTGGTCGCGGTCATCACCTGTCGGGATCTCCAACTTGGCCGACTCGCAGATCCCGTCCAGCACGACGCCCAGCTGCTGTTTATCCGGCAGGGCGAAGTCCAGTACCGTAAACTCGCGTTCAAGCTCCGGCGCCAGCACCAGCCTGCAACCTAGCAGAATGAGCGTCCGGCCCTTGGTCTTCGACCGGGCCAATTCGTCCTTCAGGGCCCGTATGAGTACCGGGTTGCGGTCTTCCAGAAACAGATGGAAGTCCCGCTGCAGAACCAGCGCGTTCTCGGGTAGGTCGTTAATCGCCGTGATCGCGTCAATGGGGTCGTTGGCCTGCTGCGTGCTCCCATCCGCGGTATTAACCAGACCTTCGATCGCGCTCCACGCGTACAGCTTGTAGCCCAAGCCCTCCGCCACGGCTTTAATCTCTGCTTCCACCCGCGCTTCTTCCGCCGACACGATATACAGCCCGGCATGGCCGGACCTGATGTAGTTCGTCAGTCTCTGTCTCATGGTTCCTCCAAAGGTTTGTCCGGGCTCATACAAGCGTCCCTGCGCCTTAATTTAAGCCCGATCAAGCAAAGGCCGGGGGGACACCCCGTCGGATGCCACCGACCCGTTCTACGCCCCGTTCTGTCGCTATTTAAGCGTCCTGGGATTTAAGCCGCCCGGCGCAGCTGACCAGGCTTAAGATCCTCGTACCCCACCAGGTCATACCGGTCCCGCCACGCCCGACCACAGTCACAGCACGCCACGTCCTGCCAGGCTTCCCGCGTCTCCACCACGGGTGCGCACTCGGCCTCGATCTTGTGACTGCCACAGTACGGGCAACACAGCCCGCCCTGTCTGATATACTCACCGTCGCTCATCCCCGCCATCACGCCACCTTCCTTTCCGCCTTCAGGCCTTCCAGCGCCTGGACGACACCCCGGAGTTCGTTTGCCGCGTTTTCCATGACATGGATCGCCTGGTCGATCTGCTCCTCGTCACTCACCTCGGGGTCGTACGTCTCATACAGCTCCCACGCGATGAAACTCGCAAGTGAATCCCCGCGCCTTCACAGGGAACGGCACACTGCCTCTGTTCATCCCAGAACCGCAGGATGTATTCGTCGGGGCAGGCCTGTGCCGCCCGGTTCATGATCTCGGTTAGTTTCATGCAGCCTCCTCCAGGCATCTGCTCACCCGTACCCCAACGCGCTTTACGGTACGGGCCTCAAGATCCAGTTCGTGCAGCCCGGCCTCCGGGTGACGGGCATGCAGTTCCCGCAGGTGCTGGCCCCGAATTTCGGGCGACATCGGGCCCAACAGCAGGGGCGAGCGGTCAGCATGCACCATCACAATGAAACATGACTTCATGAACGGCCCTCCAATGAGAAGCGGCCTGCCCCATCGCTGGAACAGGCCGCTGTTTGCTTTCCACGGTTGTTAAATGCGCCTTATGCGCCGTTCAGCCTCCGCCAGTTCCGCCGGCGGGTTCCCGCTGTCGTCGAAGCCCAGCTGCTGGAAGTACGCGTTCAGGATCTCAGCCGCGTCCCGCAGGCAATCGCAGGCATTGTCCGTCCCGCCATCTACACCCGAGTCCAGGTGGTACACGCCCGCATTGAGCACGATTTCCAGTTCCTTGAGCGGGTGGGTACGGCCCGCACAGGAATGGCGGTGGGCCTCGAACTCACCCTCGACCACGTACGCCCCGCAGCACGCACAGCACACATAGCGCTGGCCATCGGTCTCGCAGTTACAGCCGATCATAGCGCGTACTCCGGCTTGCCCCACCGGTTAACCCACTCGCCCAGCAGCTTGAGATAAATCTTCATGCCCATGCTCTGCGTGAAGTGCGGGCACAGGACCGCCGCGATTTGGCCGTCATAATCGATGTCGACGATCGGCATCTCGTGCAGGGCCGGCCGGCAGTGGTGGCTTTCAAAGAAGTCCACGTAGCCCGGGTCGATGCACCGGCCCTCGATCTGCTCGAAGCACCGAATGATCTCACCGGCTTGGTCCAGGATGTAGACCTGCAGCCGTTGGCCAGGTATTGGGCTGTTCGGCCCCAGGCTGTAGTTCCACATGCCCAGATGACGGTAGCGCGGGCTGGGCTGGCCGCGGTCGGGCAGCGTACGTGTCACGTTGGACCTCCTTTGGGTTTACAAAAGCAACAGGCCCGCCCTGCCGGTAGGCAAGACGGGCCCGGTGCACATTAGACAGTGATTGTGTTTAAGCGGTCTTGCCAGCGTAGCGTCGTTGTCGTCGGATGCAGCCTATGCGAGGAAAGGATGCCGGTCGGTTCGGAGCCCGATTGTCGGCAACGCGCTGCTGATGGTTGGTTTGGTGTTCACACCCCGCTCGCTATTCCGTAGACTCGTCGGCGTGCCTAACTAAGCCATGCGCATTCAACAGATCATCTCCGGAGGGGCGGTGGGCACGGAGCAGGCGGCCCTCGATGCGGCGATCGCTTGCGGGATTGAGTACAGCGGCTGGTGTCCGCCGGCAACCAAGGCCGAAATTGCCGGATCCAGAAAGCATTACCAGCTCACTCCGGTTTCCGTGCCGGACTCACCGAACGGCATGGACGAGGCCATCAGGGAATGCATCAGGCAGAATCTAATCCTCTCGGATGGCATCATTATCTTTGTTTGCAGCCACGGTGACCACGACCTCACCTGGCTGTCCAACCAACTCATGCGCACGGATCACGTAACTCCCAAACCTGGACAGACTCCACCCAGGGGGCGGTCACGCGCCGAATCGACACTCCTCGTCGATTTGACGGACCTCACGAATGAGCAGGCGGTGGCCGACATCCTCGCCTTCCTCACCAAGCAACTCGTGACTCCAGCCCCATGGGGCAGCCACCCAGCCGAGGAAACCTGCAGCCTCTACGTGACGGGAAGCAATTTCGATCATCCCGCAGAGGCCTATGCGCGTGTCCTTCCAATTATGCTGGAGACCATCCGCCGCACTCAGTCCGCCGGCAAGTGACCGCTATCGAGGGATGCAGGAGGGCCGCCGGAGCGTCAGTGTACAAGTTCAATCCACGAGGTAATGCCATGTACCAACCCAGACATCTGTATGAAATTGACCTGGACGGGGTCTCCGACAACGAGACAGTGGAACTGTGTCGGAATGCGATGGCAGTGACGGCCGGGTCTCTTCACGGTTTTGTATATGGACCGTGGCTCGAAGCCCGGATATCGCGGCTCGTGCAAGAGTGCTTGCCAGAATGGCAATGCTCACACTCGCAACTCACCGGACTGGATGATCAGTCGCTCCAATCCCGCTCATGGGATGTCGTCGTCCACAGGCCACCACCTGCGGGCTGGCCCCCAGCATCTCATCCTCCCAATGGCTACCCGCTCCTTCCCACGGCGTGCTGTTGCGCTGCCGTGAATGTCAAAGGCAACTTCTCCCCCGCAGGTCTTCGGCGAGCCGCCCGCGAACCCGCATACGAAGACACAGGAGATTCCACAAGGACTCAGATGGACTACCTTGGTCCCCACGTCCCAGTGATCTTCTTCTGTTTCACGGCGTACGCATCGCATGCGCATATGGACAGGGTCGCAGGGGAGTGTGGAATGCGTGCCTTCACACTCGCCCGGTTGTTCGACAAGTAGCGTAACAAGGCGGGCAGGAGAGTGTTCCGGTGGGTTCTTCAGAAAACCCCATCTGGGGAACTGCCTCTCCACTTGTTTAAGAGCCACGTGCGCCAGTGCGCGGCGAGATGGAATGCAGGGGGTCGATAGACGGGATCGAACAAGCGAAGGCAGGGAAGGCCACGAAATGCGGCTCCCGGCTGCGCGACGTTCGCGGCGCAGGTGTGAACCTCTCCCGACAGTATCCTTGGAGCAGGCAACACCGTGGGCGCTCCTACGGTAGTCCATGCTCCAAGCAACAAGTCAGGCAAGAGACAGGCCAAATGGATCCGCGTCTATGCGGGCACCGGTTGACCCAATATGTCGTTGCGTGTACCCGGCTGAACTGAATGATTAGCTATTCAGATATGGATATACGTTGAGTTGCGATTCCATTCAAACCGTTGGCCGAAGATGCATTTCACCTGCCATCTCACTATCGAAGAAACACGCTCACCCTGTAGAAGCAGGGACCTGCCCCCTGTATATACAAGTCGGTTTCAGTATTGAGCGGCGGATGGGCGGGTATGATGGACTTCACAACGTCAGTGTAACCGAGTGCCAAATTTGTTGATCGCTCTAGCCTGTAGTACCGTCCGGTGACACTGCTCCACGAAACAATCTTCTGACTCTCGATGGAGAGGCACTCGGCTGCTGTAATTCGAAACACGCTGAATCTATTCGTGGGGTTTGTGCCGGCGATGAGTTCGTTTCCGTCGTTCATCCCGTCCTCGTCAGAGTCGCCTCTATTTGGATCAGTGTGATGGGTGCTAACTTCTGCCCAATCGTTCACCCCGTCCGAATCCGTGTCCGGATTTGTCGGATTTGTCTGGTAGACGACAACCTCGTATCCATCATTCATGCCATCACTGTCCGTATCAACATTGTCGGGATCAGCCCCGTGTTGATATTCTGCAAGATTGGGCAGGCCATCTCCGTCTGTGTCCACACCCGCATCATTCGCCAGCGGGTCCAGACTGTGCGCGGCTTCCCAGCCATCCGGCATTCCATCCCTATCAGAGTCCGTCAGGTTCGGGTTCGTATGATGGGTATTCACCTCTTGCCCATCGGAGAGCCCATCGCCATCTGTATCTGCGCTACTTGGATCAGTGTGGTAAGACTGGACTTCCACAGAATCGCTCAACCCGTCCTCATCCGTGTCGGTCTTTGTCGGATCGGTACGGTAGGTGTTCACTTCTTGCCCATCACTCAACCCATCCCCATCCGTGTCGGTCTTCGTCGGATCGCTGTGGTAGGTGTTAACCTCTTGCCCGTCAGTCACCCCGTCGCCGTCAGTGTCCGTATTCTTCGGATTGCTGTGGTACGTGTTTATCTCTTGTCCGTCGGTCAAAGAATCTCCGTCTGTGTCAGGGGAATTCAAGTCGGTGTTGTAGACGTTTACCTCCTGTCCGTCTCCCAAACCATCGTCATCTGTGTCAGTTGTTGTGGGATCGCTGTGGTAGGTATTCACCTCTTGCCCGTCGGACAGTCCATCGCCATCCGTATCGCGATTGTGAGGATCGGTATGAGTGCCGTGCACCTCGTCACCATCAGATAGTCCATCCGCATCCGTGTCCGCGCGCGTTGGATCGGTTCCATGCAAGAACTCATCGCGATTGTTTAGCCCATCAGTGTCGGCATCACTAGCGTCAGTCCTGTTAGTGCCACCGAAATAGGCCACTTCCCACCAGTCTGGCATTCCGTCACTGTCCGTATCAGGATCACTCAGCACAATATCAACGCCGGTACTACTATTCGTCAGATAGATCGGGTTTAGGGCATAGCTCCCCCACGCTTCCCAGAACTCACATACCCCATTTGTGTTGGAGTCTCGATGTGCCTTGATCCAGTAGTTTGTCAACGTCGGTGGCCCTACAATGACGTAGGCGCCAGCGTTTGTTATGACGGCCCAGCAGGAGGCGTTCCACGCATTCGATGAGCTTGCCGCTACGACGCGAATGACACCGATCTGCGACCCGGAGTATGTGACTCTGCCTGACAGCGCACTTACTGGAAAAGAGGCCCTATTGTTCGGGTCCGTCCCAGCGCTGATCTCCACTCCATCACTCGTCCCATCGCCGTCTGAGTCGGCCTTTGTCGGATCACAGTGATGGACCTGAACCTCTTGTCCATCACTCAACCCGTCGCCATCCGTGTCCGTCCTCGTCGGATCGCTATGGTAAGTATGAACCTCTTCACCGTCGGCTAGTCCATCGTCGTCCGTATCGCGATTGTGAGGATCTGAGCCTCCTTGGTACTCTCCCAAGTTGGAGAGGAAGTCGAAATCCGGATCACCTATTGCGTTATCGATAAGCGGGTCCAGAGCATGCGCGACCTCCCAACCGTCCGGCATCTGGTCATTATCGCTATCTGCCTTTGTTGGATTGGTGTGCGACGTGTAGACCTCGAAGTAGTCGGTTAGCCCGTCTCTATCCGTATCTACCGTGGGGTCTGTCAGCGTCATGTTAATGCTTGAAGCGCTTCCTGATAGTCGACGCGGATTTCCGGAAAAGGAACCCCTTGCTTCCCATGTGTTCATCACCCCGTTGCCGTTGGAATCCCGAAATGCAGTAAAAGAATACGTCTGGTAGTTCTGGAGTGCTGAAAACGTGAACGTCCCAGGGCCGGATATCCACTGGCTTTGGCCATAGCTGCTGTTACTCGCGACGATCTGTATCTGCCCCGTTTGCGTTCCGGAGTACGCAATCGTCCCAGATGCTGCAACCTGCATGTAGATGTTGAAGTAGGCCTTAATGTGCGTAGGCCCGTAAGTCATCGTGGCCTCTGTGGTGGTGCCGCTGTGTGATGTTAGGGTCAATGTGATGTTGACATCGACAACGTCCGAGTCGCCACCCGGCGTATAGTGGTAGCAGTTACAGGGAGCAAGAAGTGCTGAATCGCTTCCAGATGCGCCGCTACCAGTCTGCTGGTTGTCGTAGGTTCTCCAGGATAGATGCCACTGCCAACCTGTCGGCAATTGCTGATCGGGGTGTAGGGTTATCTCTGACGGGACGGTGTAATACGCAGATGCGGACATTGTCCCAAACGCGATCAAGGATGCTGTTGCGAGCAGAACGACTGAAAGAAGGTGTCCGCCCCGAGTTGTTTTCATAACGTGCTCCGTCTATACTAGGGCCCCCTTTCCTCCACCAAAAGGAAGGGGGCACGAACGTAAAGTCCATGCCCCGTCTGAGGGACCAGCAAGCCCACACCGAAACACAAACAGTGAGCTGTGCCCCCAAAAGGGAACACGCCCACGTCGTGTCATTCCGGTGTCTAAGAATTGCTGGTTTTCATACGGGACGACTGACGCTACGTCAAAATCTGCGTTGTATGACTATCCGCTGCCTTGGATGCTCTCCTTCCGTTTCTGGCCCCACCGGGGATTCCCCATCCGTCGGCGTGCCAGTGCATAAACCTACAGACGAAGGATATGGGACGGATATTCACGTTCCAAGAAGAAAGCCCTTCCTCGACAGGAGCGGTTGCCCATCCCCGTCATCGTGGTATCCCTGCCAGCAATGCCCATGACCCGAAAATGGTCCATTCAACCGTTCATGGCGATCACCGTCCTGGCGCTCGTTCTGGCCACCGGGATCACGGCTGGCTTCCTGATCGGTCAGCGCCACCCAAAGGCAGCCCCTACAACGACTCAGGGAATCCCTGTGAAGTGCCTGAGGGTATGAGCCGCGTACTCCAACAGGAACCGACGGGCGGCCTGCCGGTTGACCAGCCCACACACGCGCTTACGTCCGTCTTCAGTAATATATCCTCCGTGGTAATCGACGTTGAACTCGGTCATGAATGGGCTACAGTGCCGCTATGGGCAGCACGATAGAACTGAACGACACGCTGAAGCTCACGCCCGCCGAGGGTCTGCCAGTCAACCCGCAGGTCGGCCAGGTCTATGAATTCAGGAAGGATGGGCGCCGGCTCTACCACCTGGCACCCACGCGGGTGTTTCTGGTCGAGGATCGGGCTGGCCGCTGGAATTATCTGGGTCACGCCCACGTGCTGGAACTCACCATCGATGCCGAGCGCGACCAGACACGTGGGAAGTACCGGATCACCCAGCTCTACCCACCCGACTACGCCATGCTGGCGAACCAGTATGAAGCGCCGGCGGGGAAAGGCCTGACTGGCAAGCATCGCGGGACGGCTTGATCAGGTACGGCCACCCCTTCTGGCATCCCTCACCTCTGTCGCACCAAACGTGAGAATGAATTGTCCGGCGTGACAATTTGCGATGCTCGGGCCGGTTCGTGTCCGACGCAGCTTGACGGCTATTCGCCGAATTGGTGCCGCCCATTTGTCAGTCGTTGTGGAATTGTGCGCATCCTGCAAAGACTTTGCCTGATTCCTGCTTCGTGCGGCCCCGGCATGGGAGCTGCTTGATATCACTCGTCCTGAGGCTGGTAGGCAACACTGTGCTCGGCCGTAATGGCCACTTATAGCCCGCGCCTTCTGGCCGACTGGCAAGGTACAAAAGGAACCGTGGCTCTCGGGTCGCGGTTCCTTTTTGTTTACAGCGCGGCCTTCACCCGCCGTCGAAGCAGCACAGCCCGGACTCCCGCATCGACAGGTACGGCACGGCCGACATCCCACCAACCCGACCGATTACGATGTGGTCCATCACGCGGATGTCGATGATCCTGCCCGCCTCGATTAACTGGCGTGTGATGCGCACATCCTCGGAGCTGGGCGTCGGATCTCCCGACGGATGCGAATGGACGAGCACGACGGCCACAACGGCTCCGTCGTTGAGGGCACAGCGGAACACTTCCCTGGGGTGCACAAGCGCACTATCCGCAGTGCCCAGCGACACCAGGTGTCGGTTAATGAGCCCATGCTTGGCCGACAGAGTCAGCACATGAAAACTCTCCTGGGCCAGATCCGCAATGTCCCGGCAGACGCGATACACATCCTCCGGCGTCCTGATTCGCCCGCCATTGGTTTCACGCACCAATGGCAACTGCACGATCGCGGTGTTGTAGTTCATGGTTCCATTCCAGATGCTGGCGCTCCCACTCCAGGCACGCCTCACGGGAGGGGCTGTTAAACAACGGGAAGCCCTCGTGGTCATAGACGCGCCAATACTGAGTCTCGTTATTGAACTCGATCAGGGTGGCCCGCTCGATCTGGAGCTGGCCGATGGCTCCCAACGGAATGGTCTCGGTGTATAGGCCGTGGCCAAGTCCGTCGGGGGTGAACGTCAAGCTGCTCATTGGCCCACCTGTTGCTGGCGCTGAGCCTGCCGGTGGTATTCGGGCTTCTTCTGCTTGTTGGATGTTCGCCCCAATGCTTGCTCCAGGAACCGGGTGGCCTTCTCGCAATCGGCACCCTGGAACCCCACGGCATCGATCATTAAGCTGCCATCGGGTTTAACGATCAGCTCGATGGTCTTGCTCATCGCACACCCCCGATCACCAACTTGATGCTCCCGTCGCCCAGCGTCTGCCGCCGAGTTGTGTAGCCCTTCTTGCGTGCCTCGATCTGGGCCTTGTGAATCCCGTAGAGCTGGAGCAGCCGGCCGTAATTCTTGCCGACCTCGCGCTCGACGTGCCCATCCCACCAATCGCAGGTCAGGCCGTAGGTCCCGTCCTGCTGCTTGTTCAGCGCGATGTCGTACGGGCCCTTGAGACGAATCACCAGATCCCCCTTGTGGGTGTTGCTACCGTACCCGCGGGCGACGACTTTTCCCTCCACCACCAGCGACATTTCAGCGCAGGCGGATTTAAGGGCCTGTACATCGCGGATTTGCGTCTCAATCGTCGTGAAATGACTCATGTGTTATTCTCTCCTCGTTTATTGCAGCTTCGGGTGCGACCAATGCAGAACACGCAGTTCATTACCGATCGCCAGATCTACGAGCAGGTCGTTCTGGGCGCCGTTCCGTCGGCAAAGCGCTTCCTCTGGCTGGCCACGTCTGACTTGAAGGACCTGTACGTCGCGAAGGGCAAGCGGATGGTGCCGTTCCTCCAGGTGCTCTCGGGGCTGGTAGATGCCGGCGTGGCGATCCGGCTATTGCATGCCAAGGAGCCAGGGCCAGCCTTCCGCAAGGACTTCGACCGCTACCCCAACCTCATCGACGGCATGGAACGTATCCTCTGCCCCCGCGTGCATTTTAAGAGCGTGATCGTCGACGGCACGTTCGCCTACAGCGGGAGCGCTAACCTGACGGGTGCCGGCGTGGGAGCCAAGAGCAGCAACCGCCGTAACTTCGAATCCGGGTTCATCACCACGGCCCGCGATACCGTACAGGCGATCATGGAGCAGTTTGACCAAGTATGGATGGGGGCCCACTGCAAGGCATGCCAGCGCAAACAGTATTGCGCCTCCTATCCAGAACTCCTGGCCAAGATGCAGGCGGGCTCATAGTCATGGAATGCGTCATCCTCATCGGCATCCAGGCATCCGGTAAATCCACCTTCTGCCAGGAACGTTTTGCGGCCACGCATATACGCATCAACCTGGACATGCTCAAGACGCGTCGTCGTGAAGCGTGCTTCCTGAAGACCTGCCTGGAAACGCGACAACGCTTCGTGGTGGACAACACCAACCCAACTGTGGCGGATCGTGCCCGCTATATCGAACCGGCCAAGGCGGCTGGTTTCCGCGTGATCGGCTACTACTTCCGCAGCACGCTGGACGAAGCGCTCAGTCGGAACGCCCAGCGCGAGGGCAAAGCCTGCATCCCTGCCGCGGGGGTCCGTGCCACCCAGGAGCGCCTTCAGGAGCCTGGGCTGGACGAAGGGTTTGACGAATTATTTGAGGTTGCGGCTGCTGGGGGTGGCTTTGTGGTCAACCCGATCCGCGATGCCGGAACGATTCACCCCTGAGCCAGTGCCCGGCGGATCAGCGCGAAGTCCGTATCGGCATAGCGGTGAGGAATGGCATTGAGCCGCTCGCAAGCGTGTTTGAGCGCTGCCACTACCTCTGACTCCTTGATCGGGTACACCAGCGCCCCACACGCGGGACATTCGCCAGCCGGCACGGTGCCGCCCGGCTCAATCCGCTCGGTCAATCCCGGGATATCCGGGAAAACGCACTTCAGTTCATCTGCCTTCAACACGCGGTCGCAGTTGTCGCACTTGAACATCGTATCTCCTGTGAATGGTCGCTGGTTGGATAGAAAGCCCCGCCTGGTTTCACTTTCGATCCACCAGGCGGGGCGGCTCCTTGCCGGGCCTCTACATGAAAGGGAGCCTCGCACCGGTTTCAGGTCAGTGACCATCCGGCGGCGCGAGGCGGGTTCGCGGTTCCTGGGAAATCATTCAGGCGGCGAGGTGAAACCTCCGGGCCCCCAGTTGCCCAAAGCGCTGCACGATCTCCTGCGCGTCCTGCTTGGCCATCTGGCGTGCCGTGTTGGCCAGCTTCTCGATGCCGGTGGTGAGCGTCAGCCGGGCCTTCGTATCATCCCGGTATTCCCCCGCCGAGCGGCTGAGCAGAGTCCGCCGCGTCTCGCTCAACCGGGCTTCGAGTTCGGCGTCGCCCGCAAAGTTGAGTTGCTTGAACTCGTCGATGAACCCCACCAGGCGGTTCAGGGTCTTCTGGTGCACGCCGGTCTTGCCCTGCTGGAAACTCGCCAGCATGTCCTCGCAGAGCTGGGCCGTTTGCTCTCGCAGCGTGGCCACACAGTCGCGCACGAAACTATCCACGCCCTGGGCGATCTTGCCGCGGGCTTCCACCGCCGCCCGCTGCCGGGCTTCGATGATCTCCCGCTGGTCCGCAGCCGTGATCAGGTCGGCCTGGGCGATGCCATCCGGCACACTGACCTGAAACAGGTGGGTGCTGAACTGGAAGTACCGCCCCATGGTGTCGGGCTTGGGGAAGCTCGCTTCGATCGTTGCCACCAGCCGGTCGGGATCAGATACCAGCTTCCGGGCCGCATCCCACCAATCGCGGGATGCTTGGACGCGCAGGTCCCGGTACTGGCCCATGAACGTTTGCTGTGCCGCCTGGAACTCCTGCTCCAGGGCCTCCAGCCGTGTGGTCACTTCGGCGAGCTTGGCATTCGGCAGGAAGTGCGCCACGCCCAGGAACGGGAACGTGCTGGCATCCACCAGCGCATGGGCACGCGATTCGATCAGGGCAAACGCAGCCAGGGCCTCACGAGGCAGCAGCTTCTTGTGCCCCAGGCTGATCAGCTTGTCCGTGACATCGTCCGGGTCCAGCCCCAAGTCTTCGGCCTTCAGCTTTTTGGCCGCCCGCCAGTAGCGGACACTGACATTTATCAGCACGCCCTCGCGGGTCAGAACATCGAGCATCGTCGGGTTACTCATCGGGGTTTCTCCTGTGGGTTACTTTCTGGCAAAACGGTGTGGGTTTGCACTTGCCCGTCTGGATGGCAGGTGCATACTGCTGGCACAACGGCAGCTTGCATGGAAACCCAGTGAGGGAGCCATGAGGGGAATCGTTACCAGCCTGACAATCGCGCTGCTGACCGTCAGTGCGGCGGCGCAGAGCACCAGCTTGTACAACGCCGACGGCACGTCGGCGGGCCGCATCGTCCAGAACGGCAACATCACCTACCGGTACGCCGCCAACGGCCAGTCGCTTGGGCGGGCGGTGCAGTCCGGAAAGAATACCACGTTCTACGACGCCAGGGGACAGTCGGCCGGACGGGCCTATCAGAACGGGAATCAGACGGTCTACACGGGTGCCAACGGGAGTTCGCTGGGGCGATCCAGCCAGTCCGGCAACACGACATACTGCTATGCGCCGTCGGGACAATCGGCAGGACGCGTCGTATCCGGTGCGGGAGGTGCACTCGCCTACGGGGCCAATGGACGGGCAACTGGTCGGGCGACTTCCACAGAATTGCCGGCGCCGGTCCTGACCTGGAACATGTGCTCCAAAACGCGTTGAGCTTGAAAGGGTTCTGTGGCGAGCGAATCGTCGTTCACGTGTGGCGGCGGCCTAGTCTAACCGCTCAAATATCGGAGGGCAGTCCATATACCGACATAGAAACCTGACCAAACAGAATTTGCGATTGCGCTTATAGTTGTCACCCATAAACCGGCTACTTTGTCTCACGGGCACTCTGCCGGGCCTTTGGGGTGGCGTGGACGTGATTTCCGCGCCCTTTTTATTTGGGGCACGAAAGGAGGAAAGCATGGATTGGTATTACACGACGGCGAGTGACGAACAGGTTGGGCCGGTAGATGAATCGACAATACAGGGCCTCATCAACAACGGTACGATCTCAAAAGTCACCCCAGTCTGGAATGAAGCTCTGCCTGAGTGGATCGACGCGGGCGGTAGTGTGTTGGCCAATCTCTTTCCCGCGGTTAAGGCACCCCCGCCTCGCCCCAAGCCGTCGAGTGCCACACAGCCAGCCACGCAATCAGCCGATTCGTTCACGCGGGACGACAGCTTGGTGTATTCAGCAAATCCACCCCGGTCGCCGCACCAAGCTTGGCTAAACATCATGGCGCCAGGCGTGGCCCAAATTTTCTTCGGCAAGACCAAGGTGGGGCTCATTTGCATGGGTGCCGCGCAGGCTCTTAACGCATTGGGAAACTTTCACGTTCAGCAATACAACGAGACCGAGGCACAACTGTGTGGCCTTCTTTATCTCGCCCTGCTCGTTGCATCCATTGTTGACGCCTATATGACCGGCAATCGTCTCAGCGAGGGTCATCCCGTCGGTAAGAAGCAGGTTTTCCCGACACGTAAACCGACTTTACCCTAGTTTGCCCGTACCATGGAGCCAACACCCGTGGACACACCAAACGCCACACCACCGCCGCGCAAACCGCCGCCATTGAGGCGCGCTCCAGTTCCGACGGATGCCACAGGGCCATTGCCGGTCAGTACTGGGCCTTCCGTGGCGCCACATCTGCTCAATGAGATCGAGCCATTCGCACTTCAGAAGTTGCGTGAAGCGTCGATCGATCCAACTCGCTTCCAATGGATGCTACCAGTCACGTCAATTGGTCTGGCAACGGGTGGCACGCTCGACGGCGGGTGGGTGGCAAAGCTCGCAGACGGGACCATCTGCATCTTCCGTTATGGGAAGCGTGAGGGATTCCAAATTGCCAAGACCCCGCAGGCCAACCCCACCGCAACGTGCTCTCCAGCGGGAAATATCACCCTGCTGCTGTCGTTCCCACAGCCAAGTGCTGTTACCTCGTGCACCGTTGCGGTAGGGCCGTCCGTGTGCATGAATGGCACAGGCCCCTGGCTGGACTACTGGCGCACAGCCATTGAGCAGGCCACGAAACTGGAGGGGAGTGACCTCATTGCGTTTGTCGACGTGGAGACGGTCGTTCCCGCGAGCAATCAGTTTGGTCCGAAAATCGATCGCCGCCCCGACCCCGTGCTGCTCGCGGTGCGCGGTGACACTTGCATCACCTTTCCGGACTTGAAGTTGACGCCGTTCGGCGACCTGCCGGCCTGGTGTAAGGACGAAACCAGCCTTGAGTTTCACGGCCAAGCGGATGGAATCCCTCGGGCATTGCGCGTGACACCACGTGCTATCCCGCAGGGATTGTCATTGCTAGACACCATATCCGGGAAGCTGCCCTCGGAAAGGCAAGCGACGGAACCCGCTCGCGCCTCGATGCGCAACCAAGGCGTGTTCCGTCCCGCCGGCCAAGGAAATCTGGTCCTTCTGCGCAAGACAGATCCGGGAGAAATACAGTTTGGCGAGGGTAGCGCACAGCGCTATCGCTTTGTCTGCACTTTTGGTGCCACCCGCACCGCCATCGCAACGCAGGACGGAGAAAGCCTCATGCTGCAATTGGACGCGGCGCAGGCGGCTACCGCGTTTGCCGGCCTTCTCCCATTGGCTGATATCGCGCTCTCATCAGATTCGGGTGCGCGGTGGATTCTCGCCACGGCGGCGGGGGCCCCGGATACGACCCTACGGCTCAGCCTGACCGGCAGTGGCCTCTCGCTGGGGGATACGGCCCCCTTGGTGCTGAGTGCCGAAACCAACATAACGGCCGCGGCAACTCCGGACCGCCTGCTTGCCTTAACCGTCACAGCCCCGTTCCCGGACGGCCAGACGACTCCACGCTCCTACACGACCACGGAGTCGCTGGGCTACGCATTCTGGGCAGAATTCGATGCGCAGAAGACCGCGCTCGGGGTTGCCAGTGCTGGTATCTCCGACCTCTATCGTCAGTTCAATGAGGCGAAGAAGTACAACGTCCTGCTCGTCATGTTTGGCGACATTATGATCCTCAACCGCGCCCTCGACGCCGGACTCCCGATGCGAGACTTGGTACGCAAACTGGAAGACGTGGGAGCTGTCGCATTTGCAGAGAACAGCGACCTGCGCGACGCCACGGTGAAGAAGATCCTGACGTTGTCGGTGGCGCTGCCCGAAATCAAACAGCGCTTTGAGATGCTGGCGGCGATGGCGCCGTATTACTGGGCATCTACGGAGACAGACTGGCTTGCGGCAACCTTCGCCGGCGTCACGGGTACTCCATCGGCCGCGACAGAGCGCAAGCGCATCGTCCCGCGGGTTCGCCGACAGTTGCGCGTCGTGCAAGGCGATCTACTCCGATGCCTCTCTCAAATCGAAGCATGCATACGGCCCCTGGAGTCCATGCTAGCCAAGGACGAAGTCCGCCAGTCACGCTCTGCACGTATCGCCCGTTACGCACCGGTCGCGGTACAAGTCGGAATCGGCCTTACCGCCATTATGACGGGCGGGGCTGGGCTGATGGCGGCAAATCTACTTGGTGGTGCGCTGGCGACGCACGGCCTCGGGAACGTCCTGGCCTTCTTCCAGAAGGACCGTGAGGCCGCGGCACAGATCCGGAAGGTGGCCGAGCAAGTCCTACCCTGGTGGGATGTGTTCATGCGCACGCTGGTTGTTTCGATCTTCGAGACGGCTGAGTTCGTTGATGACGAGAATCTCCTGGCCATGCAGCGAGACAAGAAGCTGCTTTTGGCATTGCCCGAGGACGCCAAGCAGCAACTGCTGAAGACAATGCAGGGGCAACTCCGCAAGCGTATCGTAGCGGAGCGACGCAATCGCTTCGGCGAGGTGCTCGATGGGAGCGGGATTCGACTCAATCACATCATCGCGGACATGGAGCACGCCATTGGTCCCGGCATGCGCGGAACCGTCGATGAGTTTGTCGGCAATGTGATAGTCAGCGGGCGCAAGGCCGTTCAGGGAGGTGCACAATGACCGAGTTGGTCGATATCAACGGTGACGGGTTCGCAGATGGCTACGCCCAGACTGCCGACCTCAATGGAGACGGGTACATTGACGCCGCGCAGGTAGCCGCCGACACTAATGGCGATGGAATCATCGACACGCTGGCTACGGCCGTAGACATCAACGGTGACGGGGCCGTCGATGCGCTGCAATTGGACACCGACTTTACCGGCGACGGTGTGGCCGATGTCTCGGAACTCGCCGTGGATGTGAACGCCGATGGCGTGGCCGATGTGACAGAAGTTGCCGTGGACGTCGACCAGGATGGCGTGGCCGACATCCTGGCGTCCAACGACCAAACAGACAGCATCTGGAACGACGCCACGCTGGGAGCCTCGGCTTGGCTGGCTGAAGATCCTGCTTCCGCCCTGACACAGACATATACCGACTATGCCATACCCTCCGTCGTGGCCCCGTTCGACGTTACCGGCACGCCAGCCGAGGACATGGCGTTGTGGGATCCACAAGATGATCCAGCATCCTGCGCGGTTGCGACGACCAACATGCTATTCCGGACGGTCGGGATCGACGTAGGTGAAGCCAATGTTGCCTACGTTTTTGAAGAAGCGGGGATCTACGACCCAGCCACCGGCACAGACATCGATCACATCGACGCGGTGATCGACGCCATAGCCGATGCGGCCGGCCTCGATGTTCACGCCGAATCCGTCACGGGATTCACGCCGGAATCCTTAGAGGAAATGGTGAACAGTGGCGTGCGCCCACTTGTCGGGGTTGATTCCAGTGAACTTTACGATCCCATGACGCAAACTTTGAATGAGGCCGGTCTGATTCCCAATGCGGGCCATGCGGTCCAGGTAACGGGGATTGTCCACACGACGGAAGGCGATTTCGTTGTGATCAACGATCCCGGATTTCCTGATGGGGCTGGAATGCAAATCCCCATGGACCAGTTCATGGACGCCGCCGAAGACTACGGATTCAAGGCCGTCGCACTGGTTGATGGGGCCACGGATTCAGCTTCCAATCTACTCTCGCGGCTTGCGGCGCCTGCGGTGGTGGCTGGCGGGTTGGTGGCAGCGGGCATGGTTATTTCCAACCGTACCAAGGACGCAACCAAGGACACTGAGTGAAAACCGATCCCCTGGCCGTGTTTGCTGACCTTCGCAAAGGACGCCCGCTACCTGGTGACACCACGGGCCTGTGGTCATATCCGGCATTGGTGGTGATGCGGGACAAAACCCTTTGCTGGCTTTGTCTCGTGTTGCCCATCGTGGAGATGCGCGCAAAGAAACGGACGGCACTCTTCCGCCCTCGGGCCGCGGTCACTACCAAAGCACAGTCCCGGCTACTCGTACACTATAGCGACTTCAGAACCGCGCATGATCCGTTTCTGGCGCTGCCCTGGGACAAACCTGTCGCCATGTACCCGCACAAGAGCATCGCGCAAATGACGTACCGCGAACTTGCCGATGCCGAGAAGCAACTGTTGACTAGCTACGGGTCGGCCGGTTCTGCGTTTGTGGCCACGGGTTCGCTGCCGGAACCATTCCGGGAGCAGTACCTTCGCCTCACGCACCCGATCTTCCTTTCTTACCTTAAGCACTTGGCTCCGGCTTTCGTGAGGGCTTTGGCCACACCAGTGCTTCCGGACTTAGCGGCAGCGAAGGGAGTGACACACGCATAACGTGCTGCACGGAGTAAGCGCACGGGGGCAAATGAATATTCGCACCGGATGCGCGGCGCTGGCCCTGGTGCGACAAGTTGCATCGGCAAGCCCATTTGATATAGCCAGC
Source organism: Lentisphaerota bacterium (assembly GCA_021413965.1). Taxonomy (GTDB): domain Bacteria; phylum Verrucomicrobiota; class Kiritimatiellia; order UBA8416; family JAIOPI01; genus JAIOPI01. Next base: position 46,974 of record JAIOPI010000040.1, on the reverse strand, counting down.
AATGCGGCTCAATTCGGCGGAAGGGTGTTTGGCTGGCTTGTTGCGATCTCTTTGCCTGTCATCCTGATTCTGTGGTGGCGGTTCTGGTCAAAGAATTGACCAAGTCCGACTGTCCCGGCTTTTGCGTTCAGTGCATGGAGCATCGCAAGGAACCAACGTCGCATTTATGCCGCCATACCGACCGTCACCCGCGCCGCCTCCCGGTGCCACGCCCTGCACGCCACTTGGTGCGGACACCCCGCGCAGTAGAAGCTCTGCTCGCTTGGCAGGAAATGCCCGGTCTGGATCATGCGCTCCGACATCTTAACCAGCTCCACCATTCGGTGAAACTGATCAACCGTGCGCGTCGTAACGTGCTGCTCCATCACCGGCGTCTTGTTCTTCACGATCACGTCGAACCTCACGGGGATGTCCTGCCCGTATAGCTGGCGCTCAGCGTACAGGTAAACCGTGGGCTGCAGCGATTTGTCCGCTTGGTCCTTGGGCCAGCGCCGGCCACTCGTCTTACAGTCCACCAACGCCTGCTTGCCGCCCTTGGATACCCGGCAGTCGATCTCGCCCACCAGCGGTTTATCCGACACGTTGCCCTGCGCGTCGACGAGCGGCACGGCGAACGCCTCGTTAACCGACACGACCTGTTCATCAGGATCCATCCCGTCTACCAGGCAGCCGATCATCGCCCGCCCCTGAGTGCTGACAGACTCCTGATCCTGCTCCTCGTCGTACCGGATCTCGCCATCCTCTGCGACCTGCCGCCCCCACAGGGTGTGAAACAATTCACACGCGTCCGCCTTCTTGGGCTGATGACCGTCCTTCCGCATCATGCCAATCCACTCGCACGTGCGGTGGAAGGCACTGCCGAATGACAGGCTCACCGGCGTAAACGCCTTGGGCAACCGGGCGATCCGGTCGAAGAAGAACTGCAACGAACAGATATTTAGAAACTGGTTAATCGCACTGAACGACCAGTGCTCGCGGTCACGGTAATCATTGATTGTCCCCATAAATCCTCCAAAGCAAAAGCGGGGCATGGGTATTACCCCAACGCCCCGCAGCTAAACCAAACTGTTGTTAAATGCCTATGCTGGCGAGGAAGCCGAATACAGCCACCAGCGCTTTGACTTCTTCCCCGACCGTGGTTGGCGCTCGAAGTAGATCTTCATCACCTGGCCCGTGTCCACCTCGACTTCAAACCAGTGTTTGCGCACATATCGCTCGTCACTGCCATGCGTGCACGGCCCTGTATCCCGCCAGGTCCGAACCACCCGCACGACCCGGTACGCTTGCTGATTCCACAGGAACCGTTGTGGCATAGCGGGCTGGCCGGTAGCCAGACGGGCCGCATCGATGGTTCCTACATCGGGCTGGATGGCGGCGCCAATCAACTGCTCAGCCATGAATCACCCTACTTGCTTTTCGGGGGACGGCGCTTACGCTCGAGCTTGCCCCAGCAAACCAGGCCAAAGCCCTTGAACCACATCCGGGAAAATTCCCGCCACGTATATTCCTTGCGGCCAACAATCGGTAACTTCATGCCGCCGACATAGACCCGGTTTGGTTTAAGGCCCACCCCATAGATTACAACCCAGTGCTGGAGGTCGTCTTTCTGGTTAACCAGCGTGATGATCGGGAAACCAGCGTCAATGCGCTCGGCGATGCGTGCGAAGGTGAGATCGTCCCGTTCTATCACTCCAATGCCCGACTTGCGCAGAAACCGGATCAGGCGTGGGACTTGAATTCCATCATCGGGACTGCAGAGATCGTGAAAATCGCCGGCCGGGAAACCGGGACGAAACGTGCGCACGACCATTAACGCCGCGGCGGCCCCACATGAAAACGAGTCGATCTGGCGATACCCCGGAACGTCCAGCGTGGTCACGTCATCGCCACTAGGGTGCGGTAATCTATCGGGCATGATCCGGATGCCGGTTTTATCGGCAAACCGATCCAGCCATTTCAGGATCTGCTCCTTGTCGATTTTCTTCATGAGACCCAGCCTCATCTTGCCTCCCTTCTCGAACTCGGGCAAGCAGCGCCGCCGGGATTTGACCCGAACGGCGCTGACTTTCGGCGCCGCAAGAACGACTCCTACGCCGCCTGGCGCAAGGGTTTCCCGACCTTCAGCTCTTCGACGACCTCCGATGCTTGCTTCTTGGTCAGGTCGTACAGGCCACCGCCGTAACGCTTCTGAATGCCGGCGTTGAGATCCGACAGACTGATCTCGCGTCCGGCAGCCAAGTCGGTAATGTACTTCACCTGCTTGTTGCTGGCCTTCTCCCCGGTCTGGCGTCCCGCTGCGGGGGCCGGCACGGGCTTGGCCTGGCCGTTGCCGTTGGCCAGCTCGTTCTCGACCGTCTGCTTGACCAGATCGAACGTGTCATGCAGCTTGGCCTGGATCTTCCCGGGTTCGTTTTCCGAGATCTCGGTTTCCAAGCTCAGGCTGTAGCCCTGGCTGCTGAATTGGCCCTCGGCCGGTACCTTCTTGCTGTAGCTCACGATTGCTTTGAGCATCGTGTTCTCCCTTCAATTGCGTTGACCGCTTTTTTTGATCACGCCGCCATGGCCAGCGCCACGACCGGCACGCTCACCGGCTTGACGCTGATGGCATGCGTGTACTCGACGTCCGGCCGATCCAGCGTTTCATCCGCCATGGCTTCGGCTGTCCGTGCTGCCTCAAACGGATCGCGTTCCCGTACGCACATCGTGATCCGCCGCCCGGTATCGCGGGCCGCATAGTCCACCCCCAACAAAACTTCAAAAAGTCCCATCGCGAATCTCCTAATATGAGTTCCGTTGACGCAAAAGGCCGCGGCCCCATGTGGAGACCGCGGCCCGCTCGTTTCGACGCGAATTTCGGCCCCGCAAACGCTTGTATAACGTCCGTCAGACCTTGATTTGCTGGAGCTTCGCCAGCCCCGCCCGGACGGATTCGACCTCGGCCCGGCGCTGACGATCCTCCCGTGCCGCGTCCTTGATCGCCCCCGCCACGTCCGCGAGCGCCGCCTGGGCTTCCCGCACCTTGGTCTTGGCCAGTTCGTACGCGGCCGTCAGCTTGTCCAACGCGCTCGGCTCCGGTTGCACCTTGTCCTTCTCGTTCGGCATGTGCTTCTCCTCCGTGTTCTTCCCGGCATCTGCGACCGGTGTACTTGTTGCGACCTTCTTCGGCTGCGTATTGGCTGCAGGGGCTTTCGCCGACTCACGACTGAGCCTGAGCGGCATCAGCACATGCACACCACCGCTGCCATCTTCGGCGCGCAGCGGACTCAGGCTGTCGGCGTACGTGAATTCCCGGAAGCCCGCGTTAAGCGCGTCCATCAAATACACCCGGTTAACGGCCGTCGGTTCCTTGCCCGTGAACTGGCTGCCGCCTGTTAACTCCAGCACGGTGTCGGCCTTGTCGCCCGGCCCACGACCGCTGATAGCCAGCACGCCGTTCGTACCCTGCTGGAGGCAGATCCCCTCGTCATGCGAATCATGGCCGGGGAAACCAGGCACGATCTTCTTCATGGCCAGCGCGTCCTCATCCGTGAACACCACACGGTTCTCGCCCGGCTCGTGGGGCACTACCTGCCGCCAGTTGGGGAAGGTCCCATCGACAGTACGGGTGCTGTAGGTCCACGGGCCGATCTGCAGCCCGAACCAGGCCACATCACTGAAAGCCCGCACGCCAATCGACGCTTCGCCATCCAGTCCCGACCAGGCCAGGAACTTGCGGCTGGGCACAATGGTTCCCTTGGCGATCGGCAACACCATGCTGTTGCAGGCCGTTAGGCGCCGCCCATCGCACGCCACCATCGTCACCGGCCGCTTGCCGGTGCCCGCCACGTCCACGAAGACGCCATTCAGCACGTAGCGCGTCTGGTCATCTGAACTGAACGGGATCAGCCGCCGATAGGTTTCCAGGAACCCGTCAGCCGGCTTTGTCTCTACCGTCGGGATATTGCCGGGCCATTCCTCGGGATCGAGGCCGGCCACCGGATAGCGGACGACATTGGACCCGGTGGGGTTTATGAGCGTGACGCTCTCGCCCTCGGCCTCGAATCCGACCAGCTCCCCGTCCTTTCCCTTGGTCAGATCCTTGAGCACCGTGAGCGGCACCACGAACGATCCCGCCCCCTCCATTTCCACCGGCTGCGCGTGATACGTGGCGTGCTGGTCCAGGTCCGTCCCGTCCAGCCGCACGCTGTCTTTGCCGGTCGTGAACCGGACTCCGGCCAGTATGGGCAGCGTGGATTTGGGGATGACGATCTTGCCCAGGCCCGTCACGGCCTGCTTTAGCGAACTGCGGTTGAGTGTGAACTTCATGCGATGATTCCTTCTTCTGCGATTGGTTACTGGGCCAACTCGAACAGCCGATTCAGGTCTTCTTTTAACTCCTTGGCCACGCCTATGGCGCAGGCCGTGACCAGCGCGCACAGGGCCAAAAACCCACCAATCCACGGAATGTGGCTGAGCAGGTAGGCCATTATGGCGCCCAAAATGACAGCCTCTCCAAACTGTCGGTGCCTTTCTACAAAGCGCAGCACGGCCACGACACAGGCACGGGACCGGCTGTACCAGAACATGAGTTCGGCCTTGGCCCTGTGCGGAATGTTCAAGTTCTTGATGCGATCAATGACTTCCTTCGGGTGCATGGATACTCCTTGTGATTGGTCCTGAGCGGTTAGACATGGCACGGACCGGAACCATGTCGGGGCTACTGGGAAGCTGGTGCCAGGAGCGGGGGTGGGAGACCCGTGCTGGCGACCTGCGGCAAACAGGATCCATATTTGTTATAACGCGAAACTGCCCGGTATTTAGGCCAGGCGGAATCGGTATACGGATGCTTCCTATATAGTTATAACGCGAAAAGGGTCGAAATTAAGGGACAGCCCAGCCCCTCGAATGCCGAGGTCCAGAGTTCCGCAAATTGGCCTTTGTGGGCACGGTCAGCCGGATTGCCTATCGCAAATTCCCAGCGTATGCTCCGTCCATGATCCGCCCCTGTACGGACAAGGACTTTGATGCCATCCTGGCGGTCATCAACGACGGCGCCCTGGCGTACCGGGGCGTCATCCCCACTGACTGCTGGCACGAGCCCTACATGCCTGCCGCCGAATTGCGGGATGCAATTGGCCAGGGTGTGCGGTTCAGTGGCTATGAACACGATGGCGTGCTGGTCGGCGTGATGGGAATTCAATCGGTGCAGGACGTGACCCTCATCCGCCATGCTTACGTGCGCACCGATCACCGTCGCCTGGGCATAGGAGGGCAACTTCTGCGATCCCTGTTGACCCAGACCGTCCGCCCAGTGCTGATCGGCACGTGGGCGGCTTCCGACTGTGCCATCCGGTTCTACCAGAAGCACGGGTTCCAACTCGTCACGCCCGACGAGAAGGACCGGCTGTTGCGCAAATACTGGCGCATCCCCGACCGACAGATCGAGACATCCGTCGTGCTGGTGGATCAGGGGTGGTTTCAGAGACAGGGAGCACCATGACCTGTGTGGATCCCACACCGATGGATAGAAGGGGAGTCGGTCTTGCCCTGATGGGCTGGCTGGCCCTGACGTTCTGTGCGGCCCTGACCGGCGTATTTGTTTCCACCGGCGGCTGGTACGCGACGTTGGTGAAGCCGTCATGGAACCCGCCGGGCTGGCTGTTCGGTCCGGTATGGACGGCGCTCTACGCGATGATGGCTGTCGCCGCGTGGCTGGTATGGCGGCGCGGCGGGTGGAAGGCTCAACGTGGGCCATTGAGTCTGTACCTGGCGCAACTGGCGCTGAACGCCCTGTGGACGCCCCTGTTCTTCGGCCTGCACCGTCCCGGTCTGGCCATGACAGAGATCGTTGTCTTGTTCTTGGCCGTACTGGCGACACTGATCGTGTTCTGGCGTGTCAGGCTGTCGGCCGGTCTGCTGCTGGTGCCGTATGCGGCATGGGTAGGCTTTGCCACGTTCCTGAACTTCACCATCTGGCGGTTGAACCCATGAAGAGCTACGAGTTCACGCTGCTGAAGACCTGCCCGCACTGCGGCCTAAACCTGTCCATTGCCTTTGCCCGTTGCCAGGATCGCGGCTGCCGCAAGCTCCGCCCCGAGTTCGAACCTCACGCCAGCGTGGTGACCGACCGCCAGGGGCCCTGTATTTGGACCGGCAGACCGACCGATGTCTGCCTACCCGACGGAAGCGGCCTGTGGGCGCCGTACTTCCTCGACGCCCTCCGTGCCGGGTGGTTGGATAACCACTATCGGTTTACAGATGCGTTCCGGGCAGCGCGGAGTCGCAGAGCGGGGAAGTAGGCAGGGAGGTACACGCGCAGCTTCGCGTCAGCCAGCTCGATGTGCTGGCGGGGCCGGCAATCCTGATTCTCAAGGGTGAAAGGGGCCACTACCGCTGCCAAGGTCCACGGTGACCGGTGAGGAGAGTTACCATGCACGCCATACAAGCGGACATGCGCCGCGTACGCGATCCGGCAGACATCGCCACTGTAGCCGCGCTGGCACACGACATCTGGCCACAGCACTACGTCCCAATCATCGGGCAGGCGCAGACCGACTACATGCTTGCGCGATTTCAGAGCCAGGCCGCCATTGGCCAGCAGATCGCGGATGGCCACCAGTACTACCTCGCCATGGCCGATGTCACCCCTGAGGGCTATTTGGCAATTGTGGTGCATCCTGCTGATCGCCAGGCGCTGCTCAGCAAGCTCTATGTCCAGCACGGGCACCGCCGCACCGGACTCGGCCGCACCATGGTGGCCTTTGCGGAGAAGCTCTGCATGGAGATGGATATTGGCGAGCTATGGCTGACCGTTAACCGGCACAACACAGACGCTATTGCATTCTATACTCGGGTGGGATTTGCCACGACCGGAACGCTGATCCAAGATATTGGCGGTGGCTTCGTCATGGACGATTACCGCATGGCGAAGAAGTTGGACGTGCGTGGAAGGATTGGGCAGGCATGATGGACGAGAACAGGAATATGTCGTCGGCTACGATCGAGGAGGTCGCGGCTAGCGTCGGGCGCGTTCAGGCGATGTCCAGGGCGGCGAAGGAGGAACTTTGCGACGACATCTTCAGGCGGCAGCCGAACCTTCTCGGCCACGTCCTTGTGCTCTCCAGACTGCACGTGCCGATGGAGAAGGTTGACCGTGTACTGCACATCCTGTTGGTCCTGGATGACCTGTTCACGCGCACCACGCCGGGCGGACTGCCGCAGGTATCGCTCGACGAACTGGAAGCTGTCGATGCCAACCAGTGGGCGATGCTCAAGCTCATGGATTCGGAAGATCCGGACGAGGCCCGTCGCGTCTGCCAGCTTGCAGCAAAGTCGCACCCAGAGGTAAACGCCTTTGCCTTTGCCCTCTGCCACCTGATTGAATCGGGCGTGTCGGACATGTTGAAGAAGGAAGATGAGTTCTGCGTGCGCGCCGTGCGCAACCTGGTGGATGCGTTCGCCCGTGCCAGGGCGGGCAGCACTAGGATCAACGAGCGGTGACCGGGACGGACATCCATGCGTGCCATCCAGGCTGATATCACGACACTGACCGTTGACGCCATCGTGAACGCCGCCAACAACCTGTTGCTGGGCGGCGGTGGTGTTGACGGCGCCATCCACCGGACCGCCGGGCCGGAATTGCTGGCCGATTGCCGCCTGCTAAATGGGTGCCAGACCGGCGAGGCCAAGATCACGCGGGGCTACCGACTTCCGGCCAAGCACGTGATCCACACCGTCGGTCCGATTTGGACCGGTGGCCGCTGCGATGAGCCCCAGTTGCTCGCCTCCTGTTACCGTCGGTCGCTGGAGCTTGCTGCCGAACACGGTATCCGCTCCATCGCATTCCCCTGCATCAGCACCGGGGTCTATGGGTACCCTGCCGACCAGGCCGCCGCAATTGCCGTTCGTACCGCTTCTGCAACCCTGCGGACTTTGCCGATTCCGATCGAGGTCACGTTCTGCTGCTTCCTACGGAGTGATCTCGGCCTCTATAACGCACGGCTGGCTGCGGACTCGGCGGAAGGGGCGTCGTGAGCCAGTGGCAACTGAACATCGATACCTGGCCCGGCCCAAACCGCAAGAAGTGGCCGGGACTGCGCGACGTTGTTCATGAAAGCCCCGACGGCCGGCACATTGCGGTCGTCTACTCGTGCGGCGAAGTGGGGGTCAACAAGGAGATCGGGCGGTTCGCCCTGCTCGCTGGGCCACCGAGTTCTCCCAGGCTGCTGCTCGAGCCGGTAGTTCCGCACTTCCGAAATCGCACGTCTCGCCAGCGTCATGGCGCAGAATCCCCGCCGACCGGTCACGGGCACACCAAGCCGCTGGTATTCAGGCTCCAGCACGCGGTTCCAGTCGAATGAGATATTGTAAGCCACAATCGGCAGATCGCCGACGTAGGCATGGAAGGCCTGGTGAGCACGGACGGGATCGTGGCCGTGGCGACGCAGATACTCCCTTGAGTAGTCATGTACTGCCTGTGCGCCGGGATCAATCCACACGTCATGGTTCAGCAGCACCCTGAAGGAATCGCCCGCCGGCTCCCATCCCACCATTCGCTGTGCCGCGATTTCAACCGTGCAGATCGGAGGGAAGACCCCGTTGGTCTCCGTGTCGACGATGATCCATTCCTCGTTGGTCATAGGTCACACGCGTCTCAGCGTGCCGTCCTCGCTCAGCGACTGGTCAATGAGTGCCCGGAGGTCTTCGGCCTTCACATGGTACCGTCCCAGTGATTTTAACGCCTTGGCAATGTGACGTTCGCGGCTTGCTTCTGCCCCTGCGACGGCCCTGGCGAGTCCGGATTCTTCGATTTGCTTGTCCGTATAGCGACGCTTCAAGGCCAGCAGCATGCCTTCATCGCAGTTAACGGGTAACTGTACCGAGGCCAGCCACGGGGCCTGCCAAACGCAGGTACATGAGAACGTGGCCCCAAAATGCAGCCGCGTACCTTCCACACGAAAGTTTATCGGATCTTCCTTGGGTGGCAGCTTCGCCAGTCCCAGTATGTACCCCACAGCAACACGCGCCTGGCCGGGCCACTCCCCGTCAGCAGCACATGTTGCCGTCACTCCGCTGACCTCAATATGGAGGCAACGCCCATCGAACAGCAAAATGGCCTGCTCGACCTTCCTCGGTTTCGCCGTCTTAACAAGCACCTTAAGCGCTTTTACCAACTCTGCGCGTAGCACACGCAAATGCGGGACGGATGCGTTCATGAATTCACCCTCGTCCACCAACTGCTTGCCAAACGCTGAGCTGTACGCCTGTGTACAAGGCACCGGTACCGTCAAACACCACCCTTATACACCCGAGCACACCACGCTCAAGGACGTATGACGGTGGCTTGCGTAATCGTCGAACTGACTTGCGGCGCCGCAAGCCCGTGTTCGTGTGGGTTCACGTAGCGGAGTGGCTTGACGCAGATGCGCAACTGCCCGAGCATGCACCCAGGTAATGATCCATGCCCGTACCGGCCATATCGAAGAGCAAGTACTTGTCGGGCCTGCAATGCCCGAAGCTCCTCTGGGTCTACTACCGCGCCAAAGACTGGATACCGCCCGTCGATGCCGCCACCCAGGCCGTCTTTGACCAGGGACATGTGGTCGGCGAGCTAGCTAAACAGCTTTACCCCGGCGGGATCGAAGTCCCCTGGGATACCGACCTGCCCACAACCGTGCGCAAGACCAAGGCCCTGCTCAAGCAGCGAGTCCCCCTATTCGAGGCCAGTCTCCTCGGGGGTGGCGTGTACGCCAGGGCTGATATTCTTGAACCGGTGGGCCGCGGACAGTGGGACCTGATTGAGGTTAAGAGCACGGGCAAGGTAAAGGACATCCACATTCCTGACCTTGCGGCCCAGCGCTACTGCTATGAGGCGGCCGGTCTATACATCCGGCGGTGCCACTTGATGCACATCGACACGCAGTACCTGCTGAGGGGGAATCCGGATCCCAATAGGTTCTTCCAGTGCGAGGATGTCACCGATCAGGTGGACGCCATGCTGCCGGAGGTGCCGCGCCGCGTGCGGGAGATGCGGAAGACAATCGGGCAGGAAGCTTGCCCAGAGGTCGAGATTGGACCGCACTGTTCGGACCCGTACGACTGCCCACTCACCGGACGCTGCTGGAAGGCCGTGAACAGCCGACCACACAGCATCTTTACGCTCTATCGCCTGGGCGCCAAGAAGACCTGGGCGCTTTACGCACAGGGCGTGCTGGACAACGCACAGATCGATGAGGGCACAAGGCTCTCGGGGAACCAGCAGATACAGATCGAGGCCGAACGTACCGGCCAGCTACAGATTAACAAACCAGCAGTAAGAAGCTTTCTTGAGCGTTTATACTATCCGCTGCAGTTTCTGGACTTCGAGTCATTCCAGACCGCCATCCCGCTGGTGCAACTGACCCGGCCGTATCAGCAGATCCCCTTCCAGTTCAGCTTGCACCAACTTGTCTCGTCGACCGCCAGGCCCCGCCACTTCGGTTGGATATGGGATGGGAGCGGAAGCCCGTTTGACGCCATGCTGGAGCAACTCCGTGCATGCCTGACCGACCAAGGCGCGGTCGTCGCCTACAACGCGAGTTTCGAGATCGCCCGTCTGCGGGAGGCTGCTGCGGCCTGCCCGACACACCGGAAGTGGGTAGAGGCTGTAATTGACCGCACGGTGGACCTACTGGAGCCCTTCCGGTCCTTTGATGTCTACCATCCCGCCCAGCACGGCAGCGCCTCGATGAAGTCCGTGCTGCCTGCCCTCACCGGCCAGGATTACGCCGGCATGGCGATCTCGGACGGTGGCATGGCCAGCCAAGCCTACCTGACGACCTTCTATGGCAACGCACCCCAGGCGGCGAAAGAGCAGACGATCAAGGATCTGGAAGCGTACTGTGGGCAGGACACGCTTGGAATGTGGGACATCGTGAAGGCCTTGGGCAAGCTGGTGCGCAAGCCATGACCGTTGTAATGACACCGTACCTGCAAAGAATCTGGAACCATCTGGTTCGACGCTATCGCCTCCGGATCAAGCAGGATACGGACGACCTGCGTGTACTTAGCCGCGAGCGTGCCGGGGAGCGCACCGGCGGCCTTAAGAATTGCATCGTTGAACTCAGTCGGTATGTTCTCACCTACTACAAGAGGCTGGACTACCTGGAGTTCAAAACGCTGACGGTTACCCGGCGTTTTCGGCACGGGAAGCAGGTCAAAGAAACCATCGACGGGGACTGGCCGGACTTCACCGTTAACGGGTCCGGCAGCATCCGGCGCATGTACCACGGGCCGCCAGGGCCAGGCCGCCGAGTTCGGACTATATCCCTGCGCAACTACTACCAGCTGGGCGACGACTGCCTCGCACGCCTGATCATGGTGACCAGCGACGATCTTGCCTGGATCAACGAACTGCCGGTCACGTACCACCCTCTATCGAACAAGGATCTGCCGGTCATCAAGAGCCTGGACAACCTGTTCGCGCATTTTACCGGTCCCGGGATCGAGATCCCGAAGCGCCTGCGTCATGCCGTGCCACTTGACGAACTCTTCGTTCTGGTTCAGCTCGTTCCCGGCAACTACCTGAACGCACTGGCGGCGACCGTGAAGCACACTCGCAGGCTCCAGAAGGAACCGACCAATGCCAGCCGTGTGCTCTACTGGTACTACCGCGGTGCCGTCGAGGACCCGAACGAGCTGCACTTCCAAACGGTGTACTGCTACGTCGGCTGCTGCCGGGCTTTGGATCGCCAGGTGAATCCTCGCATACGGTCCGCCGCACGGCTGAAATCCGAGCGCAATGCCATGATGCGAGTCCGATGGCTCCAGCGCACACCCGAGATCCGAACTGACAGCAAATTCATCCTGAAACGCCTGGAGTTTGGCGATGTCAAACTGGAACTAATCAACGACAACAAGCGCCTCCTACAGGAGGCGACAGAGATGAAGTCGTGCGTCCACACTTACGCACTGGATGTAATCGACGGCAAGTGTGCCCTATACCACGTCACTTACCGAAACAAGGGCTACACGCTGGAGGTGCGGCAGGACTTCAAGCGGCGGCTGTACGCGCAGCAGTTGCTGGGTCACGGGAATCAGGAGGCGCCAAAGAGGCTGACACGGTGCTTGCAGCAGGTTCTGGCCGCCCCAAATTCATGACCTCCATCACCGAACCCCCAAACGCGTAAGTCTCGACTCTTACGTAATCCCCACGGGGCTCTTGGACCAACGGCCGTTTTCACTGTCTCTGAACTGGCCATGGATGTTCTGCCAAATCGCAACTACTTTGTAGTGCGCCAGAAAGCCGAGGTGTGGTCTTGCCGGGTCTATTTGCTGTGAGTACCGCAAGGCGGGGAAGCCCTTTCCATCTACTGTAGTGCCGTCGATAGTCACAAAGTTGACCATAGGCCTCCCTCACAGAACGCCGTGAATGATTCAACTTAGCCTCGATGAGCAGCGATGCCTGTGTATCGAAAAGATCGCAGATCAGGCGCCCTGGATGGTACACATGCTGACAGAAGCGCTGTCCATTCTTGTCCCTCCAAGCAACGTATTGACGAACCAAGCGCGCTTCTGGATGATCTCTCCTCAAGCCCGGCAGTGCCCCCCGAAACACTCGCGCCGCGACCGGATTGCGCCGAGTCTTAAAAGTGTGGACCATCGGCTTCGTTGTGCCGGTAGTTGGATCGTTGACAATGACTAACTTTCCCGATAGTCGATGGAAGTACCGCTTTGCCCCCGGCGCATGCCAAGTCCCCCCAATGGTTTTGCCACTTCCCCGCCGCGCGGATCGTGCATCCGCCGATATGAAACATCCATTGCAGATCTTCCCATTTGATAAACGATAGGGATGCCGTTCCATTTGCCGAACTCTAAAAACAATTGCGACTCGTCCTCGGCGATCAATTATCATGACACGCCGACCCGGCTCCACAAGACGCGGCATCCCACTGAGCAAGATTCCACAGTCTTGTTTTATCTTCTTCAGTGACCACTGTGGTTTTGCCATTACTGCCAAATCCAATGTTTCTCCCTCGTATGTTATCACACTATTTCCCCTTCTGACTTCAATGTGTCATTCACTTCGAGGTTCGGTTAACGGCAGTAAGCCCCCATGAGATTCCGCAAAGAGATATTTGTGGAAGCATATCAGCTACTCACAGATCCGTGCGCGCCGTCTCCCGCATCCAGCGTTTCTGGTTCCTTGACAGATTCTCTGACGTCCACTTCCAGAGCCTAGCAAATACTGCTCCGTCGAGCACATCGCTTTCGATCCGAACATCCGACTCACGCTCGAAGTCGTCGACGCAGGACTCGCACAGTTCAATCGACCTGTCGGTATCGTCTTCGTAGTACGGTCGTATGTATTTCTGGCAGATCCGCTTGTCGCACACGGGACAACGGACATCGCTCAGGCCGATCAAACTGTCCGCCTCACTGCCCCTGATGCATCTGGCCTCGATACGATTAATCTGATTCCTCTCCCTTGGCATTGCTTCCTGTTCAGTGCTTTCCGGGGAGGCCCGCCAAACTGTGACGGCAGAGGACTCCCCGCGAGTTTCACCGTGTTTGCCTTTCGGATTTGCACCTGCTATGTTCGGCCATGTCTGGGTTGCTAAGCCCGATGGTCTAAAGGCGAGCTGCTCGGATCGAAGCGTCATGCCCGACATGGTGGCAAAGGCTCCCGACGAGGCTTCTCACACGAAAGCCCCTCAGAAGTTCACGCACTTCTCCGCCGCATCTTGCACCCGGTTCCAGTTGTGAAAGTAGATCATGGTCGTGCTCGGCTTCGAGTGCCGGGCCATGGCTTGGGCCTGGGCCAGCGACGCCCCACCGGCAACGGCGAGCGAGATGGCCGTGTGGCGCAGGCTGTGAGGTGTCAGCCGGCGGGAGTCGAGCCCCACCCGACGCATGGCGGTCTTCACGATCTTACCGATGGACCGGGTCGTCAGCCTGCCTCCTGAGTTCTTTCGGGACAGCGAGGGGAATATCGACGCCTCCGGCATGCACAGCCGCCCAGCCAGCCACGCTCGGATCGGTTGAATCGCGGCCGGGACCAACAGCACGAATGCGTCGGCTTGAGCGCGGCCCTTGCCATGGACCCACAGGACCGGCTCGCCCGATTCTTCGCGCAGGTCGCCCACCGTCGCCCGCGACACCTCGATCTCCCGCAGCCCGGTCCGGACCATTAGGTTGACCAGCGCGTAGTCCCGGAGTCCCATCGCTGATCCACGGTCGATTCCATCCAGAATTCGGCGCACCTGTTCGACGGTCAGACAGTCCTTCGCATGCCCCGGCGCCAGCTTGAACTGCTTGACGCCCCTCGTGATGTCGGGCCGGACCTTTTTTTCCTCCAGCCACCCATAGAAGCGGCGGATGATGAACAGATACATGTTCACAGTCGCCGGTCGCCGCGTCCTGGCCAAGTCGTCTTTGTACGCCAGAATGTCGAATCGGTTCAGGGTGTTCAGGCGATCACACCGGCCAGACTCACTTACCCAGTCGAAGAATGCCTTCAGCGCCCTGCGGTAGGTCCAGCGGGAGTTTTCAACTACGTCAAGTGACGCAATGAATGCGTCGGCAAGCTGACAGATCCCCAGGCTCGCGGCCTCCGCTGGCGAGACCTCGGGTGCCAACACAAGCTCAGTGGCCATTGGTTTGCCTCCAGTATTTGATTCAAGGAGGCAGGCCACACACGGGAATCGCGTGTGATAAGGAACCCACCCTATAGGTTATAACGCGAAATCAGGGAGGATTAAGGGCTTGCGCCAGAGGGGCGGCATATAGGCGTTCTCGGGCGTATAGCGGGACTCTGCCGATGGCTTTCCCCGAGCCGCGACAGCTGGCCGCAAAACACTTACAGAATCTCAGACAGACTTGGCTTCCATCGCCCCTTTGGCCAGCTAGGGCCGGCCGTATTCCGCCGATGAACTCGGCCCGGCGGATATTGGTATAGCGTCCGCCGGGCCGTTCCAGTGCCGACCTCCCACCCGCCGCGTGAACCGACCGCAACCACCGCGCCATCCTTACCCGCGAAATCGCCAGAGGGATTTCGGTCCGACCGACAAGTCGCTTCACCGCCAAATAGCGGGAGCCATGCTTCACTTACACGAGCGGCCTTGACAGAAAGCGAGACAAGTAGCCCCCTGCCACCTTCCTGCTGTAGGCGTCCGACCCGCGGTCGCGCCAGACGGCCAGCAACGGCTTCAACAGCCGTTCGCCAAAGGACAGGAAGAAGCTCACGTACAGGTAGGTCTCGGAATTCTCGCGGCAGCGCGTCTCCCGCTTCAGCGCACACAGGGCGTGTGGTATGAACTTCGGGTCCGCGTAACACTCCAGAAGCCACAGGGCCGATTCACGACAGTCGGCGGATTTTCGATTCTTCAATGCGGCCAGGATCAGTGGAATCGCCCTGGTGAAATCGTCCTCGGCGGCCATGAACAGGTAATCGCTCTCGTGCTTTCTGTCGGGTTTGAAGACGTCCTCGAGTTCTTCATACTCGTCTGGCTGGTCCTTCATGCGCGGCTCATATGGATTCATCGTAAGCTCTCAGCCGGGCTACAGACAGCCTTCCACATACTCCACAGAAGGTTCCAAACCGCCGCGAACGCAGGTGATCTTGCCTTCGACCTCCTCGAACAGGAGGGCTCGCTTCCCGTTACGCGAACGGAAGATCAAGTAGTGACCGTCTGCGTATACGTGTTCCTCGATGACAACTGAAGGAAAACGACGTCTCACGTCTTCGAAGGATGTCCCCACCGTGATCCCAAGGGAGTTCGATACGGTGTCGTCAAGAGCATCGGCCCTGGTCACGATGCCCGCTTCCACCATGAAATGGACCTCCGGGTATGTCGCGAAGGTGACGAAATCGCAATCGGCGTCCCGCTCCCGTTCGGGAGGATCGGCCTGGCAGCCCAACCTGTTTTCGATGTCCGACAGTCTCGAGCCAAACTTCACCGCGCCATAGCTTTCAGGGCTCAGGACCCGTCGATCCCGCGCCGTGACCGCAAGAGCAACCAGAAGCACGCCCGCTACCGTTGCCACCCAAGTGGTTCTGTTCATCTTCACCTACTCCTTGCCGGCAGACTCAAGCCGCCCGAAACCCGAGGGTTTCCTCACCGTCCTTGCCCATGTGGTGCTTCTTGCCGGAGTCGAACTGCTTGCCCAGCAGGGAACAGGCCTCCGACAAATGCTGATCCCGGATGGCTTCGCAGCTGTCGCGTACAGCGAGGATGCCTGCGGTCATGCGAAGTTCGTTCAGATAAGCGTAACTCCAGTTGCTGGTCTTGCGCACCAGTTCATCCAGGACGGCAGGGGCCAGTTCCCCGAAATGATGCGACAGGTATTTCAGACGCATGGCTGAATCGGGGACCGGGAACAGCCAAACACGGTCGAAACGGCTGGGGCGATGGATCAGGGCAGGATCAATGCGCTCCGGATTGTTGGAGGTTCCAATGATCAGCAGCCCCTTGTTGGACTTGAGGCCATCAAGGTGGGACAGCAGTGTCGAGCGCGTGATGCTGCTCTCCGTTGTCAGGGAGTCCATATCCTCCAGCAGCACCATCGCGGGCGCGCAACTTTCGGCTGCGTGAAACGTCATCGCCAGCGCCTCTTCGTCCGTCTTGCGTCCGATGCAGAGCGAGAAAAAGCGCGCCCGGTACTTGCGGTGGCACATGCGAACCAGCCGGCGGATGGTCATGGTCTTACCCGTGCCCGGAGGCCCCACGAACAGGAATCCGCGCTGGTAACGCGGGCTGACCTTGTTGAACAGGCGACGCCCCTCGAAGAACGACTTCACCTGAGTGTCGATGTCCGCCTGAATGTCGTCGGGCAGGAAGACCGCCTCCTCGTCCTTCGAGCCCACAAGGACGTCCGGGGCATTGACTATGTTGATGCGAATCTGGTTGCGCGTGCGCACCGCAAAATGGGTGGATGCATCCTTGACGAACCTACCCACCAGCGCACGGTCGTTGGTCGAGAACACGTACTGCGTATTGAACTCGTCACGGTGCGACAGGCATGAAAAGAGGATGAATTCCTTGTCTCCCGGCCCCTGGACACGGATGGCCCCGGTCCACCCCCATGACTTTGCGGCGCCGTTGAGCACATCACCCGCCAGCGCCATGCGCGGGTAGGACGTCGGAAGGCGTGCCCAACGCCAGATCCCGAATGCGCCCGCCTCCTCATACTTCGCCCCCATCATACGGCAGAGCCCGTTGTAGCGCGGATTATGCCCGGTAGGCAGGAACGTCCAGTGCGGCACGTCCGGAAATTCCGACTCCAGGAACTTGACGGCGTCCACCGGTGTAAAGCCGACCTTGCAGACCTGATTTTCCATGCTCATCTCTCGTCCTCCTGTATTCCTTGTGACCGCGCCGCCCCTGTGCACGCGACTGTCTCAAGCGGGGTCGGACAGGAGCTGGGATACGCGGCCAACCTGGTTGAAACAGAAGGCAGCGGCTGCGGTTCCTCGACCCGGGACCGCTCCTGGCCGTCCCTCTCTGGGACGATATGCGCATGCCGTCCACTCTCACGCCTGGAGGTCTATGAACCCATGGCACATCTCGTGATCCAGTCGTTCATCATCACATCGGCGCCGCCGTTGTAGGCTACCTGGCGGGCTGGGATGACTTCTACAAGATCTTCCACCACAGGCGTGGGCGAAGGAGATGGGCGAGCGGGATTATGTTGGCGATCGCGGATCGACAGGTCGGGATGAGAGCAGTCCGGCCAAGGTGTTGCGATGTGCGCCATTCACGCGGTTCAAGGCGGTAAAAGACGCGGACAAGGTCAGCCTTCGCCGTCCCCTCAACAGGGGTAGCATGCACAAGGCTTGGAAGGGCGCACGGCGACTGACCTGCCATGTGCGCATCGGAGCTGCACTACTCCCCGAGTAACGCGGCCTCTGGTGGTTGCCCGCCACTAGTGCGCTCCGCGGTTCCACGCTGCGCGGGCCCGCACCTTCAGATCGTCGTCAGACGCCCCTTCTTCACGTTCCACGAATGGCCCTTTCGTGCAACACTCCCCGGCAACGGGCTGTCCTGCACATAGACACCAGGCCCCATCCTCATCAGTTTCGACATGGATATCAGTTCCCCCGCAGAACGGACAGGCGTTCGGCCCTTCCTCGGCCCTACTATTCCAGTGTTCAGTGAGATGACCTTTGGTTTTCTCCGCGCAAACCTTCTTGGCAGCCTCTGCATCAACTGCGTCTTCGAGGATTTCATACAATCCCTGATCGGCAGTCTCCGCCCTGCACCGGAGGCACGTGATGCTGCACCAGATAAAGCCGTCCTCCAACTCGTAGAAGTCAAAAACTGGATCTGCCTCACCACACCAAGGGCATTCTTTCTTGTCGCACATACTGTTTCCCTCCGCTCGCCACCCTCGTACGAAACGGGTCGAATTACACATTCGGCGCGTCCGTCACCGGGACGTTGTTGACCTCGCGAGGATTTCCTCCGTTGTCCACCAACTCCAGCATGCCTTGTAGCGCTTGTTGGGGCGGATTGCAGCATCAACCAACCGGCATGGCCAATCTCCGAGCCCCGTCTCGAACCGCGCCATCCGGCGACTGCTCGGGAACGGTCCCACGGCCTCCTCGATCCGGCCGCAGCCACAGGAGGAGGCAAGCCTCCACACCCGGACCGGTCCTGTCCCACCCCTCATGCAAAGGTGTGCGCACGACCGAGCCTAGCAATGACGGAGGCCGTGATGCACGCGCATAGCGTCACATCTGTGGTAGTCCCTGCTATCATCTGCGTCTTCCAATTTCCACCCATCCGGCTACTATTGCCAAGGAGGCTTTGCAGATGCCAACAAACCTGACCAAGTCCCGCTTCAAGCTCGGCTGGGAGTGCGCGACCACGCTGTACTACGCCGACCGGCGCAAGGCCTATTTCGACACCACCACCGAGGACACGTTCCTGCAGGGGTTGGCGGAGGGTGGCTACCAGGTGGGCGAATTCGCCCGCTGGATGCTGTGCGACGACCCCGCCCGCGATACAATCGCCACGTTGGACAAGCCCGCGGCGCTCGCCGAAACCGACTACCGCCTCAGACAGGAACACGCCACCATCGCCGAGGCCGCGTTCCGGCACGAAGCGCTCTTCATGCGCGCCGACATCGTGGTCAAGAACGGCACGCGGCTGGACCTGTACGAGGTCAAATCGAAGTCCTGGGATTCCGAGACGGAATTCTGGACCAAGCGCGGCGACCGCCGCCCGAATGCCACGTGGGAGCCCTACCTCCTCGACGTCGCCTTCCAGAAGCATGTGATCGAGAAGGCACGGCCCGACCTGACCGTGCGGGCCTTCCTCGTCTTGCTGGACAAGGACAGGCGCGCCAGCGTGGACGGCCTCTGCCAGATGTTCCCGGTGTTCCGCCCCGGCGGGAAACTGACCGTGCAGAGCAGGGCGGATCACAAGGAAGACCTGGGCGCCAACCTGCTGGCCTACCTCGACGTGGACCGGGACATCGCGGAGATCCGGAAACTGCCGTTCACCATGCCGGACAACACAGAAGGCAGCTTCGAGCAGCTGATCCAGGCGCTCGCCGGAATTTGCACATCCGGCCGACAGGCGTTCTGCGGCGTCGGGGCCAAGTGTCGGAAGTGCCAGTTCCGCCTGCCCTCGCCCCCGGAGGCGGCCGCGGGCATGCGGGACGGGCGGGAGGAGTGCTGGGCGCACGCCGTCAGCGCAGCCGGCCGCCAGTACGACCCCGCCAAACCGAAAGTGATCGAGGTCTGGAACTACCGGAAGGCAGACGAGGCCCTGCAGATGGGCCGGCACTTCGTCGAGGATCTGACCGCTGCCGATCTCGGGGACGGGAAACTGGCACCCCGTCAGTGGCTGCAGGTGGACAAGGTCAAGCGGAACGACGGCGCCCCGTCGATCGACCGCGCTGGACTGGCCGCCGAGATGCAGAAGTGGAAGTTCCCGCTGCATTTCATTGATTTCGAGACCGCCCGCATGGCGCTCCCCGCGCAGAAGGGTATGGCGCCCTACACCCAGGTGGCGTTCCAGTTCTCGCACCACACCGTGGACCGCGGGGGGCGGGTCCGCCACGCCGGCCAGTGGATCGAGACCGGCGCCGGGGTCTTCCCCAGCTTCGCCTTCGTCCGCGAGTTGAAGCACCAGCTGGAACAGGACCGGGGCACGATATTCCGCTACGCCACCCACGAGAACACAGTCCTGCGCGACATCCGGGGGCAGCTTGACGCCAGTCGCGAACCCGACCGCAAGTCCATCATCGCGTGGATCGACAGTGTCACGCAGCACAAACCGGAGGGGGGGAAACCGGCGGATACGGCCCGCGGCCCGCGCAACATGGTGGACATGCGCGAAGTGGTGCTCTCCTGCCACTACGAACCCGCGACCCATGGCTCGAATTCGCTGAAGGCGGTCCTGCCGGCCATCATCGGCAGTTCGGCAGACCTGCGCAACCGCTATGGTCGCCCGTTGGGCGAGAACGGGCTGCACAGCCTGAACTTCGGGCCGGACTGGGTCTGGGTCCGCCCCGAAAAGCGCAATGATCCCTATGCCGCCCTGCCCGCGATCTTCAAGTCCCGGGACGAGCAGGAGGCGTTTTCGGCTTACGTCGAAACCCTGGAGGACATCAGCGACGGCGGTGCCGCCACCATCGCCTATGCCAAGCTGCAGTTCTTCGACCTGCCCGGGGCGGAGCGAACGGAAATCCGCGAGGCCCTGCTGCGCTACTGCGAGCTCGACACCCTCGCCATGGTCATGCTGCACGAGTACTGGCGGGAAGCGACCGTATAGGGCCGGCGTGTTTCGACGATCATGCGGAACCCGCCGCCATGCAGACCCTTCACATGGACCGGTCGTATCGCTCCTCCTTCTCTCGCGATTCGACATAGTCCCAGGCGCCGATCTGGAGCGCGTAGTCGCGGGGAACCGAGAGCAGCACCTCGGTGATGTCCCAGATGTCGAAGCGCTCCTTCAGCCGTGCTTCCGTTTCCCTTAGCTGCGCGGTGGTCCCGGTAACCTGGACCCAGACCTCCTCGTCCCCGTACTTGCCGTTCACCTTGAGCCCGAGGTTCCAATGGGCGTCCGGATGGTTTCCGATTTGATCCTGCGTCAGTTCCGGCTTTTCGGTCGGGCGGTCCAGCGTGGTGCCTTCGCCGCACTTGCCGACGAGGAAGCACGCGATCGCCAGCAGGCCCAGCACGCCCTGAACCTTCGGGTGGAAGGCGCACAGCCAGGCGAGCACGAAGGCGGCGATACCCGTCAAGGTCAGCGCGGAGAAGAGGCCGCGGGTCATCAGGGGCGTCCCCAGCACGATGCAGAGGATGCCGCAGACGAGGGAGGCACCCGTGTTGAAGACCGACCAATTGAGGCAGACGAACACGCCGACTATATGGCAGATGCCGAAGAACGTGATCAGGCTGCCGATGTCCATCGTGTGGTGGAACAGGCGCTCGAAACCGTCCCAGCCCGCAAAGTACCCCGTGATGGAAATCCCGATGATAATGACCGACTGCAGCAGCAGATGAATCAGTGCGCTCATGCCCGCCCTCCCGGAGTTCATAACAGTCCGGGCGGTATCCTGCCGAAAGGGGTCGGCCAGGAGATGTCCCAACCGGGAGCGGGCGCAGGCCATTGCGCGGTCGGGTGCCGCGTCTATCCGCCCCGTCGTCAGCTCAGGCCCTCGCGGAGTTCCGGCCCCGCGCCGCCCCGCCTCACGAAGTAGCTCGCATCCTGCCGCGCATCGTGCAGGGTGCGCCAGCGGCGGATGGTCAACATGCCCGTGTCATTGAGCAAGGGGCAGAAGTCCGCCATGACCAGCCGCAGCCGCGCCTTGAACGGCGCCATGGCCCGTAGCGCAGGCCCGTGGAGCCGATCCCTGCATCCGCCATAGGTACAGGCCTGCATCTCGTTGATCAGACCATCCGCCTGCTCGGCATATGGCACCCCCTCATTCACATAGCCGCAGTCCATGAGCCTTCCGAGCAGTTCCTTCGCGACCAAAACGGGGATGCCCGCAACGACCACCGTCGCAGCCTTCCTGTAGGCGGGGTAGTGTCGCCAGATGGCATGCGCCATCTCGTGCCGCAGCAGGTGGGCGGTGCAGCCGTAGTGCCCCCACGTCGTGATCAGGCTGAAATCCCCCCCGCGGCCAGCCAGCTCGCGGTGCAGGATTACCTCCTCGAAGCTCAGGAGCGGGGCCATCCGCGGCAGGCAGTTCCTGACGATCTCGTCCCCGTGCCAGCAGATGCCCCGCACCCCCTCATGGTACAGGCTGCTGCCCGTTGCCCGCTCCGACAGGATGATCTCGCCAATGTTGGGCGACACCGACGGCGACCCGCGGTCCAGCACGTCAACGCGTGCCAGCACGTCCACCGCCTCGTCCTGCTCCCTGAAGTGGATGTGGACCACCTTCGGGTGGGGATGCATTAACACATGCTGGTAGGCGTTGCGGTAGCGGCGGTTCGCAAAGCACCCCTGATCGAAATAGCGACTGCTGTCCATGACCCATTCCCTCCATGCTTCCACGGCGCCTCAAGACACCGCGGCCCTTGACCGGGAACAATGGATCATCATTTGGTCATGGCATGCGCCACAACGCTCCGAACGTCTTCATCGCAATGCGCGCAAGATATACGGGAGGGGTGGACAGGAAGCGTCCCACCCCTCGGCTTCGGCATTTCAGACGCGTCCGCTCTCAGCAGTAGAAGGCTGCTGCGACAATCAGTCTGTTCCGCCAAGAAAACCGTTACCCCTTTCGCCTTGGAATCCGCTAGCATCAAGATTCGGCAACGCAGCCGGGCGTTAGCGAAGGAGCCTCTATGAACCTTGATGCTCATCCTATTCAGGAGACCTGGTATGACGAGGTGAGAGCAGGAAGGTGTCATATTGTCACCTTTGCAGAGATCGGACTCTCCAGCTACTCTGCCTATTGTGAACTTGGGTATGCGATACCCCGCGACGAGCAGGTCGTTCACGCCGAGCGTGTAAACAATAGCAAAGAAACCGGGACTCTGTATCCGAAGGCAAATATTACAATACTTCCCCGCCTCCTGTTCCGGGAAGTAGCCCCCGCGACCGAGGAACTGCGGGTGGCCATACGGGATGCCTTTGTTGCGGAGCGAGATTACGTCAGGTCTGGCCTGATGATTCTTGAGTTCAGCTGTTCCGACGTCCCTGCTGAGCAGGTGACGGGCATATGCCGCGAACTGTGCGCGGGTGAGTTCATTGGCGTTCCCGGAACCGCCGTATTGCGTTTGGATTCGCCGGAACACAGGGCCCCACATGACGACGGGCGGGATGATCTACCAGCCCGCGGGGAGCAGGAATGACCCCCCTTTCGCATGGTTTGTTCATTCTCCGAGCAGTAGCTTCGCGACCCAGGAGGGGAAATCCGAAGCGACCGCAGTCGCTTCTTTCCTGCTGGTGGGGGTGAAGGCGGGGTCAGGGGGTCAATGAGAACGAATGCCGCAGACGATCTGGCAGGGATTGCCGGCACGACACAACCGGCGCAGACCATGACCATGGACGATATCCGCCGGGCCCTTGTCCACATCTCCCCATCCTGCGATGCGGGCTGCAAGTGCCTCGGCATCGTCAGTGGCGAGTTTGTCCTCACATGTGCCCACTTGGGCTCCCCGGCCCTGATATCTGTCGACATCCTTCACACGCCCCTCTATGACGTGCGCCGCCTCCACGACGGCACGGAGGGCACACTGACCATGTTCGCGGCCACAAATATGGACTTCATGGCCCTTGCGCCCGATACGGTTTTCGTCAATATGTCGGAATGCGGTCCGACGGAGGACGCCTTCAACGTCCTGCTCGACGAGGAAGGTGACTACAACGACATGCGGCCATCCGCCCTCGAGTTCGGTGCCGGGCATGACGGCGAAGCGACACTCCCAGGTTTCTTCTTCAGCCCCGATGGCTCGGAAGTCCATGACGTGGAACTGGAGGTCCGGAGGGACTGGCCGCTGATCAGGTATCACTCGGATGACGTGATCCCCGGATGTTCCGGAGGTCCCATCTTCACACGGGACCTGCACCTGATCGGGATCAGCGCCAACAGCGCGAAGGAGGCTTATCCCGACCAAAAGCAGCGCGAGGGGCTCGGCCGGCGCATCGACCTTTGCAGCCCCGTCTTCCTGCATCGGCGCATCCAGTGGCGCACGCTGCGAATCAGTTGAGGCCCCGGGGCGGGAATGCCTGGGCGGTCTGCGATTCCGTCGAATCCGGTGGCGGTGAGGATGCTCCGGGCCGGCCTTGAGCCGTGCTGTCAGCGCACGAGTCCGCGCCCGGGGCCCCTCCCGCCGGACGCGGGCCCTTTCTGTGCGAGATTCCACTGGAGCGACTCCTCCGCGACCTTGAGCAGCAACTTCCTTCCGGGGAGGTCCGCGTAACGCGCGGGCGGCTTGACCCCCATCTCATCCAGGAGGTGCCGCAGCGCCGCGTGCGGGTCGCGCAGCACCTCGCATTCCCAGACCACGGACACCTTCCAGCCCTGACGTCTGAGGGCCCTCCCGTTCCGCCGGTCCCGTAACACATTCGCCCGGAACTTGGCCAGCCAGAAGGCCCTGCGCGTCTTCGGGGTCGTCGCCACCGGACACCCCTTGTGCCGGTGCCAGAAGCAACCATGGACGAACACCACGGCCCGGTACTTCGGCAAGACGATGTCCGGCCGGCCGGGAAGGTCCCGCCGCCGCAGGGAGTAGCGCAGTCCGGACCGGTGCAGCAGGGACCGGAGCAGGAGTTCCGGCTTCGTGTCCCGGCTACGGATCCGCCCCATCACCGCGGAACGCTTGGATCTTGACCAGATGTCCATGGAACTAGCTTAGCGCCGGCATTCCTATCGTCAGCAAGGAGTATCCAAGTGAAATGCGGTTTTCCTATGTTGACAGAAGAGTTCGGCACCCGGCCTCCGGAAACGTGGCTTCTTGCTGTTGCATCGCCTTGCGACAGGACATAAGATCGCATGCCGACAGATCATGACAAGCCTCACGGACCGCAGCCCGTACATGACATGAAGCACTCAGAAAGCAAACGAGGGTCAACTCGGCCTCGCCTTGAATATAGCAGGGCCTTGGCCGCCCTCCAGCAATACTGCCAAAGACAGGATAGGAACTTCGGCAGGTCGGCACAGTTCTGTGCTGTCACCTCACACTGGCTGCAGGATCTCGACGTTCGCCCAGCACTTCTTCCGGCCGCCCTGTGGCAAGGGCGTCGGATGGCGGCAGTGGTATTGGCAGCCTCGACTGCTGCCATTACGAACTGCGTCCTAGATACCGAGGTCCAACTGGCTTTGGATTTCGGAGAGATCCCCTATCCCCCTCCGGATGATTGCAGGTTCACCTTTATCGATCTATTCGCGGGTATCGGGGGATTTCGTCTCGCGATGCAGGCCAATGGGGGGAAGTGCGTCTTTTCCTGTGAATGGGATCGGTATGCCCAAGAGACGTACTTCGCGAATTTCGGAGAGACCCCGTATGGGGATATCCGGAAGATCAAGGCCGATACTATTCCCGACCACACCGTGCTGTGCGCCGGGTTTCCCTGCCAGCCGTTTTCACTGGCGGGGGTATCGAAGAAGAATTCACTCGGGAGGAAGCACGGCTTCGAGGACGAAACACAAGGAACGCTGTTCTTTGAGCTTGCCCGGGTCATCAGGGAAAAGCGACCAGCCGCTATCTTCCTGGAGAACGTGAAGAATCTTCTACGTCATGGCGGGGGTTCCACGTTCGAGGTCATCCGGCGCGCGCTTGCGGACGAGCTGGGCTATGTCATCAGGTGGGTGGTTGTGGACGGGGCGCGATGGGTTCCCCAGCATCGTGAACGCGTTTTCATCGTAGGTTACGACCCCAGTCGAGTGACGATCAAAGAGGACGAGATTGTCATACCGGAGGCTCCGCGGAAGGGCGTACCTCCTCGTCGCGAGCTTTCCGATATCGTGAAGCTTGAAGTTGCGCCCGAATACACGCTGGGGCCGGGGACCTGGGCAACGCTTGAGCGGCACCGAAAGCACCATGAGGAGGCTGGCCATGGGTTTGGATATGGCTTGCATCGCTGGCCGATAAGTCCGGGCGATGTTACGCGCACAATCTCGGCCCGCTACCACAAGGACGGGGCGGAAATCCTAGTCGAGCAGAAGGGCAAGCTCCCCCGCATGCTCACCGTCGAGGAAGCGGCCCAATTACAGGGCTTTGAAGTGCCGCCATTCCGGTTCCCCGTATCCCGGAGCCAAGCCTACCGTCAGATCGGCAACAGTGTTGTAGTGCCCGCTGTGACCAGCACGGCGGCCGAGATTGCACGGGTACTCCGGGAGCGACTGAAATGAGTTGGTGGAAAGCCTATGAGGGGCTGTCCCTTACTGGCCTCCTAGAGCGGATCTCGTCAGAAGGCTGGTTCTGGGCGGCCAAACGACTCTCGGGCAACGACACGGGCGTCACCGGCAGCCACGCGGCGGGGATTTACCTGCCCAAATGGTTTTTCAAGGCGGTCTTTCCAGATGCATGCGTCACCAATGCCTACAATCCGCGATCGCCTGCTGTCGCCTGCTACTTCCCCAATGAGGATGTGCGGGCAGAGCGAGTCAGCGCTATCTACTACAACTCACGATTCTTCCCCGAACGTGGACTTCTGAAGAAGTACAATGAATTCCGCCTGACTGGCTGGGGGGGCTGCGCGGTAACCCCCGTCCAAGATCCGGAAAACACCGGGGCACTCGCCATCATCGCCGGCAGCAGACTGGGCAGCGAGACGGCGTTGCTTGCCTGGGTATGCTCGACGCCCGAGCAGGAACTCCTGCTCGAGAATTGGCTGGGCCGCGAGTTGCAGCCCGGGCAAGTTGCAGGCAACGGCAGGGTCGATGTCAGGGCCGTGACAGAATCGCTCCGGGCGCTTGCAAGAAAGCATACGGCCGAGAAATGGCTTAGCCAATTCCCGACGGGGGAACAGATCTTTGCAGAGGTCGAGAAGGCTATTCCTCACGAGTCCTGGGACCGCGGCGTGGATGCGCTCCTGCTGAAACGTCGCGCACTTGAGTTTGCGATCTTCGAGCATATCGAAAAGGCGCTTGTGGAACCCGCCATTCACAAGGGCTTCCGCTCCGTTGACGATTTCCTTGAACTCGCCCTAAGCGTTGCCAACAGGCGCAAGGCCCGCACAGGCCGCTCCCTAGAGCTCAACCTCGGGTCCATATTCGCCAGCGCCGGCATACGCTTCGAGGAGCAGGCCACCACCGAGAATAACAAGATACCCGACTTTCTCTTTCCCTCCGCGGTGGCGTATCACAATCCCGCCTTCCCACGCGAGCGCCTTCACATGATGGGCGCCAAAACGTGCTGCAAGGACCGTTGGCGCCAGATCATCAACGAAGCCGACAGGATTTCCCCAAAGCATCTCTTCACCCTCCAAGAAGGGGTTTCATCGGCACAATTGGCGGAAATGAAGCGAAGCAACGTGGTCCTTGTTGCGCCGAAACCCAACATCAGGAGTTTCCCGGCGGAGCGCCGGCCTGACATCATGCATCTACAGGGTTTTGTCGCGTTTATCAAGCGCACCCAAGTCACCCAAATCTACGGCTAACGTTATGCGACACGCGGGTACACAGGCACGATGACGGCTCGGCACAGCCTCGCCCTCCAGATGCCGTCGTCAAGAGGTCCTTGATCATGCCAACTGGAGGGCGAGGCTGTTCCGAGCCGCGGGAGACGGTCTATTTCAGCGTGTCGCATAACGTTAGCCGTACATCAGGGGGCCAAGTGCGCATCGGGTAGATCGGATGCCTCTCCCACACGTCAACAGGAAGCG
This sequence comes from Lentisphaerota bacterium, assembly GCA_021413965.1. Taxonomy (GTDB): domain Bacteria; phylum Verrucomicrobiota; class Kiritimatiellia; order UBA8416; family JAIOPI01; genus JAIOPI01. The sequence continues at coordinate 19,222 of JAIOPI010000040.1, read as the reverse complement.
CGCGCTTCTGCGAGGACACCACCAACTTGTTGAGCGGGCATCAGCAGAATTAGAACCTGCCTGGCGGCAACCTTTGGGAACGGTGGTACGTGGTGTTACTGGTCCTATTCGACACACCCAATGACAAACCCAGGAGGAATTCTCCGGGTGGTTTGCATCGCGGGGCTTCCGTTGCGGACACCGCTCTCTACTGACCGATGTAATGCTGCCTCGACCATGTTACCAGGCTCTCCACCAGACTTGCCCGCTCGCCATCCTGGAGCACTCCCGTCTCCCGGACACTCCTGATCCATGTGAGACGCTTCATCATGCCGCGCACAAGCTGAGCTCGTCCGCCTGACTCCTGGCCGACTCGCCTTATTACAGCCTGCACCATGGCCCGGTCATACCCCCCCCCGGTTCGCTCCAAGATCGACATACGCAAGTCTGTATCTGCAAGGATATGCATCAGCGCGTCGTCCGGATTACCGCTCGGATCCGAACACATCCAAGCGTACCACCAGAGATTCATCGGCCAGCAGCGTAGGTTTCCCGTTGCGCAAAAACGATGCCGGGCAAGTTTTCTATCTCCAGTAAACCACCGCCAGAGGACCATATCCGGCATGACTCTCAGTGCGATCCAACGCCAGACCCCAGCCGATGAGGCATCGCTCTCCGCCATCAGCGGCGCCAAGGCCAACCAGAGCGAAGAGGCTGCCAGCTTGTCACAGATTCCTTCGCCTTTGATCATGACTCTTGGATAACCAGCCTCCCCGAGGGAACGCGAAAGGCTCTTTCGGAATGTAAGCAGCTGATCAGCGGTGACTCTGGTCCCTATGGGCTGCCAAGACACCTCGTTGAAGATCGCCCCGGAACGGATGCCCACATCGATTTCCAGCCCCAATGCCATGAGACCCTCATCCCGGGCAGGAGCGTCCAGAAGCCTCTCCACTGCGCTCGCGGCAACGCCTGCCGTCATGGCAGGAAACAGCACCGGCATACTTTTCACCTTTGAAGTGCGGCCCCGATCTGAAACACATCCAAGGCAGATCGAGAGACTCCTGGTCGCTGACCGACCCTGTCTCGTATCAAGTTCCTGAGCATCCATCCCAGTGAGGCATGTGCATAAGACTGCGGGCCGAACAGAATATCCCGCCGCGCCGATGGATCCATTCGTTCAAACCACTGAATGATCGCGGTCAGAATGAGCCCGTTGAGTTGCTCCTGGACGTTTTCCCGCACAGCCTGAACATCACTCAGCCAGCAGGTCTCAAATCTGCGCCAAGCTTCCTTGGTTTCATCAATTTGAAGCCGCAGGCAGCTGTATATTTCTGTTTCAAGAGTCTCATCGCTCGCAGATTCTTCCGGGAGAACCACCTCAAGCCATTTCCAGGATTCCTGGAATCGACGCGGTTCGATGGGAAACATCGAAACGCTACCTGTTGTTCTGACGGAGCACACAGGCCCCTCCCACAGACGGAGGCCCTGCCGCTCTCCAGTCATCAAGGCCAGTGATCGTCGTATGGTGAGATCATCCGTCATCGCGTGGGCGGGCAGATCGAGCTGAAGCGTCGCCCCTCCCGCCGCGGGATCCTCGTACACCCCGACCGCAGAACGCCGCACCATTCCAGCTCTGAGGAAGAGTGCACATGCAATAGGCCCACCATCAGCGTTGGATCGGGTCAGTTCGTTCGCCTCAACATTTACTGATGCCATCACTCTGTGGGGTGAGGTCGCGTGCCAGTCATCCATCCGCCTAGAATCGACGGCACACTTTTCCCCGACCTTGCCCAAGGGGACGATGAGTACACGTTTCCATTCTTCACCACCCAAGTACTCAAGCCACCACTGGAACGTGACTTTATCATCTGCGATCCGCCGGTATGTGCTCACGCCTCTCATAGCATCAATTACGCCGCCGACGGCACCACCATTACGTCAAGAACCCATTCTCCAGCAACTCGGCAGACAGCTTCGTGGACACCATCACCAGGGAACTCCGCGACATTCCCCGCAGGCCCTTCCTCGACATGAACGGGATACGGTTCGTCCGAATTAATACCCCACTCATCCGTATTGACACGGTGCCCGCATTCATCAACGACACAGATAGCCACTCTGACTGTTGCAGAACCGCCAGCGACCTTGACGACAATCCTATAGGTGCCCGCTTGTTCGGTCGCCTCGAGAGACTGCAGACTTGCTCGGGGGTGCCGGCCGCCTCCTCCGCCGCCTCCTCCGCCGCCTCCTCCGCCGCCTCCTCCGCCGCCTCCTCCATCCGGCCCAGGCCCGAGGCCTTCGGGCAGGAACGCCGCCCCAAGCTTGTGGGAAAGAGAGGCCATCATGGAGATAAGCCCGTCGCCGACTTCATTTTCCGCAGGGATTATCGGCGGGTTGAGCACACTCTTCACCTCGCTAACAAACTGCCGCAGAAATGTGGGGAGCCACGGCCCGATCACCGCGCGTCTGTCAGCCAGAAGGGCATAGGACCACTCGCTGTGAGAAGCGTTTTCGGCCAATCGAAACACCTCCTCAAGGGAGTAGTCCCTCTCACCGGCGTTGTGCTTGGTCTTATCTGAAGAGACCGTGGAATGACCGGCGACCCTGGCCACTGCCAGCGCGCAGTCTCCGTCGTTCAGAGATGCGGTCAGATCACCAATTACATCTCTCACGACCCCGCCAAGGCTGTACCCCGCAACCATGCCGGTGTTTCGCATCATGGCGACAGCCCACTGATCTTCCGGGACTCCGATCCTGATTCGTTCCGGGCCTCTCAGGATTTCAGCGGCAGGGTCGTGTTGATCGAGATGCTGAGTGCACAGATATCCGAGAAGATATGAGCCGTAGCGAGTTCCACGGATGTTGCGCCTTGCTGTTTCTGCATCACCCTCTGGAGTCTCAAATGATCGCCGATACAGAGCGGAAAAGGCCGCATACAGGACATGCCTTCTGGGATCCGCCAACAGGTCGTCGCGGTACCCCCCTGTTTCGGAATCATGATTCCTGACAACAACCCGCAAATCAGAGCCAGAGAGTACTTCTCCGGCGACGCGCCCTGTAAGTCTCGGCCACCACCAACGCAGCGCTGATGCGTGCAAAGACTCCGCCAATTCGCGAAGCTTGGCATTACTCCATGAAGAAGGCGGACGGCCGCCCTCCGCCTCTTCTGCCGGTGGCAGCAAGTCGTTCACCGCGGAGGGCGGGAGCGGGATCAGGATCTGCGTCCCCCGCCACAAAGGGTCTGCGACAGTCTCGAAACCCATCGCCTCGGCTATTGCATCCGCTTCAGCTCCGGTCACTCCCTGAACATCGCTATCTCGGAACTTCCGGCCCCACCATGCGAAGCCAAAAGCACACTCGCGCTCAATCTCAGTTTTTGCCCCACCGTGATCAAAACAGTGTACGACAACAAGTCGGCTTTCCTCACCGGATGCCGGCCTTGAATAATACGCCACCAAGCCCAGTTCATCCGCCAAACGAAAAACCACTGTCTTGCCGCCAAGGCCCCAAGAACCGCCGGCTGTGGGGTTTTCCTGGGGGGACCCGAAACGGAACGCCAAGCGTTGGAACCGCGGGGAATCGCCTGCTGGTGCCTCATAGGCGTTGACGGGACCGTTCAACCCGGTTGTGCCGCTATCAATCACCCGCAAGAGAACCCAATCATCTGCAACCAAACGGTCCTTCACCCATTTGCCGACAGTTGTTTCGCCGAGCATGTCTCGCCACGCGCGCCTCACGACCTCTTCTGGAGGAAACACATCGAATCTTACCAGTACTTTCTGTCCGTCCAGTCCCGCGTCCACTGAATTCTGGATGAGTTCACGAACCATGAGGTCGACAAGTGTCATGCCGGCGGGGTGCGGGAGCACCTTCAAAACAAGCGATGCGTGCGGAGGGTTGTATCCGCCAAGGACGGCGTGACAGTGTAGTGGCACCTGCACTACTCCTTTCCGAAAGAGCCGAGGCTTCTTGCGGCACTCGGAACACCGCCGAGATCCACAACGTATTCGATCGACAGCACGCGGGGCGGCAGGGATCCGGCCACAAAATGATCGGCACCGATCCGGGGAAAGCAGTGGTCAACTGTGAACCTCCGGGCCTCTAGGAACCTGAATCGGACGCCCTCCATTTCCCCCGAGGCCGACAACCTTTCCACTTCCGCCTCCGGCATGAGCCCTGCGGGCACACCGGCTGTCAGATCTTTGAGACAGAAGCCGCCCTGATGAACAGACTCAAGCCGCACGCAGTCAACAAAGAGCGGCAAACCGCCCGCCGGAATGGCTTGGTGCAAGTTGTGCATGGTCACCTGCCATCCGTGGCGTTTTGCCGTTGTCTTGACTTCAATACAGAATTCCGGCGCCACCACGTCATGCACGCCCCCTCGAGGGCCAACCCACCAGTCCCACGCATGTTGGCCATGGGCCGCAACCAAGTCATGCATCACCAGGAGTTCTCCGGCAAGGCCCACCGCGGTAATATCACGGCCCGTACGAAGCAACTCACCCCATGCCTTTATATGCTCGGCAACAACCTCCGCGCTCCAGAGCCCGTCCATCCCCTGCATGCAGATCAGTTCGTAGCACAACCATAGCATGGCCTTGAGCAGTCCCCGGTCTGCGCAGGTCACAAGGATGACAGGTTGGGCCATGCCGCCGCCGGCATCGACAGTGAAGCCGTCCATCCGCAGTCTTCCACGCCGGAGTCCGTGCACCGCCCCTGGCCGGGAATGCAGAAGGATACCGTACCTACCTTCGTGGAGACACGCCGCACAGCGAGTGCCGTCCGGAACGGGCCACGTCTTCAGGGCTTGCTCCGGCCCAGTACACCACCGGTCAAGCAGGAACTCCACTGTCTGTCTGGCATCCACCTATTCATCCTCCTGCTGCGCGCTCATCCGCACTTGGACAATTCGCCCAGCCCCGTATCCATGGCCCATGCCTGCACCTGTATACACAAGCGCCGCCCCCAAGACATGATGCGGAGCATCGAGGTTGACACGCGAGCCTCCTTCGGTGGCTCGGGAGTTTTGGTCGATCGGATAGAGCACAAGCAACGGCCCCAGGTCATGATCAAAGCGAAGTCGCATCCTGTCGGCAAGGTGCCCTCCGCCTGAGTTGAGATCCGGCCGGTCCGCGAGGGTATCCTCGGGCCCCATGAGGGACTTGATATTGATCAATCCACCCCCGCTCAGCCGTGAGCGCCTCACCAAGTGAAGGGGCTCGCCGCTGAACTCGCCTTGACTTGCTTCGCCCGACTTGACAACCACCGCCCACGTGCCAAGCGCCTCACGCTGCTCCTCGATAAACTGCCGCTGCCACGCTGAATCGAATCGCACGGCACTCTCCACCGACTCGTACTGACGAAGAAAGTCGAGAATGCAGGCCACCGGAACGTTACGATAGATCCGGTTTTCACCCGCAGCCTCAGCGACCATACCGCATTCCCTTATACGACCAATCAATCGCTCGCCAGCATCCCAGTTGCCGCGCAGCCAATTTGCATCGGAGTTGAAAACGATTGTCTGCGCGCGCTCACCGCTGTAGTCCAGCCCGACCTGGGTAGCCGCTCTCATTCTGGCAGTCAACTTGACGCCACCCGGGTTGCTGCGCAGGCAGACGCCGAATTCGGCAGGTGTGAAATGTCCGCTCACGTAGTGACGATGCACTTGCTCATAGACCTCGCTCTCAACAAGTGCGCCTTCCACGAACAGGTCTCGCGCCGCATCACTCAACCAAATGCGGGGCAGATCTTCGTACCCGTGTCGAAATCCATACCAGCGCCCCATCTGCAGAAGGGAATCCATCTGACCGCTGGGCCTGCAGAAGTAGCAGGACACGAGATTCTGAAGGGTGAGTCCTCGTGCGAGTGTGCTTCCTCCGATGACGATCTGAACCAAGGCTGCGGCTGGGGCTGCGAGCTCATCCTCAGGCGGATAGCGTAACCTTACGGCGTCATCTCTCGTGCTATTGTCGACTACGACGCGGAATATTGGATTCCCATCCGTGCTGACTCGGCCCAAGGGAAAGAAGTTCTGGATTTCATCCCAGATTGCATGTTCGTCATTCATCTGACCGCATGCGTCGAGCGGTGCTGTGTAGTCGGGTCTGACGCTTAGCAAATCAGCGGCCGCAATACGACCGCGCTCCTCCTCATACACAGTGTGTACGAGGCCTTGAAGGAGGGCGTTGTCCGCTCGCAGCTTTTCGACAACCACGTTCACGAGGTTCTCGATCAGCTGGTGCCTGTTTGTCAGGTGATGCGGATGCAGCAACATGGTGGTGTTGGGGTTGTGTTTGCCGCCGCCCCGGCTCCTCAGCCGGAATTCGGCGCTCGCGATGAGAAACCAGACGACGGCATTCATGAGGGCAGGCGTCTGAATGGCCGCATCGGTGATCTGCTCTGGATGCCGCCGAATGAGCGCCGCCTCGTCATCCGTGATACAACGGAGCATATCCAGGCCGTGGGCACCGGGGGCCTCTGGATTGCCGCAGATCTCCAAGGCTCCGATGTAATCCAAAGGTCGTGGCAGATGCCAGACAAGATCATCAGGATAGAGCGTGTTGGGTCCGGTTTCGTTCAACAATGTTGCAAACGGTGTGGCCGTGTAGGCAAGGTAAGCTGCACGCCCTCCGATTCCGCCGTTTGGAACTGGTTCGGAATTTTCCGTCCCGTTCAGAATGTCACGGATCAGCTCGTTGATAGTAGAAGGTCGCATGTCTGGATCGGGATCCTCTTCCGGATTCTGCACCCGCCCGTTCGGCGTAGCCTGGTCGGCTTCGTCATCGATGAGGAGTAACGCGATGCGACTCCGATTTGCTCCTGCACTGTGCAGCCACTTGCGCAGCGCGCGCAGATTGGCGCCGTACTTCAGAACAACGCCGAAACACTTGCCGCCTGGAACGAGGACGGCGCCTGCATAGTGCTCGAGCGTATTGCTCTTTACGTCAAGGCCCGGCTCATTGTCTTTCGTCAATGCATGCATCACCAGCCCGAGCCCGGGTGTTGTCAAGTCTCTCCGCAGCCGCACCTGGGTCTGTCTCCTAAGATTCTCCTTTGTCCCCGAAAGAATGATGAACATGTTGTATCCGGCATCTGCCGCCATTGAAATCACGCCGGCCATGCTTGCCGTCTTCCCCGATTGGACGAATCCGATTACCAGCCCCTTGTTTCTGATATCCGCACGCGAGGGGGGATGATGGCCGTTGATGATTCTCCAGCTATCTTGGCGCACTTGCTCAACCACGGCCTCGCATAGACCGTTTTGGCGCATCTTTTCTTCGTAGGCCGGATACCACCTGCTGGGGCCCGGATCACCGGGCAGTCCCTCGACGTGTGGAACGTTATTGCGGCTGAACCACTCAGCCCGATCCTGTTGCATAATGGCCATGACCTGTGCGGTGATCAGGTTGCGGAGTACGTGTGAAACCAGAAGCCTTGTTGTTTCGGCCGGGGAGCTGTGGTCTGGCAGGACAACCTGGTGATCCTCCAAATACAGGCAGACGTCCTGGCACCGCTTCTGGACTTCATCCGGGGCAGCCGCCGCAAGCCACTGAGAAATTCTTTCAAGATCATTGCGATCCTCGTAGGCGAGAGACTGCCCCCCCCACAACACTTTGGTTGCCGCAAGTTTTCGGATGGCCATCGCGATCAAGCCTGCATTGGCCTGATCCTGACTTATCTGCGCAAGAATGTCCGTGATACTCATGTGGGCGACCTCCCGGTTAGCGCACGAAGCTAGACTCCACTCGTTGGCTCAACGCCTGCTGCGGCCATTCATCCGTCATAGATTTCCCTCTGGTACTCCAAGCGTTGCAATCGTGGCTTGTGGGCGGCAAACGATCACGACTGATGCGCGTAGTCTCAACAAATCTCCGCAGTATCGCCCCCGAACAGTCCGGCATGGGCGGGGTGGCAGGTGAACACGACCACCTGCCGGTCGCGGGCGTAGTCGCGCAGCAGTTCCGCGGCGGCGACCTGGCGGGTCGTGTCCATGTCCACCAGCGGCTCGTCCATCACGAGGAAGCCCTCCTGGTCGCCGAGGAAGTAGCGGGCCATGGCGAGGCGCACGGCGAGGCCGAGGACGTCCTTTGTGCCGGTGGAGAGCAGGTCGGCGCCGATGACGTTGCCATCCGCCCGGACAAAACCGGACGGGAGGGTCTCCGTCACGTGGATGCGCGCGTAACGGTTGCCGGTCATGCGGGCGACGTAGCGTTCGACGTCGGCCTTGAGACCGGCATAGGGATCCGTGCCGGCTCCGGTCGCCTCGACCGCGGCCACCGCCTGGCGGATGCGGGCGAGCACCTGCCCCTTGTGCTGCGCGGCCTCGAACGCCTCGTTCGCCTCGAGGAACTGCGCCTGCAGGTCCTCGGCGGAGTCCTCCGGCAGCTGCATGCGGGCCCGCTCAAGCTCCAGCTGCGACTGCGCCGCCTCCTCCCGCTGCAGCGCGGCGGCCTTGCCCTGGTATTCGGCCGCGAATGCGGCGGGGTCCGCAACGCCGGCCGGCAGGGGCGGCAGCGCGGCGCGCTGCTGTTCCAGCGCCTTGCGCTGCGACATCAACTCGCCAACCTTCTCGAGCAACCGGTCAGCATCTCCGTACGTCCGTTTGAGCTCGGCAACCCGGGCCGCCTTGGCGGCTTGCTCCGCGCGCAGGTTTTCGAACTGGGCCGTGGCTGTGGCCATCTCGGCCGTGAGTTCGGCGAGGGGGCGCACCGGCACCGTGCCGCCGCCGGCGGTAACAGCGGCCTGCAGGTCCTTGTACGCCATGCCGCCGAGTTCGTCGGCCAGGTTCTTCTCGGCCACGGTCACCGCCCGGCGGGCCTCCTCGCCTTCAGCGTGCAGGGCCCGCAGCTCATCTTCATCCCCGACGCCATGGGCCTTGGGCAGTTCGGCCAGCGCCCGGCGTCCGGTTTCTAGTTCCGCGACGATTCCGGCAAAATTCCCCATCCCGGACTCCACCTCGAGCGTCCACTGCACATGCTCGATCCGCAGTGTGCCGTCGGCGGCAAGGGAAAGTGTTTGACCGGCCGCGAGATCCTCGGGGCGCGTGGCATCCGCGCCGCACTGGACCGTCACGGCCAGCGGCTCCCGCGCCGAGAACCGGGCCTTCAGGCGCCCAGCGGAAAGCTTGGCTTGCAGATCCCGGACGCCGGCGGAAATCCGCGACAGGTCCTCGATCGCCTTGCCGAGGGCGGGAACCGCGGCAAGCGCAGCCTGCGCCTTGGCCAGTTGCGCCTGCCGGGCATTGACCCGGCCGAGCTTCTCAGCCAGGGCCTTGTTCGCCTCGGCCCGCCGGGCTGCTTCAGCCTCGGCCGTCAGTTGCCCGATCTGCCGTGCAAGGGCATCGCACTTACCTTCAAGTTCCGCGACCGTCCGCTCCAGCACCGGCCACTCCGCGTTGGCCTGCTTGTGCCGCGCAAGTTGCTCTCCCATCAAGGATGCCTGTGCCTCGAGCGTCCGGCGCTCCTGCACGGAAGCGGCGGCGGCGGCGTGCTCCTTCACGTAAACATCAAGATCCGCGCAAGTCGCGGCTACGTCGGCCAGCCTGGCGTTGACCGCGTCCACCTGCTTCTCCATGGCGACAGCCGATTCCCACGCCTGTTTGCGGCTTTCCTTCGCGTACCAGGCGGCGAGTATGGTTCCGACTTCCCTCTTCCAGGGGGTCTGGAGTCCGCGTCCGCCTTCAGGTCCATTCCTTGCAACGTCCCAGTGACTGAAATACGCGGCGTGTTCGGCATCCAGTCGGGCCTTGAACGTGTCGATGGAAACGCCATCGGTTTCCTGGATGGCGGACATCAGGATGTCGTTCAATTCCCGCAGGGCCCCGGTGCCGTCCTGCTTGAGGGATGACAGCGTATGCGCCAGCCCCGATTGGCGGGCCAGCAGCACGGATCGATAGGTGGCCTCCGACGCCACCAGCATGGGCTCCAGGCGCGTGGTGATGGCATCTTCGCCGGTGACCCGGTTGCCATCGGGCAGCGTCAGCTCGGCGGCGGCCTTCGCCCCGCCCCACTGGCGGCGGAGGCGGTATTCGGCGCCGCCATGGGAGAAGAGCAGCTCCACGGCAATGGTGTCGCCGCCACCCACCGGCAGGAAGGGACGGATGAAGTCCCGCATCTTCGCGGGCGTGAGGTCCGTGCGCACGAACAGGACGCTGTCCAGAGCCCGTAAGACGGTGGACTTTCCGGCTTCGTTGGGGCCTTGCACAACGGTGAGGTTTTCATCAAACCGAACGCGGGTGTCGACCAGCCCGGCGAAGGGGCAGAGGTGGATTTCGAGGAGCTTCACGACTTCACCTCCATGATAAGGCGATGCGCCTCCTGAAGGGCCTCGAAATCCTCCTCGCGCTCCGCCAGTTTGCGCAACAGGCGGTGCGGGAACGAACCCGTCGTGAAGGTGGCATCGATATCCTGCGCCGTGATCTGGCAGGTCATGCCGGCCTCGTCCAGCTTCAGCGAGAACACGAGCTTCTCGATTTCCTGCTGAACTTCGGGCAGGCGTGCGATCACCTCGGCGGGCACGCGGCCGGTGAGCTTCAGCTTGAGCAGGAGCTTGCGGTTGGTCTCGGCGGCATACCGTTCCTTCAGGGCTTCGAGGTCCCGCTCACTGCGGACGTGGACATCGTCGTGCCGGTACTGGTACTCGCCGGTGGTTAACGGGACGGCACGGCACGAACCGTCGTCGCCCAGTTCGTGGATCCAGGCCGAGCCGGCGTGGTCGCAGTCAAAGCCATCGGGCTCGGGGGTTCCGGCATAGAAGATCTGATCGGCGGGCCCGGGTTGCTCCGGGTAGCGCAGGTGAGTGTGCCCCAGCAACCAGAGCTGGACGGGGCAGGCTTCCAGTTCGGCGCGGGTCATGGGGTAGTAGTCGCCGTTGAAGTCGGGCGAGACCCCTTCCAAGCTGCCATGGCCGACGCCGATGTGATGCGGGACGGCAGGGGCCGGCACGGCGTCACGCACCCACCCGATGGCGTTTTCGCGGGAATGCTTGGCGGTGCAGGGGCACGGGTACAGCACCGCCGGCAACCCGTGCGCGACCAAGTTCACCGGCTCGCGCTTCCCGAGGATCAGCAGGTTGTCCCCTCCCTTTTCGCGCAGGAGCTGCCACGGACCGGAACCGTCAGGGGACAGGTGATCATGGTTGCCGGGTAGCAGGGCGACGAGTTGTCCTTCGAATTCGGCAAGCGCCTGCGCAACCCGCAGGACGTCCTTCTTCGGCACGTCAGGGCGCTCAAACAGGTCACCCGCGATAACGAAAAGATCGCACTTCTGCCGATTGGCTTCCTGGACAAGGCGGGACAGGCAAGCGAAGCGCGCCTCAATGAGCGCTTCCCGCACGCCATCGTCGTAGCCGGCAAACTTCTTGCCAATGTGCAGGTCCGACGTGTGTAACACTTTCAGCGCCATGCCCATTCTCCACTCATGCAGACTCGCCGAGGAGCAGGTCCCTGTCAATCAGTCCTTCTGCTTCTTGGTCAAACGATCATACGCCGCCACGCTCAGGATGATCAGGACGATGGTCTGCATTACCGGGCAATAGATCAAGAGTACCACGAATGCGCAGAGGAATCCGGCGTGGGCAAGACCTTCCCAGAACCCGATATTCTCAGCCCAGAAGGAGGGGCCGCTGTACGAGTCACAGCATTCGGTGATCACGACGAGAAGCCCGAGGAAGATGCTCCACCAGATCATTCGCGCTTCCGAGCTCATCATATACCAGCCTTCTTGCGCTCCATGGCGGTGACATTCCGGCCTTTGCGCGATGCTCTCAGGGAGGGTCGGACACAGGCTGTTCATCGTCCCCGGATCCCGCCAGAACCCCGCTTCCGGCTTCCGGGCCGAAGCTGAGGAGTCCACTTTCAAAGCCGTAGCGGATCGCGTCGGCGAAGCGTTCCTCATAGACCCGCTCGGCCCGGGCCCTGAAGACCAGCCCGCTGATCCAGTACCCCAACAGGAAGAAGAACACCCAGTAACATCCGGTATTAACCCATGCCTTCATCATTCCTCCTCGGCACCGTATTGCTGCGTTCTCGCCGGGGCTGGACACAAGCCCCCTGTTGCGGGGAGTTCTTAGCAACGGGGGGCGGACAAGACCGGGGCTATGCCTCAACCTCCTGGCTGCGCTTGCCCCTTGAAGACACGGACGCCAGTTCACACACCAAGCTGGTGCCATCCATCAGCAAGCGGATCGTGCGGTTTTTCCCGGGGGTGGAGTAGGCGTCAAAGCAGGCGCGCTCAAGTCGGCGACTGAGTACCGCCCCTATTCCGCGGGCGCCGGTCTCCATCACGAGGGCTTCCGTGACGAGAGCATCCAGGACGGTGTCCGGGACATCCAACCCGATTCCCTCCGCGGCGAGTTCCTTGCGGTACTGCTCCACCACGCTGAAGCGCAGGATGCGCAGCAGTTCCTCACGTCCCATTGGCTGCAGGGGCACCACCCGGGCGAATCGTCCCATCAACTCGGGTAGCATTCCGTATTCGGCAAAATTGGCTGCCGCCATCACATCGCTTTCATCAAGGTGCTGGGTGATGAAGGATCCGTGCACCGCGGGTGCGGGTTTGACGCTGAACCCGATGGACACGCCCGTGTGCAGCCGCGAAACCGCATGCCGGAAGCCGGAGAATGCGCCACAGGCGATGAACGGCACATCCCGCGTGCTCAGCGTGCGCGAACGGCAGGAGTCGTCACGGCTCGAGGGGAAATCCGCCGCCTCAATCATCTTGAGGAGTTCGCGCTGCACCCCGTAGCCGGAGACATCCTTGGTCGTGCCCTGCCCGCCGAAGACGGCCCGGCTCTGGCTGCCGGCAATCTTGTCGAACTCGTCCAGGCAAATGATGCCCACCGAGGCGCGCTCAACATCCTGACTCGCCGCCTCGACGAGACGCGTGACCAGGCTGGGGACAGAATCACCCACGTATCCGCTCTCGGTGAAACTCGTGATGTCCACGATCAGGGTTGGCAACTTGAGTATTTTGCGAAACAGGAGTTCCACCAGGTAGGTCTTCCCACAGCCGGTGGGCCCCATCAGGAGCATGTTCTGCTTCGGTGGCAGTTGTTCACGTGGGACCCCCTCAAGGTGGATCTGGCGCAGCCGTTTGACATGGCGATAAGCCATCAGACACACAGCCGTGCGGGCCGTCTCCTGACCGACGTAGCCTTCTCGGGCAAGCAAGTCCGACATCTCCCGAGGACCGAGAACCGGTAAGGCGCCCAGCCAACTGCGAAAATCGCCCCCATTGTTCACGATGGGGGCCTGGGCCTCTGTTGCCAATGATTCGGCGGAACAGCGCTTGGTTGTCTGGGACCAAATGCGCCGATGGTCCGGGATATCGGATACCCAGGCTATAAGACTGCAGTGGATCGCGAATTCGATCGCGTCGCGGCTATCAGCCAGTCGCATACCAACGGAACGATGCAGGCTCTTCAGGGCAGTCGAGCCCTTCAGGATCGCCGTCAGATACGGCTCGAAGAGGTTGAAATGCCGGCGAACGAAGTACTCCCCGAGAAGGTTCGCCACATACCGGCTGTTGAACTGCTTTTTGCAGCTGCCGATCCCAACGCCCCATGGCTTGATCGGTATTTGGAAGCGTAGATCTTCGGTATCCCCGGTGAGGGGGGGCAGAATGGTGACGGGGGGATCGGCCTTGAGGCAGTTGGCCAGGGTTTCGCCCAGCCGGTGAAAATCGGGCTCGTCGCTCATGGGGGTGCTCCTTGCGTTATCGGGCGAGTCTGTCAGGCAGGGGCGGACAGCAGCGGACGGACCCCCGATTCCATAATGGCGCCCGCGAGGACCTAAAGCTGGATGAGGCAAACAGAAATTCTCAATAACGCGAGGAATAGACTCTTGCTGCCATTTTAAACTTGACCTGGAAGAAGGGGTATGATACGGTACTCGGAACAATTGGTTGTATCGAAAGCCCCGGGTACATCCGCTTTCGGGTCCTCCGGAGGTGGCTTTATTCCATTTCAATAATATACACAACCAATTTATTACAAACACTTTGTGATTGACTTACCCACCTGGATCCGGTAGAGTGATCGCCAACAATTAGTACGGAAACAAGCAGGGCCCTGCACGTTTCCTCAAGAACGAGAAACATGATGACTACAATAGGAATAGAGAAGTAGTCCACTCGATCAAGGAGGAACAACCATGCAGCGCACGAAGTGTCAGTATCGCCGTTTGCTCGAAGTTCTGGATCTCATCCGTAAGGGGCGGGAACCACAAGACCATCTCCCCGAGCTAAGCACGGTTCGCCGTCGCAGCACTCTGGCCAACTGTCGCACGATTGCGAAAAAGCTGGAGGTGAGCGAGAAGACCGTCCAGCGGGACATCAGCTTCCTCATAGACCAGATCGGGGCGCCAATCGCGTACGACGACCAGCGCCATGGCTACTACCTGACCGAGGCCAGCTACCAGCTCCCCGGAGGGCTCGTCACCGCGGAAGATGTGTACCAGCTCGCCATCGCCGAACGGATTCTGGAAGCGCACGGGTACCCTTCGTTGGCCCGGACGATTGGCACCATGGTCGAGCGGACTCCGTCGGCAGCGGCGGCTTCTCTCGGGGACCTGCGCGATCGCGTGCTGAAGGGTCTCGAGGTCCGGGACGAGTTGGGCCCCGAGCTCAGCCCTGAAGTGTGGGAAGGGCTCGCGAAAGGTCTTCTGCGCAACCAGCGGGTCTTGGTGACGCTCAAGCAATGCCAGGGACAGCCCCCGCTGGCTTACCGGCTGGACCCCTACCGCCTTGTCAAGACCGGCGGCCGTTGGACAGTTGCCGGGCTTGCCCACCGGAAGGATGCCGCGCCCGCCTACCGCACGGAAGCGCTCGCCAATATCGAGTCCACGGCTCTCGTGGGAACAATCTTCTGCCGCGAGCCCCTGCGGCCCCCGGATGTCCCGGCGGCAACGGGACCAACGGGGCATCAGGACGAACCGCCTCCCGACATAAGCGTGGCTGCGTGACATCGGCGTCAGCTTTCCCCACGCCCCGCTGCGCAGCGGCTCATGGGTGATGAAACCAGAGAGGAGCAAAGGTAATGAAGAAGTGGGTGTACAAGTGCAACAAGTGCGGCTTTGAGGCCAAAGTTGATCGGCCACAGCCCGGCGATTCCCTGCGCTGCCCCCTGTGTGGCAGCCGGATGCATCTCAAGGGCCAGGACGACTGATCGGGAACGCATACCAGGAGGGGCTTGTCGCAATTCGGGCAAGCCCCTCCGAACCCCTTGCACATGAAGCCCGGCACCGAGACCTTCTTCAAGACGTTCATTCCGGAATCCGTTGAGGCTATCGCCACTGGCCTATTCGATGTGATAGCGGCAGTGCGCGCCTTCTCCCTGACAACTATTGACGGGATCGGACCCAAGGCGTCATGGAAATTCGGGCCACGGCTGAACATCATCTGCGGGCCGAGCGGGAGTGGAAAGACCAGGGTTCTCGAGGCACTCAGGCAGCGAACCGGCACGGTCTCGGCGCCTCATCCCCCGGGGCATCCGTGCGACTTCTCCGGCATGTCCGTCGGACAGACCGTCATGGTACTTTGCAGGTTCCTGTTGGACATCCAGCCGGGAAGGACCTGCCTCCTCATGGATGACATCCTCGGCCATCTCGACCATGAGGGCTCAGCGCACCTCTTCCGCCTGCTTCGGAAGCATGGGTAGCAGGTCATTCTCACCGTCAAGCCCCACCAAGTTGGCGTCGTCCGAACGGCCTCTGACGGAATGCCTGTCCGCTTCTTCCACCTTGCCTTGCCGGTAGGAAGCGGCCATGAAACCCGAGACTGATTTCGAACGCGAGGCGCTTCATCTGTGGCGCCTGATCGGCGATAGCGATGTGGTCCTGCAGATAAGCGAACTCGGGACGCCCGTACCGATCTGCCAGGCTCTACAGTCTACACCCTGCTCTACGCCAGAATACTGGAGCGGGCAAAAGAATTAAGCGGCGGTGGAAGACGGGCCTGCAAATGGGCATTTGTGGGCTCATTCGCGATATCACTTCAAGATTCTGGGGCGAGACTGATGAGAAGCGGGTCGCGGGGAGCTAATCACTCCCCGCTCCCACAGCACCGGACTTGCGGGTCCGCATCCGGCGGTTCAGAAAGTTTCCCCGTAGGGACGGGTCGCCCGGGCTGACTCGCGACCGGGTAGTGAAAAGTGATCTACAAGTTTCGCACCGAGACCAAGCTCTGTGATTCCATCCATGCGCTGGTCATACCGCTCTGCGATGCCAGCGTGCGGGCCATGTGCCAATAGCTCTTGCGGCTCAGCGCCGTAGGGATGGCACAGTTCGGCGAGACCCCCAGCTTGAGCAATTCGCCTAACGCTGGGACTCACCCGGGCTACGTACTGCCCGAGGTCTTCGTCGAAGTAAGCGGGTCCGCCCGTGTACACGCCGTCTTCAGAGGGTTGGCGCCCAGCCTCCTTGGGGTCGGGCGTCACCGTCCCCGCCACCTGCTGCTCATCCATCCCGGCCCGCGCCATCTCCTTGGCTCGCCTCACGGCCAACGGCCTGTTCCGGGGGCAACGCTCCAAGCGGAACAGGCTGGCGGGAGGGAGCCTGTGAAGGCGCTTCAGCGTGTAGGCGCTGAAGTTGGCGCAGGATCTGGAGACTTGCGGAATGCCTCGTTGAACGTGCGGTCAGCGGAAGCGAGGACCGCGATTGCCCGCGGGAGCGCTTCCGTGATGAAGGCAACGGGATGCAGGAGCAGTTCCACGCAGGCGCCAACGGTGTCGTCGCTCAAGGTCAGTTTTAAGAGTTTGTAGGTCCGGCTAACCTCGTTGATGGCCCACAACGCCTTCTGCTTCTCTTCATCGGTAGACAATACGCAGACAAGGGGATGAGCCAGCTGAACGTAGTGGGCATCGTCTTCATAGGGATAACAGAGGAACGTCTCACCCTCCTTCTTGAACTGAACGAGGCCCTCTTCGTCAATCTCCGGTCTGTACCCCTCGTTCTTCAGGAATTCCAGAATGGCCTGGGTCTTGGGTGTCGGTTTCATGGCTTTGGTGGTCTTCCTCTTGATCTTCTTGGGCATGGTGGTCTCCTTCATGGTGTTTTTGCGGCCATCGGCGTCCGAGGTTTGGCGGTCTGTTCGTCAGATAGACGTCTCTTCAGTTTCGCTCGTAACATGTGCCCAACCACGCCGCAGATGCAAGGGGCATTTCTGCAAACGGGAGTTTGTAGGCGTCCACGCCTTGTCCAACGTCAGATGACATATGGCGGGGCGGCGCCCAGACAGAGCGCTGGATAAGCGGGCCGGAGACCCTGCCACACCCTTTTTCGCTGCTGCGGGTAGTTGATCTGGATGGCCGTATAGATGGCTGACTCCACATTTGCGGCCGTCGTGCCAACCGGACAAAGAGCAGCGGCTGCTTGGCAATGCGCAACGAACTGACCGTACTGCTGGGGCTGGTATCCGCAGTCTGCCATTATCCTTGAGTCGAGTACGGGAAATGCAGGGTTAAAGAACCGCAGGATTTTCGATGCATACGCGATAGAGCCCAGGCCCTTTATGGGTCGCAGGTCGGCAAGTGCCCCAACCCAGTTCCCTGCACCCGCCGATGCATGGGCAAGTTGCAGCTGCGCATTTACCTGGTTGATATTTGCAACGTACCAGGCATTCCAACGCCCCCACGTTCGATGGCCAATGCCGAACACAACAATTATGTTATGTAGCAGCGGAATGGCTTGAGCCTGCTGGAATCCGCCCGCGACCCAAGCCTGCACGGCATTTGCGGCTGCCCCCGTGTTCACCACCGCCTGGTACGCCGCGTTGAGCACGGCCACTGTGGCACAACGAATAACAAAAGTCGGCGTGAGTGCCCCCGCCTGCTTCGTAATAGTTCCAGCGGCTGCGTTGACGACCAAAGGCATTTGCGCTCTCCGGTTTGCGCTGTAGGCTTATGCCCTTGACGGATATCACGAGCACCGTCGATTCTGCAAAGGGAACTTTTCGGACATGTGAATGCCCTTCCGCTAGAACATTTGTGCGAGTCAAAGGTTCTGGACGCACGGCAGCGATCAGCTAGTATGCATTGCGGCAACACTGGTAACTATGCACCTTGCGGTCCAAACAGAAACAGGAGAGACGCCGCCAGTCGTCCCACGACTGCGTTGCTTCTTGCTCGAGCTTAATAAGGAAGATCAAGCGGTTCGGGCAACGCTTGACGACGCTGTTGCAGAACTGCGTGGAAACCAATGGCAGCAATTGCAGAACGCATTCAGAAGGCCAAGTCTATCCAGGTGGCAGCAAAGAGAGCCCCCGCCTTTCGATGATGAGGCCCTCTGGTCATTGTGCAAACGAATCGAATCTACGCCTGTCTACCAGCTCTTTCTTGCTGCCATTGATATTCTTTCAGTCTTCCAGCTGCTCTATTTGTCGCCAGACAACGACGTTGAAAATCAGCTTATACTGGGAGAATCGTTCTCGGACATTGAAATTGGCAGCGGACACGGACGGGGCCTGTATTTCCTTCCCAAATCCTTGATTATCAGCGCGCCGCTTCCACTGTTCGGGGAGTTAGTGGCGACCGGCAAGGTTGGACGTGCCATTTTATCGATTGAGGATGCGAAGCTTGCTACTCACTATTACGTGCCATATTCCCCCCCGGTGACTTCGGCGACCAGACTCTCACTTGCCGCTCAAGATCTCTGGACGAAAATCAAGTCAGCCAAAACTCAGTCGGTAAGGCGAGCTCAGCCATGACACCCCTAGGCTCCGTAGTGATCATGTTTCTCCTAGCAATTGGAGCCGCTTGGATTTCCTCCAATGCGTCTGCAAATGCTGCCCCGATTCTTTCGCAGGACAAAGAGAAGTTCTTTCCCCGGGCATTCAAATCCGAAAGTTTCTACCGATCTTGGATTATCAACCTCTCCTTTGGTGGAGTGGCTCTTGCCCTCTCTGCCACACCGCTTCCCCTGTCAACACCCGGATGGTTGGTCCCGGCTGTATTAAATACATACTGCATTCTTCTCTTGAATTTTGGGGCCTGCGCGCTTGGATCGCGGATGCTGCGCGATGATTGGGAAATTCCCGGCGAGTCACTAAGGATTGCCAAGGTGGTCTTTTACTCTGTCATTTGCCTTCTGGCATTCGTATTGGCCGCATGGGTGCCACCGGGCGATTCAAAACCAGCAACTGAAGTGCAGATCAAAACCAGCAGCTGGTTGATTGCGTAGTATCACTCCGTGGGCGGATTGTCCACGTCCTGCTTGCCGGCGGCGCGTTGGCCGAGCCGATAGCTTTTGCCT
>JAIOPI010000038.1 GCA_021413965.1 Lentisphaerota bacterium | reverse complement strand
CCGACATGCGCACGTTATGGATTACTCTTCACTACGGGCCGCAAGCCCGTCTGTAGCTCGGAACCGCCTGGTGCGGACCCGCATGCCAGGTGGTGTGGCACCCGCGGCTGGCCCTCACGGGTCAGTCGCGGGGAGCCGATTGGCTCCCAGTACTATGGTTGCCACCATCTCCTCTTCTTCTCCGGGGTCTTCGGATAGCCCAAGTTGATGGTGCGGTGAGAATCGTCCAACACCTTTAAGGTGTGATTCAATGCGAAACTTATTCCGACTCTGAGGACATACTCAAGCGTAGCTCGCATCTCGTCCTGTGTTTCGGATTCCGTGAACTCACGTTGCTCGTGCGCAGTGAACATGAAGTCCCGGTGCGCGAAGAACAGACATGCGCCGAACGCACTGTTCCCTCCGATCTGTCGAAGCTCATCTCGGCCCAGCTTTGTGTCACCATCGAACTCAGACCAGAATGTGGAGAGAAACTCAACCGTCTGTGGTAAGGGCGCAGGGACGAACCCGGCATCCATCAGATCAGGCATCTCAAGTCTTCTGGGATCCAACATGATGTCGAACTTCGGAGTGGGCGTTTTGTCGCGAAAGACGAGGAAGGCGGCTTCGCATGCCTTTCCAAACGCGACAATGCAGGAGTTCCTCATTACGAGGAGGCCTTTTTCCGGAACACCCTGGCTGGCACATGCTGACATGCCTTGTGCAGTCAGTGTGTGCAGGAACGCGGTCATCTGTTGGATTGTTGGAGCGAGGCCAGGTACCTCGAAGAGACGGGTAGCAGATGGGATCAAGTTTAGACGAGCAGCCTCGTGAAGGACGCAACGGACTGACTCCGGCAGGTCAACGAGTTCACCCCGCATATCTCGTTCTACTACCAAGGTGGGCATGCATCCTTCCCCTCTTGTTTCAGCGAATATGCTATTCGCCTCACGCATAGCAAAGCCACAGCGGCGTGTCAGGCGTGTAGGCCGACAATCCAAGTGTCGCAGTTCAGCACCTTACGTCTTACGTCTCACGCATAGCATGGCATCGAACGTACCGTGATCTGCGTCAGACTGTCAGCAGGGTTATGGGGATGAGGCCTCGGTTGTCCGCAAGCCCGAACGCCCTGCTTCGCTATGGTCTGGATACGCCTCGGCGGGTGTGGTGTCAAGGGTTCGCGCGCTTCCGTGGGCGGCGGCGAGATTGCTTGGAGACCTTGACCGGGAAGAGCGCTTTGAGCGCCGGGTACTTCGCCATGGCGCGCTTGTGACGCTTCTCGGCCAGGTCGGGGGTGGTGTTCATGCGGGCGGCGATGGCTTTGTAGGATTTTCGGCAGTAGCGCAGGCAGACCGTGTCGCGCAGGGGCTGCGGGAGCGCGAGCAGGATCCGGACGACTTCTGCCATGACCGTGAGGGGCAACACCAGATCCTCCCAAACCGAAGGGGGCTCGGGCAGGGCGTCCGGCGCCAACTCCTTTGCCGGATCGTACGCCTTCGTGCCGACGGACGACTGAGCCAGTTTGCAGGTGGCGCAGGGCGTCTGCTCGAACGGCACCTCGCGGTACTTCCCAGCGGCCACGGCCTCAGCGTGCGGACATTTGTGACATTTCATGGCCTTCTCCTTCTTCCCAGGTTTCGACTGCGCGGCGAACGTCATCGATCGAACGGCAGAGCTTCCCCTCCCCCCGCAGGACGAGGGCGCACTGGTCCGGGGTGAGCTCGCCGGTGGCGGTCTTGAGTTCCAGTTCCAGGTAGGCACCGCGGCGGCTGTCCAGGATGAGCAGGTCGAGGAGGATCGGGTTGCGCTCGGTATCCGTCAGGTGGATGAACCAGCGCCCGCGGGCGTGGCGCTGGATGGCCTTGGGCGCGCGGCGGGCGTATCCCCTCGCCTGCAGGTAGCGCTCAGCCGCCGCCTGCAGCTTGGCCTCGGGCTCCGCCGGCCCCGAGGCAGTCGGCACGGCGGGCCGGCGGGCCGCTTCCTCGGCGGCAAGTTTGGCCCTGACCTGCTCCTGGATGTTGGCGGGCAGCTGTTCGATCCTCATGTTGCTCTAAGCCTCTAAGCCGGCTAAGCCTCTAATCCTCTTATCCGTCTAATTGGGTTTTGCCCAACCCCCTGACTAATCCTCAAATTCAATCTCAATCTCAGGGTTCAACACTGGTTGAACCACGGTTGAACCGCGGTTCAGCGCGAAGTGGCCCTCCGCGCGCACCCGCTCTTGAGCCCCTTGAGGCGCTGTTGCTCCCGGAATTTGTGGGCTTCGACCCAGCAATGATGGAGTCGTTCGTTGCGGAGGCGATTGCCGTCGACGACGTTGAAGCAGGCTTTGACCGCCGGGCCGTATGTTTCCCAGCGGGCATTCAGCCGGGAGAGTCTGGCCAGGGTGGCGTCGTCGTTGGGGATCGACTGGCTGTCGCTGTTCCACTGGTAGCAGAGCAGCAGGATGAAGGCGCCAACCTGCTCGGGCTCCATCATGGTGACGCGCTCTGAGGCCAGCCAGTTGTTCACGTAGAACGGAAAGGACGGTGGTTTCATGGTGTCTCAGTGCCTCCATTCTGCTTGTGACCAGGCGGTGTCGATGTGTTCGCGGCGCGCGCCGGCGCGCCACCAGTCGCGCAGATCCTTGTGCCCGAGAGGGGCGACGGTGCGGGTGGCGATGCGGGCGGCGCGAAGTATCTGGGCGAGGCGCTCGGCGCCGGCGACGCCCGGGCCGTCGGCGTCGGCGCAGAGGGTGACGCGGGCGTAGCCAAGGCGGCGGCAGGTATCGACGACGTGACGCTCGCAGCCGGCGCAGGACGGGCGGCCGATCGGCTCGAAGCCGAGCGCGAGGGCGGCCGCGGCGTCCGTGGGGCCCTCACAAATGAGGGCGTCGAGTTCGGGGGTGAGGACGGTGGCGAGGAACACGCCGCCGCGGGAGCCTGTGATCGCGCGTTTGTTACCGGCGTGGTCACGGGTGCGGATGCCGCAGATGGCGCCGTGGCCGTCGTACATGGGGAAGCAGAGCATGCGGGCGGCGGTGCAGGCACCCATGAAGTCGATGGATGAGGCGGGGAGTCCGAGGGCGCAGGCCCAGGCGGTGAGTTTGTGGGGGCGCGCAACGTGCCTGGCGGCCTCCCACCACAGCGTGGCGTCGAAGGTGGGGTCTTCGTATGGCATTTGGGGGCGGCGCGCGGGAGGGGGCGTCTCGTGCGTTTGACGGGCACCGTGCAGCCAACCGCCGTTGGCGGTGGGCCGGTCGGAGGGCACGCGCATGCAGCAGGCGAGGCCGCTGTCGGTGAAGCCACACCAGTCCGACTTGGCGCAGATGGCACAGGGGCGTTTGGGGGAGACGCGGAGCCAGTTCATGCACGCCCCCTCTTGCACTGGATGCACGCGCTGATCTCGGCGCGCAGGTACGCTGACAGGCCCTCACAGTTGGCGAGAATCCACTGCAAGTAGTCAATGGGGGCGTTGTTGAGGGGCTGTCCCTTGTACTTCCCGAAACGAAAGCGGGACCATTCCCGCCTGGGCGCTGCGTGAACCGTGCGCGTGACAACAACGGGTGCCGTGAACTGGTCGGGTGTGACGCCGGCCTTTCTGAGGCTTTTGAAGAATGCCGTGGCGGCGTTGCGCCATTCGCCATCGGCGGCGCCAGGACACAGCCCCAGTCGCAACAGGCTGAGTAACCGTGAGTCCAGGATCACGCGGCCACCTCCGGCTTCTTCCAGCCCTCGCGGGCGGCAATGGCGTCGATCTGCTTGGTGGCTTCCTCGCGCGTGATGTTGGTGGGCAGGCCGCGCTTGCGCAGGATCTTGGCCTGGCCGAAGGTACAGAGCCCTTCGTCCCAGCGGCGAAAGAGTTCGTTGAGCAGTTGCCGGGCGTGGTGGTAAGGCACGGCGTCGGGGTCGATCCCCTGCTTGCGCAGGAGGGCCGCCTGCTTGTCGGTCAGCCGCTTGCCGCGATCCCAGCCACGCTGGGCGACGGGCTGCAGGTCGAGGGTGTCGAACGGGTTGACGGTCTGCGCGGTCCAGCTGGCGCGCGCGGTCAGGCGGGCGCGCCGGGCGGCCTGGCGCTGGCGTTCTTCTTCCTCTTGGGCGGCGGCGGCAAGGAGGGCTTCGTCGACGCGGACCGGGCCGCCGGTCTGCAGGCGCTTGAGCGCGAGCTGGCGGGTCTGTTCGCTGACCTTGCCGCCGAGGATGTCCAGGGAGGTGCAGAGCTTGTGTTTGCCGGAGTTGCCCACGAAATCGACGATGAGGCACGAGGGTTTTGAGCTGGCCTCGATGAGCGCGCGGCGGGCCTCGGGTGATTCGTGGTCGTTAAGGTCGTGCGCAATGGCGTCGGCCGGCCGGGTGGCGCGGCCGGCCATCTGGGCGTAGAGGCTGCGGGACTTGGTCGGGCGGGCCATGATGACGACTTCGACGCCGGGGTTGTCAAAACCCTCGGTGAGGACGCCGCAGTTGCAGACGACCTGCACGCGGCCGGCGGCGAAGGCCGCGAGCGTCTTGCGGCGGTCGTCGCGTGGCGTCTTGCCGCAGACCCACGCGGCCATGTCGGGGCGGTGACGGTTGAACATCTCGGCCATGCGCTCGGCGTGGGCCACTGAAGCGGCAAAGACGAGCGTGCGGCGGTCGCCGGCGATCTCGATCGCGGGGGACACCACGCGGTGAAGGTTCTCCTCGTACTCCATGACCTTGGCGAGGTCCCCGCCGTTGAGGTCGCCGTGGTTTGAGCGGCAGCTGGAGAAGTCGAGTCCCTCGACATGGACCATCTGCTGGGTGATCGGCACGAGCCAGCCGTCCTGGATGGCGTCGGCGATCTCGTAGTCATAGGCCACGGTCTCGTAGACCTGGCCGAGGGCCTCCTCGTCGGCGCGGTCGGGGGTGGCCGTGACGCCGACCACGCGCAGATCCGGGTTGCCGCCGGTGTACCAGTCCAGGACGCGGCGGTAGGTGGCGCTGGTACTATGGTGGCCTTCGTCCACGACCACCACACCGAAGAGGCGGGGGTCGAAGCGGGTCATGCGGCCGCCCCCGTCCCCGCCCGAGGCCTGGGTCTGGACGGTGGACACGACGACGCGGGGGCCACCGAACATGCAAGCCATCTCTGCGCGGCTCTCCCCCATCTCGATGTCCACGCGCCAGCCGGTCATGGTTTCGACCTTCTCGCGGGCCTGGAACACCAGTTCCTCCCGGTGGGCAAGCACCAGGGCGCGGCGCGGGAAAGCGCGTCGGATGATTTCTGAGAAGACGAGGGTTTTCCCGCACCCGGTTGGGAGGATCAGCAGCGTGCTGCGGTGGTCGCGCCATTCGGCCTCGATGGCCCGGACGGCGGCGTGTTGGTAGGAGCGCAGTTTCATGTCTTCATCTGGTTCGGGATGGCGTTATTCCAGCGGAACTGGCCGATGAGGCCGGTGTGCAGACAGGCGCGGCAGCCCTCCTGCATGGGGGCCTGGCCGCGGCAGTAGGGACAGACGGCGTGCGGGAGGTTGGCCTTGATGGCGGAGAGCGCCGTTTGCAGAGCGGCCGTGATGGCCTGGTGGTTGCCGTCGAGAATGACGTGCTCACTGGCCTCGGCATCCTGCTGGACGAGCCGGCGGATGCGGCTCAGGTCGGCGGCGATTTCATCGAGGGCGGCGGTGGCCCGGTCCCAGAGGGGTTCCAGGTGGTCCGGGATCGGCTTGCCGACCTCGTCCACGCGGGGCGCCGGTGGTGGAGGGGGCGGGGGCGGCGGAGGGGGTGGCGGGGCGCCTTGGTTGGCGGACTCGTCCTGCGCCTGTGCTTCCCACGGCGGGATGGGTGTCTTCCGGTGTGAGGAGTAGGTCTTCCCGTCCTTGCCAATGACCTTGTCGGGACGTTTCAGGTTGTAAATATTTACAACCTGAAGCACCCGAGGATGGGTGCATCCAATGTGGTCCGCGATCAGCGTGGTGGACGCGGCAGGCCTCAATTCGACGGCCATCTTGATGGCCTTGGAAAGGTCATCCTTGGTCCGCCGTAAGCCATGATTCTTGTTCGCCCCACACGAGTGCCAGGCGGCTTCCGCCCGGCCGCCCTTGTGGACGTTGGCGCGGATGTTGCGCTTGCCGGCTTCCTGGTGGGCGAGCAGGCGGTGGAACCCGTCCGCCATCCAGATCTCCTTGCCGTCGCGGTAGACGTCCACCGGCGGCAGGCGCTTGCCGGCGGTCAGCAGTTCCGCCAGTTCCGTAACGTACTCGCGGTTGATGGCGGCCCGGCTCTGGACGCCTTCGTCGGTGCGGATGCTTTCGAGGAGGATGTCTTGCATGGTGATTCTCCGCGTTGGTCGGATGCGCGGCCCCCGGTGGCGGTGGTTGCTCAGTACGGGAGGTTGTCGTCGTGGGCGGTAAGGAAGCGGCCCCAGTCCTCGGGCGTGGCCTCGTTCTGGCCTTTGCCGCAGTGCTTCTGCACGGCCGCCGCCCACAGGGGGTAGAGTTCGAGCTCGGTCTTGCCCTGGTGGACCTCGCAGAAGCGCGCCCAGCACGCCTCCATGGTGGAGGGATTGATGGTCGCCGCCGCGGGCGGGGGCGGAACCGGCGGGGCCTTCGTGTTGGGCGGCTTGGCCGCCGCCGGCACGCCGCCGAACAGCGCGCGCGTCTTCGAGCCGTACTTGGCGGCCAGCGCCTTGGCGTCGGCCTTGGCCAGGGGCGCCGCCCCGCAGCCGGGGACGTTGACGTACTTGATGCTCGAGAACTCGCCGCGGTCGCCCTGCACAGTTTCGATCACCACCTGGACGTCGGCGCCCGCCCATTCCTCCGGCTCGCGCTCCCAGAGCGCCCAGTCCCAGGGACCGGACAGGCCGAAGATGGCCTGCACGTCCTTGAAGCCGCGCTCGGAGAGCGTGCCGTCCTTCTGAATGAGGCAGATCCCGCCCCGCAGCAAGACGCCGTCCACGTCGATCTGCATCTGGCACATCACGGCGCCGCTCGGCGCCTCATAGATCACCGCCGCCTTCACCGTTGCCGGGTAGGTCCCCGGTTCCACACTTGCGCTCATCTGTCGTTTCCTTTCCTGGTTTACCGCAACACCTGCGCCCAGAGGGCTGCGCCGTCGTCGCCGACTGGGATCTGTTCCTGCGTGGTCCGGGACTTGGCCATGCAGTGCGGGAGTTCGGAGGTGTAGAGCGTGCGCGTGCCCGCCCCCCTGCCCTTCCCGTCCTTGCCCACGCTCACGTCGTAGCCGATGAAGAGGACGTGGTCGGCCCACTCGCGGGCGCGCAGGCGGATCGAAGCCTTGCCGCTGTTCGGACTCTGCAGGCGGGGTTCGTAGCGCAGCCAATCTTCGCCGGCCGGGTTAGGCACGTTGCTGGTGCAGTCGTGGGCGACCAGGACCACGTTGCGACCCGCGCGGGCGTGACGGTCCAGATCCCCCAGGAGCGGCAGGAAGGTATCGAAGACGTAGCCGTAGCCTTTGCCAAAGCCGTAGCCTTCAACGCTGGTGACGCGCTTGCCATCCGCGGTGACCGTCTCCAGCGTGTGGGCGATCGCGAGTTCCTCGGCCTTCGTCGCCGTGTCGATCACGATCGACTTGATGCCGTCCCAGCCGTCGGCCTGCAGCACCGCGCGCAGGCTGGCCCAGTCCGTCACGCCGTCGACGGGCTGGATGTTCGCCAGGCGGCCGGCGGCCTCAAGCTGCGCGCGCAGGCGCGGCAGCGATTCGTCGAGGTCGATGACGGCGACCGGTCCCGGCAACTGCGCGACCAGCGTGGTCTTGCCGATGCCGCCGGGGCCATAGACCAGGAGCCGGTGGCCGCTCCCGCTCTGGACGATCGTGAACCGCACGCCGGCGCGCGGCGCCGGTACGGGCGGGGCCGGGGGTGCCGGAAGTTTCGGACGTGATGGGGCTGCGTTCATCCTACTGCGCTCCTTCCATGTTCAACTCGCCGTGCGTCGGTCCAATCGTGAACCCGCCCGGCACGTGCTCCGCATCCGCCTGCACGCCTTGCAGACAGAAACCCTGAAACTCACAGTTGCGGCAGCCCATGCTGCTGACGTTGCGCGGCCAGGCCTGCTGGCGGATCGGGACGCGGCGCTCGGCCTGGCGGAGCGCGAGGATCAACTTGCCGAGTTCGGCGCGCTGGACCTGGAACTCCGCGAGATCGGCTTCGAGGATCGGAACTTCGCGGCGGGCAAAGTAGAAATCCGGACGTTCCTTGCAGTCCGCGGCGAGGCGCTCGGCGAACTGCTTACAGGACTCGCCCTGCTTGAGCCGGATGGCGGGCTTGCGCGTCACGTCGTAGATGACGAGGGCGATGTCCCAGCCCAGGCGGCGCGCGGCGTCTATGTACTGAAAAACCTGCTGGTTGGCGCGCAGGCGCAGCCAATAGTCGGAGTCCGGCGCGATGTCCTCACCGCAAGTCTTGTGCTCGATGAGGACCAGGCGCCCGTCGTGCATCACGCCGAGGCCATCGATCTTGCCGGCGCTGTCAAAGGTGCGGCTGCCCTCGATGCCGTGGCGAAACTCCGTCTCCGGATGGACGGTCTTCACCGGGTCTTCCGCGTACCGGGCGTAGTAGCCAGCCAGGAGGCCGGAGAGCGTGGCGACGGCGAGCTCGTCGAGCTTCTCGGCGTCGCCCAGGGCGGCCGTGTAGGCGACGTCGATGGACGCCCCCTGCCAACGCGCTTCCATGCCGCGGTGCCAGGCGGAGCCGAAGCGCAACGCGGCGGCGTCCATCAGCGACCTCAACCCGACCTCGTAGCGGTAGAAGTGCCGCCGCACACACGCCAGCAAGGCCGCCATCCGACTCGCCGTCAGGAGCTCTTTCATGGCGCTCCCTTCGATGTCGTGCCGGCGGAATCGCGGCGCCGCGCCCGATCCTCTTTGCGAAGTTCGGCGGCCCGTTGCTTGAAGGCGTCGCTCGCCAGGTACGCCTCGACTTCCGACATCCGGAACTTGCGCCGGCCGCCGAGTTCGTGGCCCGGCACGCCCCAGCGCCACAGCGAGCAGGCGCTGACCCCCAACTGCCGCGCGCAGGCTACCAACGTCAGGAAGGGCTCCGCCACGCGGGGCGCGGGCGCCGCGGTCTCCCCTCTCAGCAGCCGCAAGGCGGCCGCCTTCTGCTCCGGCGTCGCCGCCACCACTGCCGCCAGTAACTCGCCCGTCAGATCGCTCATGGTGCCCTCTCCTAGCTTCGTGCTTTGTTGCGTCCTGCGTGCCACGGACCACCGTGCTGTTGACTGTGGTGATGATGAGACTTCCTGTTATTCCCTGCTCGCGTGCCGCGTGGAAACGGCATGGAGCCGACGTGGAAGGAATGTGGAAAGCGTGTGGAAGCAGCATGGAAAGCGGTGGAAGCACGATGGAAAGACCGCCGGGCGGCGAGTCTGCGACCCTGAAAACAAAAAGGACCGCCCGCCGTGGAAAGGCTCCACGGACAGACGGTCCTGATACCCGCAACGCGCCTAGAACTTCAGACGGTAATGGCCGGAGGACTTATCCAGGGTTTCGAACAGAAGGTCGAACTTCTGCTCGAGTCCCTTGAACAAGTCTTCGCGGAAGCGGTCCGACGTCCAACGCCGCTTGGCATGGCTGTCGGGGATCTCGGCATTGAAGGCCTCCCGCATTTCCTCCACGTAGAAATCGCGCTCGGGCGAGTTCGCCAGGCGCTTGTGAAGGAACCGCAGGAACGCCCGCGGCTTGGGGCGGTTGGACAATTCGACGACCTCCGTGCCGAATCGGATGCCCATGAAGTCGCCGATGATGCTCGCCTTCGCCAACTTGACCGATGGCGGTGGGGCAACGTCCGGTTTCGGTTCCGGCGGCATGGCGACCTCGGGATCCGGAACGGTCGGCAACGGAGCGGCGGTCCCGGGCTCTTCAGGGCGTCGCAGCGACTGGGCGCTCAACCCATGGACGAGCAGCCGCGGGATCGTCTTCTTGACCCGCGCGAACTGTGCGCGCTCTTCCCGCGTCGGCGAGATCACGGTCAGGCCGTTCTCCTGCGACAGCACCACCTGCAGTTCCTGCGGACTCGGCATATCGTCGCCCTGCGCCCAGGCCCTGAGGGTCCGCCCGGAGACGCGCTTGTTCATATCGGTTGCCTGGCTGGCGTAGTTCAATACGCGCACGGTTTCCCGCGCCCCGCGCTCGACCGCCTCGCGGAAGACGCGTCTGCGACGAGCGAGTTCCTCCTGGGTGACCCCCAGGTGCCCTTCCTCAATGCCCGTGCAGTCGGGGATGTAGGCCTTGCCTTCCTGGTCCCGCAGGTATTGCAGCGCCGTGATGAGGTGATGCCGGAAGACACCCACGAACTCGAAGCGCTCCCGGATCATCATGTCCAGGAGATCCTCCTGGCTGGCGAACGTTTCGGTGAGCACCACGTGGCAGGCGTAGGCCGTCAGCCAGAATTGGGTCATGAGGTAGTGGAAGTTGACGGGCGGGTCGTCGATCAGCTGGTGGATGTCGCGGGTGATGCGCCACGGGAAGGTCTCCCAGCCCGGCCATTCTGCGGCGAATTCGCGCAGCATTTTCAGCAGGACTTCCCGCGTGCACTTCGCGGGATACGGGAACGCAAACGAGATGATCCACGCCAGGACGATCATGACCCACCTCCATCGGGTGGCGTCGTTCCCCCGTCCTGCCGTTACGGTCAACGGCGGGGCGGTCATTCAGCGCGTCACGCACACACTTGGTGACTCGTCGGGCTTTTCAGCTCTTGCCATGGTGCCGGCTGTAAATGCCGGCGGGTGCCGCTACGACACGCCGCGGCCCATGGCAGGATCGGAGCTTCGAGTCGGTTGGTTGTTAGCAAACATGAGAAAGTGTGTTTGTGTTGCGCCCGCGCCCTACCGGCTTTGCCGGGCAGTCAGCGCGGTCTTAGGTTGAATGCTTTGACGCCACGCTTCGTTTCTGTCGCCTTATTTTCCTACCGTAACGCTAGGAAACCAAACGCCACAGCGTCAACAGAAAAAACTCCCCCGTGCACTCACGCTGACACCCACTCCGCGCACAGCAACTCCGCCTGCATCAGAACCGTTTTCACCGCCTCGTCCTGCAAGTCCGGCGGGTAGCCGTACTTATTCAGGATGCGCTTCACCATGACTTTGATTTTGGCGCGGGCGCTTTCGCGGAGGGTCCAGTCGATGGACACGTTTTGGCGTACCTTCGTGATGAGTTCGGCCGCGATCACCTTGAGTTTGTCGTCGCCCATCGCCTGGACGGCCGATTCGTTCGCCGCGAGGGCGTCATAGAACGCAACTTCGTCATCGGTCAGGCCAAGGTCCTGGCCGCGCTTGGTGGCGGCATCCATTTCCTTGGCCAGCTTGATCAGCTCGTCGAGCACTTCCATCGTGGAGATGGCGCGGTTGTGGTAGGCGTTGAGGGTCTTCTTAAGCTTCTCGGAGAAGACCTGGCTCTGTACGAGATTGTGCTTGGATCGGACTTTGAGCTCATCCTTGAGGAGTTTCTCCAGCAGCTCGGCGGCGACGTTTCTGTGCTTGAGGCCGCGCACTTCGGCAAGGAATTGGTCGCTCAGGATGCTGATGTCCGGCTTCGGCAAGCCGGCGGCGGTGAAGACGTCGATCACCTGACCTTCGGTGGTGATGGCCTTGCTCACAAGCTGACGAATGGCGGCGTCGATCTGCTCGGGAGTCTTCATGCCGCCCCCGCCCTGTTTATTGAGCGCGGCCTGCAGGGCTTGAAAGAAGCTCACATCGTCGCGGATCTCGGTGGCTTCATCGCTGGCGGCGCAGAGAGCGAAGGCGCGGGAAAGTTCTGTCACCACCTGAATCCAGCGCCGCTTGCCGTCTTCCTGTGCGAGGATATGCTCCTGGCCGGCGGGGATGAGCGCGAGGCGTTTGGCGGGCTTACCGGCGGTCCACTGATCCCAATTGAGGCCATGCATCATGTCGCAGGCGATGCCGTGTTTCTCCAGCATCACGGCGATGGCCTGCGCGGTGTCGAACGTCGGGTCTCCCTGGCCGCCGCTTTCCGTGTAAGTGGCGAGCGCATGCTTCAGTTGGTCAGCCAGGCCGAGGTAATCCACCACCAGGCCACCGGGCTTGTCGCGAAAGACGCGGTTCACGCGGGCGATGGCCTGCATGAGGCCGTGGCCCTGCATGGGTTTGTCGGCATACATGGTATGCAGGCAGGGCGCATCGAAGCCGGTGAGCCACATATCGCGCACGATCACGATGCGGAAGGAGTCTTTGCTGTCCTTGAATCGGATAGCGAGCTTGCGGCGTTTGTCCTTGTTGCGGACGTGCGGCTGCCAGGCCGGGCCGTCGTCGGCGCCGCCGGTCATGACAACCTTCACCACACAGGCTTTTGCCTTCTCGGCTTCGGCATCATCATCCTTGGCGCTGGCCCAGGCGGGACGCAGGGCGATGAGCGCGTCGTAGAGATCCACGCAGATCCGGCGGCTCATGCAGACGATCATCGCCTTGCCGTCCATCGCCTCCAGGCGCTTCTCAACATGCGCCACCAGGTCGGCGGCGATGAGCGCGATGCGCTTGGGATCGCCCACGAGCGCCTCCAGCGCCGCCCACTTCGTCTTGAGCTTCTCCTTCTTCGTCAGCTCCTCACCTTCGGTGATCTCCTCGAACTCCGCATCGAGTTTCGGCAGCGCGGCAGCGTTCAGGCTGAGTTTGGAGATGCGACTCTCGTAATAGATCGGCACCGTGGCCTTGTCGGCCACGGCGCGCTGGATATCGTAAATGCTGATGTAATCGCCAAAGATGGCACGCGTGTTGGCATCCGTTTTCTCGATGGGCGTCCCGGTAAACCCGATGAAAGACGCTCGCGGCAAGGCGTCGCGCATGTGTCGGGCCAGACCATCGATCAAATCATACTGACTGCGGTGTGCCTCGTCGGCGATGACCACGACGTTCCGGCGCTCACTCAGGGCCGGCATGGTGGCCCCCTTGTCCGGCAGAAACTTCTGAATGGTCGTGAAGACCACCCCGCCACTCGCCACCGCGAGGAGTTCACGCAGCCGATCCCGGCTTTCAGCCTGAACCGGTGTCTGCCCGAGAATATCGTGACAGCGTTGGAACTGCCCAAAGAGCTGATCGTCCAGGTCATTGCGATCGGTAAGCAGCACCAGCGTTGGATTCTGCATGGCCGGCTCCCGGATGATGCGGCCGGCATAGAACAGCATGGAAAGACTCTTGCCGCTGCCCTGCGTATGCCAGACCACGCCGGCGCGGCGGTCACCCGGACGGGCGTCCTGCTGGCGGCCGGCCCAGTAGGTGCCGCGCTCTTCGCGGGCGACGGCTGGATGCCCCATGCCGCTGGCGCGCACGGTTTCCTCCACGGCGGCGTTCACCGCATGGAACTGATGATAGCCCGCGATGATCTTGTTCAGTGCACCGCTGTCGGGATCTTCCTCAAAGACGATGAAGTGGTGGAGCAAGTCAAGAAACCGCTGCCGCTCGAACACCCCGCGCACCAACACCTCCAGCTCGAGTGCCGTCTTCGGCGCGTCGCCTTCGCCGTCAATCGTGCGCCAGACCTTGAACCACTCCTGATTCGCCGTCAGCGAGCCAACGCGCGCCTGCAGGCCATCGCTCAGCACCAGCGCCGCGTTGTAGTGCAGCAGTGAGGGAATCTCCGCCTTGTAGGTCTGCACCTGCGCGTAGGCGCTCCAGATCGTCGCATCCTCATCGGCGGCGTTCTTCAACTCGATCAGGCCCAGCGGCAGCCCGTTGAGGAACACCACGATGTCCGGCCGCCGGTTGTGCTGGCCCTCGATCACCGTGAACTGGTTCACCGCCAGCCAGTCGTTCGCGCGCACATCGCCGACATCCAACAGCCGCACATGATCGCCGGCGATGCTGCCATCGGGCCGGGGATATTCGACCGGCACGCCATCGCGCAGCATCCGGTGAAAGGCGCGGTTCGTCTGCGTGAGCGATGGCGTCCCCACCCGCAGCACCTTGCGGAGCGCCTCCTCCCGTGCTTCCTCGGGAATGGCCGGGTTCAGCCGCCGGATGGCCGCGCGCAGGCGTCCCACCAGCACCACCTCTCCAAACGCATCCCGCTCTGCCGCCGGTTCACCGGGCGCGAGGTGCGGCCCATGGCCGACGGCATAGCCCAGCTCCCCGAACCATTCGAGGGCGGCGTCTTCGACGATGGATTCGTTGAGGCTCATGTTTTCGGGAACGTCAGCCGATGCGTCTTTTGGATTCTGTCGCGCCAGTCGTCGGTAAGCCGCGCCTCCGCCGCAAACTCCGGCCAGCGCTTCACCGCCGCCTGCACCTCCGCGATGATCGTCACGGCGCGGCCGCGTTTCATCACCGCCGCTTTCGCGCAGGCTTCGAAATCGTCCAGCGCAAACCCATCCCGCTTTCCGTTCAGCGTCATCTGGTGCGTCGCCGTCCAGGAGCCCGACGGATTATAGCTGTAGGTCACGTCAAAGGCCGGTGCGAGCGACCACGAGCCCTGCTGATCCATGAGGAACGCGATGTTCTTCACATGGTCGTCCTGATTCCGCGCCACGATATTGAACACCATCCGCCGGAACTGCTCCTCCACCGCCGCCATCGGCAGCTTAAGCTGCCGGATCGTCAGCAGCGCCTGCTCGTAGGCATACGCGCCGGCCTGGTTGAAATCGAAATGGGCCAGGGCGCCAAGCGACTGCATGTGCAGCTTGGCCCCGCCGGCCAGCCGGTCGAACCGTTTGGTCATGAAATGGCGCCGCCCGTTTTCCTCCAGCAGCCGGCATTCGCTCATCGTGATGCCAGCCGCTTTCGCCATCAGGTGATAGGCATACTCGATGGCGCCGTAGCCTTTTGGATCTTCGAGTTCCTTGTCCTTGTTGCCCGCCACGCCGTCGAACTTCAGCAGCCAGTAATCGAAGCCCTCGCCCGCCGCGAGCTGGCCGGAGCGCACTTCGTTTGTGGCGCGATTCCACGCGATCACGGCCTTGGCGCGCGCGCCGCCGGCTGACGTGCCCACGCGCAGAATGTCGCGCAGCGCCTGCGCCTTCCCGGCCTCGTGAAAATGGCCCTGCAAATCGCCGCGGTGCGTCAGCACCTCGCCCGCCAGCCGCACCAGCGCATCAATCTCGATCTTCGTCGCCATCCGCGCCTGCGGCCCCAGCACCGGCGCAAACTCCAGTGCGCCCATGCCGCGCGTGCCGATGTAGCAGAGGCGCTCCACCGCATGGAAGCTCTCCGGCGTCCGGCCCTGCGTGGCCAGCCACGCGTCGATCAGGGCGTTGCCGAACTTGTCCGGCAACGAATCGGCCAGCAGCCCCGGCAGGCCGTGAAAGGTGCCCCTCGGCAGCGCGGGAAACTCATACACCCGCTCGCCCAGCGGCATCGCCAGCGGTGACAACTCGATTCCGCTGCGGGCAAACTCGGCGTCGTATTGAAACGCCGCCACGTCGCGCCCGGCTTCGAGCGAGACGGCGCCGATGGTGCGGCCCCAGAGCTGAACCCGGGCGATCATGGCGACTCACCCCACGTCCACTTTTTTGGCGTCGCCGCCGCCTTTTTCTTACCGGTCGCCCGCTGGCGCTTCCGGCCCGCCTGCTCCAATTGGGCCATCGGGCTCACCGCTGGCTGGGGGATCAGGCTGTCGAAACCCTCCAGCAAGCCCAGCACGCGGCACACGCGCAAGAAGACCGACAGGTGGGTCGCCACCGCACCCGACTCCAGCCGCTCCACCGTCCGCTTCGACACCCCCGCCTGGTCCGCCAGCGCCGCCTGCGTCAGGTTCCGTGCGAGCCGGGCACCGGCCAGCCGCCCGCCCAATTCCTTCAAAATGCTTTCATCGGTCAATTGCGCGGTGACTTTCATATGTCGCCAACTATGGCGACTTACGACGCAATATCAACTCTATTCGCCACGTGTGGCGAGTTACTGACTATCGTCATGTGTAGCGCATTACAGCCAAAAGCCGGGCCCTTCGCCGATCCAGACTGCTGTTCAAGCTGCTGCCTCCGCTACCCGCAACTCCCCGCTCAGCAGCTTCGGCAGCAGCGTGTCGCGCAGGGTTGCGAGGGTGCGGGATTGTTTCTGAATGTTCTTCATCTGCGTGAACAGCGGGTTGACCATTCGCTCAAACGCTTCAGCGATTCCTTTTGGCGGAACAAGGACGCGCATTCCGCGAACCATGTCGGAGTTGATTGCGGTTGCAATGGACGAAGTGCTGCCAAGTTGGTCGTAGCCGAAGCCTTTGAGGTAGCAGTAGAGAAAGGCAGAGCCGAACGTCGTTTCTGGATTCAAACGGAAGTGTGCAATCGCCTCGTTCGACAGCATTTCGCCATCCGTGATGGCAACTCGGCCCATTGTCAGCTTGAAGCTTAGGACTACGGTGTTGTCGGGAATCCTTTTCACGCGGAACTTCTCGACGGCTTCAGCGGTGAGAAACTCTGCTGTGTGCGAGATGAAGACACCGGCGCTACCAAGGTCGCGAATGGACATCCAAGGCACGTCCGCTTGGTTCTCCGAAAACCAGTGATGCTCCATGCGCGGCGGAGTCCTCCCGATTCCCACAGTGGAAACTTCATCGGCTGTCTTCACTTCCCACCCTTTCGGAATATGTCCGAGCGGTGAGTCTTCCAAGTGCTCGGGGAAGAGGGCGGCGGTGGCGGGGTCTAGCGCGAAGCGCCCCTCACCCCGGCCCTCTCCCTGTGGGAGCGGGCGACGCGAAGCGGCGGGTGCGGGTTGATTGCGATCCATGTTCGCCCGAACTGGATCGAAATCAATAAACCAGCTCTGGAACAGCGCCCGCGCCATCGCCTCCAGCGTCGCGTTCATCCGCCGGTTCAACTCGATCTTTTCGTCCAGCGCCCCCAGCACCGCCGCGATGGCTTTTTGCTCGGCGAGGGGGGGGACGTCGAAATCACGAACATAGACTGCCGAACGCGTTGTTGATGGAATAGGAGAGCCGTCATCGATCTCCCCAAGCTTGTGGTGCTTGATGGCGTAGTAGAGCCACCGCATGTCGAACTCGCCTTTCGGAACGACATAGTAGGCGGTGTCGATGACGAAGAAAGGTTCGCGGGAAAACTCGATGCCGCGATAAGCACCCTTTCGTCCAAGTATAACGCCAGGTCCGGGTGCGAGAGCTTTAGCCGTCCAACCAATCGGACCGTTGCTGCCGAAAACACGATACTCGCCCTGCTCCGTGTTGTAGTCCCGAAGCGCCTTGCCGTATTCGAGGGAAATTTCCTCGCCCCAAGTGCTAGCTCGCCATTCACCCGCCATACCCAAGCCCCTTCAGGTTGGCTTTGATGGCCTGCTCCAGTTTGGCCGACTCCGCAAACTGACCAAGCAGTTCAGCGACGAGGCGCGGCATTTTTTCCTCGAAGGGGTCGCCGTCGTCTTCGACTTCCTCGGCGCCGACGTAACGGCCGGGCGTGAGGACGTGGCCGTGCGCGGCAATTTCCGCGGTGGTGGCGGATTTGCAGAAGCCTGCCACATCCGCATACGCGGCTGTGGCGTTTTTGGTTCTTCGTTCTTGGTCCTTGGTTGAAGAATCACAGCGCCAGGCGTGGTAGGTGCCCGTGATCTTCGCCAAGTCGGCTTCAGTCAGCTCGCGGTGGACGCGGTCGATGAGGGTGCCGAGTTTCCGCGCATCGATAAACAGCGTGTGTCCTGATCGATCGCGCAGCGAGCGACTCCCTTTCCCGCGCTTGTCGCGGGAAAGGAACCAGAGGCAGACGGGAATCTGCGTGCTGTAGAAGAGCTGGCCCGGGAGGGCGACCATGCAGTCCACGAGGTCGGCCTCGATGAGGGCGCGGCGGATGTCGCCCTCGCCGGACTGGTTGGATGACATGCTGCCATTGGCGAGGACGAAGCCGGCCATACCATGGGGCGCGAGGTGGTGGATGAAGTGCTGCACCCAGGCGAAGTTGGCGTTGCCCTTGGGCGGGACGCCGAACTGCCAGCGCACGTCGTCGTCCTTGCGGAACCAGTCGGAATCGTTGAAGGGCGGGTTGGCAAGGACGTAGTCGGCGCGGAGGTCGGGATGGAGGTCGCGGCGGAAGGTGTCGGCGTGCTCGTCCCCGAAGTCGGCTTCGATGCCGCGCAGGGCGAGGTTCATGACGGCGAGGCGGCGGGTGGTGGCGTTGCTCTCCTGGCCGTAGATGGAGATGTCGCCCAACTTGCCGCCGTGGGCTTCGACGAACTTCTCCGACTGCACGAACATGCCGCCGGAACCGCAGCAGGGGTCGTAGATGCGGCCTTTGTAGGGGGCGAGCATCTCGACCAGGCAGCGTACGACGCAGGACGGCGTGTAGAACTGGCCGCCGTTCTTGCCCTCGGCGCTGGCGAAGCGGGTGAGGAAATATTCGTAAACGCGACCGAGCAGATCGACGGAGCGGTGGGTCTTCTCGCCCTCGCTGGCGGCGGTGAGCTCGATGGTGGCGATGACGTCGATCAGCTCGCCGAGGCGCTGCTTGTCGAGGCCGGGGCGGGCGTAGTCCTTGGGGAGGACGCCTTTGAGGCGCGGGTTATCGCGCTCGATGGCGACCATGGCGTCATCCACGATCTTGCCGATGGTGGGCTGCTTGGCGCTGCTTTGCAGGTACCCCCAGCGTGCGGCAGGCGGCACCCAGAAGACGTTCTCAGCCCTGTATTCGTCCTGGTCCTCAGGGTTCGCGCCCTTGTAGTCGCCCTTTCCGGCCAAAAGCTTGGCGCGGTGTTCCTCGAACGTGTCGGAGATGTACTTGAGGAAGATGAGGCCGAGGACGACGTGCTTATACTCCGCCGCGTCCATGTTGTTGCGGAGCTTGTCGGCGGTGAGCCAGAGCTTGGCTTCGAAGCCGAGATTGGCGGTGGAATCTTTCGTCCCGCTCGAATTGAGTCTGGCCATCGCGTCCGTACCTATCGTGTTTGAAGATTCAGACCTAGTCTTGCATCTTCGTGCCTGCCGCACAAGGCATCGCCGTGAGCGCCGTGTTAGTCGTTGCCCGGGACGCCAGCGTCTTCCAGGCCCTGCGGCCGGTTGACGGACTTCCCCTCGTGTGCGACGCTCAAATTTACCTCGACCTGCTGCAGGTTGGCCTGCGGGGGCCCGATCCGGTCCAGGCGGCGATGCGGTCCATTACGAGGTCTCCCGGCAGATCTGTAGAATCGTATCGCGAATCCACCCGCTTGCCGTCCTCGTATCCTTCAAAACCTTTGCTTTCAGGTCATCGCTGAGAACGCCGCGCAATTTCCGGACCGTGTCTGCGGTGATCCTTGTCGGGCCGAGGGTTTTCACGGCCTGAACCAACAGCGAACTCTCCCGCCACTTGAATCCGGCTTCCTTCAACGCCGTGTGCTTGAAGACAAGTTCTTGTCCCCCGATGGCGTAGGAACGGTCTGGACCGTCGGAGAGGTAGGCCAAGCGCCCCAGCACCTGCGTGGACAGCCCCAGGAGGTTCAGAGCGGCGGTGCCGGTCGCCTGAATCCGCCAACCGAACTTCCGCGCCAAGGCACGCGCCACTTGGTCTATGTCCGGAGTCAGCACCCGATTCAGCCGTTTACTGTATCGAGGATAGTCATAGATGCCGCGGATCACGCGACGGATGGTGCCGCGCGCGACAAGGCGGTGCAAGGTCACGTCAATGGCCGTACGGGTTCCAAGCCCGCTGAAATCCATTGGGGAAAATGCCCACCCCCTGCCATTGCCGTACATCCTACTAACCACCTTATTTTCAACACCTTGCTTCATTCAATAAACCCACATTCTGTAAGGAAATATGGCATTATTTCCTTACAGATACAGCCCATTCAAGATGACCGCAGTTACTGTTTTCAGGCCTTTGTGTGCACCGCCTGCTTCTCGTGCAGGATGCGCCCCTCGATCCCGGCGGCCGCGCCGCGCAGGGCCCGGAGCGCCTCATCCCGGTTCGCCTTCCAGTTCCGATCCGTCTGCTTCTCCAGGCTCTCAATGGCCGTCTGGAGCATCGCCGCCGGTGTGGAGGCCTCCGGGTATTCAAAGGCAACGGCAGGTGCGCCCTTGGGGCTGGGAAGGGCCTTCTGGGTTGGCTCCATGAACAAGCGCGGCATGGCCTTTTCCAAAGTCCGGCGGAAATCCTCGCGCCCGGGCCGGAAGTAGTGCTTGAGGACGACGTCCACGGTCTTGTGACCGGTGACGCGCTGGACGATCTCCAGCGGCACGCCGGCGGCCAGGGCAATGGTGATCCAGGTTACGCGGAAGCTGTGGAACCCCCGCACGTTGGCCGTGTGCAGTCCCCTCCCCGGCTCCCGCTCCACGTGCACGTCCCCGCGGTGCACGATCGACAGCCCGGGGTCTTTCTTCTTCCGTTCCTCAAGCTCGGCTGTGTCGATGAAGCCAGCCCGCTCGAAGGCCTTTCCGAGCCGCCA
This sequence comes from Lentisphaerota bacterium, assembly GCA_021413965.1. GTDB lineage: Bacteria > Verrucomicrobiota > Kiritimatiellia > UBA8416 > JAIOPI01 > JAIOPI01. The sequence goes on along the minus strand of JAIOPI010000038.1, from coordinate 71,250 downwards.
ATTAACCCCGTCCGGATTCGCCTGGTAAAGCTGCGCCAGCTCAGGGAAGACAAAGCCGGTCTTGCCCGCTGGCCGGGTGCTGAGTTCATCCCGTAACAGCGGGAACATGGGGATTTCCACCGACTCCCCTGTCTTTGAAGTCTTCACCCGGATGAAGCCGGCCTTCAGGTCCACCGCGGGCCACTTGAGCAAGCAGGCATCCCCGCGCCGCATGGCGGTGCAAACGCCCACGACGACCAGCGGCCGGATGAGGTCATCGTCCTTCACGGCCTCGAGAATGGCTTTCATTTCCTCGGCCGTGAATGGCTGGCGGTGGATCGTATCCCGGTCCTTGCTCACAATCTTGGCAAAGGGATTCGCCAGCATGCCGGCCTCCTCGCGGAGATGCTCGAAGGCGCCACGGAGCAAGATCAGTTCCGCGTTGTAGGTCTTCGGGCTGACCTTGCGCCGTTCCTCATGGCGCATGAAGGCTTCCGCGACCTTCTTGTCCAAGGCCGCCATTTCCTTCACGCGCGGAAACTCCGCCTGGACGAATTCCAGGAGTCGCTCAAATGTCCGCCCGGCCCATTTGACATAGGGCTCACGCGGCTGGCGTTTGCGGGGTATACTCTTCCAGGCATCGAAGAGGTGCGGCAATTCGATCCTACCGACCCGGTGCCCAAACCTCACCCGGTGGATTTCCTGAACCAGATCCTCCGGCCGGCTCTGGCGCGCCACGCCCGCCACGGCCTTCTTGAATGCATCTTCGGCAGCCCCCCGGCTTTGCTCAAAAGCCGCCTCGCCCGGGCTTCCGACCACCTCGACATGCAGACACGCGAAGTGCCGCCTCCCCTCGCGCATCCACCGCCCGTACCACCACCTACTGCCCGGTTTTTGCTCGATACCCATGGCCGCTGCCCTCCGCAACTGTGGGCAATTCAGCGCAAGATTTCCGCCCTGCCGCCAACCAAATTTGCCACAGTTTTAACCACAGTCGGCCTTTTTTGACCACTGTTCAAGGACAAACATACGCTTTCATTGGCCTTTTCGCATGTTTTGCGTTTAGTTCGGGACCAAAAGGTCAAGGGTTCAAATCCCTTCGCCCCGACCACTTCCATCATCGTTCAGTCCAGGCGTGGCGCGACCTTGCGGTCTGAGCGCCAGGCCAGGTCGATCCTCCTGGCGGTGCGGGTCGCCGATCCGCCGTCGAGGCCCCCCCCGCAACCGCCCTGACATGTCGTGAAACGTCGGGGTACCGAATCACTGGCCGACAGAATCGCTTGACTTCCCGCCCCCCGGTCCGTACCCAAGTCAGTTCAGGCACCCTTTGGGTGCGCACGGCCATGAAAATACTCGACCGCTACATGTTGCGCAGCCTGCTGGTGCCCCTGGCGTATTGCCTGGCCGCCTTTTCCATGCTGTTCGTGATCCTCGACCTCTTCGACCATCTCTCGAAGTTTCTCGAATCGCATACGCCGGGCTACATGATCGCCGCCTACTACGCCGCCCTGCTCATGCCCACCTTCGAGTACATCGCCCCGGCCGCGCTCATGCTGGGAACGCTCTACGCCCTCTGGCACCTGACACGCAGCAACGAACTGATTGCCATGCAGGCCAGCGGCGTCAGCATGTACCGCATCCTGCTCCCCTTCCTTGCCGTCGGCCTGGCGTTCACCGTCGTCCTCGGCATCGCCAAGGAAACGATCGGCACGCGCGCCTTTGTCTGGACCACCAAGTTTCGCGAAAGCCGCTTCACCCTCCCCGACAAGGCCGAAACCATCCACCTGGTGTACTACGACACGGTCACGCACCGACAGTGGTTCGTCGACCAGTTCGACGAGCACGACCCCGGCCATCTCGTCAAAGTGAAGGTCACGCAGGAGCGCCCCGATGGCACCCGCGTGCGAGATCTGGTCGCCACTCGCGCCGAGTACCTGGATGGCACCTGGTGGTTCCATGATCTCTGCATCCAGCGCTATGACGAAGCCGACAACCCCATCGGCACGCTCACGCCCGTGACCCTCGGGAACGGCCATGTCCAGGAAATGGCCGAATTAACGGAAACCCCAGACAGCCTCGTCATCGAAGCCCGCAACTGGCTCTTCCTGTCCACCCTCAATATGCTGCGCTACCTCCGCGAGCACCCCGACATCTCCCGCGACGCCTCCAAGCAGAAATGGTACGACGTACACAGCCGCCTCGCCACGCCTTGGGCCTGCCTCGTGGTCACCCTCTTCGGCATCCCCGCCGGCGCCAAGACCGGACGCCAGAGTCCCCTGACCGGCATTTTCCTGGCCATCGGCTTCTTCTTTGCCTACTACGCCCTCAGTCAGGTGGGCCTCCTCCTGGGCAAGTCCGGCGTCGTCCGCCCCTGGCTCGGCGCCTGGCTCTCCAACATCGTCTTTTTCTTTTCTGGTGTCGCCATGCTCGTCAGGATGCGCTAGGATTTCGCACGGGATGCCACGATTTGACGATCGTGCGTCTCACACCACGGCAAGCAACGCAAGTGAGGAGGATTGCGCCATGTCCGTCATCAAGGAATTGCTGGCTAAAGCGGTGGAAATGCGGGCATCCGACGTCCACATCAAGCCCGGACAAGTGCCGTTCTTCCGCATCAGCGGGCACCTCCACGAAAGCGGCTTCGAGACTGTCACGGCGGATTCGGCCATCGCCATGGTCCGCGACCTCATGCCGGACTACCTCGCCCGCCAGTTCGAGAACGACCACGAAGTGGACTTCTCCCACTATGAGGACGCCGTGGGCCGCTTCCGGGTGAACATCTTCCTGTCGCAAGGCATTCCCTGCCTCGCCATGCGCCACGTGAAGATGAACATTCCCACGGTGGAAGAGTTGCGCCTGCCCGCCCGCATCCGGACCTTTGCCCAGGCCCAGCGCGGCATCCTGCTGATGGCCGGCACCACCGGCAGCGGCAAGTCCACCACGCTCGCCTCCATCATCGGCGAAATCAACCGCACCCAGCGCCGCCGCATCATCACGGTCGAGGATCCCATCGAATACGTGTTCGAGGACGACCAGTCCCTGATCAGCCAGCGTGAAGTCGGCCTCGACACCATGAACTTCCAGAACGCCCTGAAGTTCCTCATGCGCCAGGATCCCGAAGTCATACTCATCGGCGAGATGCGCGACCGCACCAGCATCCGCACCGCCATCCTCGCCGCCGAAACCGGGCACCTCGTGATGTCCACGCTCCACGCCGGCACCGCCGACCAGGCCATCCCTCGCATCCTGGACATGTTTCCGTCCGATGAGCAGGCCCAGGTCCGCCTGGCCATGGCCTCAAACCTCGTCGGCGTCATCTGTCAGCGCCTCATGCGCGATCTCCAGGGCGGCTTGATCCCGGCCGTGGAAATCATGATCAACACGCCCACCGTCCGAAAGCTGCTCGAGAAGAACGTGCTGGAGTCCATTGGCGCGGCGATCGAAACCGGCCGGGACGATGGCATGCAATCCTTCAACCAATCCGTCTACAATCTGGTGCAGGACGGCTTCGTGTCCGAGGAGGAAGCCATGAAGCATGCGTCGAACCCCGAGTCGCTGCGCATGAACCTGCAGGGCATCTTCCTCGACGAGAGCCGGCGCATCCTGTCCACCTGAGCCGCACCGCACGCGCCGACGTGGCCACACCGCGTGGACTCTGATACTGTTCAGCCATGACCGTTTTGCGCCGCATTCAATACTTCAGCGAATACCTCGCCGTCCTCGCCGGCCGCGGGTTGATCCACAGCTTGCCGCTCAGCGCCGCTCTCTGGCTCGCCCGCCGCATGGGCGCTTTTGCTTTCCTCGTCCTGCGCCGGCGCCGCGCCATCGCGATCGACAACATCCTGCGCAGCGGCATCGCCACCGCCCCGCCCGACGCCGCCCGCATCGCCCGCGGCTCCTTCCAGCACTTCGCCATGCTGATGGTGGAAACCATCGTCGCCGAACGTCTGATCCGGGAAGATAACTGGCAGGAACACATCGACATCTCCCGCGTCCCCGATCTGCTCACCCTCGTTCAGCAACCCGGGCAGGGCGCTATCCTGACCACCGCTCACTTCGGCAACTGGGAAGTCGTCGGCCAGGCGTTTTCCTACTACAAGCCCGTCGTCGCCATCGCCCGCCGCATGAACAATCCCTTCACCGATGACCTCATCCAGGGGCGCAAGCTTGGACACCGGTTCCGCATGATCATGAAACACGAAGTCACCGGCGCGGCACTGCTCGCGGTGCTGAAACAGGGTGAAATCCTGGCGATTCTGATCGACCAGCATGCCCGTGACCGCGGCATCCCCGTGCCCTTCTTCGGTCGCCCCGCCTCCACCTACACGTCCGCCGCGCTGCTGCATCTGCGCTCGGGCGCGCCGCTGGGCTTCGTCTCCTGCGTGCGCCTCGGGCCGCTGCGCTACCAGCTACACTGGCGCCAGATCGCGCACCCCGTCGGCGCACCGCGCAACCACGCCGCCATCCTCGCCATCCTCACGGGTATCAACCACGCGCTGGAGGACGCCATCCGCGCCCACCCCGAACAGTACCTGTGGGGCCACCGCCGCTGGCGCCTCGATACCACCCCCAGCGCCCCCCCTCCACCCACATAAGCTCCGCAAGCTCTGCGTGACATTCGCCCCGCCCCTCACCGCCCGCCCACCGCCGCCATCCCCGCCTGCATCTCCGTGGCAAAGTGGCAGCGGCTCACCCGCCCAGGCGCGGGCTCGTGCGCGGCCGGGACCTCCGTCTCGCAGCGCGACGCGCGATGCGGACACCGCGGATGGAACGGGCACCCGGCGATCATCGCCGTCAGCGGAGGCGCTTCGCCCTGCAGCACCAGCCGCTTACCGCCGTCGTGGCGCGCGCGTAATCCCGCATCGATGTCCGGCACCGCCGCCAGCAGCGATTCCGTATAGGGGTGCGCCGGCTGGCGGAACACCTCTGCCACCGGGCCGGACTCCACAATCTCGCCGCGGTACATGACGAGCACGGTCTCGCAGAGATAGCGCACGGTGGCGAGATCGTGCGCGATGAAGAGCAACCCCATGTTTAAGTCATGCTGCAACTTCTTCAGGAGGTTCAAGATCTGCACCTGCACGGAAACATCCAGCGCGGACACCGGCTCGTCCGCCACGATCAGCCGTGGGCCCACGGCGAGGGCGCGGGCAATGCAGACGCGCTGGCGCTGGCCCCCGCTCAGCTCGTGCGGAAACCGCCGCGACAGCTCGGGGTCAAGCTCCACCCGCCCCAGCAGCGCCGCCAATTCGACTTCCGCCGCCGCCGCCGTCGCCACGCGACCATGCACCAGCAACACTTCACGTAGCGCCGCACCAATGGTGAGCCGCGGATTCAGTGCGGCCACCGGGTCCTGGAACACCATCTGCACGAGCGGAGCCAGGTCCCGCGGCGCGGTATGCCCCGGCCAGACCGACGTCTCGCCCACGCGGATGCTCCCTGCGCTGGGCGTGACCAGGCCCACCATGGCGTTCGCCACCGTCGTCTTCCCGCATCCGCTCTCACCCACCAGCCCCACGCACTGCCCCTGCTCGGCGCGCAGCGACACGTCCCGCACCGCGGCAAAACGACGCCGGCCGGGAAGCGTGTAATGGACCACGAGATGCTCGACTTCAAGAAACGCCATACGTCCTCAATCCGCCCGCCATCGTCCACCTGTGGGGCGTCGCTTGCGACGCTCGCCGCTCCCGTTCCCGCGTCTCTCACGCCAGCGTGCTCAGGCGCCCGCCGCGGTTTCATCCAGTGGAAACCAGCACCGCACTTCGGCCCGCTCCCCGGGCCGACTCTCGCCCGCCGTGGCATGCATCGGCAGCAGCGCCGGCTCCCCTGCCTCGCAGCGCGCGACGCAACGCGAACAGCGCGGTGCAAACTTGCAGCCCGGCGGCAGCCGCGCCGGATGTGGCACGCGGCCCGGAATGCCGCTCAACCGGGCGCCCTCGGGCGATCCGGGACGCAGCAGGCGCGGCACGGCGTCGAGCAGCCCTCGCGTGTACGGATGCGCCGGCCGCGTCAGCAGCCGCTCCGTCGGCCCTTGCTCGACCACTCGCCCCGCGTACATCACGTACACCCAGTCCGCCAGCCCCGCCACCAGGCCCAGGTTGTGCGTGATCAGCAACATCGCCATGGAGAATTCCCGCTGCAGCGCGCCAATCCGCTCCAGGATCTGGGCCTGCACCGTGACGTCGAGGGCCGTGGTCGGCTCGTCAGCGATCAGCAGTCGCGGCCGGCATGCCAGCGCCATCGCAATCGCCACGCGCTGCTTCTGGCCCCCGCTCAGCTCGTGCGGATAGGCCCCCAGCCGCGCATCGGCCTCGGGAATCCCCACCAGCGCAAGCAACCGGCGGCACTCGTCGGCGATGTTCACGTCCGGCCGGTGGAGCTGGAGGCTCTCCGCGATCTGCGAGCCAACCGTGAGGACCGGATTCAGCGCCGTGGACGGATCTTGAAACACGTACGCGATCTCCCCGCCGCGCAGGGCGCGCAAATCCCGCGCGGATAGGCCCAGCACGTCACGCCCCTGGTAGCGAATCTGCCCGCCCGCGAAAAAAGCCGGCGGCTCGTCGACCAGCCGCGCCAGCGACAACGCCGTCACGCTTTTCCCGCACCCGCTCTCGCCCACCAGCGCCACCGTGGCCCCTTCCGCCACGGTCAGGCTCACGCCATCCACCGCGCGCACCGGCTGCGCCCGGTCCCCGAACCACGTCTTGAGTTGATCCACCTCGAGCAGCATCGTTGTCCCCCGCGGCCGAACGGCCGCCGCAGTATTCGACACGCCCCCCCCACAAGTCAAGCCACCCCCCGGGCCCGTTTCCTCCCCCCGTGGCGCCGCCCGTCCCGGCCGGATGCTGGACCGCGCCACATTCCGGATGATGCCCCGCCGCCAATAACCATCGACACCTGTGCGCGAGGGTGCTAGAAGCCTGCGCTTATACCCCACTGCGTTGGGGGTGTTTAATTTTAACGGTTCGTGCTGCTCGCGATTGACGGAAAGGAAGCCCGATCATGATCAAAACTCTCGCCCGCGTGACCGACATCGTGCTGAAGGCCGGCGCTGCCGCCCAGAAGGAAATCAAGGGTGGCCTGCAGCCCGCCTTCAGCGGCAACGTGCAGTGGCCCGTCGAGTGCAAAGTCGGGCCCGGCCTCGAGGGCGCCATCGCCTGCGAAAGCAAGGTCGGCTACGTCAACGGCTCCCAGGGCGCCCTCCTCTATCGCGGCTACACGATTTTCGACCTCTGCGCCTACGCCACCTTCGAAGAAGTGGCCTACCTCCTGACCCGCGGTTCGCTGCCCACGGCCACTGAACTGACCACCTTCAAGGAGCAGCTGAACCTGTTCCGCTCCGTGCCCCTCACCCTCCGGCGCCTGATGTCCTTCCCGGTCGAGGACATGCACGCCATGGCCGCCCTGCGCCTGGGCACCAACCTGATGCGCCAGGAATTCACCAGCCGCGACCTCAACCCGTCACGCGGCGGCGCCCGCAAGGTCATCGGCACGGACGAGGATTCCATCCCCATGGAAACCCTGCCCAAGGGCACGCCCGAGGCGGTCTACCAGTTCACCCGCGCGCCCGGCGCCGTCAACGGCGAAGAGGATGAGCAAACCGGCTACCGCGCCGCCCTGCACCTGCTGTCCGGCGTCTCCACCATCGCCGCGGCCATCGCGCGCGTGAAGCGCGGCCAGATGCCCATCGATCCCGATCCCGAGCTGAGCTTCGCGGCCAACTACCTCTACATGCTCAACGGCCGCCGCCCCACGCCCGTGGAAGAGCGCATCATGGACATCTCGCTGATCCTGCATGCGGACCACGGCATGAACGCCAGCACGTTTGCCGCGGTGGTCGTCGCCTCGACCCTCTCGGACATGTACGCCTCGGTCGGCGCCGGCGTCGCCGCCCTGACCGGCCCGCTGCACGGCGGCGCGAACGAAGACGTCATGAAGATGCTCGACCAGATTGGCGACGCCGCCAACGTGCCGCAGTGGTTCGCCGCCAAGCAGGCGCGCAAGGAGAAGATCGCCGGCTTCGGGCACCGCGTGTACAAGACCTACGATCCGCGCGCGCGCATCCTCGGCCCCCTCGCCCGTGAAATCGCCCGCGACAACCCCGAGACCAAGCGCATGTACGCCACCGCCGCCGCGCTGGAAAAGGTGGTCGTCACGACGCTGGGCAAAGCCAAGGGCATCTACCCGAACGTCGACTTCTTCTCGGGCCTCGTGTACCGCGCGCTCGGCATCCCGACCGAATTGTTTACCCCGACGTTCGCCGTGTCCCGCGTCGCCGGCTGGACCGCGCGCGTGCTCGAATATCTCGAGCACAACCGGCTCTTCCGCCCCCGCGCCATCTACACCGGGCCGACCGACTGCACGTTCATCCCCCTGAACCAGCGCGACCGCAAAAGCTGACCCCCGCGTTGCCCCGCCGCCCCGTAGCCGCGCCTGCTAAGGCGTGGCTACGCATTGACTGCGCGCTGGCTACAAACCGCAAAAACTGCTATCGTTACGGTGTGGTGGGGGATGTGGGGGGCTTCAGCATGAGCCACGCCCTCGTCCCAAATCCGAGAGAAGGTGCGCCGTGAATTCGACTGAAACGCTGATGCCGGATCCCCACCCCATCGATACGCCCGCCTGGCGAGCCGTTCTGGCCAACTACGAGACGCCGTCCGCGTGGCGCAGCGGCTGGCAACTCGCGAACACGCTGGTCCCCTATGCAGGGCTCTGGTACCTCATGTACCTCGCCCAGGCCATCTCCATCTGGCTCGCCCTGCCCCTCGCCATCCTCGCCGGCGGCTTCCTCGTGCGCCTCTTCATCATCTTCCATGACTGCGGCCACCGCTCATTCTTCAAGTCGCGCCAGGCGAATGAATGGCTCGGCTTCCTCCTCGGCGTACTCACCTTCACGCCCTTTCACCAGTGGCGCTGGGAACATGCCATGCACCATGGCAGCGCCGGCAATCTCGACAAACGCGGCATCGGCGACATCTGGACCCTCACCGTGCAGGAGTATCTCGAGGCCTCCCGCTGGAAGCGGTTTGCCTACCGCCTCGCGCGCAATCCCGTCGTGCTCTTTGTCCTCGCTCCGCTGTTCCTCTTTGTCGTCTGGCAGCGCTTCCCCTCGCCCAGGGCCAGTCGCCGGGACCGGTACTCCGTCTACTGGACCAACCTCGCCATCCTGACCACGGTGTGCATCATGAGCGCGGTCTTCGGCATCGAGTCCTACGCCTTCCTGCAACTGTCGGTCATCGGCGTGGGGGCCTCGGCCGGCGTCTGGCTCTTCTACGTGCAGCACCAGTTCGAAGGCGTCTACTGGCAGCGGCATGGCGAGTGGGATTACACGGCCGCCGCACTCCAGGGCAGCTCGTTCTACAAGCTGCCCCAGCTGCTGCAATGGTTCTCAGGCAACATCGGGTTCCACCACATCCATCACCTGAGTTCGCGCATTCCCAATTACAACCTCGGCCGGTGCTACAAGGCCGAGCCGCTCATGCAGGCCGTCAAGCCCGTCACCCTGCTCTCCAGTTTCAAATCCTTCACCTTCCGCCTCTGGGATGAGCAGCGCTGCAAGCTGGTCGGCTTTGACATCCTGCGCACCCTGCGCCGCCAGCATCCGCACCAGTCGATGCGCTGCTGACCGGTGCCTCGGCGAGAGATCCCGCCGGCGCCTCACCAATCCAGCGCCACCGCGTCCGGCACGAACCGTTCCACGGTCTTCAGCGGCGCCTCATCCTGGCGCAGGTGGGCGCGCTCGTAGAGCGGATAGTTGCGCGGGTCGGTGTCCTTGGGTGAAAGATCCACCAGCGTCGTGCCGCGGAACGTGCACGCGTATACCTGCTCCTGGTCCGAATGGGCGTTGACCGTATACCGGTCCGTGCGTTCCGCCACCGGGAATGCGAGCGTAATGGCGTCACCCGGTGCCAGCCGGCAGCAGATCAGCCGGTTCCCGATCCAGTCGGCCTCGACCGGCGTTCCGTTGATCTCAACGCGCACGTCCCGCCGACTGACGCCGCCCGGCCGGCGCACCGAAATGCGCCGCGCGCCCTTGTTGCGGATCACCACCTTGCCCGCATACGGCAGGAAGCTGTCCACGTCGCACAGCCGCGCCGCACGGTTGACCAGCAGGTTGATGTCGGCCGTGTCCCCCTGCTCCCGCACCGCACCCTCCCACGCATAGTACAGCCCCTGGGTGCCGTTGCCCGTGCAACACACCATCGACCAGGGGCGCGCCACGCGGTTGGGAAACGACATGCCAAAGTAGATGCCCAGCGAGCGGGCAATGACCTGGTCGGTGCGGCGAATGCCCGGGTGCGCCGGCGCCTCCACCTCCGCGCCCGACGAGGCCGCCGCGGCGCGCTCCAGCAGATCGGCCCGCGTGACCTGCTGCTCCACGAGCTGGTTGCGCACCATGCTGTCCACGTCGTCCCAGAAATCGCCGAGGCCGGCATCGCTCAGGCGGATGCCCAGCGCCGTGAAATCCCCGAGGGCGCATCCCTCGCACTGGTTCAGCGCCGCCGGATAGCAGTTGATCCAGCCGATGCGCGGAATGCCCTGCGTCAGGGTATACGTGTAGGACCGCAGCACAAACTCAAGCGCGCGCTCGTCGCCCGTCGCGCGGCCATATTCCAGCAGGCCGCGCAGCACCGTGGCGCGCGCGTGAAAATGGCTGTACCAGTGCCCGAGTTCGGCGCCGGCCGTGTAGGGCGGGTCCGGCAGGCTCGCCGCAATGTGCGCCCCCAGGCCCTGCGCGTCCGCGCGCTTGCGGTCGGGGTCCGGGCGCCCGCCCCAGAACTTCGGCTGCAGGCAGTAGCGTGCCATGCGCGTCGCCAGATCGCGCGCCACCGGATCCCCCGTCAGGCGGTACCAGACTGAAGCCGCATACAGCGGATGCGCGTGGTACCCCGTCATGGAGCCCTCGACGCCTTCAGTCTCGTTCTTGGCCTCCGCCGTGTCCCGCCATCCCGAGCGCGGATACGTCGTGGGTTCCCCCCAGCCGCCCTTCTCCGGATAGTACGCGTAGTCGCCGCGGACAATCGCGATGCGGCGCATGCCCCGGATCAACTCGCCCGCCACGGTCTCCAGCGCGGGGTCGCGGCTGATCTGCCAGCGGACCATCACGGCGCGCAGCATGCGGGCGGCGTGCGACGGAATGCAAAAATCCTCGTCATCGCCCGGCCCGTATCGCTTGTCCGAATCGCCATACACGTTCCGCCACGGGCGCCGCGGATCCCTGAAATCCCAGAACAGCCCGTCCTGCACGCGCGCCAGGAACGCCGCCTGCATCCCGGCCTCCTCGTCCAGGTACTGCGTGCTGCCCGACATGGCGCGCATCATCGGAAAGGATTCGCACAGCTTGGCGCCACACCCGATGTCGGCGGATGCCCAGTGATCCATGAACGGCTGGCGGCGGGCATAGCTGACCTGGCCGAATGGCAGGTAATCGAGCGCAGGATCCAGCGTGCCGCCAAATCCATGGATCGCCAGCGCCGCGCGGCCAGCCAGATCGAGTGTGTCGGGCACGGTCGCCGCATAACGCTGTCCAGGATAATGAGGGTACATGACGGACATGCTAAACCCCTCCCCGGCCACTGGCAATAGCGGTGGACCGGGACTGCCCCGCGCGATCCTGTCGACCGTGACGCGGCACGCTCACCCATCCGTCACGCCGGCCGCCGCGTGGAGCGAGAGGCGGACGTCCACGTTGCGCGCCGCATTCGCGCGGGCCTGGTCGAGATAACGCAGGCTCAAGGCTTCGCCCTCGTAGAGTGATAACACGCCCGGTTGCGGATCCCCGGACATCAAATCCGTCGCCAGCATGCCTTCGAATACGCCCGTGTCGGGCCCCGTCTCCTCGAGCACGACGGTCTCACTGTCTCCGCTTGCGCCATCCGCCACCACCGCCAGCCGATCGACCGCGTCAGGCGCCAGATTCATGTCCGCGTCCTCGACCTGGACGTGAATCTGCTCGCCGATCGCAAAGGCACCGGGCGGCAGATCGGCGCTGGCGCGGACGGACAGGCTCCCGTCGGAGCCGGCCAGCAGCGCATCGCCCCACGTGTCCGGATGATCGCTGGGGTGCACCGCCGTGCTGCCGGAGAGATAGTAGAACGCCTGCGTTCCCGTGCACACCGACAGGTTGAGGCCGAAGATGCGCCCCGGCTCCAGCGGCAGATCGGACAGGCGCTCGCGCGGCACCAGGATCTCGATCGTCCATCCGTCCGCCGTACGACTGGCCGCCTGCTGGAGATAGTCGCGGCCGTGCGGGGCCCAGTACCATCCGTCCTCCGGCGTCCAGAAGGCCTCACCGCACGTCTTGTTGGCATCCCCCGCCTGCCCGAACGGCCAGCACCAGAATTGCTGGCCCCACGCGCGAGTCCGATGGCGCTCCTTGCGGTTTCGGCCATCGAGATAGATTTCCACCGCGTCACCGTCCCAGAACAGCACATGGGGCACCTGGCGAATCATGCGATCCGGATCCACCACGTGAAAGGCAAAGTAGAGGCCCCGGTGATCCCACGCCACACGCGCCGTCTGCGACGTTGGTGCCGACGGGTCCGCCATCGCCCCGCCTCCCCAGCTCACCGGCAGGGTAATGCCCTCCACCCCTTCCCACTCGCCCAAGTCGCCATCGACGGCGATGGGCTGCGTGCGATACGCCACGCGGGCAAAGCAGATGCTCTTGAAGGACGGCTCGAAGGGCGCGTGCGCCGAAAGCTCCTGCACGGGCGGCCCCCCGGCATCGCCGTCCACCAGCAACCGGCCCGGGCGCGGTGCGGACGCCGTGGCCGGCGCGGGTGCAGACGCCGTGTCCGCCGGCGCCGACAATGCCGCGGGTGCGCCTTGCACCTCGCGGCCACGCTCCTCCATCCCCGCCGTCAGCTGCTCGTACGCATCCTGCAGAAACACATATCCCGAGCGCGAGGCCTGCTGCGCATATTGCGCGCGATCCATCGCCTCCTGCCGCTGCGAGCGAAAACTCAGCGCATCGCTGCCATCCTCGAAGAAGCCCGAGCGCCCCTCCTCCAGGCTGGCCGCCGCATCAGCCAGCGCGTCATCCAATCCGTCGCTGCCGGTCGCCCACTCCGGGGTGTGCGCGCGTAGCGCCTGGGCCAGCGCACGCGTTCCCACCTCCGCGCCGCCCTGGCTGGCCATCGCGCCATCCGCGTGGCGCTGCATAAGGCCCATGGCCGCCTCGGCCACCGCCGCTTCGCGCAGCGCCCCCACCCCCGGCGACGGCCCGCCCGGTCCCGGTGCTTCCAAGCCTTCGCTCTGCTGGAGCAGGCTGACGGCCGAGCCCGCCGCGTCCAGTCCGTCACCCACCGCGTCCGCGAGCAGCGCGGCGAGACCGCGGCGCCGCGCCTGCTCGTCATCCCCATCCGGGCCCATCCCCCCCACTTTCTCCAGTGCCGCCATCAGTTGCTCCGTCATGGCGGGCAGCGCGTTGGTTTCAAACGCGTCACGGAAAGCCGTCGCCAGCCGGTTCGTGCCTCCGCCGTCGAGTGCCCGCCTGAGACCGGCCCGCGCCACAAGCGCCGGATCGTAGCCAAGGGCCGTGTCGACGGCCTCCCGCGCCTCGGCTGCCGCTTCAGCCAGCGCTCCCGCCGCCGCCACCGCCCCGTCGAGCGCCGCCGGCGCATTGGTCACTGCGCCCCCCGCCGCCCCCGCCGCATCCCTCGCCTGGCGCGCCGCCGCCAGCTCCCGTCCGCGGACGCCGTCCAGCATCCCCGCCAGGTCTCCCCCCAGAGGAGCCGCCAGCTTGGCGGCGTTCTGCAGCCGCAACTCCACACGCTCCAGCGCCCCCTGGGCGCCGCCCAGCTCTTTCTGCGGCACGCGCCCCTGCGCCGCGATCGCCGCGGCCTGCTGCAGTGACGCCTGTGCCTGGGCGGACTCGGTGGCCGCCAGCCCGGCCTGCTTGCGCAGTTCGCCCGCCACCCGCTGGTACAGTTTGTGTTCCTCGCGCACCAGGTTGGCGCTTTCGCGCTGCAGTGCGCGCCCCACGTTGCGCTCGATCGACGCCCGGTACGCCGCCACCACGTCTGGCATCACCTTCTCCCGCACTTGCTCGGTGAACCGCTCCGTGACCTCATGCCGCCGCGCCTCCCCCACGCGCTGCCGGACGTGCTTCACCATGGCGTGCTGCAGCGTCGCCAGCTCGCGCTGGAGGTCCGCCTCCGTACGCCGCGGATCCGCGAGCGCCGCCGCATAGTGCTCCAGCTCCGGCGCAATGGCGTTGGTGACGTCCGGCCAGGACACGCGCGCGTCCGGCTCCACCGCCGCGCGGGCAACCAGCTTCTCAAGGTCCCGGCGCAGCCCTTCCGCCACCTTGTCCTGTGTCCCGGCGCGCGCCTGCCGCTCCACCCGCGCACGGGCATGCTGCTGGAGGACTTCAGCCTGGTAGGCTTCGCTGCGCGCCAGCGCTTCCGCGCGCCGCGCCTCGCCCCGCCGCGCATAGGCGCCCACGCTGTACATGACGACAAACATGAGATGCAGACCCATGGAGCCCAGCAGAAACAGGCGCATCCGCATGACCGCCGAGGTGCGTTTTGGGTTCATGGTCCTCCGCGAACGGCCGGCACCCCTGCGCCTATTCCCCGCCATGGGATGAGCGAACCAGGAAACTGACGGATCGGATGCCCGCGTTCTTCACGGCATTCCAGACTTGCATGACGCGCCCGTAGCTCGCGTCGCGGTCGGCCTCGATCGCGACCACCGCCGTCGTGTGGCTCTGTTCGCAGGCCTCGCGATAGGCCGTGAGGGTGCTCGTCAGCTCGCTTAGCGAGCGATAGGCGTCTTCCGGGCGCGACGCCTCGCGCGCGGCAACCGCGCCATCCGCGGCCACCACGATGACGCGCGCCTGGTCCAGCGGCACAACCTCGGTGTGCTCCGCCTCAGGAATGGCCACCTTGTAGGCCCGCGCCTCGTCAACAAACGAACTGGCGATCATGAAAAACAGAATGAGCAGGAAGATGATGTCGATCATGGGAGTCATGTCGATCGCTTCCGGATCGTCCTGTGGAATCTTGAGCTTCATGGTTGCCCGCGCTGGCCGCCAGTCAGGGACGCGCGTCGCGATGGGCGCCCACGCGGGCGGAGCGAACCACCGTCACGAGAATCTCCTCAAACTCCAGCATGAGGTCACGGATGCGGGACCGGAAGGCCGATTCGGCGATCACCGCCGGAATCGCCACCATCAGCCCGCCCACCGTCGTGATGAGCGCAATGCCGATGGCTTCGGCGAGCTTCTCCTTGGCCACGCCGGCCTGGCTCAGTTGCTCGAAGCCCTGCACCATGCCCACCACCGTCCCGAACAGCCCCAGCATCGTGGCCACGCGCGCGATGGTGTTGAGCGAGAGCATGTTGTCCCACAGCGGATGCAGCCGCCGCTCCGCCGCGCCCTGCAACGCACTGTCGATGTCCGCCCGCGCATGCAGATGCTCGTCCAGGCCGTCGGCCAGGATGACGTCCAGCACCGAGGCGCCCGGCTGCACGGTGGCCAGCGCGCCGGCCACGTCGCCCGCCGCCAGCTTCTGCCGGACCGGCTCCATGACGGCGAGGTTGATCAAACGGCCGCGCCGCAACCCCAGCGCCCGCTCGATGATGATCGCCCACGACAGGATCGAGAGACCGAGAATGGGCCACATCAAGGGCCCACCGGCATGAAAATAGTGAAGCAAGGCGTGCATTCGTCCATCCCTCCAGCCGCCCCGTGCGCGTCCGCCGGGCTATTTGCCAAAGGCGCGACTTTCGACCTCCTTGCCCGCGAAGTCAAGCGCGACCCCGCGGCTGACACCGCTTAACCTACCCTCCGTTGCGCTCCTTGACTAGCCTGGCCCCCCTACCAGTTCACGTCCCCGCCAAATCCCATTTGACACCGCCCCCCCATTTCGCCAGCATGCCCCGCTTCAGTACAACCCCAGCGAAGGATGCATCCGCCATGAGCAAAGCCCTGACGAACAAAGATCGCGAACAGTACCTGAAGCACGCCCTCCTGGCCGCCGACTGGTTCGTGAATTCCCAGCTTAAGAACTTGCTCGGTTGCGATGCCAACCTTGGCCGGTACCTGTACTACTACTACATGCCCGAGAAGAAGTACGTCCCGGGGATCAACTGGACCCACGGCCGCGCCCTGTTCGTGCTGACCGACGCCTACCACATCACCGGCGACAGCCGCTACCTCGAATCCGCTGAGCTCGGCGCGCGCTACATCCGCGCCCTCCAGCCCCTTGACCCCTATTACAGTGTCACCCACGGCGCCATCGTCGAGCGCTTTCCCCACGAGAACTTCGCCGGCACGCTCGACGGCGCCCAGGCCGCCTCCGGCATGCTCATGCTCTACCACTCCACGGGCAACCCCGACTACCTGCGCCGCGGCCGCGCGTTCTGTGATTTCATCACGCGCTCCTGGCGCCCCGATGTCGGCATGCCCCGCCACGCCTCCTTCTACCCCGAGCAGGTCTACTACCCCGGCGACCCCGTTGATGCCATTCACCAGGCCATCGCCATCCCGCTGTGGCACTGCTACAACATCACCGGCGAAGGGCGCTACGTCCCCGTCATCCTGGATGCGGCCGATCGCATTCTCACCTGCCAGCGCGAGGACGGCGGCATCTATGCCATCCAGGACATTCGCGCCATGGAAGCCCTGCCGCTCAACCACCACTGGGGGCTCGGCGAAGGCAACGACCGCTACCTGCTGCGCAATGACGACGGCATGGTCGTGGTGGTCCTCGCCGCCTACAAGCTCACCGGCAATGTGAAGTACCTCGACGCCATGGTCCGCTACGGCGAGTGGATCATGAAGAACGAGCCGCACGTGCGCCCCTACAACGCCTTCGGCGTCCAGGCCAACAACGTCCTCGATATCGCCAAGGTGGCCGGCAAGAACTGGACCCCCTGGGTGCTCGACCACCTCCAGAAGCGCTGCCTCGACATCCAGGCCCGCAAGACCGGCGACCCGATGGCCGAAGGCGGCTTCCGCGGCGAGGACGAGGAAGGCAACGCCGGCATTTTCGGCGGCAAGGCGCTGGACTACGTCGTCACCCGAACGACCTGTTACATGGCCGGCACGCTCTTCCGGCTCTCAGGCAAGGGAACCGGCACCGGCTTCAGCGTCTTCGGTCTCGGCGATGGGATCGACCGCGTGGCCCGCACGCGCACCGACAACGTGGCCCCCATCCGCAAGCGCTCCCACTGATCGCGCCACGCAACCCCACCAGCGACCGGCGTCCCGGAACCGGGGCGCCCTCGCGGGGGCGGCCCGCGAGACTCTGAGGCGTGCCGGGCACATCGCCACGCACGACGACGGAGTCCTCGCTTGCCTTTCGGGATGGGCTATGAAATCATTGATGGATTCGGCTGGATTCGACGGGGAACACACCATGCAGCCCACAAACACCATCGAGCTACGGAAACAGCAGTTTGTTGAAGCGGTCATTCTCGGCGCGCATGCCCACCAGGCGCGCTACCGCGAAGAGACCGGGCGCGGTGATGCCGCTGCCTTTGCGTTCCCTGGCTCCTCCGACACGCGAAACGCGATGGCCGCCACCTTCAGCCGCCTGATGAGCGCCAAGACCGAAGCCGTGAAAGACTGGCTCACGCGCGGCAGCGACTCGCACATCGAGATCCCCCATACCCCCCCCTTCACCACCGTCCAGGACGCGGTTGAACAGCTGACCAGCGTGCGGCTCAAACTCGCGCCCGGCCTGCCCTTCTCCGTGGCCGCCGACCACCTTCGCCACGCGGCGCCCCAGGCCCCCGTCACCCACGTGCGCGCGGTCGCCAGCCTCTACCAGATCGTCCTCTACATCATGCTCGACGCCGTGGAACTCCAGGACGTCTTCCGCCACTACCTGGCGATGGAATTGCCCGTCAGCCTCGAGGAACTCGGCCTCGTCTGCGAGCGCGAAGCGTACATCGCCATGGGCAAGGAACTCTCCCCCAAGTGCTGTGCCTGCCCCTTTGACGTCACGCCCAACGATTGGCACCTCGCCTCCCGCAAATTGAGGAACTGGGGCGACAAGTATCGCGGCAAGGTCACGGCCGAGACCATGGCGCGCGAACTGCTGGCCACGCCCGAGGTCCGGGATTGCGCCAGCGGCCTGCGCATGCTGCCCCCGCAGCGCCTGGTCGTCTGCGGCCATTCGTTCACCATGTCCCTGCATTGGGCAAGCCCCGGCAGTTTCACGGACATCGCCGGCCGCATCGTGCGGCACTTCAATCCGGACATCGAGTGGCTTCACCTCGGCCGCGGCAGCCTGACCCCCACGATCGCCCGCAAGCAACTGCTCGACCAGGTCATCCAGCAACGCCCCGACCAGACGATCCTGGTGACCATCTGCAACAACGAGGAAAACCGTTCCGACCTCAAGTACGCGATCCAGCGCCTGCAAGAGCATGGGTCGAAGGTGATCGTCTTCGACAGCGTGATGGTATACCCCGAAATTTACGAGCGGGAGAAGCTCGCCGTGAAGGCCGCACGCGAGGCCGGCGCCACGGTCATCGAGGTCTATCCGCTGCTCGACTCGCACCCGCTGCGCGCCGAGTTCCCGGCCTTGGACGAGATTCACACGGCACCGCCTTATCACAAGGTCATGGCCGTCGAGCTGGTCCGCTTCCTCGCCGGCAAGCGCCGCGCCGCCCTGCCCGCGTAAGCCCCCGGTGCGTGTCCCTATGCGTGTCCCCCAGGTGGGCCGCGACCTCCGGGCGCGGCCGCCCATCGGCACTCGCCTCGCCCGTTCCGGTTCCGCATGCCGAATGGAGCCGGCCGTCACGGCCGGATTCCCGCCGGTATCCGTTACGCCAACGCTTGCCCCAGGTCCGCGAGAATGTCGTCCAGCACTTCAACGCCCACCGAGAGCCTGATCAGCGCGCCGCTCACCCCCGCCGCCGCGCGCTGCTCCAGCGTCATCCCCCGGTGGCTCGTCGCCGCCGGACGCGTCGCCAGGCTCTCCATGCCGCCAAGACTGACCGCGTGCACGACCAGTTGCAGCCGATCCAGGAAGGCGCGCGCCGCCGCCTCGCCACCGTTGAGCTCAAACGACAGCAGCGCCCCACCTGCCCCCATCTGCCGGCGGAAGATGGCGGCCTGGGGATTGTCCGGCAAGCCTGGATAGAACACCCGGCTCACCGCCGGATGCCCGCGCAGCCATTCCGCCACCGCCGCCCCGTTGCGATTGTGCGCCTCCATACGCAACACGAATGTGCGCAGGCCGCGCAGCATGAGCCACGCGTCCATGGCATTGACCGTGCCGCCAAGGTTCTTGTGCACCCCACGCTGCGCCGCCGTCAGCGGCGCGCGGCTGATGACGCAGCCTCCGATCATGTCCGAGTGCCCGTTCAAGTACTTGCTGACCGAATGCACCACCCAGTCCGCCCCCAGCCGCAGCGGCTGCTGATTGCACGGCGTCGCCACTGTGTTGTCCACGATCAGTTGCGCGCCGGCGGCGTGGGCGCACGCCGCGACCGCTTCCACGTCGAGCAGCTTCAGCAGCGGATTCGACGGCGTCTCGATCAGCACAACCGACGCGCGCGCGATGGCGGCCTGCCAGTCCGCGGCCTGCGCAGGATCGACCACCTCCACCGGCAGGCGGTAGCGCTCTCCGCAGATGCGAACCAGTTCGAGCGTCCCGCCGTAGACATCGGGATGGGTCACGATGCGATCGTCGCGCCCGCGCAGGGCCGCCGTCAGGGCACAGAGCGTGGCCGCATTGCCCGACGCCGTCACCAGCGCACCGGCCCCGCCCTCCAACTGCGCCAGCACCAACGCCAGCCGCTCGACCGTGGGATTCCCAAAGCGCGAGTACGTAAAGCCCGGCCGCTCGCCTGCAAACAGCGCCTCGGCATCCGCGGAGGTGCCCAGATTGAACAGCGTGCTCTGCACGATCGGCGGTACGAACGACGCATTCCCCGCGCGCTCCTCCGCCCCCCGCTCCCCCCCATGCGCACAGATCGTCTGCAACGCCCGTTTCGGTGCCGTCATCGTCCCTCCCGCCTTATTGACCATTCACAAACAAGTGGGCGCAGGCTGGTTTACGTCGGCGTCTGCCGGCGTGCCTCGGCAGGGACACCGCGCCCTCCCGCTGATATCGAGTTTCTGAATCGCCTCCGAGGTGGGGCGAGGCGTCCCGCCGAGCCGCGCCCCCCCTTGAACCCCGGCCCCAATATGTGTATAATTACATCTGGATATCCGCCACGTCAATTGACGCGCGAAAACCGGCCGCGGTGGGGCGAGGCGTCCCTGCCGAATTCCTTCAACCATGACTGACACATCCCCAACCAATGCCCCGCGCCTGCCCCCGCCTCACGCCGAACGGATCCGCCAGGCCTGCCTGGAGGCGGCCCTTCAGGCCTATGAAGACGCCGGCATCAGCGGGCTCTGCGCCGAGGGGCGCTGGGAGTGCGCCGTCCAAGCCATCCGGTCCCTGGATCTGCGCGCCGTCAGCCAACCGCCGCCAGCGCCGCCAGCAGCGCCTGCGCCTTGAGCCGGGTCTCGGCGTACTCCTCCCCCGGATCGGAGAGCGCCACCACCGCCCCACCCGCCCCGATCGTCACCCGCCCGGGCGTGACCACCGCCGTACGGATCACCACGCTGAAATCCGCCGTGCCGTTGAAGCTGAAGTACCCGCAGGCCCCGGAGTAGACCCCGCGCGCGCGCGTCTCCAGGCGGTCGAGAATCTCCATCGTGCGCCGCTTCGGAGCCCCCGTCATCGATCCCGCCGGGAACGCCTCGCGCACCGCCGCCACGGCATCAAGTCCCTCCCGCAATCGCCCGCGCACCGTGCTCACCATCTGGTGCAGCGTCGCATACGTCTCGATATCCATCAGCTTCGGCACATGCACGCTGCCGATCTCGCACACGCGGCCCAGGTCGTTGCGCATCAGGTCGACAATCATCAGGTTCTCGGCCCGGTTCTTGACGCTGGTGCGCAGGGCCTCCCGCAGCCGCGCGTCCTCCGCCGCGTCGCCGCCGCGCGGAACCGTCCCCTTGATCGGTTTGGTGTCCACCATCCGCTCGCGGTCGATGCGCAGAAATCGCTCGGGCGACGACGAGAGCACCGCCAGCCCGCCGAACCGCAGGAAGGCCGCGTAGGGCGCGGGGTTGACCCGGCGCAGTTCGCGGTAATAGCGCAACGGATCGACGTCCACATCCACGGTCAACGTGTGGGTGAGACAGATCTCGTAACTCTCGCCCGCGGCAATCAATTCCCGGCACGCATCGACGTCGCGCAGATAATCCGCGCGCGCGCGCGCCACGTCCGGCGCCGGCGGCGTGGCGCGGACTGGCGATGGCCCCACCGGCGGCGTGGCACCCGCCAGCCGCGCCTCCACCTCGTCGAACCAGGCCTCGGCAGCCGCGCGCTCCTCCCGACGGCCAAGGCACACGACGTAGAGTGCCCGCTCGACGTGATCAAAGGCGAGGAAGCGATCAACCCGCATGAACGCCGCGTCTGGATAGGGCGACGCATGCCCCGGGGATGCACCGCAGGCCGCCTTCATCTCATACCCCAGATACCCGACCAGCCCCCCGCAGAAATCGAACGGAAGCTCCGGATCCGCGCACGCACCCGCCGCCACTTCTCGCGCCAGGCACGCAAAACAATCCTCACGACTGACGTTCGTGCGCGCGTCCGTAGTCAGGGTGACTTGCCCCTGCCCCACATCGTACGTCATCAGCATCCCGGACGATGCGCCCATGAAGGTGAAGCGCGACAGCCCGGCGACCACCAGGCTGCTGTCGAACCAGAAGGCCTTGTCGCCATCGCCGAACAGCCGGGTGAAGGCCTCCTCGGGATCCACCGTGGCCGCGCGCTTGCGCCAGTGAGCCACTCGCGAGGGCAGGGCCGGCGAGGCGTGAGCGCGGCCTTGTGGCACGATGGACACATCCGCCCCGGTCGCCGCCGTCATGCGCAGCGCGCGCCGATGCGTCGACTCGTACCGCGCCGTGAGTTCGCGAAAGTTCTGCAGCAGACGCGTGCCGTACTCCGTGCAGATCGATTCGGGATGGAACTGGATCCCCCAGAGGGGGCGCGTCCGGTGGCGCAGGCCCATGATGATGCCGTCGTCCGTCCATGCAATGTCCTGCAAACTGTCCGGCAGTGCGGTCCCCACCATGAGCGAATGATAGCGCACGGCCTGGAAGCCCTGGGGCATGCCGATGAAGAGTTCCGAGTCGTCGTGCGTGATGGGGCTCAGCCGTCCGTGCATCGGTTCCGGGGCTCGCACGATGCGCGCACCAAAGGCGGCGCCCAGGCCCTGGCACCCGAGGCACACGCCCAGTACGGGCAGGTCCGTGGATCGCAGGACCTCCGCGCACAGCCCAAAGTCGGCGGTCCGCTCCGGACGACCGGGGCCCGGCGAAATGACGATATTATCGACCGGCAGGGCGCGCACGGCGGCAAGCGTCAGCTGGTCGTTGCGCACCACCAACGGCTCGCGGCCGTTGACCTCCGCCAGGGCCTGGAAGAGGTTGAACGTGAAGGAGTCGTAGTTATCGATAAGCAGGGTGTGCATGCGTGCGCCGGATCCGGAACCCGCCGCATTACAGCACCCCGGCCGAACCCGTGGAAGCGAAAAGCGCTGGCCGTCGCCCTCGGTGCGCGCCGGCGGTGCCGCCCCCCGCCTCACGCGCGCGCGCGAACCGTCTCCGCCAGGTCGCCGCCGCGGACGAAGGTGGCGCCACGGGTCTTGACCCAGCGCAGAAGCTGTCCCAGCTCGCGCTCGTACCAGGGCCCCAGATGGCGCAGGAACGTGCGATGCTTCCAGCGCAGTGGCCCGAGCGTCGGCGCAGGGTTCAGATCATAGGGGTGGCAGTAGTACATCCCATAGCCCCGCCTCAGCGCCGCGGCAATCGCCAGCTTGCAGTACCAGGTGCCGAAGATGCGGTGCACGATCACGATGGAGCCGGGAATGTGCGCCACCGGCATCGACGGAATCGGCAGCTCCACCAGCCCCCCTGCCCCCGCCCGGCGCAGATCCTCCGGCGCCATGACGTACGGCGTCTGGGGCGTTCCGTGAAATCCCCGGTACTTCCCAAACATCGGGCGCAGGTTCGAAAGTGAACTGTCGTACCGCAGGCCAACGCGCTGCAGCACCGCGGCATGGCGCCTCTCCAGCGTCAGGCTTGGGGCGCGAAACCCCTTCACCGTCTGCCCCGTCACGGACTCAAGCAACGCCTTGGCCCGCTGCAGATCGCGCTCGAATTCCGCGTCGGTCAGACGAAACAGATCCGTATGAAAATACGAATGGCACGCCACTTCATGACCTGCCGCCGCAATGCGCCTCAAGGCTTCGGGATAGTACTGGGCCGTCTCGCCCAACGTGAAGAACGTGGCCTTCACGCCCTCCGCGGCAAACAGCCGCAGCAGTTTGTCGACACCCGCATGCAGTTCGCCCGCCGGCCGGTCCGACTTGTAATAGTCACGAAATAGGGCCCGCGTATCCGGCCACAGCGATCCCTTCATGCCCGTCACCCAGCGGATCTGGTACCACTCGTCCATGTCCACGGTCATGCAGAAGACGGGCGCTCTGCGATTACGTTCCATCACCGTTCCTGCTTTCCTGGGTTCCGGGTTCCCGCCATGGCGCTATGCCAGGTACGGCCGCAATCGCGGCCCGACCTTACAGGCCAGCGCGTACGGCAGCGCCGACCACCACACCGCGGCCCGCTTCAGTCTCACCGATTCCGTCGGGGCCGCCACCGCGCCGCGGCCCAGCGACACATACCGCAGGCGCATCGGCTGCGCATCCCACTGGCGCTTGAAGTCAAAGGTGCCGGAGCCAAAGACGCTGCGCCCGAAGTCGAACATCCGCGCCCCCCGTGCGGTCGCCCCGGCCAGCGCATCCCCATACAGAACATGATTCACGCAGAGGGCGTTGAACTCGCGCCGCGAACAGGCATTGAGCGCCACCGTGGTTCCCCGGGCATGTATGGCAAGCAACCCGCCCACCGGCTGCCCATCCTTGAACGCCACCCGCACCTCGGCATCGCCACCAAACACGTCCGCCATGGCCTCGAAAAATCGTGCGCCGTGCGTGGGGGTGCCCAGCATCCATTGGTGGCGCGCATAGAGCGACCAGAAGGCGCCCACCTGCTCACGGCCGCACGCAACCGTGACGCCACTCTTCTGCCCCTTGCGGATCTGGTTGCGCACCTTCGGGTCGAGTTCGCCCCACAGCGCGCCGGCACTCGCCGGCAACGCGCGGCGCAGGGTAACCAGATCCCCGGCCACCGGCGCCGTCACCGGGTCATGCTCGCGCAGTTCGACGCTCGCGTAGCCCTGCCGGCGCGCTTCCGCGAGGAGACCCGCCTCAACCGCGGCCCGCTCCACACCGGCATCCATCAGCCACCCACCCGCCGCCAGAAACGGGCCGGCAATCAATCGCCGTCCGAACGGAAGTCGCGGGCAGGCCACGAGGTGGGCGCCGGCAATCACGCGGGGTCCATCGTGTGCCAGCGCATAGGCACTGCGCAACCCGTAGGCGCGATGAAAAACCAGAGCCCAGCGCGGATCGTGATACCAGTCCGCCACCGGATGTGCCCGCACGTAATCGCCCCATTCGCCCGGGACATCCGCCGTCGCTGCTGTGAGCGTGATCGTCATGCCATCACCGCCATGCCCCGCCCTGCCGGCCAACCGCTCCCGCCTCCCATTCCGTGAGACCGCGGGCCATGAGCTCGCGCACCTCTTCCGCGGACAGGCACCGGTTGAACACACACACGTCGTCCAGCGCCCCCTGGAACCCGCGATTGAAATCCCAGCTCGCGCCGACCACCAATTGCCGCACGGGATATCCCGGCCGGCCGCCATAGGCGCTCACGGACACGGACTCGCCATTCTTGTACAGCCGCAGGCTCCCTTTTCCCGCCGCATCGAGCCCCCAGGTCATCGCCACGTGGAACCAGGTGCCCGAACTGACCAGCGTGCCGACGTAGTGCGTGCCCGATTCCTCAAACAGGAAACCGGTCCACTGCTGCCCCTCCACCTGAAAGCCCGTGCCGTTTGCGTCCATCACGCGCATCGGCTGCGCGCCATGGTCGTCGCCCGCCAGCCGAACCCAGGCCGACCATGTGCCCTCAGGCTTGATGGCCACATTCGAAACGGCGACAAGATCGGCGCCACCGAATCGGCAGGCCTGCCCGAATTGGCCGGACACGGTCGAGGGGGTGCCCCGCATCGAGAACTCCCCGTGTGCGGACGGGCCTGGCTCCAAGCCGTGATCAAAGGTGAATCCCAGCGCCAGTTCACGATAGAGCCCGGACTCAACCCGCGCGGCAGTCGTCACGGTGGGGGCGGACCTGCTTTCTGGAGGCTGAGCGGCCAGCCATGTCTCCCGCGCCGCCTGTACGACGTTTGAGGTGACCTCCGCCCCGCGGCGCGCTTTCAGGTCGCGGAGCCCCAGCCAGGCGAGGGCGGCCACATCATCCGCGTTCAACGTGCGGTCAAAGGTGCAGACGTCATCAATGTCTCCGGTGAATGGTCGGGAATAGTCGTACCCGGCGCCGATGGTCACGGGGCGCCACGGATACGCCACGCGGTTGGCATACGCGCGCGTTCCCACCGGTTGGCCATTCACGTAGAGCGTGAGCGTGCCGTCCGGCTCGCCTTTGGCCCACGCCATGGCCACGTGGAACCAGGCCCCCACCGGCGGTCGCGGCGCCGTCAGAACCTTGGACTGGCCATCGTAAAGCTGAACGAGCAGGCGGTCGCCCTCGATGCCGATCTCACATCCGTTGGCGGCCATGATGCGCATGGAGCCGTTCGTGGCCGCGCCCGGATCGATGCGTGCCCACAGGGCCCATGTACTTTCCGGCCGAATGCTGACTTCCCGCACCACGATCCGCGCTCCCGGACCCACGTGCACGGCCTGCTGAAAGCGCCCCGGAACATAGGTGACCTGCTCCGCCAGCATGGGATGCTCAATCCAGCCGGCTGTCTCCACCGTGCCGTCCAGCGTCAGCGCGAGCCGCAAGCCGCGCAGCACGGGGTGCTGCAGGAGCCACGCCTCGTGCGCCGCCTGGCGCTGCCGCGCCGCCTGTTCAGCCACCGCAATGAGCATGCGATTGGGCCGGATGGTGAGAATGGTGCCCGCAAACAGCGCCAGCACCACGGCCAAGACAACGACCTCCGGATCTTCCTTCAGCCGGCGCATGGCGCCCTCCTGACATGGCGGCGACAACGGATGACAACGGGCCAGGCCAGGGCCCGCACCAGCATGGTGAGCCCCACGGCGGCGAGTACGAGGTGGCCGATGAACTCCAGTTGCTGGCCGCCATAGGTCGTGACCAGCAACGGCACAGCCAGCGTTGGCAGGGACAGCAGAAACAGCTTCGCGTACCCGCGTAGACCGAGCGCCAGCACCAGCGCCAGCACGCCGAGATACGGCCAGGGCGAACGAGGGCCGGTCAAGAGCGTATCCCGAATCCGAAGGTGCGCCGGATCACTCTCAAACAGAAGGCGGCGGATGCGCTGCCCGATGATCCGTGCATACCACACCGGATCGGCCCGGATGTTGGCCAGCAGCCGGTCTCGCAACACCTGGCCGTAGCCGGGCAGGTACTCGATGTACGGCCCCGCGGCCACGTAGCCCATCTGGTCCGCGTTGCTCTCAACGTCGGCCCCGCGCGCCTGCAGGATCGGCCACGCGTACCCCTCGGGCTGGTTGTCCGACCAGCGATAGCCGTAGGTGCGATCGAAATCCGCGAGCCCGCACCAGATGGCGTGATACACGGCATGGTACGCCTTGCGCTCGCCGCGGAAGGGCTGACCGCCCAGGCGTTCGACCACGGCGCTGGCCTCGCGATACCGAGACTCCCACCAGGCATCGAAGGACCGGCTGAACCCCGCCTGCAGCCCCAGGGCGACCACGAGCAGGGCCACGCGCTTCGGCCAGGACGTGCCGTGATAGAGCAGGATTACCAGCGCCACGCCGCCGTAGATGGCCGTGGGCGTGGACCGGATGTTGTTGAGGATCACCACCACGGCCGCCAGCAGCGCGGCCCGCAACAAGGCCGAGCCTGCGCGCAGGCGGCGGTCGAACACCACAGGAGCCAGCAGGGCCATCGCGTAGATCGACGCGCTGATCAGCACCGTCTGTGTCAGGCTCCGCCGGTAGATGTCCGCCGCGATGAAGGGCGAAGCTGACAGCAGGACCGGCAGCACCACGCCGAGCGGAAACGGGGCATGGCGCCCGAGCGCAAAGGCGAGGAGCACCAGGCCCAGCGTGTAAATCGTCCCCATCACGCCACGGTGCGAGACCGCATACGGGCTGCCCTGCCACAGGCAGAGCGGGTATTTCATCAATTTGACCATGCGCTCCCCCACGCGCATGCAATTGATGTACTCCATTCGCAGCGAGTCGCCGCGCTCGATCAGCAACTTGGCGGCCGCGTCCGGCGAATACAGCGCGGCGTCGGCGCGGTTGTCGAGCACGACCGTGCTGTAGACCGGCACCAGGCCCCAGTAATACAGCCCGTAGTCGAACACATGCGGTTCGTGTATGGAGGACGTTTCACGAATCGCAGGGGCCTCGGCGATCCGGTCTGGGATCACAAAATAGTGGCGCTGCTGGGCCACGATAAACGCCGCCGTCAGCAGTGGCCACAGCCAGCGGCGCGCTAGCCCCGCCGGGCGGGCGCGCCCCTGCGCGATGCGCCGGACCCGGGCCAGGGCACGCAGCCGGGAGAAGCGGGTGCCCCCCGTCCCACGCTCCGGTTTGCCGTTCGTGTCACTCATGCAAGACCACACCACCGTTGCGCGGTTACGTCCCCACCCCTGCCCCGCCGCCCGACCTTCGCGGATATCCCAGCAGCCAACAGGGCAGCGCCAGCAGGCCCGACAACACGTAGGCCAGGAGCACGACATCCAGCATGCCCACCAGAATGACCTGGCTGGGCGCATCATAGTATGGCCGGAGGAAATGGAGCAACACGGCCTCGCGCGTGCCAAGCCCTGCCACGCTGATGGGGAGGATCGCAACCATGGAGGCGACCGAGGCCGCCACCGTAAGCGGTGCGACGGGAACGCTCACGCCTACGGCGCGAAACAGGCCGGCGTAAATCGCAATGTACAGCACGACGGACAGCACGTGCGCCACCAGCATCACCGCCGCGCGCCCCGCCGTGGCGCCCGCGGCGCGAGACAGGGGCTGCCAGGGAAGGTCGTAGCGGCGCATCGCGCGCTCGATCCACACGCGAATCTGACGCCGCCCCGCCACGGCCGCTATGGAAAGGCCGACGATCGCGCCGAGTGCAAATCGAAACCCGGCCGTGCCCGGGGCCGTGGCGCCGATCAGCCCGGCGAACGCCAGCAGCGCCATGGTGGCGGCATCGAGCAGACGATCATAGAAGAACGAGACCAGGTACTGCGACCGCGTGAATGTCGTGGCCCCGGCAAACGTCATCTTCCAGAGTTCACCGGCCCGCCCCGGCGTCAGGTTGCCGAGGAACGAGGAGACCAGCGCCAGGGGCCAGAGATCGCGCCAGCGAATCGTGCCGCCGCAGAAAGCCAGCATGTATTTCCAGCGGATGTTGCGCAACACGATGACGCCGATCGCGGCCGCCGCGGCGAGCAGCAACGGCACCACGCGGACGTCCCGCGCGGCCGCCCACACCTGCCCCGGATGCGCATAAACGAGCAGGGCGGCAAAGAGCACCAGGCCGACCAGGCGCAGGGGCCAATGCCGGTGGCTCATGTCCCCTCCCGAACCAGCGTCAACACCATGATGGGCGACAGGACGTCCAGGCGAAACAGCCCACGCCGTGCGTCCAGGCAGAACCCGTTGGCCTCGGCGACCGCGGCCACGCGGCGCGCCGTTGTCGGATACACCCGCGTCTCTGCGTCCAGCCACAAACTGCGAGGAAGCCACTTGTAGGGGCAACGCGCATTCTTGATTTCAAGAATCACGGCCATGCGCGCCAACCGGCAGAGACTCGTCAGCGCCTCCTCCTGATCGTCCGCCAAAACGTGATGGAACACATTCAGGCAAACCACGATGTCAAAGGAACCGCCATCGAGCGCCAGATCCGGCAGGCCCGCCTGGCGAAACGCCAACCCCGGCGGCGCCTGCTGGCGCGCCAGGTCCAGCATGGGCTCGGAGAAGTCGACTCCCAGCACGCGGGCGGCGGGAAACTCGGCCTTGAGGCGACGGGTGAAATCACCACGACCACAGCCCACGTCGAGCACAGTTTCCGGGACGTGGTCGGCCGTCGCGGCCCGCAATGCCTCGATCACCATGGCGCGGGTGCGCACCTGCCAGCAGCTATGTCGCGGCGCACCAGCCTGGCCCGGCTTCCAGTCGTAGTAGCCCTGGCGCGTACGCGCCGCGTCATCGTGAAACGCGCGTGTCTGCTCATAGTGTGGGGTGTCGGCGTTCATAGGCGCAATCAACCAGGGATGGCGAAAATCGGACAACGGCATCGATGCGCGAATCCAAGGTGACCCGCGATCTCCGGGCGCGGGGTCCACGCCATCCGCGAATCGCCGGCCCTCACCGCCAATCCTGGTCGCGGCGTTCCAGCAGGCGCTCAAGTTTCTCGACGCGGCGACTCAAGACCTGGATCGACTCGCCCAGCAGGCCGATGGCAAAGAGCAGCACGCCAACCACGGAGAGCAGGCTCGTCAACGTCAGCAACGGACGAAAGCCGGTGTTGAGAACAAACCGCCAGTACAGGGCGGCCAGTCCCACGCAGAATCCGAGCAGCAGGGCCAGGACGCCCAGCGACCCGAATAGCAGCAAGGGACGGGTCAGGAAGCGGTATTGAAACCAGACAGCCAGCATGTCCATGACGCCGATCATGATACGCCAGCGTCCACCAAACTTGCTGTGGCCGGCAAGGCGCGGCAGCAGTTTCACCTTCACCTCGCCGGCGCGGTACCCGGCTTCCACCGCCATCACCACCATGTAGCGGTGGAAGTCGCTGCGAAAATCAAAAATCGGTAACAGGGCGCGGCGGAACGCCTTGACCGAATTCATGTCGTGCACGCCGGTCTTGAACAGCCGCTCGGCCAGGCCGTTGTAGATACCCGAAATGAGTTGCTTGTCGTAGTGCCCCTGCTTCCAGCCCGTCACGATGTCAAAGCCCTCGCGAACTTTAGCCACCATGAGCGGAATGTCGTTGGCGTCGAACTGCAGATCGGCGGGGTAGAACACCAGGATGTCGCCACGGGCAGCCATGAACCCGGCCTCCAAGGCGCGCGAGAGGCCGCGACGCGGCGTGTGGGCAAGGACCCGCAGGAACGCGTGCTGCGGCGCCAGTTCGGCGGCGATCTTGCCGGTGCCGTCCGTGGAGCCATCGTCGACGAAAACCAACTCGCCGGCGAGTCCCGACGCCCGTAGCATGGCCCCCATTGCCTCAACGGTGGGCCGCACGTTCTCGGCTTCGTTGTGGGCCGGAACAATGATGGAAATATCTGGCTTGCCGGCGCTCATCGCTATGGTCTGCAGCATAGGTCACGCCGTGGCAAAGGGAAAGTGGGAATACGCGCACCCCCTCTGGGATGCCCGCAAATGAAGACATTCCAGAAGGGCGACTCAAGGCTGCATTTGCATGCCCGTCTGTGCGTTGTTGCTCTTCTGGTGCCAGGTCCGCCCCCCCCTGACGGAGTGAGCCGACTTCGCTCTCGAACCCGACTCGCCACCTGCGGTACGCTGCGCCTGACGCGAACACGTGCACATGACGATACGCCAACAACGCCGGGTTCAGTTCGCATGGGCATGGCTGCTCCTCGTGTCGCTCCTGCTGCGATCCGCACTCGCGGCGCCCCGGGCGGCGGCGCACTACTATTTCTTCAAGGAGCCCCGCGAACTCACGCTGGATCCGGCGCGCGTGGCATATCTGGAGCCAGCCGGCGCCGTGGCCCGCGTGGGCGCCGCGACCGCGGCACAGGCGGTCACGGGGGACGCGCCTCTGTCGGCCTTCCCGGTTCGCGGATGGACGCTGGCGGGCATTCCCGTTGCCCAGCAAGACAGCGCCACCATCCAGCAGCGCGTGGCCGTGCTGGCAGCTGATACGCACGTGGCCTTCGCGTCGCCTGTCTTCGTCGGCCTGGATGGCGGACCGGTCATTGTCACACCAGATTTGCTGGTACGCTTCGTGGACGGTGTCAGCGACGCGCGTGCCGCCACCCTGCTGGCGAACGCGGGCGCGGGCGCCATCCAGTCGCGGAATTGGAGCGGGCTGGCGCATGCCTACCGGTGCCGTCCCGGAACGGCAAGCGGATACGACGTGCTGAATATCGCCAATGCGCTCGCCCAACTGCCGGAAGTCGAGTTTGCGGAGCCGGACATGCTGTTTACCGGCACCGGCGATTGGATTCCCACGGATCCGGGATTCGGCAATGCCTGGGGCATCCATAATACGGGGCAAGCCGGCGGCACGGCTGACCAGGATATGGACGGCCCGGAGGCCTGGGATATCACAATCGGGGTAACGTCAATCGTGGTCGTCGTCATCGACGTCGGGGTACAAACCAATCACCCCGACATTCTTCAACGGCGGGGCGCGGATTTCACCAGTGATGGTGGCGACGGCGGGCCGCGCAACTCGTGCGACAAGCACGGCACGGCCGTGGCCGGCTGTGTGTCGGCGATTATCAGCAACGGCATTGGCACCGCGGGCATTGCGCCCATGTGCCTGACGGCATCCGCGCGCACGTTCATCAGCAACACGAACACCTGCAACGGAAGTTGGACGTCTTCGTCCAGCTGGACGGTCGCCGCCCTGGCGTGGGCCGAGAGCATCGGCGCACGCGTGTCGAACAACAGCAATGGATACGGATTCCAGTCCAGCGCCATCGCCAGCAAATACGCGTCCACACGCACCAACGGCATGGTCCATTTCGCCTCCGCCGGCAACAACGGCAGCACCACCATCGGCTATCCTGCCAGCCTGCCAGACGTCAACGCCGTGGCCGCACTCGATCGCAATGGCAATCTGGCCTCCTTCAGCGACCACGGCGTCGGCCTGGATCTGTCGGCGCCGGGCGCCTCCATTTACACCCCGGATCGTACCGGCGCGGAAGGCTACGCGGCCGGTGATTACGCCACGGTCAGCGGCACCTCCTTTGCCTCCCCCTATGCGGCTGGCGTGGCCGCGCTCGTCCTGTCCGTCAACCCGGGGCTCAGCGCCGGCGGGGTCGACCAGGTCATGAGCAATAGCGCCGTGGATCTCGGCACCGCCGGATACGACACGACGTTCGGATATGGCTTCGTCAACGCCTACGGCGCAGTGCGAGCCGCCACGACAACCACGACAACCACGACAACCAGCAGCAGCACCACGACGACGAGCACGACGACCTCCACCACGACAACGGCGGCGGGCACGGTGACGCTGGCGGTACAATCACCATACGGAACGGCGTCACCACCCATCGGGACGAACACCTTCCCCGCTGGCAGCGCGCTGACGGCAGCCGTGACAGACTCGCCGGTGACCATGGCAGACAGTCAGAGCCGGATGCTCCTTGTCTGTACGGGCTGGACGGGAGCGGGCAGCGTCCCTGCCAGCGGCACCGGAACCCAGACAGGACCGTTCCTGCTGCTGACCAACTCGACGCTGATCTGGCATTGGCAATTGTGCGACCTCGCGCTCAGTAACCGCATCGAGACGGCAACAGCCAACCATCAGGCCTCCCAGTCAATCGCCGCCGGCGACGGCTACCGCGTGGAATCGCCCGCCGACGTGTCGTTCCAAGCCGGCAAGACGGTTCGCCTCCAGCCCGGCTTCACCGCGGCCACCGGCAGCACCTTCCGCGCCTACATCGCGCCGGTGCCGTGAGAACGCCTGACGTTTCGGGAATCCACCAGCAAATGGCGATGTCCTCGCCACCCGCCGAAACCATGGCGCACACGCGTGGCGGCTGACCGACGACGGCTTGCTTCAACCGGGTTCAGGAACTCACCGCGGCGGCGGCTACCCATTTTTACGGATTGCCACGCATCGTGCCTAACCACCCGCCAGACGACCCTACTTCAGCTGTGCCGCCAGCGCCCGTGCCTCGATCAGGTTGTCTTCGATGGAGCAGTATGTCCAGCGGCCGTAGCGGCCGAGGGGATGGACGTGGTGCGCGCGCAATGTGTCGATCAGCGGGGCCTTGACCGCCTCCAGACCGGGCCGGATATGCACGTAGGCGGGATCCATCTCGACCGCATGCCACGCCACAAGTCGCTGATCGGTGACGACGCCAATCTGGGCCAGTTCGCGCAGCACGCGCGCCCGCAGCGCCTCGACATCAACAGCCACGTCCGGCCTGAAGGCGCACTCCACATACAGACTCATGCGGTCGCCGCTGTAAATCCGGTCGTAGAATCCGATGCGGTAAAACGCCAGCGCGCGATCGGCTACATACACCCAGTGCGTGTCCCAGGTGCCCGGCCGGTCAAAGCCAAGGTTGATGACCACCACCTTGCTGTGCGTGAACGCGTCCGCCGGGTGCCGCACCCCGCACAGCGCCAACGTCACCGGCAACGGCGCCGTCGAGATCAGATGCTCGAACGCAATCTCGGCCCCGCACGATGTCGTGGCCACGCGCCTCGCCAGGTCCACCCGGACCACGGCCTCCCCCAGCCGAATCCGCGCGGGATCCAGATCCCGACAAAGCGCGTCGACGTAGTACGCAATGCCACCCCGGGGGTGCTGAAAGGTGTCGTTGTAGGAGCGATTATCGGGACGCAGCGCATTGCTCACGGCACCCCACGCCGTCATCGCGGGAAAGAAACGCCCGAGGGCCGTCGGGGCCAGCTCCTGCAGCGCGCATTGGTACAGCTTCTCGTTGTAGGGACGCAGGAAGAGACGCGAAATTTCGCGACCGGCCTGCGCTTCGATGTGTTCGGACAGGTTGGCGGGCGCAGGTCGGCGTGGCGCCAGCAGCAGCGTGACGAGGCAGCGCACGTAGTCCAGCCAGGGAAGTTGATGTATGTTCTTTTGAAAGGGAAAATCGATCAGTCGCCCCGCATGGTACACGTGGGAACGCTTGCGCAGGGACATGAGTTCGGCGGGGTCGGTGCGGTCGGCGAAGAAGCGGCGAATGCCCTCGTCGCGCAGATGCAGGAAGTGCCCGGAATAGTCCCACGTGAACCCGGCCTGCCGCACCGTCCTGCAGTAGCCGCCGACGGCCGGCTCGCGCTCGAGGATCAGGTAATCCGCATCGCCGGCAAAATTGGCGAACCCCAGCCCGGATACGCCGGCACCGGCAATCAGATAGCGCACGCGGGCGGGTGTCACGCCGGCGGTCTTCATGGCGGCACATCCCCCGGCGGCGCGGCCGCCAGCGCGCGGGCGAAGCTTTCGGGCTCGTAAAACCGGTCCAGCGATTTGCGAATCTGGTGCAACAGGCGCACCACCTTGGGAATGCGCTTCAGAATCGGGAACGGCGTCGGGCGCCGCTCGGCAATGTCCACCGGGACTTCGACCACCTTGTAGCGCAACCGGTAGCCCAGCATGACGAACTCGGTCTGGAAGATTTCATCCGACGTCTGGCAGAGGTTCGCCAGATAGCGGGCCACGTCGGTGCGCACGACTTTCAAGCCGTGGGTGTCGGTGCCGGGAAAGTCGCAGAACAGGCTCAAGAGTCGATTGAAGGCAGCCGTGATCAGTCGGCGCTTCAGCGGGCGGCGGTCAACGGAATCCGCATGGCGCTTGGAGGCCACGGCAAAGGGGCTGCGCTGCGCCGCCAGCTGCGCCCGTGCGCGACGCACAAAGTCCGCATCGAGGAAATCGCACTCCAGCACGGCGATCCACGGGGCGCGGGCCTCGGCAATCCCCCGCTTCACCGCCTCGCCATAGGAGGCGCGATCCAGGACGACCAGGCGCACCCACCCGGCATAGCGCGCCGCGAGGCGCTGCCCGACCGCAACGGTCTGATCGCGGCTGCCGTTCTCGACCAGGATGATCTCCTGAATCTCACCGCGTGCATCCGCCAGTGACGCGACGAATTCATCGACTAGCGCCTCCAGGTTCGAGGCCTCGTTGGAGATCGGCACGACAATACTGGTGGACATGGTGTTCATGGCTCCACCTCAAAGCGAACCGGCAGGGTCCAGGGGCTGGTGTGCCCCGGGCGTACGCGCTGCACGCGCCAGTAATAAGTCGCACCGGGAATCAGCGGCACGGTGCGGCGCAGCGAAAAGCACGCGCAGCGCTCCTCGAACACGATGTTGCGGAACCGGCGGTCCGTGGCCACTTGCACCCGCGCCTCGGCTGCCCCATCGGCGGATTCGTTCCAGAGCAGATCGAGCCCCGAGGCGGGCACGACATCTCCCGGCAGGGGCTTCGTCGGAACCGGCACGTCATAGACAGCCTGCCGCACGTACAGCGTCACCATCCACACCAGACCGATGACGGCCGGCAGGATCATGACCCAAGGGCCGCGTCCGTCACGCGTCACTGCTGCAATTGGTCCGATCATGAGCACACTCCCGGCCGACCTGCATGGGAAAAAGCGGAATCCTGATTCGGCGAACACCCACCCCGCCCTGCGGGCCCCCCTCCCGGGGAGGGGATCATCCAGAACACGATACCAAGCCTTCGATCCCCTCCAGGGAGGGGTGCCCGCAGGGCGGGGTGGGTCATCAACGCGTTCATGTCACCGGTCCCGTTGTTCGGCGGCGTCGCGCCGCTTCGCCCGCCAGCGCCGCAAGCGCCATTGCCGACACTGCCCAGCCCGCACCGGCGCCGTTCGCGCCCGTATAGTGAAACTCGACCTCGTGCGTGCCGGCCGGGACCCAGCACGCATTGAAGCCCGGGCTCGCGCCGATGTTGGCAACGGCCTGGCCGTCCACGGTCGCGTGCCAGCCGCGATAATAGGCCATCTTCTGGTACAGGAGGCAGGGCACTGAAGCGGTGACCGACACCGCCTGCCGGCCCTGGCTTTCCGCGAGCGGCGAAATGCCCACGGGTGCCGGATGCGTGGCCATCGCATAGTCCTCAAGGCGGATGTCCTGCACGCCCTTGACCGACTGCGTGGCCCACGCGGGGAGGCCCAGGTGAAAGCGTGACGGGCGGAAGAGAATCGTCCCGCCCGCCGCGCGAAACGCCTCCAACTCGCCGGGCTGGAAAAAGCGTTCGGGATCCAGCATGCCGTCCGCCACGTAGATGGCGGCGCACTGGCTGAGCGGCAGGCAATCCGCGCGGCCACGGCGCGGGCGCTGCTCCCAGGCGATGAACGGCAGCGCCTGAAACGCGTCGAGGTCGCGCAGGGTTTGCACCTTCGCGAGCCACGCCTCGCACGCGCCTTCCCAGTCGCGGGCGCCGCCAACGAAGAGGATGGGCTTGCGCGTGCTGGCGCCACACGGCCCGCTCGACGGCGCCTTGTAGACCGTCCAGCGCGGGAAGCGCACCCGGTCCACAAACACGGCCGGGTTGTAGGGGAAATTCTCCTCGTTGGGCGCACTCATCACGACGGCCCCCACGCGCAGCAGGTCGAGCATGATGGCGCTTTTCCAGAGTTCAAATCGAAACTCCCCGGTATGCACGATGTGGTTCACGCCGCCGACAAGCCCGCCGAAGAGCGGCGAGATCAAATCCGTGCGACCCATGTAGGCGGGCGCCACGGAGAAATGGAAAATCTCGGCACCGGCGTGGACCTTGGTGGGCGAGCCATAAAAGCGTTCGTACGGCGCCAGCTCGCGCCGCAGGTAATCCGTGCAGGCCTTGAATCCCCGGTTCGATTCATTGGCCAGACTCCAGGCGGTCTGCTCGTCCGGTCCGATTTCAAAGACCCGATTGCGCAGCTTGTCGAGGCTGTACGCGCGGCGTTCCTGCAGGACGTTGCCCACGAACGGGAGCGCGCACGCCAGCACCGTGACGGCATAGGCCGGCACCTGCACGCGCGGCCAGCGCCTGCAGCAAGGCGCGATGAGGCGGGCCCAGGCTCCGGCCGCGAGCCCATGGATGCCAATGGCCGCCAGGCAGATGGTGAAGAGTTCCGGGAACGGAATGAAATGCAGGTACTGGAACTGGTTCTGCGCGGGAACGTGCAGCAGCCAGCGCATGTCGTCGGGCCCCATGAAGATCATCAGGCACAACACCCACGCATTCACGAAGAACGCATCGCGCCGGTTTCGCCCGCGCACCATCAGCAGCACGGCCCCGGCCAGGCTGAACCAGCTCAGCACGGGCCACCGGCCGTGCCCCGGGTTGGGGCGCCAGGCCCAGTCCGACTTGCCGCCAAACACGTCGGCCGGGTCCGCGCTGGGCGAGCGGTCGAACATGCTGCCGCGCACAAGATGGCGCAGCGTGCCGGCCGCCGTGTCGGTGACGATGGCAAACCCTTCACGGCGGGAACTGCTGTAGGGACTCGTGAGCTGGATTTCCTGCGACGCGTAGAAGGGCACCAGCCAAAAGGCGATCAGCGCGAGACCGGCCCCGATCATCGTTCCGGTGCGCAGCACGACCTGGCGCCACCAGCGCCAGTCGGAGGGGCGGGCCAGGCAGGCGGTCAACACGTACGCGCCTGCGATCAGGCAGAATGACCAGCCCATGTACGGATGACTCAGGAACATGAGTCCGAACAGGACGGCGCCCGGCAGCAGGCGCTCATGGCGCGTCACGATGCCGTGCAGTGTTCCCAGCGCGAACGGGAAGAGCAGAATGGCAAAGGCCTGCTTGGCCAGCCCCAGGTTGTAATAGGCGTCGAGCGTGTGGCCAAACGTGCTGATCCCGCCGAAGGCCAGGAGCGCGGCAATCCCGCGCAACAGCGGCGGGAATCGGAATTTCCACAGGAGGTAATAGATCGCGGTGGGGTACAGCGCGAGCGCGAGCACGTAGGCCAGCTTGTGCGCGAACATGACGGACAGGGCGCCCCCGCTGAGCACGTGCAAGCCCAGCACCGCAAAATAGAACCCGGGCGGGCGGAAGATGTAGATGGGCTCTCCCAGCCCGAAAATCGTCGTCCAGTCGAACAGGTGCCCGTACGCCTGCCAGAGCCGCGCACTTTCGAGGGTGTAGGCACTGTGAATGGTGTCATCGCCCGCCGCGAGCATGCCGGGCTGCAGCGTAGGCAACAGAAGGTAAATGACAAAGAGAACGCCCGCGCCAAGCATCAGCCGCGCCAGGAGCAGCTCGATGAAGGCGTCCTCCTCTGTCGTGGGGGCGTGTGCCGCGCCCAAGGCATTTCGAATGCGACTGATCACGTTCATGCGTTTCAGCTGCCGCGCTACCCGCCCAGCTTGACCACGATCCGCCCCACGACCTGCCCGGCCAGCATGCGCCCGATCCACACACTCACGTCATCCAGTCCGATCTCATGAGCAATCTTGTCGAACGTGGCCGGACGCCACACGCCGGCCAGCTTGCGCCACAGCCGCTGCCGCTGCGCACGCGACAGCTCAGCGGTATCCACGCCCTGCAGGCGAACCCCGCGCAGGATGAACGGATAGACATTGGTCTCCAGTCGCGCCGAGGCCACCAGGCCGCACGCCACCACCACCCCACCCCGTCGCGACGACCGCAGGGCGGCATCGAGAAAGGCCCCGCCCACGGTGTCGACGGCACCGGCCCAGGTGCCCGACAGCAGCGGGCGGTCAGGCGGGCCGAGGATGGTATCACGCACAATGACATCCGCGGCGCCCAGTTCACGCAGCCATCCGTGGCGATCGCCCTTGCCGGTGGCACCCGTCACCGAGTAGCCGGCCTGCGCCAGAAGCGTCACGGCCAGACACCCCACGCCGCCCGTGGCGCCCGTGACCAGGATGGGCCCCACATCCGCCTTGATGCCCCCCTCCTGGATGGCTTCCACGCTCTGCGCGGCGGTCAGGCCGGCCGTTCCCAGAATCATGGCTTCACGCGGCGTCAGGCCGGAGGGCAGCGGCACCACCCAGCCGGCGGGCACGCGGATGTATTCCGCAAGTCCACCCGCCGTGTTCATGCCCAGGTCGTGGCCCGTGACGATCACCTCGGAACCGACGGCCACGCTGCTCGCCGAGCTGGACACGACCTCGCCGGCGGCGTCGATTCCGGGTGTGTGCGGGTAGCGGCGCGTCACGCCTTTGTGACCGGTGGCCGACAGGCAATCCTTGTAATTGAGCGCGGAGAAGCGGACACGGACCACCACGTCGCCAGCCGGCAGGTCCTCCATCGCCCGAGCGCCAACGTGCCGCTCGAACTTGCCGCCGGCGACTTCCTCGACCAACAATGCTCGAAAGGTTGCGCTCATGCTGACGCGAGCATACGGGAGGGGCCCTGCCGGCACAATGGCAAATCAGATGGCTCTCCAAGGCTGGGACGTGCCGTTACCCGCGACGGCGGCGACGCGCTTGCAGGAGCATGGCGAGATCGGCGCGGCCGGTGACCGCCAGCCAGGCCAGGTAGACCGCCATGGCCAGCGCAATGGCGACACCCACGCTGATGGTCTGAGACAGCTTGTCCACCAGCCCACGCGCAACCAGATGCGCCTCCACGATGCGCTGGCAGTACCACGCGGCCGCCCCCATCAAACTGGAACCGGCGAGGGCGCGCACCCCCGTCCGGCCAATGCGGCGCCATCCAGGGTCCCCGATGCGATGTTGCAGCATGCGGCCGAGCACGATGCAATTGAAGACGCTGGCGAGCACCGTGGCGAAAGCCAGTCCCGCATGTTGATACCCCTCCGGCCAGGTCAGGATGAACAGAATGTTCAGGCAGAAGTTTACCAGGACGGCCCACAAGCCGACACGCACCGGGTTGCGCGTATCCTTCAGTGCATAGAAAGCCGGCACCATCACCTTGTAAATGCTGAAAACAATGAGTCCCGGACAGTAGAAGGCGACGGCGCGCGACGTCTGCAGGGTGGAAAGCGCATCGAATTTGCCTCCGCCCCAGACATACGAGAGGCGCACGATGGGATTCACCAGCACGAGCAAACCCACCGCGGCCGGCGTCATGGCCAGCAGGATGCCGCGCAGCGAGTGACGCAACGTGACACCGATCTGGTCGTGGCGGTCGGCCGCCGCGTGCTGCGAGAAGGCCGGCAGCAGCACCGTTCCCAGCGCCGTCGCAATGATCCCCAGCGGCAGGTAGATGAGGCGCTCCGCGTACGTCAGGGCCGCCGGGGCCCAGCTGCCGACGAACAGCGCGAGCACCCCGTCGATGACCGTGTTGACCTGGTAGACGCCGAGGCCCAGCGCCGCGGGGCCCATCAGGAGCAGCACGCGCTGCACGCGAACGTCCTTCCAGTGCAGGTGGGGACGCACCGCGATGCCGCAGCGTCGCAAGACGGGGATCTGCGCCAGCAACTGCAGCGCACCGGCCAGCAGGATGCTCCACGCCAGCCAGGTGATTTGCTCCGCGGGCGTGCCGCCCAGGCGGGGGCAGATCCAGATCAGCGCGCCGGTCCACACCAGGTTGAGGATGACCGGGGCGAGCGCGGGGACGGCAAAGTAACCGAGCGAATTCAGCACGCCCATGGACAGCGCGGCGAGACAGATGAACAGGGTGTAGGGCAACATGATCCGCAGCAGCGGCAGGACCGCGGCACTGCGTTCGCCCAGCGGCACGACCTGCTCCACGCCCCAAATCACCAGGATCGACACGCCCACGATCACCGACAGCACCGCCGCCAGCAGCGACGCCACCCGCGACACCAGCAGCCCAGCCTCTTCCTTGCCGTCTCGCTTCAACGTCTCCGTAAAGACGGGAATGAACGCCGCAGACAGCGCGCCCTCGCCAAAGAGCCGCCGGAACAGGTTCGGGATGCGGAACGCCACATCGAAGGCGGACTTGGCGAGCGAGGTGCCGAAGAGCCACGCCATCAACATTTCGCGCACAAAGCCCAGCAGCCGGCTCAGCGCCGTGCCCGCGCCAACGATCGCCGTGGACCGCAACAGCACCGATGGCTTCATGGCCGCCGCCCTGCTGCCAGTGCCGCCATGGCGTCGGTAATCACGCGCTCCGGGGTAATGGACGCCAGCACCTCGCGCGCCTCCGGCGAGTCGCGCTTCAAATCGCGTGACTGGACCACGCCCTCGCGCTGGACGAGGCGGTGTCCGGTGCCCAGCGGTCCGGTTTTACCGGGATCCGTGAGGCCGAAGATGGCGACCACGGGCGTGCCCACGGCGGCGGACAGATGCATGCCCCCGCTGTCATTGCAGATCACCACGCGGCAGTCCGCCAGCACCGCGGCGAGTTCCGGGAGTGTCGTGGCCCCGGCGAGATTCATAGCGCGCGGACCGATGCCCGCGGCCACTTCCGCGCAGACGGACTGCTCGCCCTTGCTGCCCAACACCAGCACGCGCACGCCCGCGCGCTCGACGAGCGCCCGGGCGGCACGAATAAAGTGCGTGGCCGGCCAGCGTTTCGAAGGGCCGTATGCGGCGCCGGGCAGGATGCCGATCACCGGCTCGACCGCCCCGCGGCCAAGCCCGAAACGGCTCGCCACGGCTGCGGCGGCTTCGGCCGGAATCTGCAGGCGCGGCGGCTCGACGTCCGACACATCGGCCGCGCCGAAGATGGCCAGATACTCCCAGACCTGATGTTTCCGCCCGGGGGCGGCAGGCGGCTGCACGACGCGCGTCAGCATCACGGGCGGGCGGTGGCCACGCAACCCGACGCGAGGAGCAATCCGGGCGAGCATGGGGATCAGGGCCGAGCGAAAGGAGTTCGGCAGCACGTACGCGACCTCGACGCCGGCCGCCGCCAGCGCCCGTGCTGCTCGACCCGCGCCGCGGCTCCCCTCATGCAATTCCACCATGGCGCCCACATCCGCATGCATGCGCCAGAGCGGCACCAACCCCGGCTTGGTCAGCACCGTGATGGCGACACCCGGCGTCCGCCGGCAGAAGGCCTGCAGGGCCGGCATGGCCATGATGCAGTCCCCCAGCCAGTTCGGCGCGCACACCGCCACACGGCGGGGCGGACGGGTCAAGGATTCGCTGGTGTCTGTGCGCATCCCCGCACAATGCAAAAAAGCCACCCCCGGAGTCGAGCCACAAGCCGCGGCGCGGGAGCGTCTCCGCCAGGGGCCGCCGTGCCATGTCCGCCCGGCGCGGGTCGCCGCGGCGGCTAGCGGAAGCAGATGCGGGCGATGCACGAGCGGAAATCTTCCTTGCCGCTCAGGATCTCGATGTCCACGCGCAGGAAGTAGACGGGAACGTCGCGCCGGTCCAGACGCGGAAAGCGAACCGCGTCCTTCTCCGTCGTAATGATCGCCTCAGCCCCCAGGACCTTGGCGCTGTTGATCGTGTCGATGATTTCCTGCTGCGAGTAGCGGTGATGATCCGCAAAGGCAAAGCGTCGCAGAATCCGGGCGCCGAGGCGCTCGAGCTCGCTCTCGAAGCCCTTGGGCGCGGCAATGGCCGACACGGCCACGATCCGGCGGTCCTTCAGGAACTCCAACGGCTGCTGTTCGGACGTGTAAAGATTCTGCACGTACCGCGGGCAGTGCTTGCACTCGATGATTTCCGCGTGCTGATTGTGCTGCCGAAGCTTGGCCTTCAGTTCTTCGATGCCCGTGCCATTCGATTTCGTGATGAAGATGAAGTCCGCGCGGCGGATGTTCTTGACCGGCTCGCGCAGGATGCCGCGGGGCAGGCAGTGCTCATTGCCGAAGGGATTCGTGCGATCGACCAGCACAATCTGCACGCGCGGCTTCAGCGCCAGGTACTGAAACCCGTCATCCAGCACCAGCGTGTCGCAGCCGAGCTTGTTGATGGCGTACTTGCCGCTTTTCACGCGGTCCCGATCCACCAGCACGCAGACATTGGGAAGGTTGGACGCCAGCATGTACGGCTCGTCACCGCTCATGGCGGAGTCCAGCAGCAGGGTCTTGCCGTCGGAGACGATGCGCGGCGGCTGGCGCTTGTCGCGCCCGAGAAACCGGTCGAGCACACGCGTGCCCCAGGGCGGCTCTTCCTTCTTGTAGCCGCGGCTGAGGATGGCCACCCGCCGCCCTTCCTTCTGCAGCTCGCGCGCGAACACTTCCACGACGGGAGTCTTGCCCGTGCCGCCCACGGTCAGGTTGCCGACACTGATCACCTGGCAGCCGAGGGTGTGATGCCGGATGAGGCCCTTGGCATAGACGAAGTGCCGGGCCTGGATGATGGTGCGGTAGAGCCGGGACAGCGACCGCAGGAAATCCAGGAAGAGACGCTCCCCGCGGGTCAGGGGCAACCCGTCGTGGCGATCCTGAATCAGCCCCACCACATAGCGCTCGAAGCGCTCCAGCCGATATTTCCACCTGCGCTTCATCTTGACGCAATACCACCCTTTTAGGCACACTAATTGATTCAAATTGGCCTGACAAGCGCCGGAGGGAACCCAATGAAGATTTCGCTTAATATGGGACCGCAGGGGCCGAACGCGAAGCGCGCGTCCCAGGCGCGGGTGCTGGAGGCGGACATCCTGGGCGCCAAGCGCGGCGATTGGAACTCGAAGAACAACCTCGTTCGGGAATTCATGCCCCTGCTGCAGCAGCTTGCCGAGAAACGCGCCAGCGACGTGGCCACAATCAACCGCTACATCGAGGCCGGCAAGAACGGGCTGTTCACGGCTGCCAAGAAGTACAAGCCCTCCGTTGGCTCACAGGGGTTTCAGATCTTCGCGCTCGATTTCATCGATGCCCGCATGGAGCGCGCCGCCAAGGGTGGCGGCAGCTGGCTGAGCCGACTCTTCGGCAGATAGGCGATCCGCCAGTGTCGAACGACGCGCCCCCGCTTCCCACCACCTTCATCACGCCCGCCTCCTGGACGGAGACGCTGCGGATCGGGGAATGCTTCCCCACTGCGCAGCCGATGGAAGTCGACCTCGGTTGCGGCAAGGGGCGCTTCCTGCTGGCGCGCGCCGCGGGCCACCCCGATCGCAACTTCCTTGGCGTGGACCGCCTGCTGGTGCGGCTGCGCAAGGTGGACCGCCGCATCGTGCGGAGGGGGCTGCCGAACGTCAGGCTCCTGCGCATCGAAAGCGCCTACGCGCTGACACACCTGATCCCGCCGCAGTCCGTCACCGTCTTCTACGTCTTCTTCCCGGATCCCTGGCCCAAGCGCCGCCATCATCCCCGCCGGCTTTTTTCCACCACCTTCCTGGCCAGCGTCCGACGCACGCTTGTGAACGGCGGTGTCATCCACACCGCCACCGACCACGCCGATTACGGCGCGTACATCCGGAAGTGCTTCGCCGCCGATCCCGCCTTCACCTCGATCCCGCCTTTCGAGCCCGTGG
The DNA here is from genome assembly GCA_021413965.1 of Lentisphaerota bacterium. Classification (GTDB taxonomy): domain Bacteria; phylum Verrucomicrobiota; class Kiritimatiellia; order UBA8416; family JAIOPI01; genus JAIOPI01. Next base: position 27,155 of record JAIOPI010000038.1, on the reverse strand, counting down.
CCGAGGAGCGGACGGATTTTGAGTGCCTCTTCGTGGAGCAGGGCCTGACGATCCACCGCAGCTCGTATCAACTGAACCCGGCGGTGTGAGCGGGTAGCGCGTGCAGTCGCGTTGCCGACCCTTGCCGGTTCATCCGCGCACCGGGTCAATCAAGCAGGTCCTGACGCGGCGGCCGCCGTGTCCTGGCGGGCACAGGCCCCCCCGCCCCGCATGCCCGCGCAGGTGCCCAGGATGACCCCGTAGGCCAGGACGATCTCGCCATCGCCCATGTTGTATTCCACAAGCCCGTTGGCCAGCAGCGCCACGAGCGCGAACAGAAGCCCCAGGCTGACCGAGCTGAGGACCGGATCGGCGCTGAAGCGGCGCTGACAGCGATAGGCGTCGCGCAGACCGCAGGCCATCCACATCAGGTACGCCGCCAGCCCCAGCCAACCCGATTCCACCAGGATCTGGATGGGATTGGAGTGCAGGTGATCGCGGCGCCGCTCCATCTCCGGGGCATACCAGCGCATGGTCTTGTTCGTCAGCGCCCGGTACCCAATGCCCCACGGATGATCATGGATCAGTCCCGGCGCGATCTTCGTCCACATGGTCACCCGCCCGCCGGGCATGTCCAACTCGTGACGCAGTGCGGCCAGCCGCGTCCGCACCGTCGGCAGGGCCAGCAGGCTGACCAACACCAGCACAAGCGCCAGGGCGTATCGCCAGCCGGCGCGCACAGCCAGGAAGACCCCGCTGACGCTGGCCGCGCAGAACCACGACCCACGCTTCAGGTTGACCAGCAGCCCGATCCCGATCACCACGAGCAACCCGGCCCATCGCTCGCACTGGCGCCGGGCGGTGCCTCGCGTTGCCAGCACAAGCCCGAGTGCCAGCAGCCCCCCCACCATCAGCCGCTGCCCGTCCGTCATCGACCCGGCATGCACAAGCGCCTGGCTGAAACTGGCGAGGCGCCCCTCGTCGACTTGCAGTTGCGCCTTCCAGGGATGTTGAATGCCGATCTTCACGGCCAGCACGCCGGCGCCGAGCGCGTAGGCTTTGACGACGTGGCGCAGGCGCTCGGACGACGTGACCAGCAGCGCGCCCACGGGTATGCCGGCGAACCAGATGAGCTTGGTGAGCTTGGGCACGCCGCGATGAGGATTCGTGCCGAACATCGTCACCACGATCGTGATCGCCACGTAAGCCAACGCCCACCACACCACCGGGGGAAAGGCCGGGCGCTGTCGTCGGCGGAACATGCCCACCACGAGCAGCACGGTACTGAGCGCCAGCATCGCCCGCCCCGCCGGCAGGGAAAAGGCGCCGGTGAAGGCGGCGGCCGCGAAAGCCCGGAAGGCCCACGGGTGGGGATAAGTTGATTCGGCGGACATCGAGTCCTGCATCTGGCGTCCAGGGTACATGCGCGTGCTGGTTCTAATCTGCCGCGAATCGCGCCGCCGGGCCAGCACCTTTTCTGCCCGCGCCACATCCGTCCGGTCACACCGGGTATTGCAACTGCGCGGGCTCCACGCCTTCGGCCGACACGGTCACCCCCACGGCGACGCCACCGCGCAACAGCCGCACAAACGCCCGTCCTTCACCTGCGGACAAGGGCACACGGTGCTCCGGCGTGTGGGCGATGGGCGTGCCGCCGCCGGACACCGCGAGCTGAGCCCAGCCCCGCCAATTCAAATCCACATGCCCGGCCGCGTCCACGGCCCGCACGCGAATGCTCAGCACGCCGCTGTGAGCCGGGTCGCCGGCCAGCGCATCGCCATGCACCTCCAGCCGCGTGGCCACGCCATGCGCCGGCAGCGAATCGAAAACCATGCGCCCATCCGCCACGCCTTCCGCCGTCAGCGCCAGCGGCTCGTGCGGCAACGCCACGCGCCAGTGGGGGCCGCCGCGCAGGGTCTGCAGCACCCGCCCATCAAGGCGCAGTTCAATGGCCGGGCAGTTACTGAACACGTGCACGGTGCGCAGCGTAGGCCCGCCCGCCATCCCCCAATCGCCCCGCAGATGCAGATACGGCTCCTCGCGGAACATCGCTTGCATGAGTCCGGCGGCCAGCTTCGGCAGGCGCCAGGCGTCCACGATGCCGCAATGACGCGCGAACCGCTCCTTGCGCATGGTGGCGTAGTCGCTCCAGCACCACAGCGTGAACCCCGCCACGTAGGGCAGCGCACGGAAGCGCGCCAGGTCACTCGCCACCAGGTCCGCCTGCGCGGCTTCCGCATCCAGATCACCGCGCGTGGCGGGCGGGTAATTGGAACACTCGCTGACAATCACGCACTGCTGGCGCGATGCGTCCCGCCCCGCCTCCAGCTCGTCGAGTTCGTAGTTGCAGCCCCAGACATCCGTCAGTCCCAGCGTCCGCTGGCGGCGCGCCCGGTATAGATGGTTCTCCGCATAGATCACCGGCCGCGTGGGATCGAGCGTTCCCGCGAGATCGCGCAGGGCCGTGTAGGCTCGGCGCGAACGCGACTCGTTTCCCAGCCCCCAGAGAATCACCGACGGACGGTGCCGGTCGCGCGCGATCAAGGCCTGCAGCTGGCGCTGGGCGGCGCGCTGCCAGCCCCCCGTGCGCACGCTCTTCCAGGAGGCCAGCTCCGCGTAGACGAGCAGCCCGAATTCATCGCAGGCGTCCATAAACGACGGGCTCTGCGGGTAATGCGACAGGCGCACGAAATTGCAGCCGGTCTGCTTGAGCAGACGTGCATCGGCGCGGTCAATCGCCGCCGGCATCGCATTGCCGAAGCCCGGCATCGATTCGTGGCGGTTGCAGCCGTGCAATTCCAGCCGTTCGTCATTCAGGAAGAACCCCGCGCCCGGGCGAAACTCGGCCTGGCGACAACCAAAGTGCAGGCGGTGCTTATCCAGCACCGTCTCGCCCTCCCTCACCTCGCCCACGGCGGTGTAGAGCGTGGGAATGTCGGGCGACCATAACCGCGGCCGCGGCAGCGGGACCGTGACGACACAAGGCACGCTGGCCGCGTTGTCCAGCCAGAGCGCAGGCGACGCCGCCTGTGCCACGACCTTACCCGCACTGTTCCGGATGGTCCAGGCCACGTCCACCGTTCGCGCCCGCCCCGACACGTTGTGCAGGGCGCTGGGGATAATCACGTCGGCGTGATCGGTCATCACGTTCCGGCAGTAGACCCAGGTCTTGTCCGCGATCATGTGCACACGCGGCAGCCCGCACAGCCGCACGGCCCCGGCAAGTCCGCCGTGCAGCAGGAAGTCCGGCATGCGGATGCCCGGCAGCTGGTGGCGCCGGTAGCGATTGTCAAGGCGGATGCCGAGACTGTTGCGTCCGTCACGTAGCCACGCGTTCACCGGCAGGTCGAACCCGAGGTACTGGCCGTCGACGCGCGCCACCCGCTCCCCGTTAAGCCAGACGTCCCCGATCCCGTAGAACCCATCGGCTCGCAGGTGCCAGGTGAGCGCCTCCGCATGGTCGTGCCGGAATTCAAACGTGCGCCGGTAAGCGCCGTCGCCCTGATAGTAGGACGTCCCCGGCTCAAAGGTGTCCGTCGTGTTCCAGCAGTGCGGCAGGTCCACCTGCGCATCGCCGCCGGCTCCATCGCCGCCCAGCCATCGCCGCCGCACGCGGCGTCGCAGGAAAGTCCAGCCGTGGGACAGGTCATGGGTCACGCGATGGGCGTTATGGTCTTCACTATGCATGTCACAGGACCGCTCTACCACACTTACGTCCTGACCACCATGCCGTCGAACCCCACTTCGATGCCGTGCGGCAGAAAGGCCTGCACCAGTTCCTCGTGCAGCAAGCCGCCGTTGTGTGAGAAGTGCGTGGCGATGAGCCGCGTGCGCCCCGTCGCGCAGCCGCGCCGGCGCAGCTCCGCTGCCATCTGCACCACGCCACTCACGCTCATGTGGCCGCGATAGTCCACCGTCTGGCCGCCATTGGTGCAGTCGAACAGCGCGACATCCAGCGGCGGGCCGGCGGCCAGCGCGTCCAGCGTTTCCGGGGGATACAGCCCCGAATCGTGCCCGTAGAAGATCGTCGCCCCCCCGCGCGCCGCGCTTCGGCGAATGCGCAGCACCAAGGCTCCCTCGATGTGCTCGGCCGGCAGCGGCAGGATTTCATCTCCCGACGGCGTCACCATGGGGCGCAGCGGCTCCAGCAACCGCAGCACATACGGCCGCACCTCGGCCGGCATGTCCCCGAGCTGCTCCTCCACCATCTTCAACACCTGCGCGTTGCCGCACAGCGTGATCGGCCGTGCCGGCGGGGTCTGCGTGAACGGCCTTTCGACCCACCACAACTCCTGTGGGATGATGTGGTCCGAGTGTTGATGGGTGAAGACCAGCGTCTCCAAGCGAGCCAGCGAGCGCCCCGTTTGCTGCATCTGCACCACGGTGTCGGGGCAGAAGTCGATCTTGAGATCGTCATCCACCAGCGCGCCGGATCGCGTGCGCAGGTTCACGCCGCCGCGCCGGCGCGCGGCCTCGCAGTTCAAACATACACAAAACGGCGCGGGCCACCCTTCTGCGGCCGCCGTACCGAGCAACGTCAGTTCCATGCCACGCATTAAGCCGCAGGACGACCGCCCAATACAACGGTTTTATTGTGCGGCCGGCCACGGGAGCCGATGGACCACGCTCACGGCAGGCTGACGTCGACGCGGTAATAGCGTGCCGGGGACGTCTCGCCGTCCGCCAGGGTGCGCGTCCCCCCGTTGCCCGGCACCGGCCCCGCGCCGGGGACATCCGTCCACGCGCCATCCGGGAAATTCGTGGTCGCCTGCAGGACGTAGACCCGCTGGGTGGAGGAAGGGAAGGAGATCAGGTTCGACGAGGCGGCCTGCGTGGCATCGCGGATCTGAAAGACCGACGCCGCATTGGTCGGATCGGTGTCCGCGATGAACTCATCGCTGTTGTTCATGCCGTCCGCGTCGCCGTGCGCGTCCGCATCGGCGCCGTTATTCGGTCCCAGCTGATGCGCGTACTCCCACGCGTCGGGCATGCCGTCGCCATCCGAATCCGCCACTTCCGGATCGTACTCGAACGCCCCGATATCGGGCGCCCCGATCCCGTCGAAATCCCCGTCGAGGCTGCGACGCCGGTGCTCAAGATCCCGGAGGACGGGCGGGCTCAGGTCCCGCGCCGCATCAATGCTCGACGACGCGAACGTCAGGTGCACGTCAGTGGGCGGCGCCAGCATCCCGGGGTCCGATGCGCTGTTGGACGGACCGTCAGGCAATGGATACGTGCGGCAATTCCGCCACGTGACGGACGCCCCTGCCGTGGACCACTCGCAGACCTGGTTGGTGTACACGATGGTATTCTCCAGCACGCCCCCATCCCACCCGGAAATCCCCGCCGCCCCAGGCTCCTCCGCACGGTTCCCCACCACCGTGCAATGCTGCAGAGCCCCGCCGGCGTGAACGTAAACTCCACCACCCGTCGAGTAAGCGCGATTACCGCGAATCAAGCAGTTGCGCAACGTGCCACCACCGTCAATGTACACGCCCCCACCGTTGGTCGCCACACCCCCTGTCAGCGTGAACCCGTCCACAACCGCATCCACATGCCCGAGGAACAGGCAGCGATTCGTGCCGTCGCCCACAAGCGTCACACCGCCCCCATCGCCGGACGCTTGCAGCGTGACCCCTTTGGCCACGACCACCTGACTGGTCAGCGCGTAAGTCGCGTCCTGCACCAGCACGGTATCGCCACGGCCGGCCGCCTGGACGGCATCCTGGATCTGCCAGGCCGCCTCCGTCCAGTTGGTATAGGGCCACTGGTTCGCCCCGTCGGGCGATACGTAGTGAACATCCGTGGGACAAGGCGTTGCGGCCGCAAAATAGTTGGTCAGGACAATCAGCTCGGACACGCCGGTGTACGCGTCGCGGGCAAGCGTGGCCACCGACCGCTCCTCGAACGCCACGGACGTGCCGTCGTCGCAGAATTCCTGCCGCGCCAGCACGATCAGGAAGACGTTCTGGCGAAAGCTGACGAGCTCGCACAGGCTGCGGAACGCGGCCTCCTTGTAGTAGTCATTTTGCCTCGCGGGCGGCGCGCAATCGCGAAACGCCTCGGCCAGCGCACCACCGCCGCCCGCCTCGCTATCCGCCGTCGTGAACAAATCATAGAAGCTGAGCGTATTGCTCGCCGTGGCCTTCGCCACCAGTTGCGCGATCAAAGCGTCGATCTTGTTGGTCGGAATCAGATAGGGCTCAGCACCGGCGGCGCCGGCCTCGCCAATGCGCAGGTTTCCAAGCGCCGCACGCCAGGTGTTCGTCTGGCGCGAATTCATGCAAATCAGCCCTTGCTCCGCCCCGTTGCCCGCACGCGTGGTCAGCATGTCCAGCAACAGCGCCCCTTCGTTCGCGCGCATGATGCTGAGCGTCCGCCAACTCCAGTAGTCCGGGTTGGGCTCCTCGTCGCTCATGCCGGACTGGTACAGATGCCCCAACTCGCCAATGTTCGTCATCGGCCCGTTGCGATGGTAGATCGGCACGCCCTGCCCCTTGCCGGCATAGGGTTCGCAGAGCGGGCGGTAGCCCAGAACGGGCTTGTTGACCCGATTCAAATTTGTCGTGCCCAGCGTGTGCTGTCGCCAGTCGTAATCCGCGCCGCCGCTCCATTGGCCAAAGGGCCCTTGCGGCACCAGAAACCAATACTTCAACTGGCCATTGGAGCGCGGGTCATTGACACCATAGGCCCATGGGCGATTGAGCTGTAGCAACTCTCGGCCGGCAGGATTGGCCTCGTTCGGCCGATACCCCATGGCCTCATCCACGGGGATGATGGCCCCGTTCACCACTTTGTAAACGCGCGCCAGGTAGTAGAGCACCTTGGGCGCACCCAAGTCGGCATAGCGATTCGTGCCCGCATCGACGAAGAAGATGTTCGTCGTGGCGTACACCTTGAACTCATTCGTCGTGCCGAATTCCATATCCAGAACCGGCGCGGTGAAGGAGTAGTTCGTGTTCAGGTACACGGAGTTGGAGACCGCCATCTCCGACAGCGAATTCTCCTTCCCGTTGAACAGCATGACCTGCACGAAGTAGTTGTCGTCCGGCGTCACTTTCCCCGGCGTAAACGGGTACCAGAGCTCCGTATGCACCACATACGTCGGGCCCCAGGCATTCGTGCCGGAGCGCGGAATGTCGATCTGCTTCACGACAATCTCATTGATCAGCGGCACCGCTTCGACGCCCTCGCTATGGGTCCAGGGCACCGTGTCCGAGCCATGCGGGATATCGTCCGGGTCCAGGTAATTCACCACGTTCCACGCGATGTCCCCAGCCCGGTCAAACGGGATCCCCGGCAGTGCCAGCGCGATCAGGTCCCGCAGCGGTCTCCAGTATCGCGCCATGAACGTGGGCGACGTCAGGTAGGCATTCACACTCCGACCCGCATTCTGAATCGTGTTGCTGTATGCCGCATCGAAGAAGGAATTGACGTTGAATTTCACGCCCAGATAGCGCGAGGCGTTCGTCGTGCCCAGCGTGGGCGGCGGGCGCCGAAGATCAATGCTGAACAAGTAGTTGCTGCTCATCGTCCACCATTGGGTCGCCAGTAACCCTTCGACGGGGAGGGAGAAGAACATCCAGTCCCGCCCGGGATCGCGGGTGTACGTCAGCAGATTCGACACCGGCGCCGCCGCGCCGCGGTTCGCCCGCAAGGCGTCTATTGACGCGTAGGGTCCCTGCAAGGCACGGTCGGTGACGAACAGGGTCGTGTCTGCAACATCGGGAAGCGTTGTTAGATCCAGTTCCGCCACGTTCGTGCTCCACACTCGCGGCGACCCGCCCACCCGGTTGGCGTCCAGCAGCCCCGAGGCGTTCAGGATGACGTAGGCCCCGCGCGGGCCGGCTGGATTCGTGCCCGCCAGACTGATCCAGCGCGACGTCACGCTGCTGCCCGCGTCCCAGAGGGCGGCCGGCACGAGCTCGCGCGCCGGACCGGTCAGCAGCGCGCCCGCGTGCGGATCGCCAGCCCTACCGGACGCCATGGCTTCGTCACGCGGATAGACGACGGGCGTTGGGTGGAGCAAATTAGTGGCGATCTGCGCTACGGCGCGCGCCAGCAGGTCTCCCATCGGGCCGCTCGTGGTGGTGAACGTGCTGCTCGTCGGCGCCCAGACATCGCCTCCCAGCCTGGCCGCCTTGCAGCGATAGAAGTAGGTCGTATTGGGCAGCAGATTCGAAACGCCGTAGGAGAACCGGCCCACGCCAACCGACGGCAGCACCGCCGACCGCGACCATGAACTCGTCAGCATCCCGCCGTCGCGCGTCCCCCAGTACACCGTCACCGCCGGCGACGGCGCGCCGGCCAGCAGCTCGCCCTGAAGCACGGCGCTGCGCATCGCCACCTGCGTGGCCCCGCGTGCGTTTTCAATCTCGGGAGCCGACAGCTCGTCGTCGCGGATCAGGACCACAAGTTGCGCCGGCACCGCAATCACGCCGTTGGACACGGGCCCCAGCGTCAGCCTGAACAACCGGTCGCCCGTGCTGAGCGCGTCGTTCGTCAGCTCCACGGCCACGGTCTTCTCGCCGGACTCGCCCGGCTGCCAGACGACGGACCGCATCCCGCCCGCGTAGTCCTGCCCCGCCGCCGCTGTCTGGTCCGCCGTCGTGCAGGCCACCGTCACGGCCTGCGTCGAGGAACTCTGCATGTAAACGGGCACCTCCACCACGCCGTCCGCTTCTGACACCACTTGCGTGTGGGCGCCAAAGGAGATCACGGGCAGCTCGTCTTGCGGGGCCGGGTCGCGGCTTGCCTCGTCCGCGCAGATCGACCCCGCGATGGCCGAGCAACTCCAAATCACCCCAAGGATGTGGCGCACGTTACGCATGTATGGACCGTCGTCGGCCATTGCCATTGGACGCGGTCGTGCCGGGCGTCCCAAGCTGACGCCAGACTACTGACCACTGTCAGAAATTAACGCGATCACGCACCCAGATCAAGCGCTTGCAGGCGCATCCCTGATTCACTGCGTTCTTTCTGGCGCCGCGTTCAGAGTCCGGGGCAATAGACGGACGACGGGGCAATCGTGAGGAGGCGGAAGAGGAGCATCCCTGCCCGTGGCTGCAGCGCCGCCCCTTTTTCCGTGCCCCCGCCCGCCCGGCGCGCTAGATTCCGGGGATGCACCTGCTCATCGTCACCCACACCAGCGACCGCTCCGAGCGCGCCATTTACGGCCGCCTGGCCACGCGCGGGCACCAGGTGGACGTGCTGTGTGCGGCGGATGCGCCGGGTCTCGATGCCCTTCGTGCCGCCGGGGTGGCGGTCCAGCCCATCCACATTCGCCACCGCCTGGACCTCACCGCCGCCCTGGCCGTCCGGCGCGCCGTGCGCCAACGTGCGCCCGACGTCGTTTATGCGCCGCGCAACGACAGCCTTGCCGTCACGCTGCTCGGCGTACGCGGCCCGCGCCCTGCCATCGTGGGCTACCGCGGCACCATCGGCCACATCAGTCGCCTCGATCCGGCCTGCTGGATGACCTATCTCCATCCGCGCGTGGCCCGCATCGTCTGCGTGTCGGAAGCCGTGCGCGCCTATCTGCTTGGCTTCCATCTGCCACCGGGCCGCCTCGTCACCGTTCACAAGGGCCACGATCCCGCCTGGTACGATGCGCTGCAGAAGCCCACGCGCGCCAGTCTCGGCCTGCCACCCGACGCGTTTCTGCTGGGGTTCACGGGGCGCGTCCGTCCCGTCAAGGGAGGCGAGGTCCTGCTTCAGGCGCTCGCCCGAGTGCCGCGCGAGCTCAACGTCCATCTCGTCATGGTGGGAGACATCGTCGATCCGGGCGTCCGGCGCCTCGCGCAAGGCGCCACCCTCCGCGACCGCGTGCATGCGCTGGGATTTCGGCAAGATGCCGCGGCGATCGCAGCGGCTTTCGACGCCTTCGCCATGCCCTCGCTTGAGCGCGAGGGTCTCCCGCGCGCCGCGATCGAGGCCATGTGCCAACGGGTGCCCCCGATTGTCACCCGTGTCGGAGGCATGCCGGAACTCGTCGCCGACGGCGTGTGCGGGCTGGTCGTGCCACCCCGGGATGTCGATGCCCTGGCCATGGCCATCATGGCGCTGGCGCGCGACCGCGATTACGCGCGCGCCCTCGGCACCGCCGCCCGCCGTCGCATCGAAACCGATTTCCACATCGACGTAACGACGGACCGGATGGAGCAACTGTTCAACGGCGTGGCGTGACCGAATCGCCAACACCCCCCGCCTCCACAAGACGCCTCCGAGGTGGTCCGCGACCTCCGGGCGCGGACAATCCTGTCGTGACCCCGCCTGCCCGCGCCCGGAGGTCGCGGGCCACCTGGCGCCGGCGGTCTCCGCCGGTCTCCGAACCGGTTCCTAGCCGCGCAGCCCACGCACGTACACCGGGCGGCCGCTGAGCGTTTGCGGTGGGCGCTGAAGCCGCTGGCCGAGGGCGTCGTCGACGTGATCAAAGGCCAACGGAAACGCGAACGGCACCGCCGGTCCGTGCGCATAGGTCAGGGCCAGGCGCTCGCCATCCGCACGCTTGAACCGGTACGCATAGACACCGCGCGTATCCCCCCCCGTCATCGCCCCCGGCGGCAGCGTGGCCGACTCGAATTCGGCATGCCCCACCGCCGCCAGAAAGGCGCGCAGCATGGCATAGGCCGGCCGCGGACGCCACGCGTCGGGCTGCGTGTCATCCACCAGGCCGAAGCCACGCGCGACCAGCCGCCACCAGAACACGCGCTCGACCAGTCCGGAGCACAGGGCCAGGCACAGGTAGCGGATCATGTAGTCTGCGTACTCGTCCTCGCTCACGCTTGGATCGTTATAGCGCGGTCCCGGCGATTCGTATGGCGAGCCGACCGGCGAGTACACCCCGGTTCCCTTCAGCGGCCAGTTGACCTCGGAGACGACCACGCGGTCTCCGCAGCGCATCGACTGTCGCGCCACGGCGCGTGCCAGCGCAAACTTCTCCAGCGCGGCAAATCGGCCCTGGCGATTCTCCGGCGCCCCGCGCCGGTCCACGTACAAATGATGCGAGAGCGCCGTCAGCGGCACCTCCGGCGGCCAGGCGCGCAACGCGGACACGACGAACGGATACTCGAAATCGATCGCCGCCGGCCCGAGAAAGTCGAGCTTCGGAAACGTCGCCTTCAAGGCGTGCAGGACGCCGTACAAGCGCGACAGTTCCTGCAAGTCCCAGACGCCCCACTTGACGCGATTGATGGCATGCCCCACCTCGACGCCGACCACGGCATCCCCCACCCCGTGCAGCACATCCAACGCAAAGGCCCGCCAGTGCTCCGGCTCCTTGACGGCCCGCCGGTCCTGCACCAGCGCGATGGTCACGGCATGTCCGCTGCCGCGCAGTCGGTGCACCGTTTCCACCCGCGCGCGGCGCGCGGCCACGGATTCGTGATGGTAGAAGCGGAGGAGGACCGGCACGTTGCCCAGCCCACCCAGCAGGTCGAGTTCGCGTTCCACGCCGTTCGGGTCCGGGTCAATCGCCATGCCAATCCGCCCGCCCAGCGCCACGGGGGACTGGAACGCGCCGGCCAGAAGATGCTGATAATGCCCCCACACTTCGGGCAGCGCGCCGGCCGTGTCCAGCGCGAGTCGCAGCAGGCGCGACGGCCGGTAGTGCCGGGTGCGGTCGCGCGAGCGCAGCGCGCTGATCGCCTGGCCAGAACGCTCGTCCCAGATCCAGAAATCGCGCGGCGCGGGATAGTCGCGAATGCCAGCCTCGCGCCGGGCCTGTGACGCCTCGCGCAGCGGGTGGCGCCAGCGCCGGCTGCCGGCATGCACGGCGTAGCGCAGGCGAAAATGCCGCTCCCAGCGCAGGAAGGCGGCGGGCGGCACCGCGGCCCAGTACATCTCGATGAAGACGCGCAGCAGGTCCGATGGCAGCGCCACGCGCGACAGGTCGCGCGCGCGCTGGCGCAGCGACAGCACCGGCCGCAGCCGGCCGCGGTTCAAGTCGATGAACTGCGGCTCGCCCCACGCTCCCGGGCCGCGGGGACGCAGGAGGATGTTCTGGTTGCCGAGGTCGTTGTGCTGAAAGCCCGCCGCGTGCATCGCACGCACGCCGTCCGCGACCACCTGCAACAGCGCCATGAGCCGGGCGCAGTCGGGGTCCTCGTGGTACAGCGTCAGCAGCGCGTCCTTGAAGCTGACGCCGTCCGGCAGAAACTCGGCAAGGAAAAAGCTCTCCACGAGCCGGCCATCCTGCCAGCGCTCGAGGTAGCCCAGCGGCGGCGGTGTGCCCACCCCGCGCGCGGCCAGCGCATCCGCCGCCTGCCACGTCCGGCGGGCCTTCGATCCGCGCCGACGGTCGCGCCATTGCTTGAGCCCGGACTCGCGCCCGAACACCTTGACCAGCACATCCAGCGGCTGCGCGTCCCCAGGCACGCGCACCCGCACGTGCCGGTTGCGCCCGTCCGCAATGACTTGCGCGCCCGGGGACGCCAGCAGCGCGGGCAAGTCCGCCAGCCGTGCCAGAAACGCCGGCTGCCTGCAGCGCTCCGCAATCTCGCCGATATAGGGGCCAATGTTCATGACGGACGGTCGGCCCGCCGCGCGCCTGCGCACCGGCGGCAGTCAGCGTTCACCACGTCTCGGCGCAGCCCCTGCTGGCGACGGCCCCACCCGGGCCTCAAGGGTGAACCGTGAGCGCCCTCCTCGGTGCACGTCCGAATATCGCATTCCCCTGCCACCCCGGCCTCCCTGCGCACGCTCGCCACCCCGTTCATTCTTGACGCCCCCCCGCAAGTGATAGACCATACCGCGCCATGACGGAAACCGGAACATCAAAGATGGACGTGATCGCGTCGCTGTGCAAGCGGCGGGGTTTCATTTTTCAGAGTTCGGAAATCTACGGCGGCCTCAACGGATTCTGGGATTACGGCCCGCTTGGCACCCAGTTGAAGCGCAACATCCGCGAAGCCTGGTGGATGGATGTCGTGCAGCGCCGCGACGACGTCGTCGGCCTCGACGCGTCCATCATCATGCATCCCAAGGTCTGGGAAGCCTCCGGCCACGTCGGCGGCTTTGCCGACCCCATGGTGGACTGCAAGGTCTGCAAGAAGCGGTACAAGGCGGACAACTTCTGCGAGGAGCAGGGCCAGGAACTGATCCGCACGGCCACCGGCTTTGCGCTCCCGCCCGGCCTGCAGTGCACGTCCTGCGGATCCAAGGATTTGACGGAGCCGCGCTCCTTCAACCTGATGTTCAAGACCTTCGTCGGCCCCGTCGAGGACGGCTCCTCGGTCGCCTACCTGCGCCCGGAAACCGCGCAGGGCATCTTCGCACAGTTCAGCAACGTGCTGGACACGTCGCGCCAGAAGGTTCCCTTCGGCATCGCCCAGATCGGCAAGGCGTTCCGCAACGAAATCAACCCGCGCAACTACACGTTTCGCTCGCGCGAGTTCGAACAGATGGAACTCGAGTTCTTCATCAAGCCCGGCACGGATGCCGAATGGCACGCGTACTGGGTCAACGAGCGGATGAAGTGGTACGCGTCCATCGGCCTGCCTTCGAGCAGCCTCCACCAGGACGTGCATCCGAAGGAGAAGCTGGCCCACTATGCGTCCGCCTGCGTGGACGTGCAGTATGATTTCCCCTTCGGTCGCCAGGAGCTCGAAGGCATCGCCGCGCGCGGCAACTATGATCTGAGCCGCCACCAGGAGTTCAGCGGCAAGACCCTCGACTACTTCAACCAGGAGACCAACGAGCGGTTCGTGCCGCACGTGGTGGAACCGTCCGCCGGCGTCGACCGCATTGCGCTGGCCATTCTCTGCAACGCCTACCGCGAAGAGTGGATTGCCAAGGGCAAGGACGAAGGCGCCGCAGGCCAGGTGATCGAGGCCGAACTGGGCAAGCCCGCGCCCGAGGGGTACGAGGCACGCACCGTCATGCGCTTCCACCCGCGCGTCGCCCCCATCAAGGTCGCCGTCTTCCCGCTGCTGAAGAACAAGCCCGAGCTCGTCGCCAAGGGACGTGAGATCTTCGAGTCCCTGCGTTCGGTCTGGCCCTGCTTCTGGGATGTCGCCGGCGCCATCGGCCGCCGCTATCGCCGCCAGGACGAAGCGGGCACGCCGTATTGCGTCACCGTCGACTTTCAAACTCTGCAGGACGACACGGTCACGGTGCGCGAGCGCGATTCCATGAAGCAGGAGCGCGTCGCCGTGAAGGAACTCGACCACCTCATGTGGCAGCGGCTGCGCTAGGAATGGCCCGGGCCGTCCAAATCCTAACGTAGGGCGGGTCGCTGACCCGCCTCCGGGTTGATCGAGGACAGCGCAATGACGGAACTCAGCTCCATCCTCGCCAAAGTCGCCGCCGGCGAACTGTCCCCCGCGGCCGCGGAACCCCTGCTCCAACCCGCCGTGCGCGACCTCGGCTTCGCCACGCTCGACCTCGACCGCGAACGCCGTTGCGGCCACGCCGAGGTCATCTACTGCCCCGGCAAAACGCCCGCCCAGGTGCTCGCGCTGATGCAGGCCCTTGCCGCTGCAGGCCAGAGCGCCATGGCATCCCGCGCCTCACCCGACGTGGCCGCCGTCGTCCGCGCCGCGCTGCCCGAGGCGGTTTACCACGAAACCGCCCGCATGCTGACCTATGACTCCCAGCCACTCCCCACGCCCGCCGGCCGGGTCGCCGTAGTCGCCGCCGGCACCTCCGACTTGCCCGTGGCCGAGGAAGCCGCCCTCGTGGCCGAACGCCTCGGCGCCGTGGTCGACCGCGTCTTCGACGTGGGCGTCGCCGGGCTGCATCGACTCGGCCGCCAGCTGGACCGCCTGCGCGAGGCCAACGTGCTCATCGTCGTCGCCGGCATGGAGGGCGCGCTGCCGTCCGTGGTCGGCGGCCTCATCGCCAAGCCGATCATCGCCGTCCCCACCAGCGTGGGCTACGGCACCGGCCAGGGGGGCCTGGCCGCGCTGTTGAGCATGCTCAACTCGTGCGTCGCCGGCATCACCGTCGTGAACATCGACAACGGTTTCGGCGCCGGCGTCGCCGCCGCCTTGATCAACCGCCTGGCGACCAGAGCGTAAGGACGGCCACAGAACGCGCCGCAGAACCTGACATGAACCTATTGCGTTTCGACAGCGTGGGTGGCGCCAGCGGGGATATGATTCTCGCCACCCTGATTGATGCCGGCGTCAAGGTCGCCGACTTGCGGCGCCCCCTGGCAACCCTGCCCATTGGCGACTTTGCCCTGCGCTCCCGCCGCGTCACGCGCGACGGTCTCAGCGGAACCCACGTCAGCGTCGCCATTCCACATGACCACCATCATGACGACCATGATCACGGGCATGGCCATGATCGCCATCATCACCACGAGCACCGTACGATGCGCACTATTCGTGGTATCATTCGCAAGAGTCGCCTGCCGGCGGCCGTCAAGGAAACCAGTGTGGCCGTCTTCCAGGCCCTGGCGGAATCGGAAGGGCGCATCCACCGCATGCCGCCGGATGATGTCCATTTCCATGAGGTGGGCGCCGTGGATTCGATCGTCGATATCGTCGGCGCCTGTATCGCGCTGGACCTGCTCGGCGTGCAGGCGGTGTCCTGCGGTCCCCTGCCTTGCGGCGTCGGCACGATTCAGTGCGCCCACGGCGTCATGCCCAATCCGGCCCCCGCCACCCTCGACCTGCTCAAAGGCTTCCCCGTGGAGCAGACCGATGAACCGTTTGAACTGGTCACCCCCACCGGCGCCGCCCTGCTCACCGCCTGGCAGCAGCGTTTCCCCGCCGGCTCCTCCCCTGTCGGCGTCATCCGCGCCAGCGGCACGGGCTTCGGCACGCGCACCCTTCACCACCGGCCCAATCTCCTGCGCGTCACCCTGTTGGAATCGGCGTCTCACGCCGCCGATTCCACGCACGACGATTGCCTCGTCCTCGAGTGCAACCTCGACGACATGAACCCCGAGTGGATCGGGACGCTGACCCAGCGCCTGCTGGCCGCGGGCGCCCTGGACGCCTTCACCGCCGCCGTGCACATGAAGAAACAGCGGCCGGGGACGCTGCTGACCGTCCTGTGCCGGCCGGCCGATCGCGAGGCGATGCTCGACCTCCTCTTCCGCGAAAGCACCACCTTCGGCGTGCGCGAACATCTGACGCGCCGCACCATGCTTGAACGCCGCTTCGTCGATGCTAAAACGCCGTACGGCAAGGTGCGCGTCAAAGAGGGACTCTGGAAAGGCCGCGTGGTCACGCGCGCCCCGGAGCACGACGACTGCGCCCGCGCCGCCGAACGCCATGGCATCGCCGTGCGCGTCGTCTATCAGGCCGCGCTGCGGCCCTAGCCGTCGCGGGCGGGGCCCCTCCCCGCCGCCTACCGAACGTTCGAGCCCTTCCAGCCCAGCTTCTGGCTCAGGACCCCGAAGTAGCTGTAGCCAGGCAGATGGATGAAGCGCACCCCCGTCTGACACGCATGCACGCGCACGGTCTCGTCGTCCCGCAGCATCTGCCCCACCTGGCCGTCGATGCTCAGCCGCAGGCCGGACTCACTCGGCTTTCCGGCCTGGATCACGATGTCCGTCGTGTCGGGCACGACCAGCGGCCGCGAACTGAGCGTGTGCGGGCAGATCAAGCTGATCACAAAGGCCCGCGTTTCCGGCACCACGATCGGCCCGCCCGCCGAGAGGTTGTGACCGGTGCTGCCCGTCGGCGTCGACACGATCAACCCGTCGCACATGTAGGAGGCCACGCGATCGCCGCCCACGGCCACGCTCAGCGTGGCGACGCGCGACGAGGCCCCGCTGTGCACCACCACATCATTCAGCGCCGCGTAGCGGCCAATCTCCACCTCCTGGCGCTGCACGACGCACTCGGCCACCGACCGGCGGCTGAAGATCACCTCATCCCGTGCCAGGCAGTCGAGTGCGCGCTCGAGATCGCCTTCGGCGACGCTGGTGAGAAAGCCCAGGCTGCCGATGTTGACGCCGATCAAGGGAATATCGTGTCCGCCCAGCATGCGAAACGCGCGCAGCATGGTGCCGTCCCCGCCGAGCGCCATCACGGCATCGACCCCGTCGAAGGCCGCAGCCGTGGTCGTCGGGCAGAGACCCGGGGCGAGCGCCGCGGTGGCCTCGTCGGCACACAGCTCCAGTTCCAGCGCGCGCGCGTTGGCGGCAATGCGCCGCAGCACATCGGGCGCACGCGTTTTGGAAGCATTGGCGATGATCCCGAGGCGCTTCATGCCGACTCCTTGCTGGCCGACTGCTTCTTCCAGCAGGCCAGAAACTCCACATTGCCGGCCGGGCCTTTGAGCGGCGATTCCACCACGCCCACCCAGGTGAGCCTCAGCGTCTCCGTGCCAAAGGCTCGCACGGCTTCAACCACCCGCTCACGCACCGCCGCATCGCGCACCACACCGCCCTTGCCCACGTCGCGCCGCTCCGCTTCGAACTGCGGCTTGATCAACGTGACAAGCAGGCTGTCGGGCGCCAGCACATCCTGAACGGCGGGCAGCACCTTTGTCAACGAGATGAACGACACGTCGACCACGGCAAAGGTCGGACGCGGCTGAAACTCCGCCGCCTGCAGATAACGCGCGTTGACGTTCTCACGGACCACGACCCGGTCATCCTGCCGCAGCTTCCAATGCAATTGCCCCTTGCCCACATCGACCGCGTAGACCCGTTCCGCCCCGCGCTGCAGGAGGCAATCGGTGAAGCCGCCGGTGGAGGCCCCCACGTCCAGGCACACGCGCCCCCGCACGTCCAGCGGCCAGGCGGCAAAGGCGCCGTCCAGTTTTTCGCCGCCCCGGCTCACGTACGGTGGCGGCGCGCGGACGAGGCAGTCAATATCGCTCGGCACCGGCTGCGCCGGCTTGTCCACGATCTGCCCATGCACTTCCACTCGTCCGGCGCGTATCAGCCGCTCGGCCAGCTCACCGCTCTCCGCCAGCCCGCGCTCCACCAACAGCATGTCCAGCCGCACGTTTCCCATGGCGCCTATCATACGCGCCCCCGCGCCGGACAAAAGCGCGAATACGTCCATGGCCACCGCGTCGCTCGACGCAGGCGAGGGGAAAGCCATCAGCGCATCGGGTTCACGCGCCGGCGCCGCAGGCGCGCCACGAGGCGGCAGAACACCAGCGCCCCACAGCCAACCGCGATGATCGTATCGCCCAGCGGCAGGTCGAAGTGATACGAAAGGTGGAACCCCGTCACCGCCAGCAGCCCGCCGCCAATCATGGCTCCATGCAGATGGCCGTGCAGGCTGCGCGACCACGTGGCGGCCATCAGGACCGGCAGGATGAGGAAGCCAAACGTCACGTTCGGTCCCACGGCGCCCACGGCGACACCGATCGCGCATCCGTTCATCAGCGCAATCCCCACCCGCCAGGCCCTGACGTGAACCCCGCAGGCTGCCGCGAATTCGGGATCCGTCAGCACCAGCAGCAACCGGCGCCGCGTCACCAGCGCCACCGCCCCCACGAGCAGCAGCGTGCCGCCGAGCAGGCTCAGCGTCAGCGTGTTGATCAGCAGCATCCGGCCGTGAAAGAGATCGTCCACGTACATCTTGCCGAAGGCATGGGACGCCAGCATCAGATTCGCGCCCGCCACGGCGGCCAGATAGAGCACGGCGAGCGTCGGCTCCCACGAGTCTCCGCGCCGGCCGCTGTAGTGCGCCGCCGGAATGGCCAGCGCCGGCAGCGTAAAGAGCAAGGCCCCCACCGACGCCCGCACGACATCGTTGGGCAACACCAGGCACCACGACCACCCCAGCCCTGCCCCTAGCATCACAAACGCCACGCCTGTCAGCGCCACCTGCGGCACCGCCAGCCCGAGCATCACCGAGCGCCCCAAAATCAGGTTGCGCCCCACGACGGGTGCCAGCAGGCCCAGCGCCAGCGCCCCCCAGAATGCCCTCGCGAACAACGGATCCACCCCCAGGATCATGCCGCCCTCCCCGCGTCCACCACCATCACCCCGTCCCCGACCTGCAGGCATCGTGTGGCATGCGCGTCGAACGGCTTGCGCTCATGGGTGACCAGCACCACCGTCAGCCGCCGGGTCCGGTTCAAGCGCCCCAGTAAATCGCCCATAATCTGCTGGGTGACGCGATCGACGCCGGCGGTCGGCTCGTCCAGCAGCAAGACGTCCGGTTGGATCGCCAGGGCGCGCGCCATCAGGACGCGCTGGCGCTGGCCACCAGACAATTCGCCGAAGACGCGCGGGGCCAGATCCTCGGCCTCACAGTCCCGCAGGCACTGTCGGTGCCGGTCCAACTCCTGCCGTCGGAAACGCCGCCCATGAGGGAACACGGCGGAGGCCCCGAGTTGCACGAGTTCCAGCGCCGTCACCGGCAATGGCGGCTCGATGGCGGCCTGCTGAGGCACGTAGCCAAAGCGCACCCCGGCCAGCTCGAGCGTGCCGCTCAGCACCGGAAGGAGCCCGGCCAGCGTTTTCAACAGCGTCGACTTGCCGCCCCCGTTCGCCCCCCCAATGACGATGAACTCCCCCTCGCGGATCACGAGAGTCACGGACGCCAGGACCGGCGGACACCCGCGGTAGCCCAGCGCCGCATCGCGCAGCGAGACATAGCCGCCATTCACCGATTGCCCCATGGATTCCCCCTTCCACACATGATGGCCTCCACCTGTCATAGAGCGACAGCCAACCGCGGACGCCACGGATGCACCGCGGCACCCGCCGCATCCGCGGCCCCACGCTCGCGGCTCGATGTTGACGAAACGTCCTACTGGTCTCCCGCAAATGCGGTGACGAGCATGTCGATCATCGCGATGTACGTGTCTGCTCCCGGCATGCCGCCGACCTGGATGGGCACCGCCACCAGCCGCGCCCCGGTGCGCTGTGCGACCACTTTCGGGTACCGGTCGCTGAAGAAGCTCTCGCGCACGACAAGGTTCGCGCCTTCCCGCGACATCCGCGCCATCAGTTCCGCCATGGCGCGCGGCCCCGGCTCGATGCCGGCCTTGGGCTGAATCGTCCCCACTTCTTTCAGCGCAAAGCACTGCGCGAAGTACGCGAAGTGGGCGTGATAGCTCACGAAGCGGATGTCCTTGCCGTCCAGGCGCGCACGCCATTCCCGGATCCGGGCATCCAGTTCCGCGATGTAGCGTTCCGCATTGGCCGCAAATGCGGCCGCATCCGCGGAATCGAGTTCCGCGAGTTTGGCCGCGATGTTTCGCACCGCGATCTTGGCCCGCTCGGGATCGAGATTCCAGTGCGGGTTGCCCTGCGCATGCACGTCCCCTTCGCCGCGATCCAGGCTTCCGGGCACGCCCAGCACGGGAATCCCGCGCGACGCGTCCAGAAAACCCGGGGCGCCGGGCTGGATCGCATGGTTGCGCGACTCGGCCAGCAGGCCGGGCGCATACCCGTGCTCCATGTCCAGCCCCATCTCGATGAAAAGATCGGCCCGCGCCAGCATGGTGACCATGCTGGGTTTCATGAGGACGTTATGCGTGTCATCCAGCCCGCTCACGAGGGACTGCACCGATACGTGCTCCCCGCCAACCTGCTGTACAAAATCCGCAAGATCGCGCGTCGCGGTGACGACGCGCAGCGGCCCCGCCTGCGCCCCAAGGGAAAGCAGCACGCCCACACAGATTCCAAATACGGGATTCGTCATGGCTGCCATGTCCTTTCGCCTTACGGAATGAAGTCGTGCTTGTGTGCGCCCAGCATGACGGTCCACTGCAGGAAGACCTGCGTGTCCGTGTCCTGGCCGTTGGCGATCTCGCTGTCGCCGCTGACCACATTGACCTGTGCACGCAATCGGTTGAACTCGCTGAGGTGGGCATTGAGGTAGGCGCTCACGGTCTGGCGCGAGTCATCCACCTTGACCAGGCCGGCCTCGCCGGCCTCGAACCATTCCGGCTCGGTCAGGTCAAACCGCACCCCCGGCTGCCAGATGGGCGTCATCCGGTACTGGGCATACACGTATCCGCCCGACACCTCCGCAGACGCATCGCGCGGCCCGCCCTCGATCACAGCCGCTTCAGCCAGCGTCCCGTCCGCTTTCGAGGTCAGCCACTCGGCGGCCAGTTCGAACAGCCGGTTGCCGCCCGCTACAGGCTTCCATTCCAATTTAAAGTCGGTGCTGGCCAGCGTGCGCGTGCCGGCGTTGCCGCCCTGTGCGGCATCCGCACCCAGGTGCAACACGGCACCCGGCCCGAGGTCCAGCATCGTCGCCAGGCGCCCGTAGAGCATGGCCGCATCCAGCGCGCGCTTCTCCTCGGCGGCAAACGCATCGACCTCCTCGCCGTCCGCCGTTGCCAGCGTGCCATTCACCGCCGTTTCCGCACCGATGTCGTCCACGACGCCCGCGGTGAACCGGACGTAATGGTCCAGCGGCGGCAGCCAGGTCAGTTCCACGCCGCGCGCCTTGTCCTCGCCACCCAGCACCTGCTCGAGGCTGACGGGGCGGTCCGTGAACGGCAGGTCGTGCGAGTGAACCCTGCCCAGCCGCGTGAAGTCCGCAAAATACGCGCCGGCTTTCACCGCCAAACCGTATGGCAGGGCCGTGGTCTGAATCGCGGCCTCTTCCATCCCCAGGCTGGCCTCACCGAAGGGATTCGACGTTTCCGTCGGTTCCAGCTCGGACTCGGCGTTGAACACGACGTAGGCCTTGGCGAACGGATCGGCGTTGGCCTGCACCATCAGTTCCACATCCCGGGCCGTGAAGTTGAGTGTGCCGGCCGCATCCGAGTAGGACGCAATGGCATCCACCGCGGCCGATATGTCCGGATTGTGAATCCCAGTCCGCTTCTGACGCGACTGGTCCTGTAAAGCCACGACATCCTGCCGCAGGGCAGCCACGGTCTCTTCCAGCGCCTGCACACGTTCCTGATCGGGCCCGGCGGACGCGACGCGAACAACGGCCGCCAAGGCCAGGTAGACAATCTGTTTCTTCACGGCAAACTCCTGACCGAAAAGGGAATCCGCGCGGGATTCCCGCGAAAACGAACATGAAAGACAACCGTGCCGTCAGGCGCGGCCGACAAGGAGAAGGTCAGGAGTGGGAGGGAGGACCGCGTGGACTGATCGCGCGCACATCGGGCGCGCAGACGACGGTCGCGAGAACCGGCGCCGGCAGGGCGGCGGCGACGGCCGTCATGCCGAGCCGCGGAAGGGCGACCAGATTGGCCGGAGCCGCCTGGTGCCCGGCAACGCAGACGGCACAGTTCGCGTCGCTGTGCGGGTGCGCCGGATGCTGACGTTCCACATGCAGCCGGTGCAGCGTGGGGATCAGCATCCAGGCCAGCACACACATCAGCCCGAATGCACCTGCCCGCCTGCGCCCGAGGTTGGTCCCGCCCGCCCGCTTCATATGCGCAAATCTTGACACGTCACCCTCGACCCAGGCAAGTTAACTCTTCGGGCAAGGCTACCGCCGGACGCCCGCGCCGATTTCGCGCGTGCCTTGCGCGGATTTCCGTCTATGCTCCCCCGCCATGCAAGAGTCGATCCGCACGCCGCCCCCCCACCCGCACCCGCGCTGGGCCCTGGCGCTGAACTACGCCGCGATGATGTGCCTGGCCGTCGCGGTCAACCTGATCCCCGTCTTTCTGACGACGCTGAGCCTCGATCTCGGCGGGCCGCAGGGGCTGACCAAGGAGCAGTTGGGCCGCATCGGGGGCGTGACCTTCATCGGCGTGGTCGCCGGCGTGGCGCTGACGGGGCCGCTCGCCGACCGCTGGGGCGCCCGTCTCTTCGCACTCGGCGGCAACCTCCTGATCGCCCTCGGCCTCGGGCTGCTGGGCGCCGCCCCCCGCTATGCCACCGTCCTGCTGGCCGTGTTTGTGATGGGCCTCGGCGCCGGGACTCTCGACATGATTCTGAGCCCGATCGTCGCCGCGCTCCAGCCGCACCGGCGCACCGCCGCCATGAACTGGCTGCATTCGTTCTACTGCGTCGGCGCCGTGGTCACCATCCTCGTGGCCGCCCTCGCCCTGAAGCTGGGGCTGGCCTGGCGCACCATCGCGTTCGGCCTGGTCGCCATGCCCCTCGTCGTGGCCCTCGGCTTCATCCGGCTCCACATGCCGGCCCTCGTCCAGGCCGGGCAGACGAGGACGCGCCTGCGACAACTGCTGCGAAGGCCGTATTTCATTCTCGCCCTGGTGGCGATCTTCTTTGCGGG
Source organism: Lentisphaerota bacterium (assembly GCA_021413965.1). GTDB lineage: Bacteria > Verrucomicrobiota > Kiritimatiellia > UBA8416 > JAIOPI01 > JAIOPI01. The sequence continues at coordinate 4,095 of JAIOPI010000038.1, read as the reverse complement.
CGCCACCGAACTCGGCATGGCGCAGTGGCTGCCGGCCTACGCGGAATACACCCTCGGCTACTCCTCGTGGACCGGCGGCATGGCCCTGATGGCCTTCTCCGTGGCCATGGCCGTGGCACGCATCGCCGCGGGGTTGATCGGCCATCGCTACAGCGCCGACCGCATCATGACCGTGTGCTGCTGGCTCTCGGTGGGGCTCTTCATCATCGCCTGCTTCGCCCCGTGGCGGGCCGTGGCGCTCCTCGCCAGCGTGGCGGTCGGCCTCACCGGCAGCTGCCTGTGGCCCAGCATGCTCGGCCTGGCGGGCGACCGCTACCCGCACGGCGGCGCGTCGATGTTCGGCCTGCTGGCGGCGATGGGCAACTTCGGCGGCATCTTCATGCCCTGGATGGTGGGCGCGGTGGCGGACGCCTCCTCGCTTCGCTGGGGCCTGGCCACGTCCACGCTCTGCCCCCTGATCATGATCGCCGCCCTCGGCGCCCTCCGCCGCTGCCCGCCCCCCCCCTTCTCGCTTGCCCCGCTGCAGGCGCATCAATAGTGTACGGCTCCATGAGCACGTCACACCCAGGGAACAAGCCACCCGCACCCGGCCAGCATTCCGCAACGCGCCGCAAGATGGCCGCCATGGCCGGACTCGCCCTCGTCGGCGGCGCCTGCCAGAACCTGCCCCCGCCGCCAGGCGCCGCGCGCGACCCGCGCCTCATCACCAACGGCTTGGAAATCCCCTCCGAGGGCTACTGCGACCAGCCATACGTCGTCAAAACCACCGACGGCGCCTGGCTCTGCGTCATGACCACCGGCCGCGCCGAGGAGGGCAACCGCGGCCAGCACATCGTGGCGACGCGCTCGACCGACCGCGGGCGAACCTGGAGCCCCCACGTGAGCATCGAACCCGCGGACGGCCCCGAGGCCTCGTGGGTGATGCCCTACATCACGCCGTCCGGACGCGTCTACGCCTTCTACACCTACAACAGCGCCAACCTGCGCGAAGTCATCGCCGACGAGGGCCCCGCCCATGGCTACGCCTCCCGGCGCGTCGACACGCTCGGCGACTACGCCTTTCGTTTTTCAGACGACGGCGGGCGGACCTGGTCCCCGTCGCGCTACACCATCCCGGTGCGCGAGATGGCCATCGACCGCGCCAACCCCTACGGCGGCAAGGTGCGCTTCTTCTGGGGCGTGGGCAAACCCGTCCCGCTTGGCGACGGTATGATCCTCGGGTTCTCCAAAGTCGGGCGCTTCGGCGAGGGCTTCATCGCCGAGTCCGAGTCGTGCTTCCTGCACAGCGACAACATCGCCATGGAGCGCGATCCCGACAAGATTCACTGGGACACGTTTCCCCTGGGTGACCGGGGCCTGCGCTCGCCCGAGGGCCCGATCGCGGAGGAGCCCAGCGTCACCGTGCTGTCCGACGGCTCGCTCTTCTGCGTGTTCCGCACGGTGGCGGGGCATCCGTGCCAGTCCTATTCGCGCGACGGCGGGCGGACCTGGACAACGCCGGCATTCATGACGGCCTTCCCCGGCGGGCCGCAGATCGCCCATCCGCGCGCGGCCAATTTCGTCCGCCGCCTGGCGGAAGGGCCCTATGCCGGCCGCTATGTGTACTGGTTCCACAACCACAGCGGACGCAGCTACGAAGGGCGCAACCCGGCCTGGTTCCTCGGCGGCGTGGAAGCGGACAGCCCGGCGGGACGCCTCATTCACTGGGGCCGCCCAGAGGTCGTGCTCTACGCCCAGGACCGCGACCTGCGCATGAGCTACCCCGACTTCATCGAGGATGGCGGCGCGTTCTATGTCACGGAGACGCAGAAGAGCATCGCGCGCGTCCACCTCGTGCCAGACTGGCTGTTGAATCGCCTGTGGGCGGAATAGGGTCCCGCAGGCCCCTCACTGCGACAGGATCAGCACGCTGTAGGGGGGCAGGCTGACGACGGCGCTGTAGGCCATGCCGTTCCAGGGTGTGTTCTGCGTGTTGACGTAAGCCGGCCCGAAATCACCAAAATCCGAGCTGTAGATCCGCTTGTCGCTGTTGAATCGGACGTTCCAGCGGCCCGCGCGCGGGAAGCCCATGCGATAGTTCTGGCCGGTCTGCCACTTCTTGTTGGCAAAGTTCGCGATCACGATCACATCGTCCCCCGCCCCGCCGTTCTGCCAGCGATGGAAGGCGATGACCTTGTCCGTGTTATTCACATGGTGAATGTTCAGGCTCTGGCCGGTCAGGCCGCGCGTCGTATTGCCGCGGTTGGTCCGCAAGGCGATGAGATCCTTGTAGAGCAGCCGCACCCTGGCGTAGGTGTTCGTCTTCGACCAATCGACCGGATCCTGGTCGCTGAACCAGCCATCCTCCAGAAACTCCTGCCCCTGGAAAATCATGGGGATGCCGGGCGACGACAGCACCAGCGCGGCGCCGAGCGTGGAGCGCTTGCGCGCCCAGTAACTGCCCGGGTTCGTCGGGTCGATCGTCGACGGCACGCGCTGGCTGCCGTTGGCAACCGCGTCGTGCGACTCCGTATACAGTACGCGCTCGTGCACGTTGCTGTTGTACTTGCGCGCGATCGCATCCCGGACGCCATTCATGTCGCGCGCGGCATCGGACCCCGTCTCGAGCGCCGGACGCACGAGATCCACAAAGGCCCCGTCCCACTGGCTGTCGAAACCCGCACCGCCCGCGCCGGTGGGCTTCGTCATCCACGGATTGCCGCGCAGATCCTCCGCCACGCTGATGACCCAGGGCTGCACGGTATCGATCATGGCGTTGGCGGACTGCAGCAGGGCCCAGCCGGCGGCGATGTCATTGGCCGGGTCGTTGTTGTTGCCGTACACATTCCGGATGAAGGCGGTGGCATCCCAGCGCAGCCCGTCCAGGTGGTAATCCGTCAGCCAGTAGAGCGCATTCTGCGCGATGTAGGCGCTGACTTCCGGGCGCCCATAGTCGGGGCGCGGCCCCCACGGCGTATCCCCCCGCCCATCCTGGTAGAAATAGATCCCGCCCTTGCCGTTTTGCGACCAGCCATCGAATTGCCACAGCGAGAGGTCCGTGGGACCCAGGTGATTATACACGACATCGAGGGTGACCCCGATGTGGCGCGCATGGCAGGCATCGACAAAGCGCTTGAAGGCGTCCGGCCCGCCGTACGCGCCCTCAACCGCATAGGGCAACGACGGGTTGTAGCCCCAGGAGTAGTCGCCCGCAAACTCGCCTACCGGCATGACCTTGACCATGTTCACGCCCAGATCCGCGAGGTACGGAATGCGCTGCGCAGCCGTGTCGAAGGTGCCGACGATCTTGTCGGCGCGATTGGGATCATTGAAGGTGCCGATGTGAAGTTCATAGATCACCAGCTTCTCCGCGCCGGCAAGCGTCGCCTGCTCATCGGTCCAGGCAAAGCGCCCCTGATCGTAAACGACTGAATTGCCGGTGGAGGTGACGACGCGCGCGCCAACCGGGTCCTGCCGCCAGAGCGTCTGCCCGTTGTTGACGATCACGTACTTGTACTCCGCCCCATTCGTCACGCCGGCGGCCTCGCCGGACCAGCAGCCGTTCCCTTCCGGGCAAAGTGGATTGGCGGCGGCATTCCAGCGATTGAACGTGCCGGCCACGCTGACCGACTGCGCAAACGGCGCCCAGACTCGGAACGTGGCGCCGCCGCTTGAAAGCGTCGCGCCCAGCGGTGCCTGTGGGGACGGACACGCCGCACATGCCGCGTTGCCCCCCATCAGCAGCGCGCACAGACTCACCAACAGCCCCCACCTGCGAATACCCGGCTTTGACATGCTCGCGCCTCCCTCCTGTGTTCCCCGCCCTTGGGTAGAGGCTACGCACCCTGCGGGAACGTGTCGACACAATTATATAGTCTAGACTAGATCTAGTATGCATTCTACTCACGGTGGCACGGAACCGGACCTGCTGCTCCATGCCACCGTGTCTCCGTGGTGAATCCCCCTCCGCCTCCCAGGACTATCCCCGGTTTTCATGATGAATTTTTGCCACGTTCATGTTTGAGACGATGTTGTGCCTTTCCGCATCTGAAATCGCCCGAGTCCGCGAGGGCGATGGCAATGCGTTGTGCGTTTGGCCCGCCCCGCGCAGCGGGG
>JAIOPI010000042.1 GCA_021413965.1 Lentisphaerota bacterium | reverse complement strand
GTCCACCGGCAACAGCATCGGCGTCTCCCGATCCACCGTCACAAAGCGTGTGCTCATGGACGCGTAGTTTACCATCCGCGCTTACCCACGCTATCGAAACTGATGAAAACGACTGTCGCAAGTCCGACAGGCTGCTAGGGGATGTTGACGGCCTGGCTGAGAGACAGCACGGGCAGTAGCACGGCGAGGGTGATGAGCAGGACGAACACGCCGATGGCCAGCAGCAACGCCGGTTCCAGCAGGGCCAGGGCGCGGCTGACGTAGCGGTCCCAGAGTTCCGCGTAGCGCCGCGCGGCATGATCCAGCATGCCGGCCAGATCCCCGCTCTCCTCACCCACCTGCACCCATCCCGGCAAGGCCTCGGTCAAAGGCGGAATATGCGCCACGGCATCCGACAGCCGCGCGCCATGCCGAACCGCCTCGCCCTGCTCGAGGGACAGGTGCGCGATCCACGAACTCCCCGTGGCTCGCCCCGCCAGCGCCACGCCCTCGACCAGCGGCACCCCGCCTCGCAGCAGCATGGCCATCGTCCGCGCAAATCGCAGGCTGCACAGGAGCGCATACCCCGTCCCCCACAGGGGCCAGCCGAACCGCGCCTGGTCCCAGCCACGCCGATAGGCCTCGTCTCGCGCGTAGCGCCGCCAGAACAGCGCCACACCGGCGGCCACTGCCGCCAGCACCACGCCCCCCCAGCGCGCACCCGCATGCACCAACGCCAGCATGGCGCGCGTCAGCGCCGGCAGCGCCTGGCCCGTGCTTCCCAGCAGCGCCTCGGCGCGCGGCACCAGCAGGCCCAGCATGACGCCCGCCACACACAACCCCACGACCACGACGATCGCCGGATAGATCAGGGCACGGCGCACGCGGTCGCGCAATTGCTCCTGATCCTCCAGGAAATCCGCCAGGCGCCCCAGGACATCCGATACCGATCCTGACCGCTCGCCCGCCTGGATGACGGCCCGTTCGAAATCAGTAACCGACCCCGCCCCCGCCCCGAGGGCGTCGGCCAGCCCCGCGCCCTCGCGCACGCGGTCGCGCACACCAGCCAGCAGCGAGCCCGGGCCGACTTGGCGCGCGGCCTGGATCAGCATGTCCAGCGCGCGCACCAGCGGAATTCCGGCCACCAACAGCGCGCTCAACTCCCGGTAAATCATCGTGCGTTGCTCGACGCGAAAGGCCTGCGGCCGCCCCGTGAGCGCCACGCGCTCGGCCAGCACACCTTCGGCGGCCAGTCGCTCGCGCGCCTCCTTCACGTTCAGTGCCTCCACGAGCCCGCGCCGCGTCTGCCCCGCCACCGTGAAGCCCTTGTACTCAAACGTTTTCATGACCCTGCCCCGCAATCCGCCATGGCAACCACATCGTGCGCCCGCACGGCGCGACCAGTGCGAACGCCAGAATTGGACAGGCCGGCCGCGCCGTCCCAAGACACGCGATGGCCGATGGGCAGGATGCCGGGCGAGCTCACACCACCGCCACGACTTCCGCCAAGCTGGTCAAGCCACCCAGGACTTTGGTCAGCCCGTCGCTCTGCAGGTCGATCATGCCCTGGCTCATGGCCAGTTGGCGCAAACGCACCGCCCCGGTGTCGCCCGCACGGATGGACTCGCGTAGCGCGTCCGTCACGGGCATGTACTCGAACAGCCCCACGCGCCCTTTGAAGCCTTCCAGACACTCCGGACACCCCGCCGGCTCCCAAACGCGACTCCCGACATGCCGCGCCACCCACTCCGGCGGCACCCCACGCAGCACGGGCCCGGTCCCGATTGTCACGGGACGCCGGCACGCCGGGCACAGCCGGCGGAGCAGGCGTTGCGCCAGCACGCCCCGCAGACAGGCGGACAGCAGGTGCGGAGCCACGCCCATGTCGGCCAGCCGCAACACCGCGCTGGGCGCATCATTCGTATGCAAGGTGGTGAACACCAGGTGACCGGTCAGCGCCGACCGAATCGCGATCTCGGCCGTTTCCAGATCCCGCGTTTCCCCCACCAGAATCACATCCGGATCCTGGCGCAAAATGTGCCGCAGCCCGTTGGAGAAGGTCAACCCGATCTTCGGCTTCACCTGCATCTGGCCAATGTTGGGGATCTGGTACTCAATCGGATCCTCGATGGTCAGGATGTTCTTGCGCGTCGCGTCCAGCCGGCCCAGCGCCGCATAAAGCGTCGTCGTCTTGCCGGATCCCGTGGGACCGCAGACAATGAGAATGCCGTCCGGGAAAGCCAGCGCCTGCTCAACCTGCTGGCGCATGCCGTCGGCCATGCCCAATGCGGCGAGCGGCAGCAGCGCCGAGCGGCTGTCGAGCAGACGAAGCACGACACGCTCCCCCTCGGCCACGGGAATCGTAGACACGCGCACGTCGATCTCGCGCTCCCCCACCCGTACCCGCGCCATCCCGTCCTGCGGCAGGCGCTTCTCCGCAATGTCCATGTGCGCCATCACCTTCAGACGTGACACGAGCGCGTCCTCCATGTGCTTGGGAGGACCAGTCTGCTCGTACAAGACGCCGTCGATGCGGTACCGCACGCGCAGCTGGGATTCAAACGGCTCGAAATGAATGTCCGATGCCCGCCGCTTGACCGCCTCCAGCACGATGAGGTTGACCAGCTGGGTCACGGGCGCAGCCGTGGCAACCTGCAGCAGGTCGGGGCTGGACTCCGACGCCCGCGCCCGCGCCGGCTCCGCCGGCCCCAGATCCTTGAGAAACTCGCCCGGTGACGCCTCACGACTGTAGTAACACTGCTCGATGGCCGCCAGAATCGCCGCACGTGGCGCCAGCACCGGCCGCAGGTCACGCCCCAGCAGCAGCGCGAGATACTCCTGCGGGGCCACCCGGTCGGGATCGGCGGTGAGCACACACGCTTCGCCCTCGATCGTGACCGGCAACAGCCCCTGCGCGCGGGCCCACTCCACCGACAGGTCAACGATCAGCGTCGCGTCCAATACCTCGGCCGGAATCCGGTCCAGCACGCGCAAGCCGTAGCGCCGCCCCATATCCTGAAGGCGCTCCCATTCCGCCCCCACCCCCTCGGGGGCCCCATCGTCATGGTTTGTCGTCGTCATGGTAGTTCAGCCCGGTAGCATCGGTGGCGCGCTTCCGGAGGCGCGCCGCGACGGCACTGTCCCTGACGATGGTCGGCGTCACAAAGATCAGCAGGTTGGTCTTCTCCGTCGCCTCCACCGTGTGACGGAACAGCCAGCCAATTAACGGAATGGAGCCCAGGATCGGGATGCGCTTGACCGTCTTGCTCTGATCCTCGCGTGTCAGGCCCGCAATCACGATCACCTCGCCGTCATTCACGGTCACCGTCGTCGATACTTCGCGCTTCGCGATCGTCGGCGTCAGCTGCTGGCTGTCCGAACCCGGATCCAGCACGGCCTCAATGCTCGGATTCAACTCCATGCGGACCTCGCCGCCCGGAATGACATGCGGCGTGAGCTTCAGCTTGATGCCGACGTCCACGCGCTCAATGTTCTGAATCACGTCGCGCGAGGTCCCCGACCCACCCTGGATCGTCGACGTCAGCACCGGGATCTCGTTCACGATGCTGACGCTCGCCTCGTGGTTGTTCTGGGCCATCAGCGAGGGGTTCGAGCGGATCTTGAAGCGGCTGTCCTTCTTGATCGCATTGATGCTGATGATGCCCGGGTACCCCACGACCACGTTGCCCGAGCTGTCAATCCGTGTGCCATGCGCCACGCCCACCGTCAAGCCACCCGGGAAAATGCCCTGCTGCACGTTGTCCATGATGGACTCCGTCTTGTCCTTCAACGTGCTGCTTCCCTGAATGGCGTAATCGCCCACCTTGCCCGGCAGGTCCAGCGCCGCCATGTCCACGCCCAGATCGAAGCCGTCGCCCTCCGTCAGTTCCGCGATCAGCACTTCGATGTGCACCTGCTCGGGAACCCGGTCCAGCTGGTCGACCAGCTTCTTCACGACCTCGAAATCCCCGGGATTGGCGTCCACCAGCAACGCGTTGTTCTCCGGGCTCGGCTCGATGGCGATGTCGCGCCGCGGCGTCACCACCGGCGTGCTGCCCTGCCCGGCCGCCGGGACGTCCTGTCGGCCCAGCAGCGCCTTCAAATTCTTGGCGGCGTCCTCGGCCTTGATGTACTTCAGGAAAATCGCATTCAGACGCCCGCGCCCGGACGGCGCATCAATGTCCATCTTGCCGATGATCGTCTTCAGTTCCTCGATCTGCGAGGCCGTCCCCACCAGCAGCAGGCTGTTGGCATGCGGCGAGGCCACCACCAGCGCGTGCCGGTTGGCTTCCTGAGGCGATTCGGCGGCCGACGGCAGCCTGCGCTTGAGCTGCTCACCCCGGTCCGTCGACTCCGACATCGTGTCGTTCAACTCGCGCGCCACCTCCTCGGCCGCGGCAAACTGCAGCGGCACGATCTCGGTCATGCGGGACAGGCCCGGCTGATCGATCTCCGCCACAATCTTCTCGATGCGTCGAATGCTCTCCGCCGTGTCCGTGACGACCAGGTGATTCGTCTCCTCAATCACGCCCACGGCCCCGGTTCGCCCGCCGCTCACCTTCGGCTCCAGGATTTTGCGCACCTCGCCGGCCGAGGCGTGCTTCAGTCGGAAGACTTTCGTGACCAGGCCATCTTGGGGCGCCACTTCATCCACCCCCACCACGGGCGCCATGGGGGTCGCCCGCTCCGCCAGCGCCACGACCCGGTCAATGTCCCCATCCTGAATCACCGAACAGCCGGCGGATTCGAGAATCGAAACGAACAGCGAGTACGCTTCCGAGCGCGGAATCTTCGGCGAGATGACCGTGACCTTGCCCTGCACGTTGTCGGCCACCACGATCTTGCGCCCCGTGAGCTCGCCCACCAGCCGGGCAAACGTCGGAATCGCGACCTGGTCGAAGCTGAAGTTGATCGTGGCTTCGTGCTCGGGAATTTCCGGCAGCCGCGCCTGCAGGCGGGCCGCCGGATTCGTCGCGTCCTCGCTCCACGCCCGCGGCGGCAGCAGGGGCGTGGCGGCCCACGCCACGCCGATGGCGATCGCCATGCACACGCGTACCTTCATAGCCGCCCATTCCCGGCCGGTTGCCCGGCCTACTTGATCACGCCCCGCGCCGACTCCCGGACGAACGCCACGAGGGCATCGACTTCCGGGCTCCGCTCCACCTCGGCCGCCAGCTTCTCCAGCGCCTGCGTGGTCGACAGTCCGTCCCGGCACAAAATCTTATAGGCCTGCTTCAGCAGCCGCTGCGTCTGCTCGCTGACGTTGCACCGCTCGAGCTTCACGCGGTTGATGCCATGCACCTTGGGCGGATTGCCGTCCACCATCATGTAGGGCATGCAGTCCTGTGTCAGCTTGCTGCAGCCGCCGATGATGGCCATCGTGCCGATGCGCACAAACTGATGCACGCCCACCAGCCCGCCAATGGTCGCCTGGTCCCCCACCTCCACTTCGCCGGCCAGCGTGGCCGCATTGGCCATGATCACGCCGTTGCCGACGCGGCAGGCGTGCGCCACGTGCGAGTAGGCCATGATGTGGCACCGCGACCCCACCCGCGTCACCTCGCCCTCATTCGTGCCCGAGTTGATCGTCACGTATTCGCGCAGAGTCGTCTGGTCGCCGATCTCGACGAACGTCTGGCCGCCGCGGAACTTCAAGTCCTGCGTCTGCGTGCCAATGCTCGCAAACGGAAAGACGGTGCAGCCCGCCCCCAGTCGCGTACGGCCGTCGATGACCACGTGCGACATCAGGCGCGTCCCTTCGCCCAGCGTCACGTTCGGCCCGACGACGCAATAGGGCCCAATGTCCACGCCCGGACCGAGTTCCGCGCCCGCCGCTACCACGGCCGTGGGATGCACCGCCGTCATGCCGACGCGGGCCCCTTGGTGACCATGCACATCAGGTCGGCTTCGGACGCGAGCGCGCCATCCACGAAGATCTTGCCGGTGAACTTGGCCAGCCGCGAGCGCGACTGAATCAGCTCGCATTCGATGCGCATCTGGTCGCCGGGCTTGACCACCTTGCGGAATTTCACGTTGTCCATGGCCATGAAGTACGGGATCCCGGCGCTCTTCAGCAGGCGGATCAGCAGGACGCCGCCGGTCTGCGCCATGGCTTCGAGCTGCAGGACGCCCGGCATGACGGGCGCGCCCGGGAAATGTCCCTGAAAGAACGGTTCGTTGATCGTCACGTTCTTGATGCCGACAATGCGCTTGATGTCATCGCACTCGATGATGCGGTCCACGAGCAGCATCGGGTAACGATGCGGCAGCGTCGTCATGATTTCTTCGATCGATAATATGGCCATACTGGATTGTCTCCCTCACCATCTACCCCACCCGTCCCGCCGGGTGCCTGTCGTTCCTCGTCGGCAACCGTATGCCTTAGCACATCCCCTGCCCGATGAAAACCCGAAAACGGGAGGGCAGGGCGCATGGCACTTCTGCGGGGTTTCTCCCTTGCATGTTTCACCACGGAGGCACAGAGGCACGGAGCAGCATGCCTGGTCCAAACGCTCTTCCGGCCAATCGTTGCGCGGATTTCCCGCGGGGCGGCCTTGCGGAAGGCTCCGACAGCAAGCCAAATGGTACGGCCCGCGGAAAATCCGCGCAACATTCCTACGGGGAGCCGGCGGAGATCCCGGAGTCCGCTCGCCTCCTAGCCAAACTCCGTGTCACCGCGCCTCCGTGGTCAATCCCCTCCTCGAGACCCGCAGAGGTGCCGGCGCGAGTTGCCGCGCTTTTCCCGCTTGTAATCCCGGCGGGTTCCAGTACTGTACGACGTTTCACTTCGTTGGCGGGGCGTAGCGCAGCCTGGTAGCGCGTTTGGTTCGGGACCAAAAGGTCAAGGGTTCAAATCCCTTCGCCCCGACCACTTCCACACTCGCAGAGCATCAAGCAGATGCCTGCAAACATTGATCGAAACGAGCTTTCGGTCTTTCTGCCGGCAATTCGGCGACTTCCCGCAAACCCGCGCAAGGCCCCGCAAAAATTGCCACAGTTTTTGCCACAGTTTTTGCCACAGTTTTTTTTGCCACAGTTGCCACAGTCCCGTTTCTTGCACCAAGAATCCCGAGCCCATTGCTGGACGGACGCGCGGCCTTCGTAAACTTGGCGGTGAAGCAAGACACACGCGCCGCCCAGGTGTCGCCCCTCAAGGGCGATTCACTTGGAGAACGTTGAGGCCAAGGCTCGCTGTCGCCTCGCGGTTGTTCACGCTCTCGGAGCTAATCTCGCCGCTGCCGGATGCGCAGGGTCATCGGGATACGAGTCTTCGCCACATTCGCCCAACCCACACCCCCACCCCTCGACGGCAGCTTTGATGCGGCCGCCGCGGGACGCGATTCCGCGGGCAAAAGTCCAGTTGGCGGCGCGGCGGAGGCTGTTGGCCTCGTCGTGCAGGCCGGCCTCGTCGAGCTTCTCGGCGGTCTGCCAATCCTGGTCATGAATCAGGGCGGGCTCGCGGCCGGGGCCGGTGAAGGGGGAGTCGACTTCATCCCAAAGGCGGCGCGGGATGGACTGGCCGTCGGTGATGAGGCCCGGATCGGCGCTGTGGGCGCGCGACGCCCCGGGCGTCAGTTCAGGTGACCTTGTTGAGCAGCCGTGCTGTGTCTGCTACCCGTTGAACTTACCGCCAGCTTTGGCGTCCACCAATGCCCGTTTAACGGTGTCAAGCAACTCACCGATATTGAACGGCTTTATCAGGTAGGCGTAGGCTCCAAGCTTCTTCGCCTTTTGAATGGTGGCATCATCCGCATAGGCGGTGAGCATGATCACGGGCATATCGGGCTTCATCTTGCGAGCAGCCGCTAGAACCTCGATGCCGTTCACGGGCTGCATACGCACGTCGGACACCAGAAGGTCAAACGACGATTCTCGTAACCGATCGATTGCAGCATCGCCTCTGTCTACGGTCACGGTTTCGTGCCCCGCTGCAATCATGGTCTTTGACAGCAGGCTGAGCAGGTCGGGTTCGTCATCGAGTAGAAGAATGTGTGCCATGGTAAATCTGCCACTCGGCCCAATCTGTCACGTGGCACGCAATAGCCTTATCCCTACAGGTGCAGATACAATGGATTTGGGCCGGGGTCAATTGGTGAAACGGGTCTGTCAATTGGGCGACCAAAAGGCGGTCAATGGCGGTAGCGACCCGAACGTCACGTCATTTGTGCTGCCAGAATTCCGGCTGCCACATCCAGTAGGTGGTGCTGCTCACGGGCGTGCCAGTCTTCGCCCCTCCCCCAGTCATCCTGGTTACCGTCTGGGTCATGCATCCATTACAGCAAGCCAGCATGAAAACAATCAAACAGGCGCGGATGGTGTATCTCATGGACGATCCTGCTTCTTTCTCCGCTTCGTCACCTTCTTCGCCTTCGGGGCCTTCCTAACGGCAAGCTTCGTTTGCGCCGGCCGCCGCTTTGCCTCTCTGGCCCCGATGCCCAGCCTGGTCGAGTTGTCCGGCGCCGGCACTCATCAGGATGCGGCAGAACCGAGGGCCACCCGCCTGGATGCCCAGGCGGAAACGGACAGAAGGCTTACGGTTCCGGACTGTCAGGTCAGACCTCCTTGGCGCAGGCGATCGGCGATGTCACGGAAATTGGCGAGTTTCCCTTCCGCCCGCGACCACCGTTCGATCTCGTTCACGTTAACTTGTTGCGCTCCCGCGACGAGGATGGCTTGCTCCAGACACTGGAGATCCTGGCTATGGTAATACCATGTGAGTCGATCCTTGACGCAGTCTGTGGGTGACAGGATGCGCAGTATCCCAGTCGCGAGTTTCATTTCGTCGATTTGCCCGACGGGTTCCTCTCCAACGCCCAAGGGCCCAGGTGGGAACTCCACCATCCACTCGGTTTCCGGATGCCGGAAGTAGCGGTTCTGTTCCCGAAAACCCAGTTCACTCATCGCCGTGCCGATCATGCTTGCGCGCGCAAACCGTGTATTGACGAGATCCAGGTCCATCGAAACGTACTTGCCATTGGAGTAGATCATTACACAGGAGCCGCCAGACAGAACCACATCGATCCCCTTGGTCCGGAGGTGCGTGGCGACGTATCCAGCCAGTTCCGCTACGGTCATGTCGCGGATCCGTTTCACAGGGGTTTCCCCGAACGGCGCGGTCGTCGTCGAATAACCACCAAGCGTTTTCGATCTTCCTCGGGATAGAAATGCAAGGCCTTGGTCAGTAATGACCTCAGCTCCTTGAGAAAGGGGTAGCGAGGACTGAAAGATACGACGCGCGTACGTCCCACCTTTCGACTGACGAGCACCCCACCGCGTTCGAGCTTTTCAATCTGGGCCTGAATGCCGAACAGATCGGTGTCATAGAACGCGGCAATCTCTGTCGCGTACCCTTCACCGCGGGAGTGCACGAACAGCAAAACGCGTTCAGAGTTGGCTGATCCCAGCAACGGCTCCAGCATGGTGCACCTTTATGCCTTTGATTTTTCGACGCCACCAGTATCAACCAACTATATTGGTCGTGTCACCAATAATAATGGTTGTACACGTCGGGCGAGGTCAGTCGCGCGCGAGGCGCTGCCACATCCGCCCGATCCAAACCCCCACCCCCTCGACGGCAGCCTTGAGGCGGCCGCCGCGAGAGGCGATTCCGCGGGCAAAGGTCCAGTTGGCGGCGCGGCGGAGGCTGTTGGCCTGGTCGTGCAGGCCAGCCTCATCGAGTTCCTCGGCGGCCTGGTAGTCCTGGTCGTGGATCAGCGCGGGCTCGCGGCCGGGGCCGGTGAACGGGGAATCGACTTCGTCCCAAAGGCGGCGCGGGATGGATTGGCCGTCAGTGACGAGCCCGGGATCGGCGCTGTGTGAGACGCCCTGGGCGTCAGTCCAGGTCACCTTGTTGAGCAGGCGCATGCGGCGGTTGTCGGGCAGCATTTCCAGCACGGCGCCTTGGGGCGTGTAGACGCTGGGCAGCGGCCCGTAAGTCCATGTGCCAGGAGCGGGCATGTCATCCCATCAGGGCAACAGCACCTTTCGGAAGGGTGTCCGGATTTCCGCGCTGCGCTTCGCCGTCCGCGCCCAGCCGCTAACGGCCACGTACACGACGGTCCCGGGCGCCTTATCCACGCTGTCGAACGCACTGACATTGATGTGGTTCGAGTCGAGCAGCTTCCATGCGTCCCGGCTCTGCCGGCCGTACGAAATCCACTCCCACGTCGCGGCGTGCAGCTTGCCGTCCGGGCACCTGGCGATGACCCACGGGTTGCCAGACGTGTCCCCGTCGCCTTTGACGTGCTTGAGGAGCTTTGTCTCAAGCATCAACTGGCTCCCCTTGAAGTACGCCTTGAGGTCCGCCGTGATCGGCCAGGCGCGGATGTCGGCCTCATGCCACACCACGGTGGCCAGGTCCAAATCGTCGGCCAGCTCTACCGGTTGCGGGGCCGGTGCGGGCGCGGACACTGGATCGGCGCGGCGCGGTTCGTCCGCGTGCAGGATTTTCAGGCGGACCAAGAGTCGGATGAACCAGTTGCGGCGGCCGGCGTTTGGGGTCTTTCCGTCCAGGTTCATGGCGTCCTCCACATCAGCACCAATTTGGGCACGAGTTCGAGCAGCACGATGACGGCGATGGCGCCCTTGGCGAAGGCCCAGGACGTTTCCAGCGCGGTGACCCGGCCGTTGGTGGCCGCCGCATGCGCCAGGATGCGGTCCAGCTTGGACGCGCTCTCGCTTTGCCAGGCGGAGAAGATGCCCCAGTCCTTCTCGTGGAAGCAGTGACCACCGTGGTGCGGATGCTCACTCGACCGCTCGAACTCCTCGGCTTCGTCATGCGTGGACATATCGGGTCTCCTCTCGCTTGCGGAAGCTACTTGCTCACCCGGATGGTGACCGTTGCCGGGCTGCCGGCCGGGGCAAACACCGGTGCGGTCGGTTCACTTTCGCCGTGGCCGCAGATGGCGGTCGCGCGCACGGCATACAGCTTCGCGGGCACGTTGGTGATGACGAGCTTCTGCTCGGTCCCAAGATTGTTGGTCATCTCGACCGTCACATGGTTGGTCGGCTGGCCGGCGAGCGGGGCGAGCCAGGAATTGGTTGCCACGCGCACGCCGCTCATGGGCGTCCCCCACTGCACCATGAGCGCGGCCGGTGTGTAGGCGACGCGGATCAGCGCCGGCGTATCCAGCGGGGTGCCGTCGGTGTGGTTCGTGGGGTTGGTCCACACCACGCCGAGGTCAACCGCGTTGGCCTGCACGGCCAGAGAGAGCCCGGCAAGAAGACTGGGCAGGACTATGCCTGCGCGGCGCTTCCTGTGGTCTCTGAGGTCGATAAAGATTGGTGCGTTCACGGGGTCTTATTGTGGTAGGGGTTGAGAAGCACATCCATGTTGCGTTGGGGCAGGTTCGTAAACGCGACCTTGAGGATGTTCGTCCGGTTCAGCGGGAGGATGTAGGCGCAGTTGTTCGACGCCATGGCTCCGGACGCCCACACCCAACTC